>JBEPVT010000001.1:0-310385 GCA_041690895.1 Gammaproteobacteria bacterium
CTGCAATTCAGCATTGGTTGATTTCAAGCCCGTGATCTCGGCGCGCAGCCCCGCCAAATCGCGACGCGCGCTAACCCAACTCGCGACGAATACAATTGCGATCAGGCTCGCCGCTAAAATGCCGGCGATCCAGGGCCATTCCGACTTCGGCGGCGGCGGCGGCGGCGCGATCGGGTCGATTCCTTGGACTGGCATGGCGTTACGCACATCGCTGATGATGCGTGTCGAAAAACTATCCAGGCTGGCGACGATGAAGCGCCGGATGTCCACCGCCTGGTCTTTCACTGTGGTTTCGATGCGGCGCCCCCAATCGATCGGACCGCTTCCCGCGGGCCTTTGCGGCGGCCGTTCGATGGCGATGCCGGAGTCGATCTCGACCGGTTGCAGGGCGGCTACCCCCGTGTCGCGTCGATCCGGCAACAGATGCAGCTCGTACAAAACCTTCGACACATCCACGGGCCGCACCTGCTTGGGTAGGACGCCCATGGCGCCTAGGGCGCGCGCTTGCCCGACGTACAATTCACCTTCTTGCGAGGTATACATCATGATCGGGATCATGGCGGTCTGCGGATCGGACTTGATCGCCTTCACTGCCTGCAGCCCGTCCATGCCAGGCATCAGATGATCCATGAAGATGGCATCGGGCCGATTGCTCTTCAGGTATTCAATGGCTTGTTCGGCCGACTCGGCCATATCGACTTCGATGTCGTACTTTTCGAGCATGCGGCTCAATATGACGCGAGCTGACTTGGAATCGTCGACGACTAAAGCGCTTTTTCGAGCCATACGATGAAGTGTAGCGCAGTACTTTCAGCGATGGTCAGCGCGCCATCGCGGACGCACCCGTCGCGAAATCGCGACGGGTATGCAGCGTGTCTTCGCGCCGTGCTGAAGCGTAGGGCGGGTTGCCCGGCGCAACCTTAAGCCGCCGGTTCGGCGCTCGGCGATTCCTTGTTTTGGGAAATCCAGGTCAACGCGGATTCCACATCGGCGAGTTCGCTGGCGGTAAATCCTTCGATCCTGACGCCGGTGGCTTCTGCCCTCTTCTTGGCGAGTTCCGCGGCTGCAACGGAATGCACCCACACCAAACCGCGGCGCACTTTGGCCGTGAATTTTTGCTGCTTGTCTTCGCTCATTACCCACACTCCTTAAAATTATCTATGCAGTCTACGGTGCCGCGATGGCGCGGTCCATCCGCGCACTGTAGGCGTTGAGAGCGCGTGAGACCACCCCTATATATTGATTGGCCTCGTCCCAGCGGCGCTCTTCGATGGCCTCGCGAATTCCTGGCAGCGTCTTGACGCCATATCCCGTATGCAGTCCCGGCGCATAAATCATGTGCTGGTACCACTCACGACCGGGCAGGCCGTGCGCGTCCATCAAGCTCTGCTCGAGTACCGCGAGGGTCGCATTCACACGATCTCGTCTAGACTGATTGGCCGGTTCGCTGGCCGCACTCAGCCGCGCATATTCCTTGTCGAATGCCTTGGCGCTTTGTTCTAATTTCACAATCGCGTTGTCGAGCTCGGCAAAGTTCAGATACGGCACCTCGGCGACACGTACCGGCGGCGCACGCGGCAAGTCAGGATTCATGGCCAGCTTATAGGAATCATCGTCCAGCAGCTTGGACAGCTCGCCGGTCTTGGACCGCATGCTATCGGCGAGCTTATGCAACTCGTCGTCGTAGGCTGATATTGAAGCTGCGAAATCGCTTTCTCGCACCGGGATCAGGTCAGCCTGCGCGGCCCGCAGCACGATGCGGCCCGCGACTTTTGCCAGCGTCACGCCGTACTCGAACGTCGGATCGACGAACCGCCGGAAGTGGTCGAAAGAATCGTAGGCGGAGTGATAGACGCCGTATTGAATCTCACCTTCGAAGCCTAAGTTGACCGAGTTGATTCCCAAGTGTTGCAGGA
Organism: Gammaproteobacteria bacterium; assembly: GCA_041690895.1. Classification (GTDB taxonomy): domain Bacteria; phylum Pseudomonadota; class Gammaproteobacteria; order Steroidobacterales; family Steroidobacteraceae; genus Bog-1198. Next base: position 1,917 of record JBEPVT010000001.1, read on the forward strand.
ATGGCGTGTAGTCCGAGCCGGATCCCAGCGCTCCTAACTGCAAGTCGCCGTTCGCGCTGGCTCGCGAGGCGGAGTCGGAGCGGGTCGAGTCGAAACCGGAGACGCGCCTTGCGGCGAGAGATCGAGCCAACACGGTCGCACCGGTTTCAGGATCCTTGACGTCCCTGGCCACTTCGCTCAAGAAATGTTGCACGGCGTGACTGCCCTCGGCTTGAAAAAAGCCGCGTCCATTCGTATCGGAATTGACGTAGAGCACTGCCTTGGATTTGAGCTCGGCCGCATGCTGTTCCGCCCACTCAGTGGAACCCAGCAGCCCCGGTTCTTCGCCGTCCCAGCTGTCATAGACCAGGGTGCGGCGCGGCCGCCAGCCTGCCTTGACCAATTTGCCAATCGACTTGGCTTCCGCCAGCAGCGCGACCTGGCCGGCGAGCGGGTCCATGGCGCCGAATACCCATCCGTCATGGTGATTGCCGCGAATGATCCATTGATCAGGTTGCTGGCTGCCGCGAATTTTCGCCACCACATCGTAAATCGGCTTTTGACTCCACTCGGACTGCACCTTCATGTGCACCCGCGCCGGGCCCGGACCGACGTGATAGGTTATCGGCAAACCGCCGCGCCATGCAGGCTGCGCGACGCGGCCGTCCAGTGCGGCGAGCAAGGGTTGCGCATCCGCGTAGGAAATCGGCAACACCGGAATCTTTAGCAGGGTCTTGGCATCCTTGAGCGCCAGGCGCTTGGCGCCGGGGACCGCTCCGACACCGGGAGTCAACGGATCGCCGCTGTATAAGGTCAGATCCTGCACCGAACCGCGCTGCACGGCATCGGGCGGCCGATAGCCGCCTTTCGGATAGGTGTCGCCGACACCGTACCCATCGTCGCGCGGATCGGAATAGATCAAGCAGCCGACGGCGCCGTGCTCGTAGGCTAGTTTGGGTTTGAGCCCACGCCAGCCGCCGCCATAGCGGGTCAGCACAATGCGTCCCTTGACGCTGATTCCTTCGCGTTCCAGTTCCTGGTAGTCGTCCGGCATGCCTTGATTGACATAGACCAGTTCCGCGGTCACATCGCCGTCCGCGCCATAAACGTTGTAGGGCGGCAGCTCATCCTTGACCTGAGTCGAAGTGCTGTCGCCCTCGATCGGCGGCTCGCTCAATCGCGCCTTGAAGTGAGTGGGCGCAACGAGTTCCACGGACACTTCGATGGGAGTCGGATACAGCACCGAAAAGGTTTCGATGGACGCATCCCATCCCCATTCGCGAAACTTCGCGAGCTCGAATTCGGCATTGGCCTTGTCATGCGGAGAGCCCACGTGATTCGGCGCCGAACTCATCTGCTGCAGCCAGGAGCGCAAATCCGCCGCAGTCAGGTCAGAATCGAAACGTTGTTCCAGCTGCATCTCAGCCGCCGCTGCAGCGCTTGAAAAGCCTTCGAGATCGTTAGGCTGAACCGGCAGGTCCGCCGCCATGGCAGCCGCCATGCCGAAGCCGGCGATTGCCGCAATGAGTGCGCTCGTGCAGCGCGGAATGGTAACTGTCACCTATTTCTCCTTTATTCGCGGATACCGGTGCCGCGGTTCAACAAGATTACCGCCAGTGCGAACATCGCGGCGGCGGCGGAAACCATGATGGCATATGCCAGGCGCAAATCGACGTCGGAGGTGCCGAGAAACCCGAAGCGAAATGCGCTCACCATGTACAAAATAGGGTTGGCGCTCGAGGCCATGTGTGCCCAGCCCGGCAGCATGGTCACCGAATAAAACACGCCGCCCAAGTAAGTCAGCGGCGTCAACACAAAGGTGGGGAACCATGATATCTGGTCGAAATTCTTCGCGAACAGCGCGTTGATGAAGCCACCCAGCGCGAAGATAAAGCTCGTCAGGAATGCCGCCGTAATGATTGCCAACACGTGCTTGATCGATAAATGCGTAAAGAACAGAGAAATGATCGTCACCACCGAACCCACGAGCACGCCGCGCAGCACGCCGCCCAATGTATAGCCGGCGACGATGAGCCAATTCGGCAGCGGCGACACCAACAGCTCCTCGATGTGCTTACCGAACTTCGCGCCGAAGAACGAAGACACGACGTTGCCGTAGGAGGTTTGAATCACATTCATCATGATGATGCCGGGCGCCATGAACTGCATGTAGTCGTAGCCGCCCACTTGACCGACGCGTCTACCGATCAAGCTACCAAAGATGACGAAGTACAGAGTGGCGGTGACCGCGGGCGGCACGATGGTCTGGCCCCAGATCCGCACGATGCGGCTAAATTCGCGGATGATGATGGTCTTGAAGCCGATCCAATCGGTACGCGCGCGCGACTCAGACATCAAGAGGCCTTCGCGGCGGCGGTCTTGACGCTGCCGTCGACCAGGCGGATGAACAACTCCTCGAGCCGATTGACCTTGTTGCGCATGCTGTTCACGGCGATACCCTGCGCTGACAGCTGGGCGAAGATGTCGTTGAGACTCTGTGTCTTCGACATTTCAATTTCCAGGGTGTGATGATCGGACAGCATGGCGGTGAATCCCGACAGCTGCGGGGCAACGCTGCGCGGCTCGCGCAGATTAAACACGAACACCTCGGTTTGCAGCTTGCGCAGCACATTTGCCATGCTGTCGCGCTCGATGATGTTGCCGCCCTCGATGATGGCGATGTTGCGGCACAGATTCTCGGCCTCTTCAAGATAATGGGTGGTCAGAATGATGGTGGTTCCTTGCTCGTTGATGTTGCGCAGGAACTCCCACATGGAGCGGCGAATTTCGATATCAACGCCCGCGGTAGGCTCGTCCAAGATCAACAAGCGCGGCTCGTGCATGAGCGCGCGCGCGATCATGAGGCGGCGCTTCATGCCGCCTGAGAGAGAGCGCGCAACCGAATTGCGCCGGTCCCAGAGTTGCAATTGCTTCAAATATTTCTCCGCGCGCTGCTTCGCGAGCGGCCGCGGTATGCCGTAGAATCCGGCTTGATTCACCACGATGGTGAAGGGGCTCTCGAACATGTTGAAGTTGATTTCCTGCGGCACCAGGCCGATGCAGGATTTGGCCGCCTCCAGCTCCTTGTCAATGTCGTACCCGAACACTTCGACCACGCCGCTGGTTTTGTTGACCAGCGATGTCGTAATTCCAATCGCCGTGGTTTTGCCGGCTCCATTGGGGCCAAGAAGCGCAAAAAAATCGCCCTCCTCGACCTCAAGGTCGATGGCTTTGAGCGCTTTGATGCCGTTTTTGTATACTTTGCTGAGCTGTCGAAGGACTAAGGCATGCATAAGAGCCGCGTAGACTAAACCTCGCGAGGCTCGCTTGGCAATTGAGCCGCTGCGGCAAGCTGTAGCCCGGAAAGCTGAACTCGACGCAGCATGGCAGGATCAGGGCGCGCCGCCGCGCCGATTAACGCAGTCCAGTAGGGGCTGCAACCGCTCCATCGGGCGGTGAGATTTGTCGCCTCGGCGAGCGCTAGCGATGGCAACGCATCGACGGAGATAGCGCGAAAAGCCTCGGCCGTGGTTGCCTGCATGCCGAGAAGAAGGTGTGCCGCCAGGCCGGCGCTCGAAGCCAAATGCCAGGTGTAGAAAAGCGCCAGCCGCACGAAGTCGACGGTGTCTTCACCGGCCTTGGGTTCATCCGCGATCCGCCACTCGCCGACAACCTGCAGGCGCGCTCGCCAGTAGCTGTCATCGCCGAATCGCAGGTCGAACAGGGCATAGGGACAATCTGCCGCCGCGGCGCGTTGCGCCGCCGATAAAATCGCGACCTGGTTTGCGACTCCCGGCGAGAGCCGCCCGCACCCCATCAAATCCAGGAAGCGCCGGTTCAAGTCGCGCATCGAACTCAACTGCTCGCTCGAGACATGCGACTGCTGCGTCCAATTGTCGATATATGCGTCCTGCACAAATCACCGCCTTTTGGGTCGAAAAAACCTCTTGGCAACCAGGCTAACTTTGTGACAAATTTCTGTCAAATTCTTTTTGACCCAAAAACGCTTGAATTGCACCAAGGAGTCGACCATGAGGGTGTCCGACGATCGTTACACGAAAGACCGGCAGAAATTAGATCTTGCACTGCGGCTAATCCGCCACGAAGCACGCACCTTTACCATTCGCCAGTGGACCGGATTGAGTGATGATCGAATCCGCAAGTTGTATCGCAGCTACGTCTTGCATGATGGCTCGCAGGAAATTACGCGTCACCGCGGCAAGTCGCCGCGCCAAGCGGCATTTTTCTTTCGCAATCCAGAATTGAAATTTCAAGCTGCGCAACTCGCTAGCCTTTTCGTAATGTACGGATTGGTGCGCCCCAACGAACGCGGCGTCGAACCGCGCTACCGCGTGGGATCGCTGGAATCGGGCGCGTTGCTGTGCCGGGCTTACGAGGCTTATCTGGAAATGCACAAGCCGGTGAGCATCTCGTTCGAGCACGCATGGTTTCTGCTGCTGGCATTGGCGCGGCAAGATGAGCTCGGCATTGCGCGTTGCGAGATTTGCGGCGGGATGCGCGTGCGGGATCTGCTCGCAAAGCGCAGGCTGAGCTGCGGCAACTGCGAGGGCGCTATCGACAACCCCGCGAAGGCCGCCCCCTGCTAGAATCCTTAGCATGCAGCAAAGGAATATTTTGGCCGGTCCCTACTTGGACCGCGCCGCTCATTTGCGTAAGGATCCCGCGTGGTTTGCGAATGCACTGGCGGATGAGCGCAGCCGTTACCTTCCGGTTTGGCGTTCGCGCAATCTTATCGTCGACGGTGAAACGCCACGCGCCGCGCTGCTCGAGTTGTCGGCCGTGCCTGAAGCGAGGCGCAACGGCGATGACTTGATTCTTCTCGGGCGATTCGGCGGCATCGATGTCTTCGCCTACGAGCTTGCATCCGTCGAACCGCCGCAGTTTCAGGCAGACACGCGTTTCGAGGATTTGCGCATGTTGGCTTCGGTGCTGCCGGCCGAAGATGCCGGACTTTTGGGCTATGCGCGCGGCATGCTGTCGTGGCGAGCCCGCCACCGTTTCTGCGGCACCTGTGGGGCGACCACGCTCTCCGCCAAAGGCGGCCACGTACTAATATGCACCAACCCGGCGTGCCGCCACGAGCAATTTCCGCGCACCGATCCGGCGATCATTGTGCTGGTGAGCAATGGCGAGTGCGCGCTGCTGGGGCGGCAAGCCTCATGGCCCGTGGGCCGCTATTCGACCATTGCCGGTTTTGTAGAACCCGGAGAATCGCTCGAGGACGCGGTGGCTCGCGAAGTGTTCGAGGAGACCGGCATCGAAGTGGACCAGATCGAGTATCACTCCTCGCAACCGTGGCCGTTTCCGTCTTCATTGATGCTAGGATTCACGGCACGCGCGCTGACGACCCAGATTCACAGGCGCGATGATGAGTTGGAGGATGCGCAGTGGTTTACGCGCGCGGATCTGCAGTCGGGCCGCCCGATCGTGCCGCCCGGAGTGTCGATTTCCTTTCGGCTGATCGAACATTGGTTCGATGCCGGCGGTGGCCCAAAACTCCGCGAGATCTTAAAGGTCCAGACTTGGCCCGCCGCTCGCTGAAACGCTGCTAGCCACGTTCCCAATGACCTGGCCGCATTCGCCAGCCGTCGCCCGCCCGCACCCAGGTATGATTGACCCAGTGATGTCCCGGTCGCCCCGCTAGCCAGCGGCCCCCGACCCACACGTGTCGGCCGCCCACCCAGTTCCAATATCCGCCGACCCAGACGTATCCGGGGTTAACGCCGATCACTTCAACCCGTGGCTCCGGCGGCGCGACCAAGACCACGCCCCCGGCATAGTGAGCCTGATTGGGGACAACCACGCATGCGGGTAGCGCTATCGTAATGACCAGGCACAAAACAGCAGCTGCAATTAGCGACTTGCGTTGATTCATAATCACTTCCACTTAAGCCGGGAACACTAGGAACTTAACGCTCTTCGTTCCCCGCCGTTGACGGGAAGCATACCGCCGCAGCCTATGGAGTACCACCCGAGCGCGGTTTGGATTTGTCGTTGCGGCGACGGGTTAGTGCTCGTGTCGCCGGGCGGTAGTCCAGCGAGAGGCGCACGATGCGCGACTTGAGGCGATACATGGCCTCATCGGCCCGATGCACCAGCAGCGCCGCGTTCTCACCGTGGTACGGATACGTTGATTCGCCGATCGAAGCGGTCAGTTGTTGCTGCTCGTTACCGATCCAGTACGGCAGCGACACACGCTCGCGAATGGCATCGGCAACCCGGCTTACCGGGAATGGATCCGGTACCCCGGGCAATACCACGACGAATTCGTCGCCGCCATAACGGCAGCAGATATCGCCGGTGCGCACGCGCGCCGAGATGCGCGTCGCCACCGTGATAAGTATTTTATCGCCGGCCGCGTGACCGTACTTGTCGTTGATTGCCTTGAAGCCATTCAAATCGATGAACAGCAATCCCACGTGCAAGTCCTGCAGCACTGCATCGCTGATGGCCGCCTCCAAGAGCTCCAACATGCGGCGTCGGTTGTACAGTCCGGTGAGCCCATCGCGCTCTGCCAACTTTTGGACTTCTGCCTCGCGTGATTTCATGGCTGCCAGTTCGCGCAGCAAATGCGCATTGACGGCACGCAGGCTTTCGATCTCGCGCAGCTCCGCGATGTTTACCCGGCGGCCGCGCGAATTCGCATCGCGCGCGCTCGGCGACTCGCGCGGCGTTTCTACTGCTTCGCTATCGGCTGAAGTCAGTTGGGGTTGTGCATATGCCATAGTGCTTTAAGATTCTCACGATACGACCAGCCGATTGTCGTGGACTTTGCCCTCTGCGGGGATCAGGGCGCACCTGATGAATATGTAAGATTTCACTGACCATTAGGCGCAAAGTTTAGGATTCGGTTCACATTTGTTTGTTTGAAGGGGCCAACATGTCCTACGCAGCAGACCCGCGGATACTCTTTGCCGCAGAGCGCACGCTCCTTGCTTGGCAACGCACGGCCATCGCGTTGATGGGATTCGGTTTTGTGGTCGAGCGATTTGGCTTATTCCTACAAATGGTGGCGCATCAACCCGAGTCCTCCTCGCAGCGCATTTTTTCTTTGTCAGCCGGCATCTTGCTATTGGTATTGGGAGCCGCCGTGGCGCTGATCTCTGCGCGTCAATTCCGTCAGGTTGCGAAGAGCCTGGAGCCGTCCGTCGTTCCGCCGGGCTACTGGACACAAACCGGCGTTGTGCTGAATGTCATTATCGCCCTCATTGCGCTGGTATTGGCTTTCCACTTTCTATTTTCCGCTCACCAGGGAGGCTGAGCCGGAACTGGCCAGCATCAGGCAAGCAGCACTCTCTTGTGTTGCAGCGCAACCGCCGGCGCTCCAAACCGCCTGAGGTCAACCCGGCGAAAGCTGTGCCGTTAAGTGGGCATGATGCAAGCTGAAATCGCCGTTCTGCGCTTCGGGTTGGGTGCCAAGCCCGGCGATTTGGCGGCTGCGGCCGATGGGCCTCGCGCCTGGCTGATGTCGCAAATTAAGGGACCTGTGCCGCTGGCAGTGAATGCGCCGTTGGCACCGTCGGAGCAAATATTCGCAGGCCTGCTCGCGGCGCGCGGCGAACGCCAGAAAATGAGGCAAGAATCCGCCTCCGCGGGTCAGGACCCGAAGCTGGCTTTCAATGCCATTCGCGAGGCGTATCAACCCCACTATCGAGCGCAGGTCCTGGCGCGCGCGCAAAGCGCCGCGTTGACGGCCCGGCCCTTCGCCGAACGCCTGGTGCACTTTTGGTCAAATCATTTCGCGGTGTCTGCGGACAAGGGTGTGGTGTTCGGCTTGGCAGGAACCCTGGAGAATGAGGCTATTAGGCCGAATGCCGGCGGGCGCTTTGTCGATTTGTTGACGGCGGTGGAGCAACACCCCGCCATGATCGCGTTTCTCGACAATCAATATTCGGTCGGCAAGGACTCAGTCGCGGCGCGCTTCGCGTCGCGCTTTCGCACGGACGATGCAACCAAAGCTAAGCGCCAGTTCGGCATTAATGAAAATCTGGCGCGTGAGATTCTTGAATTGCACACGCTCGGTGTGAACGGCGGCTATAGCCAAGCCGACGTCACGAGCTTCGCCGGGATCATCACAGGCTGGTCGATCGGCGGCGGCAAGGGGCGGCTGGCGGGGGGTGCCCCGGGGCGCTTTTTTTTCCGCGACAACTTGCACGAGCCGGGCCCGAAAGTATTTCTCGGCAAGACCTATACCGAGGAAGGTCAGCGCCAGGGCGAAGCCGTGCTCGCGGATTTGGCGCGCCGTCCCGAAACGGCCAAATTTATCGCCACCAAGCTGGTGCGGCATTTCATCGCGGATGATCCGCCGCCGGTCGCCGTGGAGCGTCTCTCACGCGTGTTCCTAAAATCTGGCGGTGATTTACCGCAGGTCTACGCGGCATTGGTCGAGTCTCCCGAGGCCTGGAACGCCGCTACGCGCAAGTTCAAGACGCCGGAGGATTTCGTTTTCTCAACCTTACGAGCGTTGAACATCTCGCCGGCACAACCCGAGGAAGTCATCCGAACTTTTGATCTATTGGGCCAGCGGCAATACACGCCAGGATCCCCGGCAGGCTGGCCGGACACCGCGAAGCACTGGGATGGCTCTGATGCGCTCATGCACCGCGTGCTGTGGGCATCACGGGTCGGCGCCAAGTACGAAAGCGGCGTGGAACCGGCGGATCTGGCAGCCGCGAGCTTAGGTGGTTATGCGCGGCCCGAAACGCTGACTGCCTTGCGTCGCGCCGCTACCTCTGGCCAAGCGGTGGCACTGTTGTTGATGAGTCCCGAGTTTCAACGGAGATAGTCATGCCCGCGCCCTTTCGAGTGAACACCAGTCGACGTCGTTTCCTGATCGGCGCCGGTGCACTGGCCGCGACTGCCACGATACCCAACGCAGTATTTGCCTACACCGGAGGCTCGTCGCGCCTCGTGGTCGTGATCTTGCGCGGCGCGCTAGACGGTTTGGCCGCCGTACCTCCTTACGGCGATCCTAACTATGCGACGCTACATCGCGAACTGGCGATCGCAGCGCCGGGCGGTCCCGATGGCGCATTGGCACTGAACGACAGCTTCGGCCTGCATCCGTCGTTAAGTTTTTTGCACGAACGCTTCACCGCCGGTGAGCTGGTGGTCTTCGATGCCGTCGCTTCGCCCTATCGCGATCGATCGCATTTTGACGGTCAGAACGTGCTCGAGAACGGCCTGACCAAGCCCATTGGCACCGCTGACGGCTGGCTCAATCGAGCTCTCGCGGCGTTGCCGAGCGGCAGCGGACGAGCCGCAGATCGCGCCGTTGCCATCAGCCAGAATGTTCCCTTGATTTTGCGCGGCGACGCTTCCGTGATTTCCAAGTCGCCGCAGGCGACCCCGGATGTCGATGAGGATCTGTTGGCGCGCTTGGCGGACCTGTATTCCAAGGACGATTGGTTCTCGGCACGATTGAGCGAAGCGGTGCAAACGGAGAAAATGATGCACGGCAGCGCCGACTCCCTCGGCATGAGCAAAGAATCGACCCGCGCAGGTTATCCGGATCGAGTCGGCGCCATCGCGCGCATGGCCGCCGAGCTGATGCGCAGCGACGGCGGCCCGGAGATCGCCGTCATCGAAGCCAGCGGCTGGGACACTCACGCGAACCAGGGCGGCGCCAAGGGCATTCTTGCCACTCGACTGGCGGGGCTCGACAAGGGTTTGAAATCGCTGTCCGACGGATTGGGGCCGCTCTGGCCTCAGACTGCGGTTCTCGTTGTCACTGAATTTGGCCGAACCGCCGCCGTCAACGGCACACGAGGCACCGATCACGGAACCGGTGGGTGTGCCTTCCTGGTGGGCGGCGCTGTTCGCGGCGGACAGGTGATCGCAGACTGGCCGGGCTTGAGCGCCAAGGCGCTGTTGGATAATCGCGATCTCAGGCCAACGCTCGATTTGCGCAGCGTATTCAAAGGCGTGCTCGACGAGCATATGCACGTCGATGCGAACACTCTGGCCAAACGTGTCTTCCCCGGCAGCAGCGGCGCGCGCCCCCTACAAGGGCTGATACGCGCCTAAACTGCCGAGCGAAATCTACATCCCCGATGATTCCACGCCCGAATTCATCGCCGGCGGCATCCCCGACTCTGATGCCGGCGTAGAGTTCGACGCAGTCATAGGTGACTGAACCGGCGCAGGTTTAGGTGCGGCCGGCCTGGGCTTCGGCGGAGCTTTCATCGCGGCGGGCTTCGGCGCGGCAGGTTTTGCAGCCACCGGCATTGCCTTTTTGGGCGCTGCCTTTTTGGCTACCTTTTTGGGCGCTGGCTTTTTGGCTACTTTCTTTGCTTTCGCCTTGACCTTCATCTTCGCCTTCATCGGGCGCGTGGTTCTTTTCGCGGCGCTCTTCTTGGCCGAGCGTTTAACCGAACTGCGTTTGGCCTTAGCCATCGGACGCTTCGACTTGCGCTTTTTCGACTTGCTCTTTTTTGCCATGATCATCCTTCTCCTGAAACATCGTTCGAACTCGCTGTGAGAGTAGTCCTGAAAAAGTCTGCTGTCATCTGTGTGTGGCACTGGAGTCGCTCACGCAGATTGCGTAGGCTGCTTTCGGTGTCCACAACAGAACAAATTCAGCCAATAAAAGATGTCTGGCTCAGACCTCGGGCCGTTTTTCGTGAATTGGCGACACGCCCCATAGGCGCCACCGATTACTTGTTAGCCGCGGCTCAAGGCGTCGCCACCTCCATTATGGTGTACCGGACCCAACTTTCTGGATCGAGCGCCACCGCAGGCGAGATTCTTGGAGGCTCCTTCATATTCGGGCCCCTGGGCGGTGTGGTGAGCATGTACTTATTTGCCGCCATTTATGGACGCTTGGGTGTGCGTGCCGGCGGCAAGTCCGCGCGCAACCAGGTATTCCACGTGCTGGCGTATGGCGGCATTCCCGTGGCGGCATCGCTGGTTTTGTGGATATTCACGGCACTGCTGGTCGGCGAAGCGGCCATTATCGATAAGCCGGGTGTTGAGGTGGACGGATTCGTCGCGTTCGTGCTTCGGGCGCAGTTCGTGGCCTACATGCTGCTGCTGCTGTGGAGCATTGTTCTGCAAGTCATGGGATTTAGCGAAACCTTAGGGTTAACTACTCGCAGAGCGTTCGCCGTATGGGTGCTGGGTCAACTGTTATGGCTGCTCGCGGCCTTGTTCTTGAGCATCTTGATCACCGTTGTTTTCCCCGGACTCGTGCCCGCGGCGCCGCACTAAGACTTGGCGGCGGCAGCCGCGGAGTCGCCTGGAATTACGGTCGCGTCGGTCGGAATAATGGGGCTCGGAGGCAGAATTGGCGGGGGCGCATGCAGCCTGTCGATCACGGACTTCGCGACCTCCGCTGCCGAACGCATCGTCTCGGGAGCGCTTGGTGCACGCGGTTTCGTGGCAATCCGCGCCTTGGGCTTTTTTGGAGCGGCTTTTTCGACCTTGGTTTGCCTCTCCCCAACCGTTCGGACGGACTTCACCGTGGGGGGATTGCGGATCGCCCGCTTCAGTTTAAGGGCCTCTGCCGGCCGCGGGACGCGGGCAGCAGCCGCAGCGGCTGCCGTATCTACTTTTCGCCGCGCCAGCTTCGCCGCCCTCTTCTCTAATTTGAATAGTTTGCGCGCCTGCTTGAGTTGCGCCTTCGCCGCGCGCAGCTGGATCTTTGCCGCAGCGGCTCGCGCGGCGGCCTTGGCTGCTGCAACTTTGAGGCGTTTCATGACTGGCGATTGAGTGGTCATTTAGGGCAGCACGCGCAATAAGAATTGCCGGATATCGGCGATTTCCTCGGCGCAAACGGCATGCGCCATCGGGTACTCGTGCCACTCGACCTTATACCCCTGGGCTTGCAGATAATCTCGCGATTTTGCGCCCAGCAGCATGGGTACCGTACCGTCGAATTGTCCATGCGCCATGAATATGGGGGTGGCATCGTTTGCCGGCGTTCGCTCGGTCTTAAAGGTGCTCTCTCTCGGCAAGTAGCAAGACAGTGCCATGACCGCCGCCAGCTTCTCCGTCAGACGTGGTGTGGTATACAGCGAGACGGCGCCACCCTGCGAAAATCCCGCGAGCACAATGCGGCTCGCTGGAATGCCTCGCGTGACCTCTCGCTCGATCAGCTCCCGCACTTTCTGGTCGGTATCTTTAAATCCCGCGACGTCTTCCGCGGCCTTGCGATCCAATCCCACGATGTCATACCAGGCTCGCATGCGCATTCCGCTGTTGATGGTCACCGGGCGGACCGGAGCATTTGGAAATATGAACCGCCAGGCGCGCGATCCTTGCGGCACCAATTGAGGCACAACGGACTCAAAATCGTGGCCGTCAGCGCCCAAGCCGTGCAGCCATATGACAGCGGCGTTCGGCTTCGGCGCCGTTTCTACTTCGATGGTTTCCAGCATTTTCCTAATGTACCCGGAAACCTCCGGCAACTCGACCAGTCTGACACTCTTCGGCAGCCTGAAACGCGATGCGGCGGATTCGGTATATTCGCCGCATGCCAATTTCCTTAAACGATCTGCGCCGCTATGCAATTGCGCGCTCGCTGTTCAAGCCAACCACGCTTGAGCGCGCGGTCGAGAAACTGGGATTTGTCCAGGCCGATCCCATCCGTGCACCCGCCCGCGCGCAGGACCTGACACTGCGCCACCGCGTCAGCGGTTATCGCGCGGGCGATCTGGAACGCCGCTATCCGAAGCTGGCGCTCGAGGAGGACTTTTTCGTCAACTATGGATTTCTTCCCCGCGCTCACCACGCCTTGATGCATCCACGCAAGGTGCCATGCAAGTCCTCGCCAGTTCGCGCCAAGCGAGTGGACGCTATCCTCGCTTTTGTGCGTGAACGCGGTGCGGTGCATCCAAGAGAGGTGGACGCGCACTTCTCCCACGGGCGCGTGACCAATTGGTTCGGCGGATCGTCAAATGCCAGCACTCAATTGCTCGATCACATGCATTATCGCGGCTTGTTGCGGGTGGCAAGACGCGATAACGGCACTCGCGTCTACATCGCGCGCGAGCCCGTGTCGGAACAGTTACCCGTTGCGGCCGACGACGCCAAGGCGACCGGCGTGTCAAAAATGGATGCATTGGTGGACGTGATCGTGCGCAAATACGCGCCGCTGCCCGCAAGCACACTCGGTGGGCTGGTGAATCGTTTGCAGCACGGAGCACCGCAGTGGGCCAAGGAACGCAGGGCGGCCCTGGCCCGCGCCAAGCAGCGTCTCGGTCACGCGCAGGTCGAGGGCATCGAGTGGTATTGGCCGGCCGAGGAAAGGCCGGCGTCCGTGCAGTGGCGGCCCGATGATCAGGTGCGCCTGCTCACGCCTTTTGACCCGCTAGTTTGGGATCGGCGCCGTTTCGAGGTCTTTTGGGGTTGGGTTTATCGCTTTGAGGCCTACACGCCCGCGCCGAAACGCAAGCTCGGCTACTACGCGTTGCCGCTGCTCTGGCATGAGCGGGTCATCGGCTGGGGCAATTTGACGGTTGTCGATGGGCAGTTACGCACGGACTTCGGCTACACGGATGGCAAGGCGCCGCACAATCCTGGATTTCGTGCAGCGCTCGAAGCGGAGCTGGAGCGGGTGCGTACATTCCTCAATTCTCCATAGTCGATCCGCTTGCCGCACTCAGCGCCGCCGCGTGGCGGGTAACGCGGCCGATTTCGGTTAACTAGTAGTAAGCGAACACTAAAGGATTTGTAGTCCATGCAAAAACCCTGTGCGGTCGGGATCGGATTGCTGCTGCCGGCGCTCTGCTCGGCGCAAAGCGCATTTGACGAGACTTGGAGGCCGACCCAGAAAGGCCCTATTTCACGCTGGGCGCTTTCGTCGGATGGTCGGACCATTCAAGCGCGATTTGACGACACGCATGACCATATCCAGGAGCAGGACGGCCATAAGGTGCAGTAGCGGGAAGCGGCCATGCGCGTACGCACGAAAGGATTTATTGGGTTCACGGCCCTGGGTTTGACGGCGCTTGGCGCGTGGCACGTTCGCGCGGCGGCGAGCGACAAGACCAGTTTTCCGGACGGTTACGACGCCGTTCAGGCAGCACCGGATAGCCATAAGGTGATATTCGAGAACGCGCTGGTGCGCGTTTTGGAAGTTACCGTTCCGCCGAGCGGCCAGACCGAACCGATGCATCACCATCGCTGGCCGAGTTTTTTCCTGAATTGGGATACCGGCGGGAAATCGCCGCACATTCGTTATCACCAGCCTGGCGGTATGGTCAAAGACTCACCGAGCACCGAAGCAGCGGTCCATCTTGGGCACTGGTCCATTCACTGGATGAAGCCGGAGCCGATGCACGCCATCGAGTCGGTGGAACATGAACCCAGGCCCGGGGAGCCGCCGTTGCTGCGTGTCGAAATCAAAGTAGGCGCGTGAACACCGTCGCATTGTACAAAGCGGGCATTACGGGGCGGTTTTTTTTCGTCCTGATGGCATCAGCTGTGATCATCACAGTATTCGCCGGCTTCGCGCCAACATTCTATCTTCGGAGTGCCTTTACCCAGACTCGGCCCATGTCGATTCTGCTGCACGTGCATGGGATCGTGTTCAGCGCTTGGATCATCATTTTCCTCGTGCAGTCCCTGTTAATTGCCCAGGGTTCGCGGCAGTTGCATCAGCGTGTGGGCTGGATCGCTACCGGCATCGCAGCTGCGATGGTCGTGCTAGTGATCGCCGCGCTGATCGAACAGCTGCGCCGAGTACACGGGTTTCCGCCGCCGCCGCTGGCTCTGGCACTCAGCGCATTCGACATCGCCGTGTTCGCCATTTTGGTCGGCGCCGCGATTTATTTTCGAAAGCGATCCGACTGGCACAAGCGCTTCATGTTGTCGGCGACCATACTGTTGCTGGGCGCTCCGATGTTTCGGCTCGTTATTCATCTTCTCGGTCGTTCAGATATAGGAAAGGTGTCGATTACTTCAACCTTGCTGGTAGATGCGTTTTTTCTGCCCTGCTTTGCCTACGACTTGCTCACGCGCCGGAAGATTCATCCGGCATATTTGTTTGCGCTGACACTGATCCTTTTGGATCAGCTTGCGCAAGCACAGATCGTCTCCTGGACACCGTGGATCAACTTCTCGACTGCGCTGCAGCGTCTGGTTGCGTAACGCAAACGCCCTCGCGGATGCGAGGGCGCTGCGGGCCGATGTAGGACCTGCGGCTAATTGCCGTTTGCTTACTGCGGATTGCGTGATGCTGTCGCCGAGCCTGCGCCCGACACATCGAGCGACGTTCCGCTGGTCGAATGCTGCGCGTCAAGCGCACCCACACCGTTCGTCGCTACTGCGCTCTTATTCGCCGTGCTATTCACGCCGCCGGCACCCGCGAGGTCCGCCGAGGGAGAGGACTTTTGTGCCGTCGCAGATGCGGGAGGCGACGCGTTCGAGGCCCTATTGGTCGTGCTCGAAGCGCCGCTGGCTGCACCTGGCACCGAGCCAGCTTTTTTCGCGACATTTGCTGCTTTCGCGGCATCGGCCGCGGGATGCAACTTGGGTTTGTCGAGCGAGCCATTGAGCGCCCTTTGGCCCTGCAATGCACCCTGACCCGAGACGCCGCCGAGGCGGTTTATTCCAGACATTCCGGAAAGCCCGCCGCCTAGCCCACCGCCAAAACCACCAAAACCGCCCAAGCCGCCGGCGTAGGCGTAGGCGGGCGTGATAACTGCCAACGCGGTGGCGACGCTGACTGCAGCAATAATCTGTTTAGTGTTCATCGTCGATCTCCTGGTTGACCGCAGCACAGCGCGCGGCCTTCACCTATTGATACGAGCGCGCCCGAGTGTTTCTTCCCTAAGATGTTTTATTTTTTCGGGCGCGCGTTTCAGCGCCCCGGCTGGCCTAAATCGCTGCGATAGTCGGCCCCTACGAGACCATAGCCATATGTCAAATCGCGGCCCGGCGGTCCTAAGTCAATCGCGCTTTTCGCCAATGATTCGATCGCTGCGTTGCTGCCCGCCAAGTCAGGTACCCTTACCGATTGCGCCAGCAACGCCGCCACGATGGGCGCTGCGAACGAGGTGCCTCGTATTTGCGAAAACTTTCCGCCCACATCCGCAGCTGCCATATCGGCGCCGGGCGCGGCGAACATCACCTGATTGCCGCGCGCAGCTTCGATGAGCGCGCGCCGATGGGCGTCCACGGCAGTGACGCCGACAACATGCGGATAGGATGCAGGATATAGCGGCGCCGCCGCCGGCCCGTCATTGCCCACGGCGGCAACCAATAAATATCCTCGAGAAGTCAGCGCACGCACGATCTGGGCGAGCGCGGCGTTGTCAGGACCTACGAGGCTGACATTGATCACCGCGATGTGTTGCTCTGCCAGCCACGCAAAGGCAGCGGCCAGCGCATCGACGGCACCGCCCGTCGGCGCGTTGCAATAGACATCGGCCGCGTACAACTCGGCCCGGTTCAATACCCCATGAAAGCGCGTCGATTGACCGATGAGCAATGAGGCGACCGCCGTGCCGTGCGCGCTCGCGAGTGCGCGGCCGCCGCACCCCCACGGATGAATCAACGCGTCATGAAACACCGGATGCGAGCCGTCGATACCCGAATCGATCAAGCCCACGCGCGGCAAAGACTGATCAGCGGGAGTGGCATTGGCGCCTGGCGGCGGAGGTGTGTCGCTCGAGGCTGCGGTCGAGGCGATGCCGGCGGTCGAGACGAAACCGACCCCGGTATAGATGTGATTGAAATCATAAGTGCCTTCAGGGTCCGCCTCGCGCAACTGTCGCAACGCCTTGACGATGTTGCTCGCGCGCGGCGGCTGTAGCACAACCAAGTGAATATCGAGATCGCCGGTCGTCTGTTCGCGAACCACCTTGAAACCTTTTGCCTGGGCCGCATCCATCGCCTGCGTCGAGGGCGAAAAGGCTAAGAGCTCATCGCGGACGATCGGGTTGCCATGCGGATCTGTGGCAATGGTGCGTGGGTTGGCTCGGATCAAGCGGGTAAGCAGCGCGCGCCGCACATCGCTGAGCTGTTGCAGGGAATCGGTACCCACCTGGCCGACGGTTTGCGTCAATTTCTGCAGCGGCAGCGCAGGCAATGGGACGACCGGCAAGCGCAGCTGCGCTTGGGCGGAATTGACAATGACCGCTGCGATTACAATGCAGATGCTTACACGCATGAATCTCATGCCCCTAGGCCGAGCATGCGAGGAGGCCCTAACAGACTGCTAGCATGCATGGATTAAACATCATCTCTCAAACGTCTACCTCATGAGTACGAACGAAAGCGTGCAAAACATCCAGGAACAGATCGTCGCTTTGCTGCCGCGCTTAAGGCGCTTCGCGCGCAACCTGGTCCGCAACCCGCATGATGCCGACGACGTCGTGCAGATCGCGGTGGAACGTGCGCTGCTACGACTGGATCAATGGCGCAGCGATGCGCGCTTGGATAGTTGGCTGTTCAAGATTTTGCGCAACGCCTGGATCGACGAGCTCAGAGCGCGTGGGCGGCGAGCCAAAATATTTATGCCGGAGGAAGCGGGTGAACAGATCGGAGAGACTCCCATGGAACGGGAAATAGATCGCTGGTCCGCCGGGACGGCGTTGAGCCGTTTGCCGGAGGACCAGCGCCTGGCCGTCAGCCTGGTATTGGTCGAAGGCTTGTCCTACAGGGACGCTGCCGAGGTGCTCGAAGTGCCGCTCGGAACACTGACCAGCCGGCTCGCGCGCGGACGCGATGCGCTCCAAACAATGCTGCGGCTGCCGGAAGGAGAGCCCTCATGACGATTTCAGACGAAACGCTCATGGCCTATGCGGATGGCGAACTCGACGCGGCAACCCGCGCGAGCGTCGAGACGGCCATGCTTGAAGATCCGGAGCTGGCCAAGCGTGTCGCCCGCCATAGCGCACTGCGCGAAGCGCTGCAGCGAGCATTTTCCGCCGTGTTGGAAGAACCCGTACCGGAGCGGCTGATCGCCGCGACTCGCGGGCAGAGCGGCACGCCTCAGAGCGCGGTGGCCGATTTGTCCGTCGCGCGCGAGGCAGCGCGCCACAAGACTTCGATGAGGCCGCAGCGCTGGCAACCAGCAGCCATGGCCGCGAGCCTGCTCTTGGGGTTGGGTTTGGGGTTTCTGGCCTGGCATGGGTCGGGAGGATTGGTCGAGCTCGGATCCCATGGGGGACTGGTTGCAAACGCAGCACTGGCAGAGGCGTTGTCGACCCAGCTGTCAGACGACCGCTCGCCGGCCCGCACTG
Source organism: Gammaproteobacteria bacterium (assembly GCA_041690895.1). GTDB lineage: Bacteria > Pseudomonadota > Gammaproteobacteria > Steroidobacterales > Steroidobacteraceae > Bog-1198. The sequence continues at coordinate 20,105 of JBEPVT010000001.1, forward strand.
CGGTGGCCGGACTGAGCTTTCGCAGCAAATCGGGCGATTACTGCAGAACATTCTCCTTGACCGGGAGCGACGCCAGCTCAGGGCTGGCATGCCGCGAAGGCAATGATTGGAAGATAAAGACGTTGGCGCAATCGCCGCCCGCTACGAACTCTGCTAACTTTCGAACTGCGGGGTCGGCGGACTCCCCCGTCATCCGCGCGGCCGTTGAGGCCTCGATCGACGGCGAACCGCTGGATCATGCCGGCGAGATCGCCGCACGTCAGGCAGGATGGAGCGCGGCGCCGAAGCGCGGCGGCGGCCAAGGACATCAGTAGCTCATGTCTTTCAATCGGCATGTCTGTTCGCCCCTGTGTTAATTCCAGACCCAGTCCTATTGACAGTTTTTGCATTTTTATGCAGGATGCGTGCAATTTTATGCAACGGTCCAAAACGCTCGGCTCCGAGCCCGAACTCAACACTGCACCGGCACGCCGAACTATGCTCGCGAAAATCATTCGCGAGCAGAACGTGGGCCGTCAGACCGAACTCGTGGACCTGCTGCGCAAGCTCGGCCACATCGCGACGCAATCCAGCGTGAGCCGAGATCTGCGCGAGCTCGGGGTCGCCAAAATGGGCGATCGCTACGTGCTGCCTGAGACGGCGCGGCCGCCCAACAACGATTTTGCGGCGCTGAAGCAGTTCGTCGGTGCGCGGCACACGGCAGGCACCAATCTCACCGTGCTGAAAACGAGCATCGGCTCGGCGCAAAGCGTGGCCGTGGCGATCGACAGCGCTCAATGGCCGGAAGTGATCGGTACCATTTCCGGCGATGACACGATTTTCATCGCGACTACAGGCGCGGCCGCCCAGCGCAAGCTTGAGGGTCGGCTGTTCGCTCTCTTCGGACGCTAAAAACACATGACATCCACTTTCGCCCAAGGCGCCGAGACCATTCTGTTGGCTTTTTCCGGCGGCCTCGACACCTCCTTCTGCGTTCCCTGGCTGAAGGATAATTATCAGCGGTCGGTCATCACGGTGACAGTCGATACGGGCGGCATCGATGCCGACGCAGCTAAATCGCTGGCGGAGCGTTCGAAACAATTGGGTGCGATCGAACATCACTTGATTGACGCCAAGCGCGCGTATTTTGAGCAGGTGCTCAAATTCCTGATTATGGGGAATGTCCGCCGGGGCAATGTGTACCCGTTGTGCGTCGGCGCCGAACGCGTGCTGCAGGCGCAGACCATTGCGCAAATGGCACTGACTTTGAACTGCAAAATGGTTGCTCATGGCTGCACCGCCGCCGGCAATGATCAAGTGCGTTTCGAAGTCGCGCTGCGCACGCTAGCGCCCGGGTTGGAGATCATCGCTCCGGTACGCGACCGCGCATTCAAGCGGCCGGAACAGCTTGAGTATTTGCGGGAACACAAGCTACCGGTGCCGGCGTTTGGCGCAGCCTATTCGGTGAATCGCGGTCTTTGGGGCGTGACCATTGGCGGCAAGGAAACCCTCACTTCCCAAGGCAGCATTCCCGACGATGCGTGGGTGCTTTCGAAGGAAGCGTTTACGCATCCGCGCGCCCCAGAACGTCATGCCATTGGGTTTACGCAAGGCGTGCCGGATAGCCTGGACGGCAAGCGTCTCTCGGCGGTTGCCGTCATCGAAGCACTCGAAACTCTCGCCGGACCGTTCGGCATCGGCCGCGGCATTCACTTGGGCGATACCGTAATCGGCACCAAGGGCCGGGTTGCCTTCGAAGCGCCGGCGGCCGAAGTGTTGCTGACGGCGCACCGCGAACTTGAGAAATTAGTGCTGACCGGCAAGCAATCCCGCATCAAGGACAGTGTCGCTCAGCCGTACGGCGACTTGGTGCACGAGGGTCAGCACTTGGATCCGGCGTGCCGCGATATTGAGGCACTGCTCAAGTCCTCGCAGACTCGCGTCAGCGGCGAGGTAAAAGTGCTATTCCGGCCGGGATCTGTGTTCGTTGAAGGCGTGACATCCCCCTACTCGCTCATGGCCGCATCAAAGGGCGTGTATGGCGAGTCCGCCGGCGAATGGACCCCGACCGATGCCCTGGGTTATTCGAAAATGCTGGCGCTGACCGGAGTGTTTTACAAACGCGCTGGTGCGGAACTAAGCAAACCATGAACAGCATGCGCACGATGGTCGTCGACAAGATCGCCTCGGTCACCCAGGCGTGCGGCTTGTCGCACGAGCTACGAATCGCAGCGGAGATTCCTTGCGAAGAAGGCCTGGTGCTGGTGGTCGAAATACTCAACAACAAGGCCAACTACAACACCTTGGAGCTGATCAGCGGGCGCATGGCGAAAGTGGTTCGCGGCGATATCGTGGTCGGCGCATTGGGCCATCGCAAGGCGTTGTTCGGTTATTCGGGCCACATTCCCGCAACTCTCAAGCCGGGCGAAATCATTCAAATGCTCAATATCGGCGGCGTGCTGGGGATATGCGATTCCGCGACGCAGGATAAGGGTAAACCCTTCGATTGCAAGGTCTTGGGCACGGTGCTGACGTTCCCCTACCTGGGCGAGCGCATCGGCGTCCCCGCGAAGGTCGGTTTCAAGGCTTTGGACTACGCCGCCCCGCTCGACGCGCGCGGCGTGCCGGTCGTGGCCCTAGCCGGAACCTGCATGGAGGCTGGCAAGACCGCGGCCGCCTCCGCCATCATTGCGCGCATGCGCCATCGCGGCTTGGTGGTGGACGCCTTCAAAGCCACCGGCGTTTCCCTGCGCCGCGACATCATGGCCTTCGAGGACTCGGGCGCCCGCCGCACGATGTTGTTCACCGACCTAGGCATCGTGACCACCACCGCGAAATGCGGACCCGCGCTGACCCGAACCATGCTCACGGAAATGGCTGCCGGTCAACCCGACGCGATTGTGTTCGAATTGGGCGACGGCTTGCTGGGAACCTACGGCGTGGAGTCCATCCTGCGACAGCCGGACATTAAGGCCGCGCTCACCGCCGTCGTTCTGTCGGCGAACGATCCGGTGGCGGCGTGGGGCGGCGTGAAATTACTGCGCGAGCGCTTCGGGATCGAACCGTGCGCGGTAACCGGCCCCGCCACCGACAATCAAGTCGGCATCGAAATCATCCGCGAGCAAATGAACGTCGAAGCCTTCAATGCCATCAGCCATCCCGCCGATCTCGGCGATCACATCATCGCCTCGCTGGGATTGCGCAATGCGCGCGAACCTAAGGTAGTGGGCGCATGAGCACCGCGACGCCGGCCATTGTGCTCGGCGGCACCGGTTATGTCGCCGGCGAGCTTTTACGCCTGATCGCCGGCCATCCGCAGCTCACCGTCGCAGCGATACTCTCCGACAGCCAGCCAGGCGCGCCGGTGGCCGCGGCATTCGAGCATTTGCGCAGCGCCTATCCGGATCTTAAATTTGCGGCGCCCGATGAGGTGCATGCGGTCATTCGCCGCGAGCCGCTGTCGGCATTGTTTTCCGCTGCGCCACACGGCGTTTCTGCCGCTCTCGTCGACCGACTATTGTCGACCGCGGCAGCCGCGGGCAGGCGCGTGCATTGCGTGGACATCTCCGCTGACTTTCGCTACGCCAGCCAGGCTGCCTACGAGGCCGTATACAAGCACGCGCACGGCGCCCCGGGCAGAATCCGCGAATTCACCTGCGCCGTGCCGGAGCATTTGCAGAAGTCACCCACACCTCATATCGCGCATCCTGGTTGTTTTGCGACTGCAACGCTGCTAGCCAGCGTGCCGTTGTTAGCTCTGGGGTTGACCGACACGCGTCTTTTTGTCAGCGGCATCACCGGCAGCACGGGTGCGGGCCGCAAGCCTGTGCAAGGCACGCATCATCCGCACCGGCACAGCGATCTGTACAGCTATGGCGCACTGAGTCATCGGCACGTGCCTGAGATCGCCGCCTGCGCGAAGCTGGCGACGGGCGTCGAGGCTGACTTCAATTTCGTGCCGCACTCGGGCCCCTTTGCACGCGGCATCCACGTCACGGTGCAAGCCAGCCTAAAGACTTCAATCTCGACGGCGCAGGCTCTGGAAGCTTTGCAGTCGTACTACCAAGGCTGTCCTTTCGTGCGTGTCGCAGCAGCGCCGCCGCGCGTCAAGGATGTGGCGACGAGCAACTACGCAAATTTGAGCGCCGTCACCAACGATAATTCCATCGCTGTCATGTCGGTGGTCGACAATCTCAACAAGGGTGCCGCCGGCGGCGCCATCCAGTGGATGAACCGGCTCTTAGGTTTGGCAGAAACCACCGGTCTCACCGCGCCCGCACCCGGATGGACTTAAAGAAAATGGCTGCGACAAATTCCGCCACGGCGGCACATGCCAGTCATTTAGCGCAGGTGTTTGCACAGTACCCCATCGAAGTGGCGCATGGCGAAGGCGTTTGGCTATATGCGCGCGACGGCCGTAAGGTGTTGGACTTTTACGGCGGCCACGCAGTCGCGGGTTTAGGCTACGCCCATCCGCGCTGGCTCGCGGCGCTCGGGCGCCAAGCACGGCAGATGGCGTTTCAAACGAACGCGCTGCCCATGGCCATTCGCGAGCGCGCAGCCGCGCGCTTAACCAAGTTCGTGGGCCTCGGCCTCGACACCGTGTTCTGGGTCAACAGCGGCGCCGAAGCCAACGAAAATGCTTTGAAGCTGGCATTTAAAATCACAGGACGCAGCAAAGCCGTCGCGCTGGAGCAGGGATTTCACGGCAGAACCGCCGCCGCGGGTGCCGTGACCTGGGGCGCGATCGAGAAATGGTACGGTTTTCCGCGCACGCCCTTTGATGTTCGCTTCACGCCGCGCGATGACCCGGGCGCCGTCCCGCAGCACATCGACCGCGAGACGGCGGCCGTCATCGTCGAGCCGATTCAAGGAGTCGGCGGCGCCTACGATGTGGGCAAACCGATGCTCGAAGCGCTGCGACGACGCTGCGACGAGGTCGGCGCGGTATTGATATTCGATGAAGTGCAATGTGGGGTAGGCCGCACGGGCACGCCGTTCGCCGCCAATTATTACGGCGTCGCGCCGGACATCATTACCGCAGCAAAGGCGCTCGGCAACGGCTTCCCAGTATCCGCTCTGCTGCTATCGCGCCGCATTGCCAACCAATTAAAGTACGACGACATGGGAACGACTTTCGGCGGCGGGCCGATGGCTTGCGCTGTGGCGGAGGCGGTGATCGAGACGATCGAGTCGGAAGGACTGCTGGCCAACGTCCGCCAGGTCTCGGCCTACATACGCTCGAGTTGCGTCATCGGGCCGGTCACGGGCGTGCAAGGCGCAGGATTTTTACTTGGCTTGAGGACTTCACGCCCCGCCAGGGAAGTTCAGGCGGCACTCATGACTAAAAACATTCTCACCGGAACGAGCGGCGATCCGCACATTCTGCGCCTGCTGCCCGCCTACATCTTGAATGAAGGCCATGTGGACATGTTGAGCGATGCGCTGTCGAAGATATCTGCATGAAGCGATTTCTCGATCTGGCAAATTTTGGCCGCGAGCAGATACTGGATCTGCTGAGCTTGGCCCAGGCGCTGCAGGACAAGCCGGAGCCGAGGGCGCTCGCCAATAAAATCCTCGGCTTGGTGTTCTTCAATCCGTCGCTGCGCACGCTCGCATCGTTTCAGGCCGGCATGGCGCGCCTCGGCGGCAGCGCGTTCGTCATCAACCCGGGGTTGGGCACGTGGCAGCTGGAAACCCGGCCAAACGTGATCATGAAGGGCGCGCCCGCGGAACATATTCGCGAAGGCATTCCGGCGCTCGCCTCATACTGCGACGTGCTGGGGGTGCGCGCATTTGCGGACGGCAAAAACCTAGACAACGACTTGAATGAAGCGCTGTTCGGCATGATCGACAAGCTATGCGACAAACCGCTGATCAATATGGAATCCGCGATGAATCATCCCTGCCAAGCCTTGGCGGACTGGCGGACCATGGACGAACTCAAGATTCCGACGCGCGCCAAGTTCGTGCTGAGCTGGGCTTATCATCCGAAAGCGTTGCCGTTGGCTGTGCCGGCTGCGACGGCGCATATGGCCGCGATGCGCGGCATGGAAGTCGTAGTGCTGCGCCCGGAAGGATTTGCGTTGCCGGAGCAAATCATGGAGAAAGCGCGCGTGGCAGCGCAAGATGCCGGCGGGTCCGTGACCGAGACCTCCGATCGCGGTGCGGCGCTGGCCGGCGCAAGCGTGCTGTACGCGAAGGAATGGGGCACCACCATGTACTACGGCGATGTGGAAGCCGATTTGCGCCTGCGCGCCGAGCTATCGGACTGGTGCATTCGTGAGCGCTGGTTCGAACGCGCCCTCCCGGATGCGAAGCTCATGCATTGCTTGCCGGTGCGCCGCAACGTCGCCGTGGCCGATGAAGTTCTCGACGGTCCGCGCGCGGTGGTGAAGCGCGAGGCGTTCAACCGATTGCCGGTTCAGATGGCTGTACTGCATCGCATGTTGGCCCAGGAGCATGCCTAAAAATGCCGATCCGACCGTTTGCCGTATCGGAGTTTCAATGATCCTGAGCCGACCTGATCCGTCCGTCGCTGTGCGAGCGCTCAAAAGCGCTGCGCCGTACATTCGCATGTACAAGAACAAGATTTTCGTCATCAAAGCCGGCGGCGCGGTATTCAGCGACGAGGCGTCGACCCGTAGCTTGATCGAGCAGGTCGCCATCCTGCACCAGGTCGGCATCAAGACGGTGCTGGTGCACGGCGGCGGTCCGCAGCTGGATAATTTGCAGGCGACCTTGGGAATCGACACGCGCATGGTCGAGGGACGGCGGGTAACGGACCAGAAATCCATCGACGTGACCGTCATGGCGCTCAACGGTCTGATCAACACTCGCATTTTGGCGATATGTCGCGCGCTCGATATCGAGGCGATTGGTTTGAGCGGCGTCGATGCAGGATTGATTCGCGCCCACAAACGCCCGCCCATAACGCTCGCAGGCTCGAGCGAGACCGTGGACTATGGATTCGTCGGCGACATCGACTCGGTGAACTCGGCGGTGCTCGAAAAATTGCTGGAGAGCGGTCTGATGCCGGTCGTCAGCCCGCTGTCCGCGGATTCCAACGGCACGTTGCTCAATATCAATGCCGATACCGTCGCTGCTGCGATCGGCGGCGCGCTGTCCGCGGAAAAGTTGGTGCTGTGCACCGGTGCACCGGGAATTTTGGAAAGCGTCGACGAGCCGGGCTCCGTCATCTCGTACACCGACATCCTCGGGTTGAAACGTCTGCGCGACCAGGGCAGCCTGAAGGCGGGGATGCTGCCCAAGGCGACAGCCATCGAGAGCGCGATTCGCAGCGGCGTACGCCGTGTGCATGTCATCAGCTATAAAGCTCCCGACAGTTTGCTGGCGGAGGTTTTTACCAACGAGGGCACGGGAACCCTGGTGGTCGCGGACTTGAAGGCCTTGAGCCCAGCGGAACAGCTGGCGCACCGATGATCCGGTCATGACCCGCCTCTGGGAAAAGGGAACGCCGCTCGATGCGCAGGTGCTTGAATACACCGCGGGCGAGGACCATGCCCTCGACAATCGCTTGGTTGCTCACGACATCCGCGCCTGCATCGCGCATGCGGAAATGCTGGGCGAACAAAAGTTACTCTCGCCGACGGATCTTAGCGCCATACGCGACGCTTTGACCGCCATCGGCGAGGAGCACGCACAAGGCAAATGGCGCATTTCGTTGGACCAAGAAGATTGTCAGACTGCCATCGAGAATTTGCTCACCGCGCGCATCGGCGCGACCGGCGGACGCCTGCACACCGGGCGTTCGAGAAACGATCAGGTGCTTGCCGCCTTGCGGCTGTACATGCGCGATGCCGCCGAGTCCCTCGCCCAAGGCGCACTCGCGGTGGCCAGCGCGCTGCAAGCCTTGGCGACCCGCCACGGCGATCAAGAGCTTCCCGGCTACACTCACATGCAGCAAGCTATGCCGAGCAGCGTCGCGCTTTGGGCTTTGGGATACGCCGCGGAATTGCGCGACGCTGCGGAAGGCTTGCAACTCACGCAGCGGCGGATCGGCAAAAATCCGCTGGGATCCGCCGCCGGATTCGGCACGCCGAATCTCGATATCAACCGCGAAATCACGCGCCGTCGGCTCGATTTTGCGGTGACCCAAGAGCCGGTGACGGCGGTGCAATTGTCGCGCGGCAAAGCCGAGGCGCAGCTGTTATTCGAAATCACTTTGCTCACGCAGGACACAGGCCGTCTTGCAGCCGACCTGGTGTTGTTTTATTCGCAAGAGTTCAGCTACGTAAGTTTGCCGGAGGCCTTTACCACCGGATCTTCGATCATGCCGCAAAAACGCAATCCGGATGTCTTTGAGCTGATGCGCGGCCGCAGCATCGTGGCGCACGCAGCGCTGAATGAAGTACTTGGCATCACCCAAAAGTTGACCTCGGGATATCACCGCGATTTGCAGCTGATCAAACCGCCGCTGTTTCGTGGCATCGATTCCTGCTCCCAGACTCTTGCGATATTGCCGGGTGCTCTCGACGGCGTACGCTTTCGCCCGGAAAATATCCGGCTCGATCCTGCAATACACGCCGCTGCCGCCGCGAATGCGCTGGTGGCCAAGGAGGGCATTCCATTTCGCGAGGCTTACCGTCAGGTCGCCGCAAAACTCAAGGATCACGAATGAACATTTGGCGCAGCCTGCGAACCGTTGAGGAACTGAACAGCAACAGACAGGGGACGCTCATAGGCACTCTCGGCATTCTATTCACTGAAATCGGCGAGGACTTCGTTCGCGGCACAATGCCCGTCGATACACGCACCGTGCAGCCTTATGGACTGCTGCATGGCGGAGCCTCGGTGGCGCTCGCCGAAACCCTGGGAAGCATGGGCGCGGCTATGTGCGTCGATGCGGCGGAGTACCAAGTCGTCGGCCAGGAAATCAATGCCAATCATGTGCGTGCCGTGCGCAGCGGCCTGGTCAGCGGCACGGCGCGCGCAGCGCATTTGGGCGGCCGAACGCATGTTTGGACGATCGAAATCATCAACGATGCGCAAAAGCTCATATGTATTTCACGTATTACTATGGCTGTCATCAGGCGCGGTGCTCTCACGCCATAATTTTGCGCTGGCATTTGTCACCGCAAGAGGCGTATCTTTTGCGCCATGAAAAAAACCACCGTTGGATTATGGCGCCAAATATTCTGCTTTGTAGTTTTGGTTGGTATCGCAACACTGGGCGAGGCACAAACTCCACCGCCCGCCGTGAAACCGCCGCCGGTCACGGCGCCGGGTGCGGATCCGGGGCCGGCTCCCACACCTGATCAAATCAGCTATTTGTTCGGTCTAGTCTTCGGCGCGCAAATGCACAGCGCGGGCATCGCGCCCGATGCGGTCGTGCCCGATGCGGTCGTGCGCGGCCTCAAGGAGGGCCTGCAGGGCAGGCTGCCTTCACCCACAGAACAACAGCAAATTCAGGCTTACGCGCGCGCGGCGAGCGATGCCATGAACGCACGCAATGCAATCGTCGCGAAGGAATTCTTGGCGCGCAACGGCAAGGAAAAAGGCGTCGTCACCACGGCCTCGGGCCTGCAATACAAAATCCTCTCCGCCGGAGATAGAAAAGCGCCGGCTATAGGCCCTACCGACAGTGTGACGGTGCAGTATCGCGGCAAGCTGATCAATGGCACGGAATTCGACAGCTCGTATTCTCGTGGCGTGCCCGCGACCTTCCCGGTGAATGGCGTCATCAAGGGCTGGCAAGAAGCCTTGGTGATGATGAAACCGGGTGCGAAATGGCAACTGTTCGTTCCGCCCGAACTCGCCTACGGGACGAGATCGCAGCCGAAGATACCGCCCAATTCGCTATTGATTTTCGATGTGAACTTGGTGAGCGCCGAGCCCGTCAACGCGCCGCCCAAGTCCCCGCCCGGCACTCCGTCACCGCCGCCGGTGAAGCAGAAGTAACAACAGAGCAGCCCGCGGTGGCGCGGGTTACGGTCAGCGCAGCTCGAGCGCGTTGGTAAGATCGCCCATGGGCGGCGCGCCATGCGCGACGAGTCCGGCGTCGCGCTCCAGAACTCCCGGCAGGACTTCGAGATCGAAGCGACGGGTGAGCAGACGCAGAACCGATGCTGTGTCGTATTGTGTGTGATCAACGACACCGCGTTTGGCAAATGGTGAAATGATCAACGCCGGAATGCGCGCGCCGGGGCCCAATAGATCGCCCAGCGGCGGAGCGACATGGTCCCATGCACCGCCGAATTCATCGTATGTGATCACGATCAGCATGTGATTCCACTGCGAACCTGCGCGCAGTTTCGCGACCAGATCTGCGATATGCGCATCGCCATCCGCGATTGAGGCGTAGCCGGCATGCTGGTTCAAATTGCCTTGCGGCTTGTAGAAAACCACCGGCGGCAATCGGCCGCCTGCGGTGTCCGCCAGCAAATCTTCGTAATCCTTTAGGTGCGCCGCGCGATGCTGCGCGTGAGTCTTAGGATCGAAGTGTTCGTAATAATTGAAGGGCTGGTGATGCGCCTGGAAATCGGGGTTACCGCCCGCGGTCTGCGGCGCGTAGATCACTTCGCGCGTTTTAGATGGCGGCCGCGTGCCGTCTCTCACGGCGGCGTTCCATGCGCCCGCGTACCACGCCCACGCAACGCCTTTTGCATCCAGTGCATCGCCGATGTTGACCTGAGTTTGCGACGGCAGCGTCGTTGCGTTGTTCGAATCCGCATACGCGAAGCTGGCGTCGCCTGCCGCGGGCTTGTTACGGCTCGGCTGGAACGGAGGCTGCATGGTGTTTACGGCGTGGAACTTGCCGTCGCCGAAATAGTCGAGCGGCGCAATATCGCCGCTTCTGGCGAAAGTGGGCGGCGCGTCGAGCGCTGATGTCGGTGGCGTGGTCGCAGTCTTTAGGCGCGGCAGATAGCCGCCCGCGGCGTCTCTTTCTAGTACCGCAATCGAAGGCTTCGCCGCTGCCGTATTGGCGTTGGGATATTCCGGGGCGCAAGCGCAAATCAAGTATTGGTGATTCAGGAACGAGCCGCCGAAAGCACCTTGAAAAAAATTGTCGGCAAGTACGAATTCCCGCGCCAACGCATACAGCGACGAATGGCTGTAGTCATAATGTCCCAGCGCGAGTCCACCGGCGTCCGACCAGGCAGCGTAGCCGTCGTTCTTGCCGCCGTCGATTTGCATCTGGTGCTCGAAAAAGCGATGCCACAAATCGCGTGTGACGGTCGCGGTCGATAGCGTGACCTGCGCTTGCGCCGTGAAGCCATGCTCGATGGAAAACGGCGCATTGGGCAAGCCGACACTCTGCTGTTGCGTGACGACAGGCGTTACGCCGGCCGCGGTTACACCGCCCCAGGTGGGCGGCAGAACGGGCAGCACACTGCCATCGCGGTCCAACTGCGGGTGAAAGCCCGGCAGCGGCCGGCCATCGCGATCGATGACTTCGCTTAAATTCCGTGCACCGGGAAAATTGCCGTACAAATTGTCGAACGCGCGATTCTCGGCGTAAATGACGACAATGGTGTCGATATGACTGCGCAGTGCGCGAGTCACTGCGATTGGGGCGCCGGCCGCGAGCGGTGCGCGCGCGCCGTCCGGCGCGGTTGCCAAATTCGAACGCGCGCAGCTTGAGAGAACCGCCGCGATGCACAGACCGCAAAAAAATGCGAGGGCAGCACGCGACTGATATTTATTCATAGGCGCCAGTATAAGGTGCCGCGCCTTCCCATGGCGACCGCACACCCGCGCGATCTAGCGCAACCTACTTAATCTGAGATTCGCCGGGCCTGCGCCCACGTAAAGCCCTACAGGACAGAAGTTCCTGGCCCAACCGGCGGCGCGCAGCGCGGTATACTTGCCGCCATGAAGTTTGTGCAACTTGTACTCACTGTCTGCCTCGCAGGGGGTGTCATCGGTTGCGGTCAAAAAGGACCTTTGATGAGGCCCGACGCGCAGAAGCACAAGCGCACCGTTCCTACGCTGCCCAGCGCACCTGCCAAGCCTGCGAGCGGCAGGGGCACGGCCAGTCCGGCACCGGAAGGTGCCGGTTCGGCAACGAGCCCAGCGCCAGCCGCGCCTGCGCCCATTTCGCCGAGCTCTCCGCCGCCCGCGACGCATCCGTAAAGGTTTGCGATCATGAGCACCCGCAAACTTATCTTGGTCGACGGCTCGGGCTATTTGTATCGCGCGTTCCACGCGCTGCCGCCGCTCACCACCTCGGGAGGACAGCCGACGGGCGCCGTGCTGGGCGTGCTCAACATGCTGAACAAAATGATCAAGGAAGAAGCGCCCGATCGCATCGCAGTGGTGTTCGACGCGCCGGGCCGCACTTTCAGAGACGATCTTTTCGAGCAATACAAGGCGCATCGCACGCCGATGCCGGATGATCTCAGAGCGCAGGTCCAGCCTCTGTACGACGTGGTCGGCGCAATGGGGGTGCCACTGCTGCGCGTGCCTGGGGTCGAAGCGGACGATGTGATCGGCACGCTTGCGACGCAGGGCGCGGATGCCGGTTTCAAGGTGTTGATCTCGACCGGCGACAAAGACATGGCGCAGCTGGTGGGGCCGAAGGTCGAATTGCTCAATACCATGAGCAATACGCGACTCGACCGCACCGGCGTGAAAGCCAAGTTCGATGTTTTTCCGGAGCAGATCGTCGATTATCTGGCGCTGGTCGGGGACACTTCCGACAACATTCCCGGGGTCACCAGCGTTGGACCGAAGACTGCGGCGAAGTGGCTGAACCAATACCAAACGCTCGATGCCCTGATTACTCACGCCGCCGAGATCGCAGGCAAGGTAGGCGAGAATTTGCGCAACCAGCTACCCATGCTGGAGTTGTCGCGCAAGCTCGCCACTATCGATTGCACGCTGGCGCTCGAGGTGACGGCAGAGCAGCTGAGCTGCGGCGCGCCCGACCTGGCGCGGCTGCGCGAGTTGTACACGCGCTTGGAACTTCGGGCGCTGCTCAAGTCGCTGGGCGCCGAGCCTGAAGCAGCGGTCGCCGAAGGCAGCGTCGAGATTGATGTGGTGATTGCCGAGACCAGCAATGCCGGCGGCAGTCAAATCGCGGCGGCCGTTGCCGTGGTCAACACGCCGGCGCCGCGTGACTACCACAAGGTGATGTCGGAAGAGGTACTCGATGTGTGGCTCGGAAAGCTGCGCGCTGCGCCGCTCATTTCGTTTGATACCGAGACCGACAGCTTGGACTATATGCGCGCACAAATCGTGGGCGTGTCATTCTCGGTCGCGCCAGGCGAGGGTGCGTACGTACCGCTGGGACACGATTACGCGGGCGCGCCGCACCAGCTCGATCGCAACAAGGTGCTGGCGGCATTGAAGCCCGTGCTCGAGGATTTGACCAAGGCCAAACTTGGGCATCACCTAAAATTCGATGCGCATGTTTTGGCCAACTACGGCATCGCGCTCAATGGCCAGCGCTTCGACTCCATGTTGGAATCCTACGTGCTGAACAGCGTCGCCACACGCCACGAAATGGATGCGAGCGCCTTGAGATACCTCGGCGTCAAGACCATTGACTTCGAGGAACTCACGGGCAAGGGCGCGAAAAAAATTACGTTCAACCAGGTGGATGTCGACCGCGCTGCGGAATATTCGGCCGAAGATGCGGACATCACGCTGCAGCTGCATCGGGCGATATGGCCGCAAATCGAGGCTGTTCCGGGACTAAAGTTCGTCTACGAGAGCATCGAGCAACCGCTGGTGCCGGTGCTTTTCCGCATGGAGCGTGCCGGCGTGCTGGTGGACCGCGGGTTGCTCAAGGCGCAAAGCGCGGAACTGGCGACGCGCATGCTGGAGCTGCAAACGCTGGCGCACAAGGAGGCCGGCGGGGTTTTCAACGTGGACTCGCCAAAGCAGCTGCAAGAAATTCTATTCGGCAAGCTTGGCATTCCGGTGATGCGCAAGACACCGACCGGTCAACCCTCGACCGCGGAAGACGTGCTCGAGGAACTTGCCGAAACCTATCCGCTGCCAAAGTTGATTTTGGAATATCGGGGCATGGCTAAGCTCAAATCCACCTATACCGACAATTTGCCGCTGCAGATCAATCCTGACACGGGACGCATACACACTTCTTATCATCAAGCTGTCGCGGCGACCGGAAGGCTGTCGTCGCAAGATCCGAACCTGCAAAACATTCCGATTCGAACTCAAGAGGGACGCCGGATCCGACAGGCTTTCATTGCGCCGGCCGGCCACTCGCTTGTGGCCGCGGATTATTCGCAAATCGAACTTCGCATCATGGCGCATCTATCGGGGGACGCGAGTCTGCTGCGCGCCTTCGCGGAGGATCGAGACGTTCATCAAGCCACGGCTGCAGAAGTATTCAGCACGTCGTTGGATCAGGTCAGCGTCGATCAGCGCCGCTCGGCGAAGGTCATCAATTTCGGTCTCATGTATGGCATGTCCGCATTCGGGCTGGCCCGGCAACTGGGTATCGCTCGGGGCGACGCGCAGAAATACATGGATCTTTATTTTGAACGCTATCCCGGCGTGCGCCGCTACATGGAGGAGACGCGTCGCCAAGCGCGTGAAACCGGATATGTGGAAACTGTGTTTGGCCGCAGGCTCTATTTACCGGAAATTCAGTCGCGCAACGCCGCGCTGCGCCAATACGCGGAGCGCAGCGCGATCAACGCGCCCATGCAAGGCACCGCCGCCGACATCATCAAGCGCGCCATGATCGATGTGGATTCCTGGCTGCAAAGTTCGCGGATTCCGGCGCGGTTGATCATGCAGGTGCATGACGAGCTGGTCTTGGAGGTCGCGGATGAGGCGATTGAGACGCTCGTAGGACAAACACGGACACACATGATCCGCGCTGCGGATTTATCGATCCCGCTCAAGGTGGACGTAGGGGTTGGCCGCAATTGGGATGAAGCACATTAGGCAGAGCCCGTAATGATGCGCATTAAACCCACGCACTAGCACAAAAATTGGCGCAATATTGCCTCTGTGGCGGGAGATGCTTTGCTGCGGGCGCCGCCAAAAAAATGACTTTCAAAGGACTGGAACTTTCGCGAACCATCCCCATCTAACCAATTGAGCGTTTAAGACGCTCCTCGCTCTTCTCCCTGAGCGAGCATGACCCGGTTTGTCATCCCCATGCCGGGTTGGTCTGCCCCGATGGTTGCCAAAAGCGTCCATCGGGGCTTTTTTATTTAAAGCTGGAGCCAGCGGTCCATGACCTCGCGCGCTTCCTCAATTCCCTGCTTGCTGTGCGCGGAAAATAGTTGCGCGGATACCGCAGCATCCGCGCCGGCTGCCAACGTATCCTTAAGAACACGCTGTGAATCGCGCCGGTTCAGTTTGTCTGCTTTTGTCAACAAAACATGCGCGAAGCGATTTCTTGACAGAATCCACTCGAGCATCGCGACATCCTGAGTGCCGAGGCCGCGCCGGCTGTCGACGATCAGCATCAATCCCACCAGCGATTCGCGGACGTTGAAATAATGCTGCATCAGTGCCAGCCAGTGCTGGCGCACTCGCTCGGGCACTTTGGCGAATCCGTACCCCGGTAAGTCCACCAACCGCCGCTCGGGCGTCAACTCGAAAAAATTGATGAGCTGAGTGCGTCCGGGAGTCCGGCTGACACGCGCCAGACCGGTACGTTGGGTAATGGCATTGATCGCGGTGGATTTGCCCGAGTTGGAGCGCCCGGCAAACGCGACCTCGCTGCCTAAATCTGCCGCAAGCTGATGCGCTTCTGCCGCGCTGGTCATGAATTTCACGTTGGAATAGGTCGTCATGGCCGCCGGCGGGACGCAAATTATTGACTCTAGTGTACAATTTAAGGTTGACAGCGGGTCACAATAAAATGGGGTATTAGGGCGTCATGAAGCGGCTTTGGATTCTCGCAGCAACACTTTCCGGCACTCTCGTTACGACCCTTGCAATCCCCGCTGCCAGCGTCGAAGCCGGCGCCACCAAGGCTGCTACTTGCCAGGCCTGTCATGGCGCCAACGGCAACAGCGCGAATCCAGAGTGGCCCAGCCTCGCAGGGCTGGGCGCCGACTACATCGCGGACCAGCTCAACAATTTCAAAACCGGTAAACGCTCGAGCCCGGTCATGATGCCGATGACAGCGAATTTGACGGCGGACGACATGGCCGATTTAGGGCTGTATTTTGACAGTCTGACCAATACAGGATTGGAAGCGGATCCCTCCTACTGGCAAGCGGGCGAGAAATTGTATCGAGGCGGCGATCAAACGCGCGGCATTCCGGCGTGCATGGCCTGCCACGGCGCAACCGGCAAGGGCAACGAACCGGCGAAATTTCCAGCACTGCGCGGCCAACAATCCAGCTACGTCGCCAAGCAGCTGAGTAACTACGCCTCAGGCACTCGAGCGACGGGACCGAACGGCATCATGCAGACCATCGCGAAGCGCCTCTCGCCCGATGACATTCGCAATCTCGCGTCCTACGTGCAAGGAATCCGCTGATGCGACCTCGCGTGCTGCCGTTTTTGCTGGGGCTTGGCGTGGCGCTGCTATTGGTGGCTTGCGGCAGGCAGGAGGCATCGGGACTCGCACCCGCGAAAGCACCCGCACCTGCCACTACGCCGGCGGTCAAGACCACCGCACCGGGTGTGCCGGGCATGACCGCCGCAGACGCCTCGAAGCCGTTGACAATGACGCGTCTCAACGAAGACGGTTCTGAAACAGTTGAGGAAACTCCCGGAGACACCGGATCGCAGAATAGATTGTTGGCGGCTGTGGCGTCGACGGTCGCTGCGGCGACATCAAGTACTTCGGCCGCCGCGGCCGGCGGTACCCAGTGGCAGGACGGAGTGAACTACACGCGCGTGGTGCCGGCGCAGCCCACCAACGTGGGCGCCGGACAAGTCGAAGTCCTGGAGTTTTTTTGGTACGCGTGTCCGCATTGCTATGCACTCGAGCCCACGGTTCTGAACTGGCTCAAGAGCAAGCCCGCCTATGTCACGTTCACCCGCGTGCCCGTGGAATGGAACGAAGGCCATCGATCGTTGGCGCGGCTCTTCTACACACTGGAAGGCATGGGCAAAGTGAACGACGTGCACAGCGAGATATTCAAGGAAATTCAAGTGAGCGGCGATCCCCTGATCGGCCCCGATCCGGAAAATGCGGCCGCAGCGGAGCGCGTACAACTCGCATTCATCAAAAAGCTGGGACTGTCGGAGACCGACTTCGAAAAGGATTACCACGGCTTCAACGTCGACACTGCGATGCAAAGAGCCGATCAGCTCGTGCACCGGTATCGGGTTTCCTCGGTCCCCACATTCGTCGTGAACGGCAAATACATCACCGACACCACCATGGCAGGCGGCCCGGATCGACTGATGTCTTTGCTCAACGATCTCACTGCGCAAGAGCACAAACACTAGACGTCCCATGGGCACCGGCTCGAGGCCTTCAGCGATGGTCTTATCGCCATCATCATTCGTAGGCATTTACTGGAACAATCACCACCACATGCTGCATGCGGCCGAGCACATCAGCGGGGCGGAATCGGTGCTGGCGAAGGCTATCGGCAGGGGTTTTGATAATGCCCACTCACACCGGCGGCTGTCACTGCGGCCGCGTCCGTTTCGAGGTCTTTGCGCCCGCAGCTATTACAGTAGATGAATGCGATTGCTCGATTTGCAGCAAGCTCGGATTTCTTCACCTGATCGTGCCGTCCGAGCGATTCAAATTGCTCAGCGGCAGCGAGGCGCTTACAACTTATACTTTCAATACACAGGTCGCGAAGCATTTGTTCTGCGCGACTTGCGGAGTGAAATCCTTCTATATTCCTCGCTCTCACCCCGATGGAGTCAGCGTCAACGCTCGCTGCATCGATACAGGCAGCATCGAATCCATGACCGTAAGACCGTTCAACGGACGCGACTGGGAAACAGGCCGAGCGCAGTACCGCGCGCCTGACGCCTAATCATCTTTTTCCCGTCGCAACGCAGCCACGACATAACGGGAAATCTCACGGCGTTATGTTGTGATCCGCAACACACCGCATCTGTTAGGCGAAGATATGTGACGCATGTCGCGCACGGCTTTGCGCGCGACGCAGATGCTTGGGGCTGTTCACCAGCGATGAAGGATCATTCGGGCATGTCGGGAATGGAACCGATAGGCGGCGTTATCTCTGCTCAGCGGCCCTCGCTCAGCGATGGGCTGCGCGAAGGCCTGCTGATCGCGCTGCTGTTTGGCAGCCTGATGCCGCCCGGCGCGTTAGCCTGCGAGCTACAAAGCGCTGGGTCTGCGCGCCTAGTGAATGCGTCAGGATCTGTGCAGGCGCCGCGTGCAATTTCTTTCGCAATGCCTTTCGCACCGCCGCTTGCATTTGCGACACCTCATCTTGAGCCGCAGGTATTTTCGCCGACAGAATTTCGCCCGCGAAAGTCCGGACCATTGGCTGGCAGTCCCGCAACTGAGACCTCTGTAATTGATGCACCGATGCAGCGTGATACGTCGATTGCGCATGAGATGTCGCAATTCAAAACTCAGGATCGGGTGCGCCTGTTGACTTTGTGGCAGAACCGCGCAAGTTCTCTGTCCTTGCAAGCGGGCAAGCGCGGAGCACCGTCCCTCCAGTGGAGCACGCCTTGGATGCACCGCGACGCCGCCTCGCGAGGGCTATTTGACCGACTGCTGTCCTATTCTCCGCGCGGATTCGGCCGCGCCAGCGTGTCGCACCAACCAGGGGCGGCTTCGCCCGCGAAACCCAGGGACTTAGGCCCGCCCCTCAATAACAAGTAGATGCGGTGCAGGTACCGATTGAGCCGGCTCGCCTGCATGCCGGCTGGTGGGTGTCGGGACTTGTTCAACGCAACAACACGGGTCCAGGCTGACGCTCATGGGCTTGCAGCCTCGGCGTAGCGGCGGAAGAAACTGTCAGGTTTCCATTGAGGCCGCTTGGGGTCGTTGGCGACCTCGATGGCCAACGCGCGGATGACTTCCTCGTAGCCCGCGGCGGTGGCCAAGTCGACAGGCTGATTGGCATCGTCCGAGGGTGCATGGTATCGCTCGGTGCGCCACGCCTTGATGATATCGGCCTCGGGCGATCCGGGAGCGGCGCCAACGTCGATCATGAGAGACGGGACACCGTGGCGCACAAAACTATATTGGTCGCTGCGGATGAATACGTTGAATAACGGCAACGGATCAGGTTGTATCTGCACCTTCAGATGCGCACCGACCTGTGTCGCACGGTCGCCTAAATCGGACTCGGCGAGTCCGTAGACGGTTAGGACTTTGAGCGGCACGATGGGCAGGAACATATCGGTGTTGATGTCGGCGATCATGGATTTCGGCGCGACGCTCGGATGCTCAGCGAAATATTTCGATCCCAACAACCCCTTCTCTTCACCTGTCACCCATACCAGCAGCAATGAGCGCTTAAGCGTCGTGTGCGTTTGTTTTAACGAGCGAGCAATATCGAGCAGCAACGCGCTACCTGAGCCATTGTCCATGGCGCCGTTGTAAATGCGATCGCCGTTGATCGGTTCGCCGATGCCGACGTGGTCGATGTGCGCGGAAAGCACAACATATTCATTTTTGAGCTTAGGATCGGTTCCTGGGATTCGGGCGACGATGTTGGTCGAATCGACATTTCGCGAGGTTGTGACCGTCGTGGCACTCACGGATACCATCAAGGGAAAGTGCGGCAAGGGCTTGCGATCCTTGCCCAGGGCGGCGATCTCTGCAAAGGTATGACCGGTTCCCTGCAGAAGTAAGTCGGCATATGCCGGATTGAATGCAACCGCGAGTTGCGACCCCGAAGTCTCGTCAAATTCCGGGCCGATCAGGTCCATGCTCGGATGATTGCGGTTCAGCGAGGATCTTGCCCATGGCAAATCCACCGAAGCCGGGTTTTGGATTTGGATTATGCCGATCGCACCGGCGGCCCTGAGTGCTTTCCAGCGTTCGGCGCGCGACTGGTAATGCGCACTCAATGCCGAGGGCACGTCGGCGGGTGAACCCGTGAGAATCACGGCCACCTTGTTCTTGAGGTCGAGACCGGCAAAATCATTGTAATTTTTTTCCGGAATATTTAAGCCATAGCCAACGAAGATCAGCGGCGCATCAAGCTTTGGGGCCGGCGGAAAGCGCGTGCTGAAATAAGCCTGTTCGCCCAGGGCAAGCGCTTGCGCATGGCCGTCGCGAACCAGCGAGAGCTGGCAATGAGGCTCATCGATCTCCAGAGTTCGCAATTTCACGCTCTGGAAATAGCCGTTCGAACCCGCCGGCTCGACGCCGAGCGCCTTGAGCTTGCCGACAATGTATTCCTGCGCTTGATGCTCACCCTTGCTGCCGGTATCGCGGCCCTCATACTTGTCGTCCGAGATCTCCTTCACAGTGTCCCACCATGTCTTGCCATCGAAATGCTCCGCGGCCTGCGCCGTAGAAGCGATGATGATTAGCAGCAGCGCCGGTGATCTTCGCGACATGTGGTTTGTTCCTGACGTTTTGTAAGGTTGCGTAGCTTATACCGCGTTGGTTCGTTGTTCTAGCCGAAGGCGCCGGTGCGATAATTTGCACCGGACCTCACGGTGACGGAATGGCGGGATACTCAGATACGCCTGCGACAAAGAGGCTCGGAATCAAGGAAGTGTTCAGGGTCTATCGCGTTGAAGCCCCAGCGCAATAACGGGCGCTTCTCGCGCCGTTGCCGGCGTCGGTCACCTTCACGAGAACGGCGAATGATTCGACGAATTTTGAGTCCGCAAGGAGTTGCGCGAGCCTCGGGGAGTCGCTCATCCACCGAAAAGACCCACGACTTCGCCATAGCCCAGCACGTGTCCTTTCATGGCTTCCATCACGGCATTCCCATCGCGCGAAGCCGGATGGATCTGCGACACATCTAATGCATACAGGCGAAAAATATAACGATGCTTCCCGAGAGGAGGACATGGCGGCACATAGGTGGCCGCGTCGGACGAGTTATTGCCGATTTGTATTTTTTCCCGGCTTAGCTCCGCCGACTTTGCAGCGCTTTTAATTTCATGCACGTCTCGGGGGATGTTGAAGAGAATCCAATGAGTGAAATTTCCAAGACGAAGGCGTGGCGATGGACCATCCCAATCAGTCGCGATCAGCACATAGGCGCGAGCGTTATGCGGCACTCCTTCCCACGACAATTCCGGAGACACCCCCTCGCCTTTGCAGGTATACGAAGTCGGGATATCGCCGCCCGGAGTAAAGCTGATGCTTTGCAGGCTGACCGTTTTTGGGAGAGCAGAGTGATACGCCTGATCGGCATGGCGCGCCTTCGAGGCGCGAGCAAAAGCAAACGCGACGACGGCGGTCGCCGACGCGGAAATCGCGAGGAGCACTATGCCGAGGAGCTTCACCCTCGTAGGGTAGCAAAATTTGATTTGGGAACGGCCGGCGGGATTACTCGGCGCTACGCGCCCGGCCCTTCGGGTCGCCTTAAAGAGCGATCGCCGCAGTTGCGCGGCGTCGTCGAACCCATTTTTATGTCGTGGGTTCGACCGAGTATCTTATCGGCACCAAAAGCGAACGGTAGAATGTTTTGAAAAAGTGCGCCCGGCGGGATTCGAACCCACGACCCTCGGCTTCGGAGGCCGATACTCTATCCAGCTGAGCTACAGGCGCATCGCCGGGGGTCGCGATACTACTCGTCGATGGCAAGCGCCGTCCAGCGGCGCTGCGGTGCCGGCTGTTACCTATTGCTTATATCGCTTCCTTCACCGCCGCCGGTAACTGAAGGACGGTTGACCAGTTGCGGGTTGTGGCGGTGACGCCGGCTTTTCGGCTTCGACTTCGCATCTTCTGCGACCGATGCATGCGATCGATGTACACATCGCGACTTCTGGGCGTGTTCATCGAGCGCAAGATAGCGAAGGCTAGGGTTTGGTGTAGAGAATCATTTGAGTGCAGCGAAACACCGCAAGCGCACGGCCCGACTCCTTGTGCGTGACGACGGCATCCCAGACCTGGGTGGTCTTGCCACGATGCACAGGCGTGGCGACACCGGCAATCGTGCCGTCTCTCGCAGTGCCAAGATGATTGGACTTCAGCTCGATGGTAGTAAAACCAGTCGCATCGGCGGGCAGATTCGCCACGCAGCCGTATCCTGCCAAGGTGTCCGCCAGCGTTACGACCGTGCCGGCGTGCAAATAGCCGTTAGGCGCCATGACGGACTCCACCACCGGCAGTTCGCCGCTGACTCCTGTTGCGCAGACTTCGGTGATGACAATACCGAGATAGCCGGGCAATTTCCGGGCGCCGGCGCTATTAAATCTCTCCGGCGTTCGCAGTGCGTTGAACTCGGCGCTCATGCGTTCGCTCCTTACGGGATACTGTCAAAGAAATCGACCACACCTGTTTCCAGCGAGTACTCGGCGCCCACCACCATCAGGTCGTCGTTCTGAATCAGCTTCTCAATGATGTCCGAGCCATGCCTCAAGTGGTTGACTGACGCTCGAATATTGGCTCGACAGGCCGCTTGCACCAACGCATTGTGATCGTTTTTTAGATTGGTGGACAACAAACCTTGAACGGCTGGCCTGATGAAGTCCACGATGGAATGCAGGTTGCGGGATTGATTTCCCACGGGTCGCTGCAACTGCTCCAGCGTGGTTTCGATCGCACCGCAACGCGTATGCCCGAGCACCACGACAAGCCGCGTGTGAAATTGCTCGGCCGCGAATTCCACGCTGCCGATCAACGATGGGGCAACGATATTGCCCGCTACTCGAATAACGAACAGATCCCCCAAGCCCTGGTCGAAGACGATCTCGACGGGGACGCGCGAATCGGAGCAGCCTAGGATCGCAGCGAAAGGTTCCTGTCCTGCCGCTAGCTCCAGACGTCGCGCCCGGCTTTCAACACCATCTCGGCTGGGTGCCTCCGAGACGAAGCGGCGGTTGCCTTCCCGCAGCAGGGCGAGCGAGTCTCGAGCCGAGATCATCGGTAGTTCACCGAATATTTCCCATCGCGGTGTCGGGGGCTACAGCGCGCGTCGGGCTGAGTTATCGCGATACCCAAGAATGCGCGAGGGCAGAAACAGAATCGCTTGTAGCAGCGCAAATATCGCCTCGAAAGAAATTCCGATGAGCCGAAACGGCAGGGACAGCAGCCAAATCAAGGGCCAGAGCACGAGGGTCAAGATGGCCACCGGCCAGCACAGCACCAATAAAACACACCATAAGATCAAGGTTTTCACGTCGGTGCCTCCTCAATTCTTGCGTATAACCTTATCACACCCGCATGTTGTGCGGTGCCGAAGAGAAGCTGGCCTTGCGGGCGCAGCAGCTCCATTTGCCTTTCCAGGCATGAAAATGATTCGGATAGAGGCCGGCCGATCGACAACAGCGCTTGGCGAAGATTTTAGCGCGCCAGCCTTGAGTCGAACTGCGCCCGACGATGTAGAGGGTGTCGGAGCCCGGCGTAATGTTCAAGAGAAATCCCTAAAACACGAACAGCCATAGATCATGCGTGCCAAACACGGGTCACCTCATTTGCTCACTTGCAACGCGCGGTAACGGTTGAGGCTGTCTTTGGGCCACTGTTCCGCGGGCTTGTAGAACTCCCGATACACGGGAATCCCAGCGGAGAGTTGCACCCACGGCTGCTTTGTCGATGTGAAAATATGAACGTCCGGAGGCTGCGCGCTAGGATCGTCCAGTGTCCCCACTCGCACAAAGCTCACGGCATCGCCGGCGCCCCCATAGTGGCTCCAGAGTGCGACGAAGCACTTAGAGCAACGCGCGATGCGTTGTCCCTTACCGCTGTTGGAAGGCGTGTCGATCATCTGCAACGCGCCCTCCAGGAGTTGGACGCGATCGGCTTCGATCATTGCGTTCAACACAAAGGCGCTGCCGGTTTCGCGTTGGCACCAGCGGCAATGACAACAATGCACGTAGAGCCGCTTGCCCGTCATGCGGTAACGTATGTGGCTGCAGCTACAGCCACCCTCCTGGGATGGCGCTGAACTTTCTGTGGTTGAGATGGTGGCTTATGTACCTCGCCTACGCGCGGTTACCTCAATTTCGATTTGCATGCGAGGATCCAACAGACCCGCGAAGATCATGGTCATCGCGGGACGGCTTGCTCCGAAATATTTACGCAGCAGCGGCCAGCAGTCTGAAAATCGCTCGCGCTTGGGCACGATGTAGTTCACGCGCACGACGTCCGCAAAGTCCGCACCCGCCTGACGAAGTGCCGACTGAACGTTCTTGAGACATTGTTCGGTCTGATCCAACAAATTGTCGGAAATAGTCATGGCTTCATAGTCGAAACCTGTGGTGCCGGAGACGAAAACCCACTCGCCGTCAATTACCGCCCGCGAATAGCCGACGTCTTGTTCGAATTTGGATCCTGAGCTGATCAAGCGGCGCGTCATTGCCTTGCCCCCCCCCTTTAGTCCCATTGTACTTCGAGCCGCGAAACGAGTCCGGGTGGGTGTCAAAAAACCACAGGCCGCCCGAAAATGTAAACCACCAAACCCCTGCAAGCCACCAGGCGCCGAGAAAATCCGTGTAGGTCCTGATGAAAAAAGCCAATGAGGTCGCCGCGATGCAAAGAAACGACATTGCAAGGATGCGACGCGACGGTAACTGCCGGATCCAAACAATTCGAATGAGGGAGCCGTAGGTGATCGCGCCCGACCATGAGCAGAGCCCAAGAACTGAGTAGAGCCGTTCATTTCCAGGTACGACCGCGAACAACACCAATCCGGTGATGCCGACATACATTGTCAATACGCTAAGTGCGGCGGCGACAGCGATGAATATGATTTTGCGAACCAGACTTTGCGGCGAACGCAGCGCGAGCGTCAAGCTGGAGGCGTGCAAGGCGCCGTTGAGGGCAAAGGAAACGATGAGCGAATCGTTCAAGACGTCCCACTGACCCAGCAGGAATAGGACAACAACCGCTGCGAGGAGCACGCTGAAGTGCCGCGCGTAATAAAAATGTCCCATGCGCGAACCTAGCTCGGGCCGCATGGCCCGCGTTCGGTCTGCAACGCGGCGTTGCGCTGGAACACGGGTAGATCAGTGGTGAGTGGAGGCGCAGGTATTTGATACATGGTGGCGGCGATGTGACCGCGATGATATGTGGTGTGATGCAACGTGCGCGTCGTGAAACCATGCGCCCTACCCACAAGATGCGCCTGCCACACGAGGTCGATCGTATAGACGTGATTCAAGGTGCGGATCAAATTGCCGAAGACGATCTGCCGCGGTTTCGTCAGCTCGGCTGCGGGGAGTTCGCCGAGCGACAAGTGCAGCAGCGAATTCGCCCACGCAGAGTAGCGCGTCAGCAGGCGGATATTTCGTAGCGCGGACACCTTTAGGAAAACGGCCGCTCGGCGGGTGGCGAGGAGCGCATAGAGACTGCGGCGCCTCTTTTTAGAATCAGCAGCACTGCGCCGACCAGCATGATCATGTCCGCCAGATTGAAAATGCCGCTGCGCAGCGAGCCGATGCCGATATTCAAAAAGTCCGTGACGCGCCCATCGTTTAACAGCCGGTCGATCAAATTGCTGATTCCTCCTCCTGCGATGAGCGCCAGCGCGACAAATCGAGCGGTACTAAGACGTCGGGCAAAGAACGCCGCGCACACCAATCCGGCGAGAAGCACCGCGACTGCCGCGGTAAACAGCGTGAAGCGCAGTTGTTCGGGAAGCGAGGCGCCAAGACTCAAGAACGAGCCAGGATTTTCGATGAGCTGCAAGCGCAGCGAGTCGGCAAACAGAGATTGCGTGACGCCTGAATGGAGCACGGAGCGAGCCGCGGACTTCGACACTTGGTCGCAACCCACGCAGCAACACAATGTCACCATTACGACAATGAATCGGGGAATAGATCGCATAGTGATTGCCTCTAAGATCATCTCTGATCGCATTGGCCGCTGCAAGGTTCAGAACTTTTGTTTGCCGGTCAACATATCCCACCACAGCCGCCAGTCGCCCATCGGATAGAAATCGCTAAAGGTCCGAAATCCTTTTTGCTCTTTCATAGACAACACTCCATTCGGACCCCGATGGCTCAATGCGGCAGGCCCGCTTCGACCCAATCGAGTCGATCCTTGTGGAAGTGCTTTGCGGCGGCCGGCGCCCCAGAGGCGGGGAACTCCATCACGTATTCATCGCTCGCGTCAAATTTTGGCCACGGCGCTCCGCCAGCGGAATCGGGATCGCCGGTTTTGGCGAACTGCGCCCAATACCGGTTGGCCGCAGAGGCGACAGCTTTGCCTTCGTCGTCGAATGGCATGCTTCGCGGCGTGTTGAACACGTAAGCCAGTTCCCCACCGTGCGCGAGTCCATACAGGGTCGCGCGTTGCGCGGCTGGGGTGTACGAGAAGTGATACACGTATGTCGCGTTGTCATGCTTTGTGTGTAGCCGCGCGAGATCGCGGTCGGGTTCGCTGATGGAGGTATCAGTAACAAGACGGGCGATGATGCGGTCGGCATCGCCGGTACCGACAGGATCGTATGCGGCGATGAAGGCCTCACGCCGTTCCTGGATCGAAGCCAAACGCTCAGCGGCATTCAAGCCACGCCGAGTCAGACTGGCCTCATCGCTGTTGCCCCCAAGTAAATATGGAACATGCGCCTCCATTCCTTTGGCGAATCCATCGACGGCGCTACCCGTGATCATCTTGCCGTCGGCCATCGGAAGGATTTGTTCGGCCGCGCCAATGCCGGCGACGTTGGTAGTAAGTTCGGTCCACGTCAGCGCGCGCAGGGCCTTCGCTGCGGCAGCATCGGAACCATGGATTCCGGCGCTATCGGCGAAGGTCACTCCATTCTGCTCTACAGAACTGATCGGTCGCGCCGCGAGACGGCCGAAGCCGGACTGCGACAGCGCCTTGTTGAACAATCCCTTGGCTTGAGGGGCCAGCATCAGGTAGTTGACGGAAATGGCGCCCGCGGACTCGCCGAAAATCGTGACATTTTTAGGATCGCCGCCGAATTCCTTGATGTTGTCGCGCACCCAGTTGAGCGCCGCGATCTGGTCCATCAGGCCGTAGTTGCCAAGCAGTCCTTTGGGGTTTTCCGCCGTGAGCGCGGGGTGCGCAAACCAGCCGGCACGCCCCAAGCGATAATTCACCGTCACGACTATCACGCCTTGCCGGGAGAATTGGCTGCCGTCGTAAGCTGAGCCCGAACCAAATAGAAACGCGCCGCCGTGGATCCAAACCATGACCGGCAGTTTGTCGCCTCGCTTGGCCTCGCTCGGCGCGTACACATTGAGATACAGACAGTCCTCAGCCTGCGCGCACGTGGACGAAAAAGCATTCGCAGCACGCACGCCCGACCACTTTGCTGGAAGCTGCGGATCTCGCCAGCGCAAATCGCCCATCGGGGGAGCGGCGAAGGGCAGCCCTTTGAAGATCACGACACCATCCGCAACGATGCCTTGCGCCTCGCCCTGTCTCACCTTAATAATAGGTCCATTGGCTGGCGGCGATGCGGCGGCGGGATCGGCGGTCTTTTGCGCCTGACCGAAAGCTGCGGCGCCGGCCAATGCGAATGCGATCGCTGCGGCGTGAGCAACAATACGATGTGTCGACATGACCCCCCCGATTTATTGTCAATCTACGATTTTGATTGTGTTCGCCGGTTGTGACATTTGGCGAGCAAATAATAGCACTGCGGCAGCGCTGGACGACCCGTGATTTTGGGGTGCTATTCGGCTCTCTCGGCCGCCGCGAGGGGTGTTTTCGCCGACGCCAAGGCCAGCCCCATGAGTTTTCTCACCGCGGGTTGCTCGAGGACGTTTGGCGCGGCGATGTTTGCGGCCCGAGATGCGCTCCCTCGGGCGAAATTACGCTCCGTGCCTACGTGTTGCAATCTGCCAGGTGTTGCCCCACTGATCCTTCACCATTCCGCGCCGATCACCATACGGAGTGTTAGACGGGGTCTCGATCGATTGGGCGCCCGCCTCCACGGCGCGCCGCCAGGTGAGATCCGCGCTCTCGACATATACATAGAGACATGCGGGCATTGGATCGCGCACACCGGCGTCGCTCACCATGACAACGGAGTCGCCAATCCATAGTTCTGCGGGTGCTTGCGGATGATACTCGCCGGTGGCGCCAAAGACATTTTTCACGAATTCAACCAGCTTTTCTGCGCCATGAACAATGATTCGTGGCGTCACTGTGTGCCATCCCGCAGGTTGGAAGCCAGCGAGTTCTGTCTCCGGCATCGGTTCGATCGCCTGACTGTCTTCTAAATGGTGGTCGAGATTCTCATTCACGGCAACCCATGGCAACTTCTCGGAAAGCCAGATCTCCTTGGTCGGTGGGAGCCGCTCCGGCGCGTCGAGCGAGGCCGTCGTCAGTTCAATCGTGTTCGGTGTGGAATCATGTTCATAGGTCAATTGGGTTCCGCATTTTCCACAAAACCGGCGATGTACCGGCTTGGAAGATTGGTGAGTGGTGAGTGCACCGGACAAAAGCTTAAACTGCGTGCGCGAGACGACGAACCAGCTGACCATCGGCGCGCCGCTTGCCAGCCGGCAACTGCGGCAATGGCAAATACTGATGGACGGCGGCGTTCCCGCGACGCGGTAGCGAATCGCGGCGCAGAGACAACCGCCCTCGACCGACAGAGTGCTCACCGACCTAGGCCGCGCTCTGTCCGGGAACCGGAACGGCGGTCGCGGTGTACACGGCTAAGCTTGGAACCTCGGCCGCCAGTACCGCGACCGCCTTCACAAAGGATCTCGAAGCAGGACTCTGCAGTGCTCCCACAGCGCCTCCTGACTAGCAGTCGATCAGCACGGCGCAAAGGCGGGAACTGTGCATTTGTATTCCTTAGTTTCCAGTAGCGGCTTGCGAAACTGTGCCGAATGATACCAACCTAGCGCAACCATTCATCCTAGCTCCAGCGCCATGTAGTGCGTCCCCGGGACCGGGTTGTGGCAATACGCAGGGATCTCCACAAATCCCATGGAATGGTAGAGTGCCCACGCCTCCGCCATCGTCGGCAGAGTATCGAGCAGGACTCTTTCATATCCGGCGAGACGGGCTTCTTTTATCAATGAATTGGTAAGGAGACGACCTAGGCCTAAACCACGGCCCGAAGGTCGTACATAGAGACGCTTCATTTCGCAATCTGCGCCGCCCACCGATCGCAGACCCACGACTCCTAGCACCGATGCTCCGTCGGAGGCCAGAAGTAAGCGACCTGTGGGCCGCGCGTAGTTACCCGGTAGCGAGGCCAACTCCGCCTCAAATCCTTGAAAGCAAAGATCGACACCCAGGCTGGCCTGGTATTCGACAAAGAGCTCACGCGCTTGCGCAATGTCGGCAGCGGTCTGTGCTTCGTGAATGGTGGTCGTATTCATCACTTGCGCCGCACACAGGGCAGAATCTGAAATTGAATTTCGCGCCTTGATCTCCGGCACGGACGTACTCCGTCGCCGTGCCGAAGACTCGGAACGGTGCAGAAAAACTCGCCAATGCTGCGAAAACACTGCCGGTCCGCCTCTGACAGGCGAAGCAATGGCAAATGCCAACGCCGCGAGGCGCGCCTTCCACTTGAATGCGCAGTTGTCCGCAATAACACGAGGCTGTTGGAGAAAGCATTTGATACCTCGCGGGATTTGCCCTTGCACTAAACCAAAATATGCCGCGCGACTTCGACGCTCATCGGCGCGTCGGACGGCGGTTAAACAGTGATCTCAATTCGGTTGCCATCCGGGTCTAGTACCACGCTCTCATAGTAACCATCTCCGGTCTGGCGGGGTCCATCGACCACCGCGAAACCGTCCTGTTTGAGACGCAGAGTAAGTTCGTCGACGTGCCGCGTCGAACCGAGCGACATCGCTACATGCGCGAGGCCCATCCGATGAGCGCCACGAGCGTATTGCACCGGTTTCAACGTTGAGCTTCTCATGATCTCAATCCTTGCGCCCCCTTCGAAGCTTAGGAAGCGAGACTCAAAACCTTTCGCCGAATTGACGTATTTGGAGCCGGCATTTGCGCCGAAGTATTTCGCGTAGAAATCTGTCAGCCGTTCGAGGTCTTCTGTCCAGAATGCCACGTGCTCGATTCGAAGCATAAGTACCTAACAACTAGCGAGAGCGGCGCGCGGGTCGCGAGCCGGATAAAGTCTTGCCATCCACATCATCAGTCTCCCCCCGAGCTAAAGCTTTTCATCGCCGCGCAGCCCGGCAGCTTGATCCATGGAGCGCAGCATTCCCGGCGCAATGTGCCGCGTTGGCCAAGACCACGAGTGAAATTGCCGTTTCCGGCGGCTCACCTGCGCTGGAGGTGAAAAAGGTGTGCGCCGCGTTTAACATTTCAAGATCCTTTTCGGGTGTCCGTGAGCTCCGCTCCGAGAGAGGCCATGCTCGATTTCTGGCTTACATTTCGCCATTGCTTTGCGCGGCAGGGCGCTATGGGCGGTCAAAAGTCCTTTGGACCGTTGGTTATGAGAGCTTCGGCGCGCTTCGATTCCAAAGAGACTTGCATTCCACGGTGCCTGCTATTTCGAGATTCACTGTCTGCCGCTATACTGGCGGCCTTCTTGAATTTTCCCCAATTGGTTAGCGAGTTACCGTGTCCAAGCCAGAATCGTCAGATACGCAGTTCTTCAATTCCTTCAGCATGGTACTCGGTATTCTCATCGCCTTTGCCATCGTCCTCTTCGCCGTGGCGCGCACCATGGGTGCCGACAGCCAGGGGGCGCAGGTGCTGATTGAGCCCCTGCACCTGGCTGAGGTGCAGAAGAACATTACTCCCTTTGCGCACGTTGCCATTGCAGGTAAAGACAATTCGTCTTTAGCGGCTCTGAGTTCGCCGGCGGGCGCGGCGCCGGCGGTGAATGTGCCGACAACGGGTGAGCAGGCGTTTACGCAAGTGTGTTCGGCGTGTCATGCGACGGGTATCAACGGGGCACCGAAGATTGGCGACCATGCGGCGTGGGCGCCGCGCATCGCTCAGGGAAAAGAAACCCTCTACAAAGATGCGATCGCCGGCAAGGGTACTATGCCGCCCAAAGGCGGTACGAATTGGCCGGACGCGACCATCCGTATGACCGTGGACTACATGGTTTCGCTCAACAAATAGGCCGGTCCAGCGCTCGTAGCTTCACGGCCTCCGCCACATCGACAATTCGGATGTCGGGCGCACCGCCTAGATCGGCGCACGTGCGAGCGACTTTCAGCACTCGATGATAAGCGCGCGCTGACAGTCCGAGGCGCGCAATCGACATGGAGAGCAACGCTCTGGGCCGTTTGGCGAGCGCGCAAAAACGCACGACCTTGCCGTGCGCGAGCCGCGCATTGAGTTTGCCCTGTCGCTGCAATTGCAGGGTCCTTGCCGCGGCCACGCGTCGCGCAACCGCTTCTGAAGCCTCAGCTTTTCCATCCGCTCTTGCTCCTTCGCGCGCATCGTCCAGCAGATGCTCGACTTGCAACGCGGCCACCTCAATGTGGATATCGATACGATCGATGAGCGGACCGGAGATGCGGTTTCGATAACGCAAGATTTGTTCCGCCGTGCAATGACAACGCCCGCGCGGATCGCCCGCATAGCCGCAGGGGCAGGGATTCATCGCGGCCACTAATTGAAATCGCGCAGGGAACTCGCACGTGCGCTTTAAGCGAGCGACGATCACCGCGCCGCTTTCCAGCGGTTCGCGTAATGCCTCGAGTGCATTGCGTGGAAATTCGGGAAGCTCATCGAGGAACAACACGCCAAGGTGCGCGAGCGACAACTCGCCGGGTCGTAGTGATCCGCCACCGATCAGCGCGGCCACGGAGGCGGTGTGTTGCGGACTGCGAAACGGACGGCGGCCGCCGATGCTAGGTCTGCGTCCCGCCGCGGACTCCAAGCTCGCGACCTCGAGGATTTCAGCTTCCGACAAGGGCGGCAGCAATCCTGGCAATCGTTGCGCGAGCAGCGTCTTGCCCGCACCAGGAGGACCGATCATCAGCAAGCCATGCTCGCCCGCTGCCGCAATTTCCTAGGCGCGCTTGGCGGCAAACTGGCCGCAAACCTCGTCAAGATCCGGAATCAGCTTAAGCGCAGCGTTTAGACCGCTCTGCTGTGGAACGCGTGCGTCTTCATGACTTTGCACAGCTATGCGAGCGTGGGTCGTTGCCCGAGACCGGACTTTAGGAGGTGCGGCTCCTCCAAGAGCCGCCACCACTTCGTACAGGTTATTCATCAGGCGAAACTTCGCGCCGCCAAGTAGGCTTGCTTCGAGCGCGTTCGCGGCGGGCAGAATCATTTCACTGCCGAACTTGGCGCCGGCGATCAGGGCGGGCAATAACTTGGGTGTTTCCCGCAACGCGCCGCTCAAGGATAGTTCGCCGTAGAACTCTCGATGCTTGAGTGCGTTCCGATCAATCTTGCGCTCCGCCGCCAAGATGCCGACGGCAATCGGCAGATCAAAGCGTCCGCCCTCTTTCGGCAGTTCCGCCGGCGACAAGTTGACAGTGATGCGCCGCTGCGGAAAATCATATCCGGCGGTGATGAGTGCTGCGCGTACACGCTCTCTGCTCTCTCGGACCACGGCTTCCGGCAGCCCGACGAGTGCAAACGCGGGTAGTCCCGGACCCAGGTGCACCTCGACGCGAACCAGCGGTGCCTCCAAACCCGCCGGCGCGCGGCTAAAAACAGTACTCACTTCCTTTTGAGTGTTCATGCGGTCTCGCTAAAGTCATGCGCGGTTTGCGAATCGGCGCCTACGCGACTTAAGTGCCTACTGTGAGGACAATTTCGCTTCGAGTTCTTTCAGACGAGCTTCAATTGCCGTCAGCTTTGCCTGGGTGCGTTCCAAGATCGCAGCCTGAACATCGAAATCTTGCCGCGTGACCAGATCGAGTTTCGCCAACTGGGCTTGCAGCACGGCTTTGAAGTTGCTTTCCAGATCGCGGCCAAAAGCACGCAGCGATTCGGGCACTGAATCGGACAACCGTTTCGCGAGATCATCCAAGCCGTTTGAATTGATAAAGCTCATCTCTACCTCCGTCTCGGGTCTTGGGCTTGTCGCATAGTCGCCATCGCGTTTCTCGGCGCCTCGCACTTGGTTAACGCCTGGTGCGCGTCGCCGCGCGCCACATGAGTGCATCGCGCTGCCCACTGCGGCGGTAACCCCTTGATTGATTGCGGAACGGCTGCGGCACGGAAACTGCAATCTCAAAATCAATAGTACGCGGAAGCGGGGTTGCAGGTGCTCTGAATTACGGATGAATGCGGGGATAAATGCATGAAGCTGATCACCGCCGTAATCAAACCCTTCAAGCTTGGGGCCAAAGATTCGGACGATTTAGGAGCATCTCGCGCCGGCAAGCCACACTCCATGCTGTGTCGCAGCAATTTTATTTTGGGTTCGGCTGCTAAACTGCGTTTTACAGAACCTGGAGCCTGATACATGAAAATGGTCATCGCCATCATCAAACCCTTCAAGCTTGACGATGTGCGCGCCGCTTTGGCCGAAGTGGGTGTTCAAGGCATTACCGTGACAGAGGTCAAAGGCTTTGGACGTCAAAAGGGCCACACTGAGCTCTATCGGGGGGCGGAATATGTCGTTGATTTTCTGCCCAAAGTGAAGTTGGAGCTGGCCGTTGACGATGACCAAGTGGAGCGGGTTGTGGAAGCCATTATTGAAACGGCACGCACGGGTAAAATTGGTGACGGCAAGATCTTTGTTTGCGATCTGGGCCAAGCGGTGCGCATTCGCACCGGCGAGGCTGGCTCGCGTGCGCTGTGACAGGTTTGCGCTGTAGCAAATAAGCGAGGACTGAACGATGAAACGCCTTTTGTTGTTCGCCGCCTTGATCGCTTGGTCGGGCATGGCCTCTGCCGTCGTCTACAAGTGGGTCGACGCACAGGGCAAGTTGCAGTACGGCGATCGGCCGCCCGATGGCGTCCATGCCGAAGTGGTCGAACTAATGGTCGCACACAACGCAGCAACCCGCTCCGCATCAACTCAAGCACCTGCCGCGACAAAGACCGCCGCCACCCCCGCGACCAAAGAGGTCGATGACAAAAAGATCGTAGCCCAAGACGTTGCTCAAGTTCGCGACAAGCAATGCACCGAAGCACAGGATCGCTACAAGAAACTGATCGAGGGACGCAGGCTATACAAAACTGGCCCCGACGGCGAACGGCAATTCATGAACTCCGAAGAAATCGACACCGAACGGCTGAACGCCAAGCGCGACGTCGATACCATCTGCAACAGCACGACTTGAGCGCAAGCCGCTAACACGCGTCTTTCTGGTCCTTCTCCGGTCGTGCGGATCCAGGCGCTTTGCGGCGGAAGGCGCAAAGCCTTAGGCTACCGTCCTTTGGCCGATCTTAAGGACCATTCACATGCAAACGGGCTTCGTTGGATTGGGTGCCATGGGCGCGCACATGGCGCGCAGTCTTCACCGCGCCGGACTTCTCACGGGCGTATGGAATCGCACTCCCGAAAAAGCCAAGGCACTGGCCGCGGAACTGAAGGTGCACGCATTTGCGAACCTGACTGAGCTTGCGGGTAATTGCGAAGCGGTGGTCATATGCGTGTCCGCTGACAACGACTTGCGTGAAGTCGTCGCGGGCTTGGATCCGGGGCTCAGCCCGAACATGATTGTCATGGATTGCTCCACGGTGGGGAAAGACACCGTGCGCGAAATCCATGCTCAGCTCAGTGCGCTCGCGGTGGGATTTCTCGATTGCCCCGTGAGCGGCGGTGTCGAAGGAGCGAGGACGGCATCGCTTGCCATCATGTGCGGCGGCGATGAATCGGTATTCAATCGCGCGCAGCCGATCTTGGAAAAAATGGGCAAGGCGGTGGCCTACATGGGTGGCAGCGGCTCGGGGCAGGCGACGAAGGCAACCAACCAAATCATGTGCGCCGGCATTATCCAGGCCGTCGGCGAAGCCATGGCGTTTGCGCACGAAGAGGGCGTCGACCTCAAAAAAGTAATCGAGGTATTGGGCAAGGGCGCGGGGTCCAGTTGGTACTTCGTCAATCGCGCCCCGTTCATGGCCAACAACAGTTTCCCGGCAGGATTCCGCGTGCGCCTGCACGATAAGGACTTACGCATCTGCCGCGACATGGCAGCGAAGCACGGCGGCGTGCTGCCGGTGGTCGAGTCGACGATCGAGCAGTACGAGACATTGATTGCCGCAGGCTATGGCGATGAAGATATTTCCTCGATTTATCGGCTCAAGACCAAACTATTCCCACCGAAACCCGAGTCCATGTGACAGCGCGGCTACGTATCGCCACGCGCAAGAGTCAGCTGGCGCTTTGGCAGGCGGAGCACGTGGCCGCACTGTTGCGTGCCGCTTACCCTGCGCTTGAAATCGAACTGGTGCCGCTGCTGACACAAGGCGATCGCATTCAAGATCGGACTCTGGCTGCTATCGGCGGCAAGGGTTTGTTCATCAAGGAACTCGAAGTCGCACTCGAGACTCTGCGCGCCGACATCGCGGTGCATTCGATGAAAGACGTGCCGGCCGACCTTCCTCCCGGACTGATCATAGGCGCCGTATTGCAACGGGCGGATCCACGCGATGCGCTAGTCACGACTTCAGGTATAGGAAGCCTCGAGGAATTGCCGCATGGCGCGCTGATAGGTACCTCGAGCCTGCGTCGCCAGGCACAAATTCGTGCAGTAAGGTCGGATTTTCGCATCGAGTCGCTGCGGGGCAATGTGGATACGCGCTTGCGCAAGCTCGATGCGTCACAGGAGTCGGGCGCCAAACGCCTGGACGCTATTGTCCTCGCGTCTGCGGGCCTGATTCGTCTCGGGCTGGAGTCGCGCATCGCGGCGCGCTTGGATCCGAAGATTTGTCTGCCGGCGGTCACTCAGGGCGTGATCGGCATCGAATGCCGCCACAGCGATTCGCGCGCCGTCGAATACTTACGTGCGCTCGAAGATCCTGCGACGCGCACGGTGATGGATGCCGAACGCGCATTCGCGGCGCGTTTGGGCGGCAGCTGCCAATCGCCCATTGCAGCCTACGCCGAGCTCAATGCGGATCGAATCACACTACGCGGGCTCGTGGCGGAGCCGGATGGCTCACGGCTACTGCACGATACACTGACCGGCGCCTCCGAAAATCCGGCGGCGTTGGGCCGTCAGCTCGCGGAACGCATCTTGGCCGCCGGCGCGGGTCCCTTGCTAGAGCGCTTGCGCGCGAGCTAAAGAGTGCGCACAAGCATGTCGCGAGGCTCCTGAGTGCCGCCGCTTCACTGCATGCCGCGAGGCTTCTAATTGCCGTCGCCGCTTCAAGGAGTAGGTGTACTCGTCACGAGACCGGAGCTGCAGGCGGCGCCGCTATGCCGTCTACTGGAATCTCTCGGTGCGATGACGTTGCGCTTGCCCGCCGTCGAAATAAAACCTCTTAAGGACAGGCGGACACAGACGGAGCAACTGCGGGCCCTCGAGACTTTCGACATCATCCTTTTCACCAGCGCCAACGCTGTTCGATTCGGTGTGTCCTGCCTCGGTCAAAAACGCGACCTCACCCTCGCCGCCTTAGGGCCCGCCACGTCGCGTGCCTTAAACCAAGCGGGCTACCGCGTGGTCATCCAACCCCTTGAATCCTTCGACTCTGAGGGACTGCTTTCGCATCCGCGGTTGGAACACGTCGCAGGTCATCGCATCTTAATCATCAAAGGAAATGGCGGCCGCGATCTGCTCCAACAGGAACTCACGCGCCGAGGCGCGATCGTGTCGTACGCCGATGTGTACGAACGCGTGCCGGCAAACCCGAGCGCGGCAGTACTGGATGCGGTGCAGGCTCGATTCGCGGCGGGCGATTTGCATGTCATTACGGCAACTAGTTTGGAAATCGGCGCGTCATTGCTCAAGCTGGCATCGCCGACGTTGCGCAGCGAATTCGAACTCGTGCACTGGCTGGTCCCCGTAGAGCGCATCGCCTCGGGCTTGCGCGACCTTGGGCTCGCGGCGCCCATGCTGCGCGCGGATTCAGCAGAGGATCAGGACCTGGCCGCCGCGCTGATCCGCTGGCGCTCCAGCGTATCCGGCGCGTAATCGAAGGAATCGAAGTACAGGCGATGCGTGGCGCTGCCGCGCGAATCGTATTCCCGTTGGATTGCGGCTATCATCGCGGGCGGCCCCGCGGCATACACCTCGGTCGCCTCCAGGTCCTTCACTCCCGAGAATGCCGCTTCATGCACCCAACCGGCGAGTCCGCGCCACACCGGCGTGGCTTCGGACAGCACCGGCGCATAGGCAAGCGAAGAGGCACGGCGGCTTAGCTGCTCGAGCGTTGCTTGCGCATACAGGTCCTGCTCACTGCGAACGCCCCAAAAAAGCTGCATGTCTCGTTCAATGCCGTTCTCAACGACGTGCCGCAAGATGCTCAAGAGCGGCGCAATGCCGGTGCCGCCGCCTATCAGCAGCATGCGGGGCGCGTCGGCGAGGTGGGGGCGGTAAGTAAACCTGCCCAAGGGACCTTCGATGGTCAACAGGGAACTTCGCGTGTCTTCATGGAATAGGTGGTCGGTGAATTCACCGCCCGCAACCCGCCGAACATGCAACTCGAGCGGACGCGAATCATGCGGCGGTGACGCGATGGAAAAGCTCCGGCGCCGCCCGCCGGGCAACAGGATGTCGATGTACTGGCCGGCCTTGAATGTCAGTTCCTCGGCGATGGGCAGGCGCAGGAATAGTCCCATGACATCATGCGATAGAGGAACGGCCCGCTCGATGCGGCACGGCAAGCGCTTGAGTTCGGCGGAAATTGCCGGCCGCATCTCAAAGATTTCGAGGACCAAATCCGTGCGCGCCCGCGCCTGGCACAGCAAAATCAGGCCATCGACGATCTCGGCATCGGAAAGGCCCAGAGGCGGCCCATTGGGATAGTCGATCTCGCCACGCATCAAGCGCGCCTTGCAAGCGCCGCAGTTCCCGCCCATGCAGCTGTGCGGCAATGTGAGCGCCGCTTGTAGGGCGGCATCGAGCAGCGGCTGATCGGCGACGGCCTCAAAGCTGCGGCTGGAATTGGCGACGCTGATGATCACGTGACGTTCATGAGCTCACCACGCGACGGCGCGGCGTTAACTTAGACGCTGGGCTGACTGCGCTTGCTGTCCAGCCACTCGTGAATCGGCTGCCACTGCTTCCAATCAGGCCAGGCGAGATATTCGGGCAACTCGAGCACGCCCATGCCTCTGGCGTAGGCACGCACATAGTTCTGCGCTTCGCGCAGCGACCCCAAGTAGGGCACTTTGAGCTTCGTGAGGTATTGGTCCAATTCCTCGTACACCAAGGTGTACTCACGTACGCGATTGGCGATAACCGCAAGGCGCGCCTGTTTGCGCGACACCTTGCCGATTTCGAGCAGCTCCGTCATGAAATGGCCGCAAGCTTTCATGTCGATGCTCGAGGGCAACACCGGCACAATAATGGTTTCAGCACGCCGTACCAGTTCGTTCAATTCGGTGCCGTGCACGCGGGCCGGCGCGTCGATCACCAGGACATCGGTGTTGCGCGGTACATTTCGCAAGCCCTCATCGAAGGCGGCGGCGCCGGAGATTGCCGGCAGGTCGACCGGCCGCATCGCGAGCCAATCGAGGCTGGAACGCTGTGGATCGTAGTCCGCGATGCATACCTTGTGCCCGTCGCGAGCGAAAAACACCGCGATGTTAGTGCTGAGCGTGCTCTTGCCGCAGCCACCCTTCGAATTCAATACCATTACGTGGCGCATAATCCCCCGGCTTCGTTGTGCTCGTAAGGTAGAACTTTACGCGCGCCTTGCGCAACCCCCGAGCGGAAATTTGCCGCATCAGCTATGCTCCTCGGTATGCGCATCGAGTTCCTGAAGATGCAAGGCTTGGGCAACGATTTTTTGGTGTTCGACGCCGCTGCCATCGCGGCCCACACTCACCTTGATGAAAGGACGCTGCGCGCCCTCGCCGATCGCCACACCGGCGTTGGCTTCGATCAGGCGCTCATGTTGGAATCACCGCGCGATCCCGCGAGCCGGGTGTTCTATCGAATATTCAATTCCGATGGTACCGAAGTCGAACAGTGCGGCAATGGCGCGCGCTGTATTGCGGCGCTGCTCTATGCTCGCGAGCCCGAACTGGGCCGCGACCTCGTCATGGGAAGTCCAGGCGGCCGCGTGCGCGCCCACGTGCGCGACGATGGCTTGGTGTCGGTGGACATAGGCATTCCTCGATTCGAAGAGCCATTCGAGTTTTCGTTGAAGGTCGAGGGCAAAGACCTCGCCATGAGTGCGCTGGTCTTAGGCAATCCGCATGCGGTACTGCGCGTGCCGGACGTGAAGACCGCCCAGGTCGAGTTATGGGGGCCCAGCGTCCAGCGGCATCCGCATTTTCCGAATCGAGCCAACGTGGGTTTCATGCAGATCCTGGACCGCAAGCATATTTTATTGCGCGTGTTCGAGCGCGGCGCCGGCGAAACTCAAGCCTGCGGCACGGGCGCGTGCGCGGCTGTTGCGGTGGGAGTGCGGCAAGGCTTGCTCGATGGCGAAGTGAGAGTGGATTTGCCGGGCGGCACGGCGATGGTCTTTTGGGAGGGCCCGGGGCAGCATATTTGGCTGACCGGACCTGCAACCACGGTTTTTACGGGTTCAATTGATTTAAAGCGATTCACGGGAGCCAAACAATGACGACCAGTCACGCGCGCGGTATCAAGCAGGATGGCCTCAGTGACAACAGTGTCGCGGACTACTTGCTTACCTATCCGGACTTCTTCGAGCGCAACTCGCAACTGCTGACGAAGTTGCGTCTGCCGCACGTGCGCGACGTAGCTGCCACCGTGAGTTTGGTTGAGCGCCAAGTCGAGGTGCTGCGCGAGCGCAATCAGTCGCTCGAACGCAAGCTCAAGGAGCTGGTCGACGTGGCCAGGGCCAACGATGCATTGGCGGATCGAATTCACCGCCTAAGCCAGCGGCTGATTCGCACGCGGACCTTGTCGGAAACGATCAGCGCCATCGAGACCTCGTTGCGCGAGGATTTCGACGCGATGAATTCGGTGCTGGTGCTGTTTCTCGAAGAAGCGCGCGCGCTGGGGCCGGAGATGGGCCGGTTTTTGCGTGTCGCCAATCCGAGCGACGAGGTGATGCGGACTTTTGATTCCTTGATGAGCTCCGGAAAGCCGCGTTGCGGCCAAGTGCGTGACGCGCAGCGCGATTACCTGTTCGATAAGGACTCGGTTGCCATTGGCTCAGTGGCCCTCACGCCTCTGGGCCAGAAAGGCGCGCTCGGCATCTTGGCCATCGGCGCGAGCGATGCGGAACGCTTCCATCCAGGCATGAGCACCGAATTCTTGTTGCGCATCGGCGAGCTGGTGACTGACGCTTTAACGCGCTAATCCGCTGCGTGGAAGCCGACGAACACGAGCGGATCGAGCGATTTTCTTGTTTCGATGCGAGCATCATTTCAGTAAGTTAGCGAGATGGTTACGGATGAGCTGAAGCCTCGATAGATGAGTTCTGCAATGAGAGTTGCGCAAGAAGCAGGCGGCGGACCGCCCTCGCCGCAAGCAACTGTGCTTGCTGCATCACGCTTTCTTCCCTCGAGCGGCTAGCGATGTCCGAGTATCGCTCGAAGGCCTCCTCGAGAAGACGCCGCCCGCCGCCCGCGGTCGGTCGAATAGGTTCAGCCTGGTCCGGAACACTCCGTCCAATGTGGACCGCCGCCTGACGCGCGCAGTCCTCTTCGTCTTCCGCCGCTGCGATAAAAGCCGTTGCGGTCTTCCCTTGCCGCTGCAGGGTCTCGGCGAGCGCGCGATGGTATCGAGCGGCTCGTCCCTCCGTTTCGATACAGACGGCCCATAGATCGGCCACGGATTGCGGTAGGTCCGCGGGCGGCGGCCGAGCTTCGATTCTCTCCGCGCGATAGGCTTTTCGACGTTCGCGACGCAGCAAGTCCGCGTGGGACAACTCTTCCTTCGCTAGCTCCTCGGCGATCTTGCGGGCCGATTCATCCGGAGCGGTGGCCGCAACGTAGCTGTAAAAGGCGAAGGCGCGAGCCTCGTTACGTACCGCGATGGCCAGGGCGCGATACGGTGTCAGTAGAGCGGAGTCGCCATCTTCCGTGTCAAACTTCTCCGGCACCTCCGATGAGGCACAGTCCAGCGTGGGCGCTCCGCGCGGATTTTCCGCGGCGCGTTGAGAGACCTGCATGACGTGCTTGTCCTCGATGGTCGCAAGGAATTCGAAGAGTCCGGCCAGGCGCTCCTCATCGCGCTGGCGCATCCGTGACGCAAGCTCGCGGTAGCGCCGCGCCGCCTTCCTCTCCATGGCCTGCGCAATCGACAGAAGCTCGTCGGCAGACCTGACCGGCGCCGGCATGACCTTCAAATGTGACACGGACTGTTCCCCTTACGAACATAGACTTCCAGACTTCTTGCTCCATGCACTAGCAAGGCCGCCCGACTGTCCTACCAAAGTCGCTGCAGCTGTCCTACATAGCCCAACAGTTGCATAAAGGTATTGTAGGGAGCCAGAGAACAAATGTCGCAATCTCACTTGAGGATTTGTTCAGGGGCGGGGAGGCTCTAATAATAGTATCGAGGGTCGTGGTGCGTTATTTTTTATAATGAACATGCGCCGCCGCGCGGCCGGGCTATCGCTCGCGTATTTACTTCTTGTGCGCTCGCGCTGCTGTTGACCGGGTCTCCTGCTTCTACTGCCGGCGCGCAGAGCCGGTTTGCGGAATTTCTGCAAAAACTCACGCCAGGCGACATCTTCCCGGGCGCCGATCGGTTCGGTCCGGTCGAGGGCAAGCCGCCGGCGGCGTCCGTCTTCGCCGCTGACCGGCTCGTCGGCTACGTCTATCTCAACTCCGACGTCGTCAACGCGACCGGCTATTCGGGTAAGCCCATCAACATCGTGGTCGCGCTCGCTCTGGACGGGAAGATCGCCGGCGCGAAGCTCGTTGAGCATCATGAGCCGATCGTGCTGATAGGCATTCCGAAGGCCAAGGTCGATGACTTCATTCACGGCTTTGTCGGGCTGAATTTCCAGGACGTACCAGCGGCTACCCACGCCGGGCCGCCGGTCGACATTGTTAGCGGCGCCACGGTAAGTTCGATGGTGATCGGCGACAGCATCACACAGTCCTCGATCGCGGTGGCGCGCGCGCGCAACCTGAAGGGAGCAGCGCAGGCCGTCGTCCAAGCGGACTTGCGGGACGTCCGCACCCTCGATCCAACGAAGTCCAGCGTCGAGAGCTGGGAGACGCTGCTCGGAGACGGCTCTGTCCGGCGCCTTCATCTCAGCGTCGCCGACATCAACAAGGCTTTCGAGCGAACTGGCAACAAAGCGGCCATCGATCAATCCGAGACGGGCGATCGCGACGACAGCTTCGTCGATCTGTACGTTGCGCTGGTGAGCGTGCCTTCGATCGGGCGCAGTTTGCTCGGCGATTCCGGCTGGAATGAGCTGAAGCAGAGGCTCAAGCCGGGCCAGCAAGCGCTCCTCGTCGGCGGCAATGGGACCTATTCGTTCAAGGGTTCGGGCTACGTCAGGGGCGGGATTTTCGACCGCATCGAGGTCATCCAAGGACTGGACAGCGTGCGCTTCCGCGATCACGACCACCAGCGGATTGGTGATCTTGCAGCGGCGGGCGCACCGGAGTTGCACGAAATCGGTCTGTTCAGCATCCCGGATGGAATGACGCTGGACCCCGTCAAGCCGTGGCGCCTCCAGTTGCTCGTGCAGCGCGCAATCGGCGCGCGCGACAAGGCCTTTCTCACCTTCGATGTCGACTATGCGCTCCCGGACAAATACCTCAAGATTGAACGCGCTGCCCGAGCGGTAGCGGCCGCAACGCCGATTGCGTTGTCCACAGCGGGCGCTGCAACCGCGTCCGGCGTGCAAATAGCGCCATCGGCCGAGTCGAACGACAGTCTCTCGGCGCCGCTGTGGCCGCGCCTCTGGCGCGCCAAGCTCCCCCAGATCGGCGTGCTGCTCGCCTCTCTGGTCATACTGGCCGGCGTGTTCTTCTTCCAGGACTGGCTGGTTCGCCGGCCTGTCGTCTACGACCGGTTCCGTCTCGTTTACCTTGCCTTTACTCTCTTCTGGATCGGTTGGTACGCGAGAGCGCAGCTGTCGGTCGTAAACGTCCTGACTTTCGTGAACGCGTTCAGGACGGATTTCCGTTGGGAATACTTCCTCATGGAGCCGCTGATCTTCATCCTCTGGGCCGCCACGGCGATATCGATCCTGTTCTGGAATCGCGGTGCCTTCTGCGGATGGCTCTGTCCCTTCGGCGCGCTGCAGGAGTTGCTGAACCGCGGCGCGCGAGCCCTCGGTGTGCCACAGATCCGCGTGCCCTTCGCGCTTCACCAGCGGCTTTGGGTCCTGAAATACATCATCTTCCTCGTTCTCCTGGGCGTCTCGTTCTACGAACTCGCCATGGCCGAACGCATGGCCGAGATCGAACCCTTCAAGACCGCGATCGTGCTGCGCTTCATGCGCGATTGGCCGTTCGTCGCCTTCGCCCTCGTGCTTCTCGTGGCGAGTCTTTTCATCGAGCGTTTTTTCTGCCGGTATCTGTGCCCGCTCGGCGCTGCCTTGGCGATCCCGGCGCGACTCAGGATGTTCGACTGGCTCCGGCGCTATCGCGAATGCGGCAGCCCATGCCAGCGCTGCGGCAATGAGTGCCCCGTACAGGCGATCCATCCCGAGGGCCACATCAACCCGAATGAATGCATCCAGTGCCTGCACTGCCAGATGCTCTACCACCACGATCACAAGTGCCCCGTCATGATCCAGAAGCGTTTGAAGCGTGAGCGGCGCGAGGCGCTGTCGATCGGACCCGGCACGCCCGCGCCGACCGCTAGGGCTGGCGTGCCCTCGCTCGACGTGCCTGCGCCGGATTGAAGAGACCGTAAACCGTTTGAGTACCGAAGGAGAGCTTTCAATGCCAACCGACCAACCCGAAGACCACGGTATCAGCCGTCGAAAATTGCTCGGGATCGCAGGAGCGACTGGGGTCGCCGGGGTCGCCGCCGGAGTATTCACCGCCAGGGAATTCGCTGGGGCCGCTCGCGCCAAGAGGGAGAAGCACGCATCGCAGAGCGTCGAGGTACGCCCGGGCGATCTCGACGAGTACTACGGCTTTTCGAGCAGCGGCCAGACCGGCGAGATTCGCATCATGGGCCTGCCGTCGATGCGCGAGATCATGCGCATTCCGATCTTCAATCGGGACAGCGCCACCGGATGGGGCCTCACCAACGAGAGCCGCAAGATCCTCACCGAAGGATTGTTGCCAAGGACCAAGAAGTTCCTGGAAACCCGTGGCGGCAGTTTCGTCAACGGCGATGCGCATCACCCCCACATGTCGTACACCGACGGCACCTACGACGGCCGCTACATTTTCGTCAATGACAAGGCCAACTGCCGGGTTGCCCGCGTTCGCTGCGACGTCATGAAATGCGACAAGATCGTCGAGATCCCGAACGCCTCGGACATCCACGGGATGCGCCCGCAGAAATTTCCCCGCACCGGGTACGTTTTCGCCAATAGCGAACACATCATCCCCATCCCGAATGACGGGACGATTCTCGACGTCGATCCGCAGAAGAACTATTGGTCTGTGTTCACCGCGATCGACGGCGACAAGATGGAGGTCGCCTGGCAGGTTCTGGTTGACGGCAATCTCGACAACCTCGATGCGGACTATCAGGGTAAGTACGCCATCTCGACCTGCTACAATTCGGAAAAGGGGATCAATCTCGGTGGGATGATGGCGAACGAACAGGACTGGGCGGTCGTGTTCAACATCAAACGTATAGAGGACGCCATCAACAAGGGCGACTTCAAGGAGATGGGCGGAGTCAAGGTCGTCGATGGCCGGCAC
The DNA here is from genome assembly GCA_041690895.1 of Gammaproteobacteria bacterium. Taxonomy (GTDB): domain Bacteria; phylum Pseudomonadota; class Gammaproteobacteria; order Steroidobacterales; family Steroidobacteraceae; genus Bog-1198. Next base: position 64,840 of record JBEPVT010000001.1, read on the forward strand.
GGCAGACCCTACACGCGCTACATCCCCATCTCGAACAATCCCCACGGCTGCAACATGGCACCGGACGGCTTCCATGTCATGGTCGCCGGGAAGCTGTCCCCGACGGTTTCGGTCATCGATGTACGGCTGCTCGATGATCTTTTCGACGACAAGATCAAACCCAGGGACGTGATCGTCGCCGAACCTGAAATCGGCTTGGGTCCGCTGCACACCTGCTTTGACGGCCGAGGCAACGCCTACACCACGACATTCATCGACAGCCAAATAGTGAAATGGAGCATCGACAAGGCTCGCGAGGCCTACAAAAGCGCGAAGGACACCAAAGGCCCAAAGATCGACCCCATCCTCCAGAAGATCGACGTCCACTACCAGCCCGGCCACAACCACACCTCCATGGGAGAGACCAAGGAGGCAGACGGCAAATGGCTCGTCTCGCTGAACAAGTTCTCAAAGGACCGCTTCCTGCCCGTAGGGCCGCTGCATCCCGAGAACGATCAGCTCATCGATATTTCGGGCGACAAGATGCTGCTGGTGCATGACGGCTCGAGTTTTGCCGAGCCGCACGACATGTGCATCGTGCACCGCTCCAAGGTGCACCCCATCCAGATATGGAAGCGCGACGACCCGTCCTGGGAGGCGGCGCGTCAGATGGCGGCGAAGGACGGCGTCACGCTGGAGACGGCCGCGAAAGTCATTCGCGATGGCAACAAGGTGCGCGTCTATATGTTCTCCACAGCGCCGACCTATAGCCTCGAGAAGTTCACGGTGAAGGAAGGCGACGAGGTCACCGTCACGGTCACCAACATGGACGAAGTCGAGGACTTGACGCACGGCTTCACCATCGTCCGCTACGGTGTGATGATGGAAATCTCGCCGCACCAGACGTCGTCCGTCACCTTCATCGCCGATCGGCCGGGCGTCCACTGGTGGTACTGCCAATGGTTCTGCCACGCCCTCCATATGGAAATGTCGGGGCGCATGATCGTCGAACCTCGAAACGCATGAGCCCTCCGGCGGTCTGGCCCGGGATGGTGCTGATGGCGAACGCCGTCAGCACCATCGTGGGGCTATCCGCGCAACCGCTCCAGGCGGCGACCGTGAGCGTGGCCGCCGGCGGCGAAAAGCTCATCGCCGCCGTCGCTGCCGCGGCACCCGGCGACGTCCTAAACCTCGCCGCCGGGGTCCATGACGGACCGCTTCGCATCGACAAACCTCTCACCCTCGCAGGAGCGCCAGGCGCCGTGGTCGATGGCCATGGCATCGGTCGAACGATCGAGGTGATGGCGCCCGACGTAACGATCCGCAACCTTGCCATCCGCGGGTCCGGCGTGAGCCTAGAAACCATGGACGCCGCGGTTTTCCTCGATCAATCGGCGGCGCGCGCCCTGGTGGAGGCCAACGATATCGAAGGCAATCTGGTCGGCGTCTATATCCATGGAGCTCCTGATGCCGTCGCACGAGGGAACAAGATCGTCGGGCGCGTCCTGCCGCATCTCAACGAATCCGGAAATGGCGTTTACGTCTGGAACGCGCCCGGAGCCGCAGTCATCGACAACGACATTTCCGGCGGCCGGGACGGCATCTTCACCAACACCAGCCGCAACAATCGCTTCACCGGCAACCGCATCCACGGTGTTCGCTTCGCCGTTCACTACATGTACACGAACGACAGTGAGGTCAGCGGCAATACGTCCATGGGCAATCACGCCGGCTACGTCATCATGTATTCCAAAGACCTGATTGTCCGCGACAACATCTCCGACGGTGATCGCGATCACGGGCTGCTCTTCAATTACGCCAACGGATCGCAGATCGACGGAAATATCGTTCGCAATAGTGAGCAGTGCGTCTTCATATACAACGCCAACAACAATCGCTTCCGCGGCAACCGGTTCGAAGGCTGCAGGATCGGCATTCATTTTACTGCGGGCTCCGAAGGCAACGAGATCGTCGACAACGCATTCGTCAACAATCAGACGCAAGTGATGTATGTCGGCACCCGATTTCTGGACTGGTCGGTGAACGGCCGTGGCAACTACTGGAGCGACAATTCCGCCTTCGATCTCAACGGCGACGGCATCGCCGACACCGCCTACCGGCCGAACAATGTAATGGACGAAGTAATCTGGCGCGCTCCGGCCGCCAAGCTCCTGATGAACAGCCCGGCTGCCCAGATCGTGCGCTGGGCGCAAGCGCAATTCCCCGCAATCCATCCCGGCGGCGTCATTGACAGCGCCCCGCTAATGACGCCGCCGCGGATTGCCGCAGCGAGTCGTTTGGAGGCGCTCTTGTGACCGCCGCCGTCGAACTCATCGGGATATCCAAGGATTACGGCGGCCAGATCGCCGTCCAGGACGTCAACCTCGTGCTGCAACCCGGCGAATGCGTCGCGCTCGCCGGCCACAACGGCGCCGGCAAGAGCACACTCATCAAGTTGATGCTTGGGTTGATCAGGCCGACATGCGGCACGGTGTCGGTTCTGGGCGCGAATCCCGCCGCGAGCACGGCGGCGGGACGACGGGCCGAGGTCGGATATCTGCCCGAAAACCTCGCCCTGCATCCGGCGATGACCGGCGCCGAGACGCTCGCCTTCTACGCCAATCTCAAGGGACAACCCGTCGCCCGCAACGCTGCGCTGCTCGAGCGAGTCGGAATTACGCAGGCGGCCAAGCGCCGGGTCGGCGGGTATTCGAAAGGTATGCGCCAGCGGCTCGGGCTTGCGCAGGCGCTGCTTGGCGCCCCGAAACTCTTGCTGCTCGACGAGCCGACGACAGGTCTCGATCCGGCGCTGCGGCAGAGCTTCTACCAGATCGTCGGCGAGCTTCGCGACGGCGGCGCCACGATCCTGCTGTCCTCCCACGCCCTCGCCGAGCTCGAAGGTCAGGCGGACCGGATCGTCATCATGAATCGCGGCCGCAAAACTGCCGATGGCGCGATGAGCGACCTGCGTTGCCTCGCGGCCTTGCCCATCCGCATCCGACTGCGCCTCGTCGGCAACGAACACGCCGGGTTGCTCGAGGGTTGGGCGAACCTGGGCGAGCGCAGCTACGAGCTTCGATGTCTCGAAAGGGACAAGGTGTCGGTGATCCGGAGCCTGGGGACGCTCGACCTTGCTATCGAGGACGTGCAGATCCTTGTGCCAGGGCTCGACGACATTTACGCGCATTTTCTGCGGCGGGACGTGGCGTGAACGCCATCGCAATCATTGCCGGCAAGGAACTCCACGACGGATTGCGCAATCGCTGGGTCATAGGGACCACCCTGCTGCTCGCCTCGCTGGCACTTACGCTTGCTTTTCTCGGCAGCGCGCCGACCGGGGCGGTGAAGGTCAGCGCTATGGCCGTGACGGTGGTAAGCCTTTCCAGTCTGACGATCTTTCTGCTGCCGCTCATCGCTCTGCAACTCTCGTACGATGCCATCGTCGGCGAGATCGATCGCGGCACCATGGGGCTGCTGTTGGCCTATCCGGTCTCGCGTTTGCAGGTCATCCTCGGCAAGTTCCTGGGCCACCTCGCCATCCTCGCGATCGCGACGACGATCGGCTATGGCGTCGCAGGATTCGCGGTTCAGCTCACGAGCGGCGATCTTGATCGCGAATCCTTGCAGGCTTTCGCAGCCTTGATCGGCTCGAGCATCATGTTGGGCGCGGCCTTTGTCGCGATCGGGTATTTGCTGAGCTCGTCGGTACGCGACCGCGGCACCGCCGGAGCGATCGCCGTCGGCGTGTGGCTGTTCTTCGTTCTTATCTACGACATGGCGCTGCTCGGGATTCTGGTCGCCGACCACGGAAGAACGCTGACCGCCGCGCGGTTAAACTGGCTGCTTCTGCTGAGCCCGGCGGACGTCTACCGCCTGCTCAATCTGACCAGCTTCTCGAACGTCTCGATGTTCGCGGGGACTGCCGGACTCAGCGCCCAGGTCTCGCTGACTCCTCTTGCCTTGATTGCGGCGCTGGGCGGGTGGACCGCGCTGCCGCTGACGCTGGCGACCGCACTGTTCATGCGGCGGCAACTATGAGGACGGCCCGGAAGCGTTGCGGTCTTGCCATCGCGGCCGTCTCTCTCGTGAGCTGCGGCCAGAAGCTCGGGGCTCCGGCTCTACCTAAGCCTCTCGAAATCGCTGCCGATTCGGTCGGGCATTTCTGCGGCATGTTGCTCTTCGAACACCCCGGTCCGAAGGGGCAGATTTTCTTGAGCGACCGGACGGACCCAGTCTGGTTCGCTTCGGTAAGCGAAACCTTTGCCTTCACGATGTTGGAGGAAGAGCCGAAGAACATTGTCGCGATCTATGTCACCGACATGGGCCGGGCCACCGACTGGCAGAAGCCCGGCCCCGGCACTTGGGTCGACGCGACCAAGGCGTTTTATGTCATTGGCGGGCGACGGCGTGGCGGCATGGGCGAGGACGAGGCCGTGCCCTTCGCCGATGCAGCGCTGGCCAGGCAATTTGTCCTCGAAGGTGGCGGTCGCGTCGTTGCCTTCAATGCAGTACCGAAGGACTATATCCTCAGTCACAGTGGGGATGCGGCCGGTCGTCGGGCAGGACCCGATCCCCCAGGAGCGAAACAGCCATGAGTAATCATTCGATGCCGCGCAGGCGATTTATTGGTATTACCGCCGCTGCGGCCGGGATGGCTCTGCTGCCGCTGTCCTTCCGCCTCCCCGCATGCGAGATTCCGGCAGGCTTAAGAATCTGGCGCGGCGTCGCTCTGGGGGCCGATGCAACCCTTCAGATCCATCACCCCGACGCCGCGGTGGCGGACCGCTTGATCGAACGGTCCTTGGTGGAGGTGCGCAGGCTCGAGCGTATCTTCAGCCTCTACCGAATCGATTCCGCCATCTCCATCCTCAATCGGCAAGGCTTGCTGGTGGATCCTGCCACTGACTTCGTGCGCCTGCTCGGCGCCAGTCAGCACTTCAGTCGACTGACGAAGGGCGCGTTCGACGCCACGGTTCAGCCGCTGTGGCGGCTCTACGCCGCGCATTTCGGGCGGCCCCACCCCGATCCGGAAGGGCCGTCGGTCCATGCTCGAAACGCCACGCTTGCCTTCGTGGGCCATGACGGATTAGTGCTCGACGAGAGCAGCATCCGTTTCCGGCGCGCCGGCATGGAACTCACCCTCAATGGGATCGCGCAGGGCTACATTACGGATCGGATCGCGGAGTTGCTGCTCAATTCCGGAATCGAGCAGGCCCTCGTGGACATGGGAGAGACACGGGCGCTGGGCGGGCGTCCGGCCGGTGGTCCGTGGCGCATCGGTCTCGAGGATCCGGTTGCGCCTGATCGCATCGCTGAAACCATTCAGATCCGAAACCTGGCGATCGCCACATCGGGTGGCTACGGAACCCGGTTCGATCTGGCCGGCCGCTTCAATCACATTTTCGATCCCAGCTCGGGGCTGACGAGCAGTCGCTATCTCAGCGTCTCTGTAATCGCGCCGCTGGCGACCACCGCGGATGCGCTCTCGACCGCCTTTTCTCTGATGCCGCTCGATCGCACGCAGCAGCTCGTTCGCCAGCTTGGCCTCCGGGCGCATTTCACCTTGCCCGATGGATCTCGCGTCTTGCAATCGGCTTGATCGACATGTCCAGAATATAGTTGGCCTCGTACATGCCGCAGCCAATGCAGCGGCTGAATTGCGCATGCTCGGCGGTAAGATTGTCTACGGCGCGCCGCCTTGAACGCCCGCCCGACCTAGGCGCCGGGCTTCTGCGCCCAGACCTTGCACCAACCGCCTGCCGGTACAAGCTTGCTCGCGAATATAGGACACGGTGCGGTCGCATCGCTGGCCTTGCCTTGATATTGCGCGCAGGTGCTGCACTTCTGAGTGGGCTTGAACGTTGGATTCGTGGCGGCATTCACCTTGCTGGCGTCGGTCACGAAACCCAACGCCTGCGCCGTGGGATCTTTCTCGTCCAACGCGGGATGTGCTGCGGCAGCGGCAGTGTCGGCCATGAAACCGATGGCCGGAATGAAAACCCCGGCGATGAGTCCGCCTTTGACGAGAGCTCGACGTGAAATCTTACTTTGCATCGTGGTGATCCTGTTCGTGAGAAACCCGAAGTCCATTCTCCACCTTTTCCCGGTCCGATGTTGTGGATACGTAATAAGGGAGTGCGCGCACGGAAGAATTTGAGGTGCGTCATGCCATCCTCGCGTAACGCGGATAGCGGAAGACCTTGGGTTTGAAATTGCGCTATGAAAGGGAGAGACCGGCGTGAGCCGAGCGAGCCCGAACGGCGCGCCGAATGACTCACTCGGCGGCCGACAGCGTGCGCAGTGCCTCGTCCTGCAGGGCAAGGAACGACCGCTGCCACTGACCATTTAATGGTTTCGTGTGGGCGAGTTTGCGCACGAGCACAACGAGCGCTTCGGCGCGTTGCTGTTCGAGTTGGAGCCGCGCCAATACATGCCGATGGTCGGCTGCGTCGACGAATTCGACCTTTTCGTCCTGGCAAATCCCGATGCACGGAGCCGGCGTATCAATTCTTCCGCAGCCGATGCACCGCCAAGCGGTCACATAATCAGTCATCTCTGCTCGCTCACTGCGAAAGAGCGCGATTTGCCGGGACAGCGCTGGCATGCACTCCCGCTCGACCCGACTTGCCGATGTCGACGAGCGTAAAGCGATCAAGTGTATTAAGAAAATTCCCTAACACCATTTGCATGACCCCCGTCAGAGCGCAGCATGGGCGCCAGGCAGCAATCGTGCGCATTATTAGGCGCCAGACATTCAACGATCGTCAAGGACTCCAGTTCTCGGATGAACTCTCGTATCGATATATCGACCGCCGGTCGTCCAAGGGAGATACCATCGCCTCGGCCGCGCACGTAGTCCGAAAAGCGGCGCCGACCCCGAACGGCTTGAAAGGGCTTGACGTCGGCCCCACCTCCTTAAGGCTCTTATGAATCACGATCCCGATCGTATTTACGGCACCACCATTCTGGCGGTACGGCGCAATGGCCACGTCGCAGTCGGCGGCGACGGCCAAGTGACTTTGGGGCAAAGCGTGATGAAGTCCAATGCGCGCAAGGTGCGGCGGCTCTATGGCGGTAAGGTTCTGGCCGGATTTGCCGGCGGCACGGCAGATGCATTCACGCTGTTCGAGCGTTTCGAAGGCAAGCTGGAGAAATTCGGCAACCTCACTCGCGCTGCTATCGAGCTGGCAAAAGACTGGCGCAGCGATCGCAGCCTGCGGCGCCTGGAAGCATTGCTGTGCGTGGCTGACATCGAGAGCACGTATGTCATCTCGGGCACTGGCGACGTGATCGAGCCCGAGCATGACCTTATTGCCATCGGTTCGGGCGGTGGATTCGCGCAGGCAGCCGCATTGGCATTCATGCAAAGTGACCTGCCGGCTCGCGACATCGTCGAGCGCTCACTCAACATCGCTGCAGACATTTGCATTTATACAAACCGCAGCCTGACGATCGAGGAACTATAGACCGTGTCGCAGATGACTCCGCGGGAAATCGTCGAAGAACTCGACAAGCACATTGTCGGCCAGAAGGCCGCCAAACGCGCGGTAGCGATCGCGTTGCGCAACCGTTGGCGGCGCCAGCAAGTCGCCGAATCGCTGAGGCCAGAAATCACTCCGAAAAACATTCTGATGATCGGGCCCACTGGGGTAGGTAAGACGGAGATCGCGCGCCGGTTGGCCCGGCTGGCTAGGGCTCCTTTCATTAAGGTCGAGGCGACCAAATTCACCGAAGTGGGCTATGTTGGCCGCGAAGTCGACTCGATCGTCCGTGATCTTGTAGAGATCTCCGTCAAAATGACGCGCGAAGAGGAGATGGCGAAGGTGCGCCATCGCGCCGCCGACTCGGCTGAGGATCGGGTACTGGATATTCTGCTGCCCCGGGCTCAAGCGGGCTTCACCGGCGATGCCGGCGCTAAAGACACCGACACCCGGCAGCGCTTTCGCAAGATGCTGCGCGAAGGCCAATTGAACGACCGGGAGGTCGAAATCGAAGTTCGCGCCGTGCCGGCGGGCTTAGAAATCATGGCGCCTCCCGGCATGGAAGAAATGACCCAGCAGCTGCAGGGAATGTTTCAAAATCTGGGTAGCGGCCGCACTCGAAGCCGCAAGGTGAAAATTAAGGAGGCATTGAAGCTGCTGGTCGACGAGGAAGCGGCAAAAATGATCAATGAAGAGGAATTGAAGCTGCGCGCCGTCGAGAACGCCGAGCAAAACGGCATCGTATTCATCGACGAAATCGATAAAATCGCGCGCCGCCAGGAAACCGTGGGCGCGGACGTATCGCGCGAGGGCGTGCAGCGCGACTTGCTGCCCCTGGTCGAAGGCTGCACGGTGAACACCAAGTACGGCACGGTAAAGACCGACCACGTCCTGTTCATCGCATCCGGCGCGTTTCACATGTCCAAACCCTCGGACCTGATACCGGAACTGCAGGGCCGCTTACCGATCAGAGTCGAGCTCGAGGCGCTGGTGGTTGGCGATTTTGTGCGCATTTTGACGGAGCCCGATGCCTCCTTGTGCCGCCAATATTCGGCGTTGCTGGCCACCGAAGGAGTTACGCTGGAGTTCGAGGAGTCCGGCGTGCAGCGGCTCGCGGAGGTAGCTTTCGAAGTCAACGAACGCACCGAAAACATTGGCGCACGGCGCCTGCACACCGTGATGGAACGCCTGCTCGAAACTGTCTCCTTCGATGCGGCGGATCGCAGCGGCTCTCGCGTAGTGATCAATCGCGCGTACGTCGAAGCCAATCTGGGTGAGCTGGTGAAAGATCAGGATCTGTCGCGGTACATCCTGTGAGCGCGCCGCGGACGCCGCAGCCCACCGACATCAAACTGCGCACCGAATCGCGCCTGCTCGATGTCCGCTTCGATGATGGATCGCACTTCGAGCTGCCATTCGAATACTTGCGTGTATTTTCGCCCTCGGCCGAGGTGAAAGGTCACGGCGGCGGCGAAGGCGCGCTGGTGTTGGGTAAGCAGAATGTCGGGATTAGTGGCGTTGAACCGGTCGGAAACTATGCGCTGCGCCTGTTGTTCAATGACGGTCACAATACAGGGTTGTATTCCTGGAGCGTTTTGCATCAGCTCGGCAAGGACCGGCAAGCGAATTGGGCGCGTTATAAGGAACGCTGCGCCGAGGCTGAAATTGCCGCCAAATCGCGAGCGTAAGCCTTCGGCCGCAGTCGGCTACAATGTGCGCTCAAGACTCAGGAGTCTAGGGCGCCATGGTTGACTCTAATCAAACGGTGGATTTTGGCTTCGAAAAGGTCGCGGCGGCCGATAAGGCCTCTCGCGTGCGCTCGGTTTTTGATTCGGTTGCTGGCAAGTACGATGTCATGAACGATCTGATGTCGTTTGGCGCGCATCGTTTGTGGAAACACTTCATGCTATCGCTTACCGGTTTACGGCCAGGCCAACGCGCCTTGGACGTGGCAGGCGGTACCGGCGATCTCGCGGCCGGACTGCTCAAGCAAGTTGGCAAGTCGGGCCGCGTGGTGTTGGCGGATATCAATCCGGCAATGCTGGGAATCGGCCGCGACCGCCTGCTCGATGCGGGGCACGTGGGCAATATCGAGTGCGTCATTGCCGATGCGGAGCGTCTGCCCTTCGAGGACAACGCGTTCGACTGCGTCACCATCGGCTTTGGTCTGCGCAACGTCACCGACAAAACTGCGGCGCTCAAGTCGATGCATCGTGTGCTGAAACCGGGCGGTCAATTGCTGGTGCTGGAATTCTCGACGCCGGTGGCGCCGGGCTTAAAGCCGATCTACGACGCGTACTCCTTCAAGGTATTGCCATGGCTCGGTGGGTTGATCGCTAAGGACGCCGAAAGCTATAAATATCTGGCTGAGTCGATCCGCATGCATCCGGATCAAGAAGCGCTACTCGAGTTGCTGCGTGAGGCGGGCTTCATGCAGGTGCGCTATCACAATCTTAGCGGCGGCATCGTCGCCGTGCATCGCGGCTACAAGATCTGACATGCCGGCGACTCCAGCGTGGTTGGCATCTGCGGAAGCCGTCCTGAATCGAAACATCTCCGCATCGACGGTTTGCCAGACGCTCGCCAAGCGGCTCGAAGACACCAGCCTGCAAGTCGACGTTGAAGGCATGACGCGCATTCGCGCGACGTGCTTCGGCGGCCGCTTGGGCCTGCTGGCCGGCGAAGATTCGCCGGCGGACGCCGTCATTGCAGGATCCGCACCGGCACTGTTCCAAATGTTTAGGGCGGGAACGCTTAGCTCGCAGACACGGTCGTCGGTGCACATCCGCGGCGATGCCGAGATCGCCAACTTGTATCGCCAGCTGTTTGCAGCGGCGCGTCCGGACTTGGAGGAGGAGATGTCGCGGTGGGTAGGCGACATGCCGGCGCGGCATCTATCCCAGCTTGCCAAGAGCGTGAGGACTTGGGCGCGCCGTGCACGGCGCACGGCCGGTGAAAATATCGCCGAATATCTGCAAGAGGAAGACCGTGATCTGGTCACGAAAACCGAAATGGAAGAGTTCCTGCGCGGCGTCGACGGCGTGCGGGAGAGCGTTGATCGGATCGAGGCTCGCTTGCAAGGGATCGAGCAGCGCATGAAGGACACATGATGCGTTGGCGAGTGCTCGCACGGCTGCTTACAATACAGCGAGCGCTGGTCAGGCACCGTCTCGACGAGTTCGTCCGCGCCACGCATTTGTATCGGCCGTTGCGCTATGCGTTCTATTTCTCGCCCTGGACTTGGTTTCAGCGACGCATCGGCGGCACCCGCGGCGAGCGGCTGCGCCTCGGTCTGGAGGAGCTGGGCCCGATTTTTGTGAAGTTCGGCCAAGCTCTCTCGACGCGGCGTGATCTGCTCCCCGTCGACATTGCCGACGAACTGGCGAAGCTGCAGGACCGCGTGCCGCCGTTTCCCGGCGGCGTCGCGGTCGCCATGATCGAGAAAACCTTCGGCAAGCCGCTTGCCGAAATATTCGGCAGCTTCGAGTCATCTCCGCTTGCCGCGGCATCCATCGCCCAGGTGCATGCTGCCACCTTAAAGAACGGCGACGAGGTCGTGGTCAAGGTGCTTCGCCCCGGCATGCGCGAGGTCATCGACCTCGACCTTGAGGTACTCGACACGCTTGCGGCGTTCGCCGACGAGTACTGGATCGAAGCGCGTCCCGTACGACCTGTTGAAGTCGTGCGCGAGTATCGCAAGACCGTGACCGACGAACTCGACCTGATGCGCGAGGCCGGTAATGCATCGCAGCTGAAGCGCAACTTCGCCGGCTCCTCGTTGCTATACGTACCGCAGATTCACTGGGACTACTGCCGTCAAAACGTCATGGTGATGGAGCGCATCCACGGCGTCATCGTGAGCCGTGTGGAAGAATTGCGCGCACGCGGCACGGATATTGCGAAACTCGCCGAGAACGGTGTCGAGATTTTTTTTACCCAGGTGTTCCGGCACAATTTTTTTCACGCCGACATGCATCCTGGGAATATCTTTGTGCAGATCGACGATCCGCGCAAGCCTCGCTACGCGGCGGTGGATTTCGGCATCGTCGGTACCTTGCAGCCGCGCGATCAGCATTATCTGGCCGAGAATTTCATGGCCTTCTTCAACCGCGACTACGGCCGCATCGCACGGCTGCATATCGAGAGCGGCTGGGTACCTAAGGGAACACGGGCCGATGAGCTCGAGTCTGCGGTGCGCACTGTTTGCGAGCCCATCTATAATAAGCCGCTCAAGGAGATCTCATTTGCACAAGTGCTGCTGCGGCTGTTCGAAACCGCGCGGCGTTTCGACATGCAGGTGCAGCCGCAGTTGATTCTGCTGCAAAAGACGTTGTTCAACATCGAAGGCCTGGGCAGACAACTCTACCCTGAACTCGATCTGTGGAAGACGGCCCAGCCGGTGCTGCGCGAGTGGATGAGAGAACGCATCAGCCCGCGTACTATTTTTAAGGAGATTCGCGCGCATTTGCCCGACGCGCTGCTGACTCTGCGGCAAATACCGCCAATCCTGCAAACCCTGGTCCGCGATCAGGCAGATGGCACTGCAGCCGCGGTGGGCAAAGAGCTGGCCCGGTTGCGCGCGGCAATGCATGGAACGGCATTGCGGCGCGACTTGGGTGTGGCTGCCGGCGTGCTGTGGCTGTCCGGGTTGATTTGGCTGGTGCAAAGCCTGCAGTATCGTTGGATTGGATGGCTGCAGATGTTCGCCGCCATCCTGCTATTCGTCAGACTACGTTTACGCGGGCCATTGATCGAATGAAAATTCCCATAGAAAGTTCCACCAGCTATCGCGGCCGGAATTCTCGGCCGAATTTGCCCGCACTGACCGTATTTCTCCTGCTGGCGCTGGCGGCAGGTGGATTGGGCGCGCTAGTTTCGCCCGGCTTTTCGAGTTCGGCCGCGCACTGGTACTCGGCTCTCGCGAAGCCGGAATGGCTGCCCTCGCAGAAATGGTTCGCGCCGGTGTGGACCGCGCTCTATGTGTTGATGGCGATTGCCGCCTGGATCATCTGGCGCGAGCGTTATCATCGCGGACACCGTACGGCGATCACTGCCTATGGCATCCAGCTGCTGCTGAACGCGTTGTGGGCGCCGCTGTTCTTCGGTTTGCGGAATATTGGCGCGGGCCTGTTCGACATAGTCGCGCTGTGGTTGGCGGTCGGTTGGACTATGCGCGAATTTGCACGCGTGCAGGGCGCGGCGGCCGCTCTCTTGGTGCCGTATTTTTTGTGGCTGACTCTTGCCACCGCGATCAATCTTGCCGTTTGGAAGTTAAATCCATGATTGCAGTTTGTAGGTATCGGATTACGTTGTCTCGGGTCGCTGCACCGATCGCGCGCGAGTATGATTTCGATCAATCTAACCACGCTGCGTCGGGTACATCGCCGCGAGAATCCGGGGCTAAAGTAATCTCTGCCAAGCCATCTGAGCGTACATTTTGCGTCAGTCGGCATTAGCACCGTACCCCGTGAGATTTCAAGCACGCTGTACCCGGCCGCAGCAGCCTCCATGCCGATAGACTCATCTCGCCGCTTTAGTTCTGCGTACCAGGCGACGCCGCGCACGCATCTTTTGTCGAACGGCAACTATTCGGTGATGCTGACGGCGTCCGGCTCGGGATATAGCCGCTGTCGCGACGTTGCGCTGACGCGCTGGCGGGAAGACCCCACTTGCGACCCTTGGGGCTACTACATTTTCCTGCGCGATGTGTTCAACGGCCACGTGTGGTCGGCCGGCTATCAGCCCATCGGTCGGGAATCGGAAATCTACGAGGTGGCATTCTTCGAAGATCGGGCGGAAATAAGCCGCAAAGACGGGCCCATCCGCACTGTCATGGAGATTTTCGTATCCGCAGAAGAAGACGCGGAGGTGCGGCATCTGTCGCTCACCAACGAAGGCAGTGGTGTGCGCGAGATCGAGATGACTTCGTACTCGGAAGTCGTGTTGAGTCCGCCGGCGGCCGATTCGGCGCATCCGGCCTTTTCGAAAATGTTCGTGCAAACCGAGTTCGTCGCTGAGCGCGGCGCTCTGCTGGCGGTGAGAAGGCCCCGCGATCCTGGACAAGCACAATTGTGGATGGTGCACTTCAATTCATTGGACGGCGAGGCAATCGGCGGCTTGCAGTTTGAAACCGATCGCGCCCGCTTCATCGGCCGCGGGCACGACGTGCGCAACGCCGCATCCATCCTCGACGCGAGGCCATTGTCCAATTCCGTAGGCACGGTGCTCGATCCCATGCTGGCACTGCGTCGCCGCGTGCGAATCGATCCCGGCGAAACCATCCATGCGGCGTTTTGGACCGGCGTCGGAACCAGCCGCGCACAGGCATTGAGCCTAGTCGACAAGCTGGGCAGCGAAACGGCTTTTCAGCGCGCGAAAACACTTACCTGGGCTAGGGCGGAGGTTCAACTTCGCGACCTCAATATCAATGCCGAGGACGCTCAGCTGTTTCAAGAGATCGCCGCACGGATCCTTTATTCCGATGCGTCGCGGCGCGCTCCCGCGGAGTTGCTCGATCACAATCAGCTGGGCCAACCGGCCCTGTGGGCCCACGGCATATCGGGCGATTTGCCCCTCGTGGTGGCCTTGGTCGGCGCCGAGGCCGGTATCGAGGTCACCAAGCAGCTGTTGCGCGCGCAAGTCTATTGGCAATCCAAGTGCTTAGGCGTAGACCTCGTGATTTTGAATACGGCCGCCCCCGCCGCTGCGGCATTGCTGCAGAGCGCGCTTGAAGCCGCTATCAAGGAGAATCGCAAAGGGCAGGGCAACGTCGTTGCGCTGCGCGCCGATGCCATGCCATCGGACCAGCGCGATTTTCTGCAAGTGGCGGCGCGCGCCGTGTTTGATTGCGGCGTGCAGCTGCGCCAACAGCTCGTAAGACCGCAGCAACAGCCAGGCTCTGCGCGTCTGCGTCGCGAGAACAGCGGTGAAGATCTTCGGACGCATACTCCACACTTGGTACCTTCGCTCGAGTATTTCAATGGCCTCGGCGGATTCGACTTAGGAGCGCGCGAATATGTCGTCGTGCTCGATGACGCCCAATGGACTCCGGCACCTTGGATCAACGTCATCGCCAACCCACAATTCGGCTTTCTCGTCTCCGCCGATGGCTCGGGCAGCACCTGGTCGTTGAATGCGCAGCAAAATCAAATCACTCCTTGGTGCAACGATCCGGTCAGCGATACTCCCTCAGAATCGATCTACGTCCGCGATGAGCATTCCGGTGATCTTTGGAGCGCCACCCCGCTGCCCATCCGCGAGCGCTCGTCCGTGTACGTCGTGCGGCATGGTTTTGGCTACACGCGAACCGAGCACACGTCGCACGGCATTTCGTTGACATTGACGCAATTCGTGCCGCTCGATGATCCGATCAAGATCTCGCGGCTGAAAATCGTCAACGCCTCCGATGGGGCGCGCCAATTGTCCATCACCCACTACCTGGATTGGGTGCTGGGAAACCAGAATAAGCGGGCGGCGCCTTTCATCGTTACTTCCGTCGACCCCGAGTCGCGTGTTCTCCTGGCGCGCAATCCTTGGACCGCGGATTTCAAGTCCCGGGTCGCCTTCATGGACATGCTGGGGCAGCAACAAAGCTGCACCGCTGATCGAGCCGAGTTCATCGGACGTCATGGTTCGCTCGCCGAGCCGGCGGCGCTCTTGGCGCCACAACCGCTGACCAACCGAGTCGGCGGAGGCTTGGACCCGTGCGGCGCGATGCAAACCAAGATCGACTTGAATCCGGGCGAAACGCTTGAACTGACGTTGCTTCTAGGAGAGGAGAGCTCAGCCGCTGCGGCTGTAGCCTTGGTGAAACGCTATCGTTGCGCGAATCTCGATGACGTCTTCAAGGGCGTAACGGATTTTTGGGATCGCACCTTGGGCGTCATTCAAGTCAAGACGCCGGATCGATCGATGGACATTTTGATTAATGGCTGGCTGTTGTACCAAACGCTGAGCAGCCGTGTCTGGGGACGCACCGCTTTTTATCAATCGAGCGGCGCTTACGGATATCGCGACCAGCTGCAAGATGTTATGGCGCTGTGCGTTGCCTCCCCGGCCACGACCCGCGAGCACATATTAAGAGCCGCCGCGCAGCAATTCACCGAAGGAGACGTGCAACACTGGTGGCTACCCACTTCCGGCCAGGGAATCAAGACGCGCGTATCGGATGACCGCGTGTGGCTGCCGTTCGTCGTCGCTCAGTATCTTGAAGTCACGGGCGATACGTCGGTGCTCGACGAGCCCGTGCCTTTCTTGGGCGGCGGTCCACTTGCGCCCGATGCGCTGGAGAATTTCTCAGCTCCGCCCTCAGGAAAGCCCGCACCCTTGTTCGAGCATTGTGTTCGAGCGCTCGACTCGAGCTTGAGTATTGGAGCGCACGGCCTGCCGCTGTTCGGCGCGGGTGATTGGAACGATGGCATGAATCGGGTGGGAATCGCTGGGCGCGGCGAGAGCGTGTGGCTCGCCTGGTTCCTGCATGCCGCCCTGCTGCGCTTTGCGCCGATCGCCGAGGCACGCGGCGCCAAGGACACGGCAGCTGGCTGGCGCAAGCATGCATTCGCGCTGCAACAGGCGGTCGAACGCGAAGCCTGGGACGGCGACTGGTATCGGCGCGGCTACTACGACGACGGGACGGTCTTAGGCTCCGTGTCGAGCGATGAATGCCGCATCGATTCTGTGGCGCAGTCGTGGGCAGTGATCTCAGGCGCCGCGGAGCGCGGCCGCGCGCTCCGCGCCATGTCGGCCGTCAACGGCCAGCTGGTGAGCCGCAGCGATGGATTGGTAAAGTTGTTCACGCCGCCGTTCGATCATGGCGCCAAGGATCCTGGCTACATCAAAGCCTACCCTCCCGGCCTGCGCGAGAATGGCGGCCAGTACACCCACGCTGCCATGTGGACCACGTTGGCGTTCGCCATGTTGGGCGATGGCGACCGAGCCGGCGAATTGTTCTCGCTGCTCAATCCCATTAATCATGCCAGCACGCGCGCCGGCATTCATCGCTATAAGGTAGAACCGTACGTCGTGTGCGCCGACGTCTACTCAGCGCCGGCGCATGTCGGTCGAGGCGGATGGACTTGGTACACCGGGTCAGCGGCTTGGATGTATCGCACAGCCGTGGAGGGTATCTTAGGCATCAAGCTGCGAGGCGCAACGCTTGTCATCGATCCCTGCATTCCGCGCGCCTGGCCCGGTTTTGAATTCACGTACAAGCACGGATCGTCGCGTTATCGCATTACCGTGAAAAATCCCCGCGGCGTTAACCGGGGTGTCGCGCGCGCAACGCTGGATGGCAAGGAATTCGGCGGTGTTGCTGGGGAAATCCAATTAACGGACGACGGCCGCTATCACTACGGCGAAATTATCCTGGGCCAAGCCTAGCGCTATTCGGCGTTTGGCGTCTTCGATTTGAGCGCACCCAAAGCCCTGGCCATAATCATTTTCGCGACAGCATTGGCGGGCACGAAGCGCAACAATCGCAAGGCAAGTGCCGGGCGGGCGATCAACAAACCTCCGGCGAGCGCGCCTACGGTCCCCAATCCACGGCTGCTCAGCAGCATCCGCATGGTGCGGCTGCGAGGGAACCCCGCGTGGCCATTCGTCTGAGTACCGCTGCCGCCGTTGCTCTGCACCGGCGGGGGATCGAGCAACAGCCGCAATTCCTCGCGAGATTGTGCAAGTCGGGCACGAATCAAGTCTCTCGCTGCCGAGTCGCGGTCCGCCATGATCAGTCCTCGTCCGACGACAAAATCTTTTCGATAATGACGCGGTCTTCCTGCCACTCGCGGCGCACATCGGAGAGCAGCGGCGAGCGGGCCCGCGCCGCGCGGGAACGATAGATCGCCGCGCCAATCGCAACAACCACAAATGCGCCGGCCATCCAGGCAATGGCAGCGACTCGATAAGGCGTATCCCAGGTGTAGGCGACCACGCCTAGGCAGATCAGGAAAACTGCAAACAGAATACAAATGGCGACGATCGCCGATGCCACGACTTGCGCCGTGATTTCTCGATGGGTCCGCGCGAGATCCAAGCCCGCGAGTTCGATATAGGCGCCGATATGGCGCATCAGCGCAGGGGCCGCTTTAGGCAGTGACCATAACCCTCGCACTGTTGCGCCCGAATCCTTTAGGAACGGCGCGTCGCTAGGATGCCCACTACTGCGCCGACCAATGCCGCAATGCCAATCGCTTGCCATGGGCTTTCCCGGACATAGTCATCGGCCGTGCTCGCAACGTTTTGCGCCTGTCGTCGTATTGAGTCGGCACTATCCGCAAGGCTCTGCTTGGTGGCGTCCACGGCGCGCTGCACCTTGCCTCGCACGCGCACGACATCGGCATCTTTCAGATCGGCGATACGCGCCATCAGGTCCTCGACATCCGATATCAGATTCTTAATCTCGCCGGAGGCGGCATTCTTGATATCGCTCATGCCATCGCTTAAATCGTTCTTCAAACGGCGGCCTGTGGCGCGAGCCTGGTCTGCCGTATTGTCAAAATTCGCTTCCATTTCGTTCTCCTTAAGTGGATGGGCCAGCGGTCCCGCACTATGACGGTGCTCGCCCGCAGCAGCCATCGGTTCGTCCCGGGCCCGCCTGTAGGAATACCCTCACATGCTAAACTCTGGCGCCATAACGCAGGCACTTTACATGAAAATCTTGGGTGAGGAGTTTGGTGAAATCGGTCGGTGGTATCTGGCGCTGCCGCCGATTCTGCTGATTGGCTTCCTCATCGGCCTGTTCTTCCTTGCGGCTGCCGGCCAGACCCGCTTGAATATGACCAATGAGCGTGCGCACCGCTCGCAGTTGCGGGAACAGGCACTCACTGAGTTCGCGGGCCTGATGACCGATGCAGAATCTGCACAGCGGGGCTACTTGCTGACGGGAGAGCGCGCATACCTAACCCCTTACGCGATGGCGGTGACCCAGGTCGGCCAAGCGCTCAATCGCTTGCATGACGCCTATGGCGGCGATGAAAACAGCAGCGAATTTCACCAGCTGCGAGTCTTGACAGGCAAGGAGTTGGGAGAACTCGAAGATGGCGTCGCGTTATTGAAAAAACGCGGTATTCCGCCGGCGGCCAGCGTGCTGAGCACGGACGTCGGCAAGCGCACCATGGACTCGATCGTCGCGATTCTCGGACGCATGCGCAACCAAGAAGCCGCCGAGGCGGCGGCTGCCAACGCGGATTGGCAAGAGGATTTTCGCCTCTCGCGCTGGGTGTCGGCCGCGGGCGCAGTCCTCAACATTGGTTTGGTTTTGCTCGCGATCTGGCTGGTCTACAGCGATATGCGCCGCCGAGCGCGGCAGGCGGCCGCCCTCCACAACCAGAAGTTGGAACTCGAGCAGCAGGTAGCAGCGCGAACCACCGAGCTGACCGCGCTCTCGACGCATTTGCAGGGGGTCTCGGAGCAGGAGAAATCCGCTTTATCGCGCGAGCTGCACGATGAACTGGGCGGACTCTTGGTCGCCGCTCGCATGGACCTATCTTGGCTTCAGCAACGATTGCCGACCGCGGATGCAGCGATCGAACAGCGTTTCAAGCGCATTCACGATTCTTTGAGCGCCGGCGTTGATTTAAAGCGCCGCGTCGTCGAAGAACTGCGCCCGACTCTGCTCGACAACATGGGATTGTTCACGGCACTGCGATGGCAATTCAAAGAGACCTGTCGGCGCACGGGACTTCGGTGTACTGAAACCATTCCTGAAAGCGAGATGAAATTCAATGCCGATGCCGCAATCGGCGTGTTTCGCATCGCACAAGAGGCGCTGACCAATATTTTGAAGCATTCGGAAGCAAAATCGGCCGACTTGTTTATCTCCATCGAGACAGAAACCTTCACCCTGCGTATTTCCGACGACGGTAAGGGCATCCCCAGCGCCCGCTTGGTCACCAGCACATCGCACGGCCTGGTGTCTATGCGACACCGAATCGCCGGCCTGGGTGGAACATGGGATGTCGGCACCCCCGCATCTGGCGGTACGGTTGTAACCGCGTCCATTCCTCTGGCAAGAATGCTGCTGCAAAACATACAGGAGGGAGGCGAGCAGCCGCTCGCCTCCCTCGCCGCTCTCTAGCTGTACCGACTAAAGCCCTGATCGCGGCGCAATCGCCGAACCATTATTACCACCGATCACAACTTCAACGCGGCGATTCAGCTGTCGTCCGCCGGATTCGCTGTTGCTAGCGACCGGGTACGCCTTGCCATAGCCCTCGGTGCCGATTCGCGACGGCGCGACGCCTCGGTTGACCAAGGCGCTCTTGACTGCATCCGCACGCCGCTGCGACAACTCTTCGTTGTAAGCGTCGGTGCCGACGCTGTCCGTAAAGCCGTCGATCTGCACACGCCGCTCAGGATGCTCGACCAGGAATTGGGCAAGCTGATCTATCTTGCGTGCTCCGCCTGATTTGAGCTCCGAGCGGCCAGTGTCGAACATGACGTCGCCCAAAGTCAGCACCAACCCGCGCGGCGTCGGCGTCGCTTTCAACGCATCGAGCTCTGCCTGAACCCGCGCCGTCTCTTCGTTTGCCTGGTCCCGCTGGCTGAGCGCCTGATCGCGCTGATTCAGCGCCGTTTCCGCGACGACCCTCGAATTTGCGGCAGCTGACTTCGCGTTCTCGGCTTCGCGCGTGCGCGCCGCCAGCATGATTTGATCGCGTTCGGTCTGACCCGCTGCGACGCGCGCATCATCGGCCTTCGCCGCGGCATGAGCCTGTGCTATGCGTGCATTCTGCGTAGCAAGGTATGCCGGTTGGTCGACTTCCGCATCTCGGTGATGCAGGTTTGCCTCCTCGGCAATGCTCAGGTCCTTTCGCGCCTGATCCAAATCGAGCGCCGCATATTTATTGACGTTCGGATCCGCCTCAGCCGTCTGGACAGCCGCGCGCGCGCGCTCAAGCGCCGCGTTTGGTTGCGGCATGGAGGCACAGGCACCTAAGGCCAGTGCCATCCCCATTCCGGTAAGTAATTTTGCGTTCATGACTACATCCTCATTAATTAGATTGGGTGCTGCGCTGCGATTCTTGGCGTAGCGCTTGCAGATTTGCGTCGAATTCCGTCGCCGCCTGGTGCGAGCGCTTCTCCCGCGCAGTCGCTTCAGCCAGTTGCGCATCGGCATTCGCCTGTTCGGCTAGCTGCGTCGCGGGCTGAGGCTCGCGGTCGGCGGCAGCCTTCTCGGCGCGTGCCAGTTTGTCGCGTGCCGCGGCCATTTCCACCGGCGCCAATTCAGGTGCACCTGATTGTTCCGCGCGCTGTACCGAAGACTTCGCCACCGCAATCTTTTCGTTTGGAACCGGCGTGGTCGCGCAGCCTGCGACGCTCAAAGCGATCGCTGCGCAAAGACTCGCGCACTTGGTTAGATCTGATAAACCTATGAACATGTTTGTACTCCTCATGATGTCGCGGCTAAACCGGCGGACTAGAATTCAGAGGAGTCCACAGGTGCCGCTTAATTTATGACTCTGCGTTCACCTTGCGTTTATGGGATGCTTGCCTCATTACCTCTCCTAAAAAATATCGGCCGTGAAGATAATAGCAACATACGTGCCAAGCGCAATATCCAGCAGCGCGCATGCGGCCCGCATTTTTCGCGCGAGCCCGGGATTTTCACTGGTATTTGATGTAGATATTTCCGAACCTGATGGTAGAGATTACGCCAATGTCGGACGGATGATTACAGCAGAAGAGCTTAAATTACCAGGAAATCCAGTGCGTTGCGCTTGCTTAAATATTCATTGGCGAGGCTCGCGAAAATCCGCTCAATGCTTCGACAGATGCGCTTCGCAGATCTCGTGCAGCACTTCGGGCAGGCGGCCATAGTCGCGCGCCTTGTCCAAGAAATGCGTCGCGCCGAGCGCAATTGCCGCGTTCTTGTATTCCGGCAGGTCGTAATTCGTCAGCACTATGATTCGCGGTTTTTGCTGCGTGCTCGCCAGCGCGCGCATTACGCCAAACCCCGTCCCCTGCTTCAGGTGCAGATCCAGAATGACGACGTCCACCGCGTCGCGCTTGACGGCTGCGAGCGCACCCGACTCGCTGTCCGCCGTGCCGATCAATTCTACATCGGAAATCTGCCGAATTGCTTCGGTCAACCTCTCGGTCAATACTTTTGAGTCTTCAACCAGCAATACCCGCAGCGAGCGCACCATTAACATGTCGCCCTAGAAAAACCTTGACGATATGGAGGAATACTCACGGCATATCGCTTATTGGATTAGTCCGTTGCGCAACGCGTAAGAGGTTATGTCTGCGTTGGCCGTGAAACTCATTTTTTCCAAGATGCGGCTTCGATACGTGCTGACCGTTTTTACGCTCAAGCTGAGTTCGTTCGCGATATCCGACACGCCCCGTCCCGCCGCCAACTTGCAAAATATTTGGAATTCCCGCGTTGATAAGCGCGCGTGCAAGGGTTTATCTGGATCGCCGTCGAGATCCGCAACCAAAATTTCGGCAAGCGCTGCGCTGACGTAACGTCGTCCCGACAAGACAGTGCGCACGGCCTTCATGAGTTCTTCGGGAGCACTATCCTTGGACAGATAGCCG
Organism: Gammaproteobacteria bacterium; assembly: GCA_041690895.1. Lineage (GTDB taxonomy): Bacteria > Pseudomonadota > Gammaproteobacteria > Steroidobacterales > Steroidobacteraceae > Bog-1198. The sequence goes on from JBEPVT010000001.1 coordinate 86,838, forward strand.
CTCGCGCCCGCACGCAGGACGTTCACGGCATACTGCTGCTCTGGCAGTCCGCTCATGACCAGCACTCTGACGCTGGGATGTCCGGTTTGAATGTGCCGCAGAATATCCAGGCCGCTGCGGTCGGGCATGTGGATATCGAGGAGAACCAAGTCCCATTCTGATTCGCGCAGCGCATCGAGGGTTTCATTGCCGCTCGCGGCTTCTCCTACGGCGTTGATGCTCGAATCGGCTTCGAGAAATTGCTTGAATCCGGCTCGGACCACCGCATGATCGTCTGCGATCAGTACTCTTGACACGTTTGATTCCCCTAAAATGGCGCGTAATTAGGAACTCGCGCATTCCTGTCTTTGTGAATAGCCGTTCAATTTGTTGTACAGCGTCTTCAGGCTGCATCCCAGCGCATCGGCGGCACGGCGTTTGTTGCCTTTAAAATAATCAAGCGTGGCCTCGATCAAGGAACGCTCCATATCGTAGATGCGCGAGCCGACCCGAATTTCTAAACGATCCCTATCTGCCGCGATTCCGTTGCTCGGCGCGTGCGCGCCGGCCGATTGTTCGCCGCGGGCGCCGTGCTGAATGAGAGGTGCCAATTCCAAAACGCCGTCCCCAAGAATGAACGCGCGCTCGATGCAATTCTTCAGCTCGCGCACATTTCCCGGCCATGAATGCTGCGTGAGTGTCATGCGGGAATGCGCGGACAGGCGCTTTTCCGTCAAGGATTGTGAATTGAGTTCCGCCAAGAAATGCTGCGCCAGCAGCTCGACATCATTGCCGCGATTGCGCAGTGGCGGCATATCGATAGGAAATACGGCAAGCCGATACAGCAAATCCTCGCGCAACTGGCCGGCTTGCACTGCTGCTAACGGGCAACGGTTGGTCGCCGCGATGACGCGCACATCAGAGGTATATTCGGCATTCGCACCGACACGGTAAAATTTTCGGGATTCAAGGACCCGCAACAGCCGCGTTTGCATCTCCAACGGCATTTCGGTCACTTCATCGAGCAGCAATGTGCCGCCATTTGCTCGCTCGAATACGCCCGCGTGAGCCCGCACCGCGCCGGTGAAGCTGCCCTTCTCGTAGCCGAACAATTCGGCCTCGATGAGGCCCGCGGGAATGGCGCCGCAATTGATGGCGATGAAGGGTTTGCCACGGCGCGCACTGCATTCGTGGATCATCTGCGCCGCCAGCTCTTTGCCGGAACCGCTTTCGCCGGTCAAAAGGACACTCGCCTCGGTTGGACCCACCCGCTCAATCAGGCGAAATACCTCCTGCATGGCGACGGAATTGCCTAGCAAGGCGTCGATGGCGGGCATGGCAAGCAGTGCGGGCGGTTCGGAAAGGCTGTAGCTCACGCTGTTCATTACAAATCTCCTGACTGATCTCGCTCGTGTAACGGTTACACGTCACACCCCACAATTTGTAACCTGTGCAGCGTATCGTCGCCAGGGCTGAGGGCTGATCCTCAGCTCGGAATTCGCGCTGAATACTGTCCGTGTTTGTCTGACAAGCACTTGCAAGTGCCTGAGAATAAAGGTCGTACTTGCCTGTTTAGAACGCCCGCCGACGTAGGTCCGGCGCAAAAGTCTTGAATGGCACAGGCTATGCACTCCGAAACGCGGCACCGCAACGCCAACAGGTGGTGAATTGCGGTTCGAGCTGCTCGCCGCACTGGGTGCAGATCCAAGGAACGCCGGACGGTGCGGCCGCGGCCGCCTCCAACGCGCGCAGGGCGGCCGATTCGAGGGCGTCTTCGACCATCAGTTGCGGCCAAGTCTCCAGCATGGGCAAATCGCCAAGCGCGCCCGCCAGGTATTGATTGCGCAGCTCGCTGTCGATACCCGCTGCGATCAGAACATTGCGTGCATGCGCGACTTGCAGAAGCGATGCGGCACGAAACACTCGCTTCACGGTTCTCCTTAGGTTTCTTTAGCGCAAAGACTTCAAGAAAGCGCCCACATCCTCGCCTCTTTCCAGCGTCTCCACCAGCGCCGAGCCTACAACGACGCCGTCGACGTGCGGCGCTAAACGCGCAACCTGCCGGGCTGAGCGAATGCCGAAACCCGCGCACACCGGCACGTTCGACAGCTGTTTGACACGATCCATGTACTCGAGAACCTCGAGCGGCACATCGGCGAATTTGCCGTCAGCAGATCTTCCGGTCGTGCCCGTCATGGTCACGGCATAAACAAACCCCTTGGCTTCCCGGCACAGCATCGCAAGCCGCTCGGGAGGCGTCACCGGAGTCACCATCTGGACCAACACCAACCCCTCAGCCTCGAGCGCTTGGCGCAAATCGACGCTTTCCTCGAACGGTAGATCCGGCACGATAAAGCCGGCGATGTCGGCTCGCGCAGCAGCGCCCGGCAGCTGGCCCATGCCAAATGCGAGCAGCGGATTCAAATAGCTCATCAAGAGAATGGGTACGCGATGCGTCAGCTCAATGGATTCCAATTCTTCGAGAATCCAAGGCAATGTCACGCCGTCGGCCAGGGCCGCGAAGCTGGCACGCTGAACAGTGGCGCCATCCGCCATCGGGTCGCTGAAAGGAACGCCAATCTCGACTACATCGCAACCGCGGGCCACCGCGGCGAGATCTCCCTTGAATTGTCGACGGCTCGGAAAGCCGGCAGTCAAATAGCCCACCAGTGCCGGACGGCCCTCGGCAACGGCCGCGTGAATCGCCGCACCGATGCGCTCGCTCTGCGCAATCATCGGCGCGATCACCATCGCAACTCTTTCAGAAGAGTGTTCTGCAAAATAGGCATGTCCTTGTCGCCTCGCCCCGAGCAGCCGATGAGAATCTGCGCCCCCGGGTTTTTCATCGCGAAGCGCCGAGCGCCAAAGAACGCGTGCGCGCTTTCGATCGCCGGCAAGATGCCCTCGTACTTTGCGCATTCGGCGAGCGCGTCCAGCGACTCCGAATCGGTCGCCGACTCGTAAGTCACCCGACCGCTTTTCATCAGGTACGCATGCTCGGGACCGACACCGGAATAATCCAAGCCTGCGGATACCGAATGCGTTTCGCGTACCTGGCCGAAAGCGTCCTGAAGAATCAGCGTATAGCTGCCTTGCAAAACACCCGGCGTGCCGAATGTCAGGGAGGCGGCGTTGTCGCCCAAGCCTGAACCCCGCCCGCCTGCCTCCACGCCGAGCAATTGCACGTCCGCATCCGCCAAGAACGGGTGGAACAATCCAATGGCGTTCGAGCCGCCGCCAACGCAGGCCACGGCGACATCGGGCAACCGCCCCGCGGCCTCCAGCATTTGCGCACGCGCCTCGCGGCCGATCACCGCCTGCAATTCGCGCACCAGATACGGATAAGGATGCGGCCCCACCGCCGAACCCAGGGAATAATAAGTGCCGTCGGGATCTGACACCCAATCGCGCAACGCTTCGTCGATGGCGGCACGCAATGTTCTGTCACCGCTTGTCACCGGCACGACCGTGGCGCCCAACAATTTCATGCGGTCCACATTGGGTGCCTGCCGCTCGACGTCGACCGCACCCATGTACACGATACAGGGCATGCCGAGCCGCGCGGCAGCTGCTGCACTGGCGACGCCGTGTTGACCGGCGCCGGTTTCAGCAATGATGCGCTTCGCGCCCAAACGCTTTGCCAACAGTGTCTGCCCGACGGCGTTGTTGATCTTATGCGCGCCGGTATGCGCGAGATCTTCGCGCTTCAGCCAAACCTGCGCGCCCCAACGCTTGCTCAAAGTCGGCGCAGGCGAGAGTGCCGTCGGACGGCCTACCCAAGTCTTGAGCTCCTGGCAGAATTCGGCTTGAAATTCGGGCTGGTGCAAGTACCGATCAATGCCCGCCTGCAACCGATTGAGCGCCGGAACCAGAGTCTCGGGCACGTAGCGGCCGCCGAACGCCCCAAAGCGGCCCTTGGCGTCGGGCAAATTCGCCCGCGCCTTGTCGGCGCGCAACACTGAACTCACGATTCGCTCTCCATGCGCCCGGCCGCAGCGCGCGCGGCACGCACGAATTCGTGGATTTTTGCGGGATCCTTGACGCCAGGTTCCGACTCGACGCCGCTGCTGACATCGACACCGAACGGCCGTACTGCCTGAATGGCCTCGGCGACATTTTGCGCAGATAGGCCCCCCGCCAAGATCACTTCGGTCTGTCGCGCGAGCTCCGCGGCCCGGCCCCAGTCGGCCAGCTCGCCAATGCCGCTCGAGGGACCCTCGAATAACATGCGTCCGGGCAAGGGGTTGGGCGTCTTACGGCCAAAGCGCACGACCGGCAGCACCTTGATGTGCGCGGGAATTTTCAGTTCCCGCAAATCCTCGACGTCGGTCTGGAAATAATCCGGTTTGAGGATTCGGCAAATCTCGTCGACTTTCATTTGCAACGGATGCTGAGCCACCGCGATGCGCAAAATGCCCGGCGGCGCGAGCGCGGCGAGCTGCGCAGCCTGCCCGGGCGTGACCTGGCGCGGACTCGGCGCAAAGACGAAGCCGATTGCGTCAACGTTGGCATCCGCCGCCGCGCTGACCGCATCCGCACCGGTGATGCCGCATATTTTGATCCACATGCCGCCGAGTGTAGCCATTTAAGCTTTTGCTGTCCGCGTCGTCGTCAATATTTCACGCAGCAAATCCCTGGGGTCGTCGCGGCTCATGAGCGCCGTGCCGATGAGCGCCAGCCTGAAGCCTGCGCGCATCATGCGCATTGCATCGGCCGCGCTCGCGACGCCGCTTTCCGCCACCGCCGGCCAATCGCGCGGCAGATGCGGCGCCAGGACCTCGAATCGTCCCGCCACGACTTCCAGTGTCTGCAAATCGCGGCTGTTGATGCCGATAAGAATGTCATCCGCGCGTGCTGTGCGTGTGGCGAGCAGTTCACGGGCGGCGTGCAAGTCGGCGGCGTCGAACGCCTCCAGTAACACGAACAAGCCGTGCTCGGCGGCCACATCGAGCAGTTGCACCGTTTGCGGACGCGACAACATTCTCACGATCAGCAGCAACCCGCCCGCGCCCGCCGCCCGCGCCTCCAGCACTTGATACGGATCCACCAGGAAATCCTTGCGCATTGCCGGCACCTTGAACGGCGCCAGCGCCGCGCTTGCCTGGCGCAAATGCTCCAGCGAGCCATCGAAACGAGAGGGTTCGGTCAACACGGAAACGGCAGCTGCGCCGCCATCCGCATAGTCAGTGACACGCTTCAGCCAGTCTTCGTTTTGTGCACCGAGCCGCCCAGCCGCCGGGGACATCAATTTGAGTTCTGCGATGACATCGAAGCCATGGGTCGATAAGCGTAGGCGAGCGCCGCGCGGCGCGGCCTTCGCCCGTTGCTCGAGTTCGCCAAATGATTCTCGCGCCATCGCCTGCGCCGCACGCGCAGCGCTTGAGCGTGCCATCTCATCCAAGAAGCCGCTCAAGTCGTTGCCTTACGGTCTGCACAGTGCAACGCAAATGCCCGCAAGCGTTGCAGCCACGCCAATGCCTTGCCGCTGTCGATAACAGCGCGCGCCAAGGAAATGCCGCCCGCGATTGATTGGGCTCGGCCCGCAATCATCAGAGCGAGCCCGCATTGCAGCACCAATGTCTCCAGATGCGGACCGTGGTCGCGGCCTTCGAAGACCTCGATGAGCGCCTCTACATTAGCTTTGGCATCGCCGCCCGCGAGTTCACGCGGCGTACAGCGCGCAATTCCAAATTCCTCAGGATTGATCTCGCGGCGCGTAATTTTGTCGCCCGCGACGTCGAATGCCACAAAGGATCCAATGGGTGTTGCCTCGTCCCAGCCAGAAGCACCATGCACCACCCAGCCGCGTTCGATGTGCATGCCCGCCAGCGTGCCGGCCATCAACTCGGCCGTGTGCGCGTCATACGCGCCGACGAGCAAGTATCGCGGCGCGGTGGGGTTCGTCAAAGGTCCGAGCAGATTAAACACGGTGCGTGTGCCGAGCGCGTTGCGAATCGGTGCAAGCGCCTTCATAGCGGGGTGAAAGTACGGCGCGAACAGGAACGTGAATCCGGTTGCGACAAAGCACTCTGCCGCGCGATTCTCATCGAGCGGCAGAGTGAATCCGATGGCTTCGATGAGGTCGGCGCTGCCGCTGCGGCTTGAGATCGATCGATTGCCGTGCTTGACGACCGGCAGTCCGCAGGCGGCGGCCAGCAATGCCGCGCCGGTGGACAAATTCAAGCTGCCGGAGCGATCCCCGCCGGTGCCGACGATGTCGATTGCATCGATCGCCGCCGGCAGTGCGGGCTTTATTGCCAGCGAGCGCATCGCACCCGCGAAACCGCGAACCTCATCGGCCGTCACGCCTTTGGCACGCAGTGCCGCGAGCAGCGCGCCGGCCATGGCGGGCGCAAGATCCCGAGCCGTCAGCAGCCGCAATAGAGAGGCTGCTTGCGCCTCGCTCAAATCCCGCCGCTCCAGCAAATGCTCCAAGATTTCTCGTGGATCGTTCACGCTAGCTCTTGAGGAAATTGCCCATGAGCGCCGGACCGTCCGGTGTGAGCACGCTCTCGGGATGGAACTGCACGCCTTCGATCGGTAAGGATCGGTGGCGCACGCCCATGATTTCGCCCTCGGCGGTTTGTGAAGTCACTTCCAGCTCGGCCGGGATCGAGGCTGGCTCCGCGATCAGCGAATGATATCGCCCCGCTTCGAAATTCTGCTGCATGCCCGCGTACAGTCCTTTGCCATCATGCAACACCGGCGAGACTTTGCCGTGCATGAGGCGCACGGCACGCACCACCTTGCCGCCGAATGCCTCGACTACCGATTGATGCCCCAAACAGACGCCGAAGATCGGAATGCGGCCCGCAAACGCTTTGATCATTTGCGTGGATACGCCCGCATCGCGCGGGGCACCGGGTCCCGGAGATATGACTAAGTGCGTATATTTTTGCGCCAGCGCCTGATCAACGCTGATTGCATCGTTGCGGTGTACATCGACTTCGGCGCCTAGAATCATGAATGCCTGCACCAAGTTGTAGGTAAATGAATCGTAATTATCGATCAGCAACACGTTCGCGGGCATTTACAGGCCCTCGGCCGCAAGCTCGAGCGCGCGTCGCAGCACTGCGCTCTTGGCCAGCAACTCGGCATACTCGGCTTTAGGGGAACTGTCCGCGACGATACCGCCCCCCGCCTGATAACTGTAGGTATCGCCGCGGAAGACCAGCGTGCGGATCGTGATCGCCTGGTCCATGTCGCCGTGCTGGCCGAAATAGCCCACCGTCCCGCCATAAAGCTGCCGCCCCACCGGCTCGAGTTCGTCGATCAGCTCCATGGCGCGCAGCTTTGGCGCACCCACCAGTGTGCCGGCTGGAAAGGTGGCGGCGAACAAATCGAATGCGTCTTGGCCTTGAATTAACCGGCCCTTCACACCGCTCACCATATGCATGATGTGACTGTAGCGCTCGATCACGCGGTAAGGCTCGACGCAGACCGAACCTGCGACGGCCACGCGCCCCAAATCATTGCGCGCCAGATCGACCAGCATCACGTGCTCGGCGTTCTCTTTTGGATCCGCAAGCAATTCGGCCTCCAGCTCCCGGTCGCTTGCCTCGTCGGCGCCGCGCGGCCGCGAGCCGGCAATGGGCCGCAATTGCGCCTGGCCCGAGTGGCATTTCACCAAGGCCTCGGGCGAGGAGCCCACCACGGTGATGTCGCCGAGTTCGCAGAAAAACATGTACGGCGAAGGATTCAACAAGCGCAGCGCGCGATAGGCTTCGAAAGGCGCGAGCGCGTGCCGTCCTTCGAATCGCGACGCAAGCACCAACTGGTACACATCGCCCGATGCAATGTATTCTTGCGCGCGTATCACGCGTGCCGCATGCGCCTCCTCGCTCAACGACGGCACCGCTTTTGAGAATTTTCCCGGAGCGAGAATCGTCGGCACGGCGCCACGCAGCGCCTTAATGAGCTCGCGCCTCAGAGCTTGCCGATCCGCCTCGGTGCCGTCGTGCAAAAGCGCAACTCCGCGCGTCAGATGATCGAACACCAGCAACGACCGCGGTGCGACGTAGTGCGCATGCGGCGCTTCCGTGGTGTCGAGACTTCGATGCGGAATGCGCTCGAAGTAGCGCACGGCATCGTAGGCGGTATATCCGACCAAGCCGCCCAACAAGGGAACGCCGGGAATCTTAGGGGTCGGACTCGGTGCCTGCGTCAATGCACCGCGCAGAACACTCAAAAATTCCTGCTTATTTTTCGGTCTCGGCGAGTGTACGCCGCCGATGCTCACGCCCGACGCCTCGATCCTAACCTCAAGGCAATCACCGAAGCCGATGAAGGAGTAGCGCGCCAGTCGCTCGCCGCCCTCGACGCTTTCCAACAGGAATCGAGGGCGAAACGGCGCGAGCTTCAGATAGGCCGATACCGGTGTATCCAGATCGGCTGCGATGTCAAAAGGCTGTTTCATTCGTGGACCCACAAAGCAATAAAAACCTCATCACCTGCCGGCAGCCGGCTGCATTTGCTGCCATCCCTATTTTTTCCCGCTTGGATCCAGGTTTTTCTTATATTTGCGGGTCAATTCGACGAATCGAGGCGTAAGGCCGACGTCCTCGTAAGCCGGGTCCCCGTGGTCGTCGCGCGATATCACCTTGAGGCCCTTTTCATAGGGCATCGCTGCGGCAATTTCGTCCAGCCCCGCGCCCAGCAAATCCGTCACGATCTCTTCGATCGGTTGGCCAGGAAAGAGTTCAGCCAGGGCCTGAAGTCTTGCTGCATCGTCGAGCGGCAAGCGAACGGCATACTGCTTCGCGGTCCTCGACGGGGCAGCCGTCTTCTTCCACCGATCGAGCAAGGACTTGAATTTCACAGGTACTCCGCCATACCAGACTATTGCTACCGGCTATTATAGACCGCGGGGACCTCCCATCAGCGCCCAATCGAAGTCACGACCCTACAACCTGCCGAGATCGGGCAGCTCGCCGCACTTGGGCGCCTCGCCGCATTCGCCGGACGGCCCTGGCGCTGCAGGCAACAGCTGGCGCCGCAATCTTGGCGGTGTATTCGAATACAGCAGCCGCGCCTTAGGGCTGGTCTGGAGCACCAACAAGCCGTTGAGCATTACGCTCGCCGTGCTCACTTTGATAGCTGGTGTGTTGCCGGCCGGGGTCGCGTATGTCGGCGCCCACATTGTCGATGCAGTAATCCACGCCGCGGATTTGCACCATCGCACGGACACGACGTATTTAAATGATGTTGTGCGCTACGTCGCGCTGGAAGCATTGCTGGTTGCCGCCACGGCCATGGCCCAACGAGGCATTTCTCTCGCACAGTCGCTGTTGCGGGCGCAACTCGGGCAACGCGTCAACGTCATGATCTTGGAAAAGGCACTGACGCTCGACTTGACGCAATTCGAGGATTCGGAATTTTATGACAAGCTGACCCGAGCGCGCCGCGAGGCATCCAGCCGCCCGTTGAGTCTCGTCATGCGAACCTTCGCACTCGGGCAAAATGCCGTCTCGCTGATTTCTTTCGGCGGCTTGCTGTACCGCTTTTCACCATGGGCGGTGCTGCTCTTGGTGTTGGCCGGTTTGCCGGCGTTCCTCGCGGAGGCAAAATTCTCAGGCGAAGCGTTCAGGCTGTTTCGCTGGCGCGCTCCCGAGTCGCGCATGCAGATTTATTTGGAATCCGTGCTAGCGCGCGAAGATTATGCGAAGGAAGTGAAGCTCTTCGATCTCGGACAGCGATTTCTCGATCGCTATCGCGACATTTTCACCCGTCTGTATCGCGAGGATCGCGATCTCACATTGCGCCGCGACGCGTGGGGTTTTGGCTTAGGACTGCTCGGAACGGCCACGCTGTATGGCGGCTACGTCTGGATCGCCGTGGAAACGGTGTTGGGCGCGATGACCGTAGGCCAAATGACCATGTACCTGATGCTCTTCCGCCAAGGGCAGGCGGCTGTCAGCGCGGCTTTGTCCGCGGTTAGCGGGCTGTACGAAGATAATCTGTATCTCTCGAACCTGTTTGAGTACCTGGAGCAACCGGTCGGCCGCGGCAGCGTTAAAGGGCATAAGATGATTGGACCCGACCCCGGCGACGGCATTCGCTTCGAGGGTGTCGAGTTCGTCTATCCAGGCGCGGCCGCGCCGGCATTGTCGGGAATCGATTTGCATGTTCGCCCCGGCGAGAGCCTGGCTCTGGTTGGGCAAAACGGCTCTGGGAAAACCACTTTGATCAAATTGCTGACGCGCCTTTACGAGCCGACTCGGGGCCGAATTTTGCTCGATGGACTCGGCCTCAAGGAATGGGATGAGACTGCGCTGCGTCAACGCATCGGCGTGATTTTTCAGGACTTTGCCCGCTATCAGATGTTAGTGGGCGAAAATATCGGCGCCGGTGACGTGCGCGCCTTCGACGATGAAGCACGCTGGCGCAGTGCCGCCTCCAAGGGACTCGCAGCGGATTTCGTGGAGCAACTTCCCGGCGGCTATCATGCCCAGCTCGGCAAGTGGTTCAAGGACGGTCGCGAATTGTCGGGAGGCCAATGGCAAAAAATCGCACTGGCGCGTGCATTCATGCGCAGTGATGCCGATATTTTGGTGTTGGACGAGCCCACTGCGGCAATTGATGCCGGCGCAGAAGCCGAGGTTTTTGAACACTTCCGGGAATTGACGCGCAACCGCATAGCCATCGTCATTTCGCATCGCTTCTCCACAGTGCGCATGACCGATCAAATATTGGTGCTCGAGGAAGGCCGCGTCGTCGAGCGCGGCAGCCATGAATCGCTGATGGCAGCCGACGGCCAATATGCCAAGCTATTCACTTTGCAGGCACGCGGCTATCGTTAAGGTAATAGGATTGGATCATGGTTACAGCGACATCGCGGCTGCTCCTGGCTTTCACTGCGGCGCTCGCGCTCGGCGCGTGCCATCAAGGCAATGCGCCGGCTTCGGGTTGGGCGAATAATGACGTGAAAATGGGCACCTACCGGGTCGTGCTGCAAACACCGGGCGGCGAGCTGCCTTTCGGCTTGGAGCTCAAGCAACAGGATTCTCAACCTGTTGGTTATCTCATCAATGGGCCGGAGCGGCTGCAGCTCAGCGATGTCAAGATCACAGGGTCGCATTTGGAAATCCGCATGCCGGGATACGAGAACGTGCTCACGGCCGATGCGGTTGGAAATCAGTTGCAGGGCGAGATTTTCTTGGTAAAGCCGAACGACAAGGACCAGCATGTGCCGCTGCGGGCGACCTTGGGCGATAACTATCGATTCTTCGCGAAGCCTGCCAGCGACAACGCCGATGTGTCTGGAAAGTGGTCGGTGAATTTCATCAATGACGGCGGAGTACCAGAAGTGGCGGTCGGCGAGTTCAGCCAGTCGCACGACGTCGTCGGCGGCACGATCCTGACCACCACCGGCGATCATCGCTACTTGGCCGGGCAAGTGAGGGGGAATGAATTGTATCTCTCCACCTTTGACGGAGCGCACGTTTTTCTGTACAAGGCAAAAGTCGCCGCGGACGGCAGCCTGGATGGCGACTGGTGGTCGGGACTCGCGTATCACGAGAAATGGACCGGCAAGCGCGACGCAGCTGCTCAGCTTCCGGACGCCTATGGCTTGACTGCCATGCGCGCTGGCGTCAAGCAATTCGATTTTGCATTCCCGGATCTTTCGGGAAAGACTATATCGTCCAAGGATCCGCAGTTTCGCGGCAAGGTGCTCATCGTGGCACTGGCCGGCAGCTGGTGTCCGAATTGCCACGATGAAGCGGCTTTCCTGGCGACGCTCTACAAGGACTATCGCGACAAAGGCTTGGAAATAGTCTCGCTGCAATTTGAGCACTTCGGCGACTTCGAACGCGCGGCGGAGGCAACGCGACGCTTCCGCCAGCACTACGGCATCGAATACACGACACTGATCGCCGGCATTTCGGACAAGGACGCGGCAGCCAAGAAATTGCCAATGCTCAAAAGCTTCGTTGCCTTTCCGACCACCGTCTTCATCGGCCGCAAAGGCAACGTGCGCAAGATTCACACGGGATACACGGGGCCCGCCACCGGCGATCACTACGTTCAGTTTGTAAACGAGGTGAAGACAATCTTGGATCAGTTGTTGGCGGAGACCTAAGGATGCCTTCGTTCGATGTGGTATCAGAGATCGATACGCATGAGTTGACGAACGCCGTCGATCAAGCGGTGCGCGAACTGACGCAGCGATTTGATTTCAAGGACACGGGCGCCAGTTTCGAGCTGGAAGAAACTACGGTGACCATGACCGCGCCTGCGGATTTTCAATTGAAGCAGATGCTGGAGATCTTGAAGCTGCGCATCGCCAAGCGCGGCATCGACGTCGGTTGCCTGGACGTCAAAGACCCGGAAATCAATCTAGCCAGAGCCAAGCAGTTGGTCATCTTGAAGCATGGGATCGATGCCGAGGCCGGCAGGAAGGTCTCGCGGATGATTAAGGACTCAAAACTGAAAGTGCAGGCACAGGTTCAGGGAGATAAGGTTCGGGTCACAGGCAAGAAGCGCGACGACCTGCAGGAGGCGATTGCGTTTCTGCGCAAGGCTGATGTCGGCGTGCCTTTGCAGTACAACAATTTTCGAGACTGACTCTTAGGAAACCTTAGGACCGCTGTATCGCGCCGGTCCGTTTTATTCCAATTAAGGTTAGGATCTGACTTAAGCTTCAAGGAGTGCCGCATGAGGATAAGAATGTCAGCCGCAAGTCGGGTTCTCGCACTTTCAGCTTTTATCGTCTTATCTTTGGCGGCTTGCGCCACGGATTCGGTAGTCGTGACGGGGACGGCACGACCACCCATTTCACCGGCAGACGTTAAGATCTACTCGCGCCCACCGGCGGTGTTCGAGGAGATCGCCATACTCAATGCCTCGAAGAACAGCGCGTTTACAACCGGTGGCCAAAAGACGATTGATAAGGTGATCGAGGGCTTGAAAGAGCAGGCTGCCAAGATCGGCGCAAACGGCATCATTCTGGAGGGCTTCTCAGACAGCCAAACCGGCTCCGTGGGATCCGGGGTCGGCTCAAGTTCAGCCTCCAGCAATTCTGCGGTCGGCGTCGGAGTCGGCGGATCATTGGGGATATACAAAAAGACAGGCCATGGCGTCGCCATTTTTGTGCCGCCGGGCTCGCCTTGAGAGCTTTATGCCTGCTCGCGTAGCAAGCGCACCAGCTCTAAAAGCTCATCCCAACCCATATCGGACACGGCGCAATACTGGATATCGCCCTGCTGCCAATACGCGAGGTGATAGCCGCTGCGCGTCGTGTTACTGGGCAGGTGCACTCCGGCAGCGGACCAAGTAAACACATTGATGACGTGCGCGCCGTGCTGGTACACGACCACAGCTGAGCGTTGATGATCGATGTAGTCCGCGCGACCCCCAATCAAGCGGTAACCCTGCGATTCGAAGTCGGCAACCGTCGGCGACACGTCGGCGTGACCTGCGAACCAAGGCTTGACCGTGTGCTTATCCGTGGACACCACGTCGATCAAGTGCGCCGGCATCAGCGAACGCACATGAGCACTCACGAGCTCATTGCTCAGCGAATTGCCCAGGCTCGGCACCACCAGAAAGAAAACAATGGCTGCCGCGATCGCGCTGCCGCCGACGCCGCTGCAGGCGCCCGTCCAGAACGAACGCTCTCGCCAAATTCGAGTGTGTCGTCTCAGACGCGGCCTCAGCGGCGTTGCCATGTTTTCGGCCTCGGTATCAGCGCCTTCCTGGTCGAGCGCCTCCAGAATCTGTGTGCGCAGCGCCGGCGGCGCAACGGCGTAAGTGATGCCCGCACGTAGCGCTGCGCGCACTTTTTCGAGATCCTGCAGCAGTTCGCGGCACTCGCTGCAACGCTCGACATGCCGCTCAATCTCGGCGGCGGAGACTGCATCGACTTCGCCGTCGAAATACGCCTGCACCCGCAGCGATTCAGCGCACTGCACGCGGCTCTCCTCCCACTTCCTGCAACCATTTGGCCTTGAGCGCCGCGCGCGAGCGCGCCAAGCGGGACATCACCGTGCCGATCGGCACATTGGTCACCGCCGCAATCTGCGCATAATCCATTTCCTCGATTTCCCGCAGCATCAACACCGTGCGATGCTCCTCGGGCAATGAGGCTACCAGCCTATCGAGCATGTGCTTTTGGTCTAAAAGGATCGTCTCGCTCTCCGGATTTGGGTCGTTGGCTACCATCGCGTGGCCATCGGCCGCATCGTTCTCTTCTGGAAGCGGCACAAACGCGCGTTGTTGTTGCTGCTTAGCCGCCGTCAGATGGCAATTGCGCACTATGGTCAGCAGCCACGCCTTGGCATCTGAGCCTCGCAGGGCGTCAAACCCCCTAAAAGCACGCAAAATGGCGTCCTGCACCACGTCGTCGGCCTCGCCGGGGCGGCACAGCCACCGCGCGAACCGGTACGCGGCGTCGAGATGAGGCAAAACCTGCCCCTCGAATCGAGCGCGCTTGTCATCCATAGGGTCAAGACTCACGGAGACGCCATTTTATTCCCGAGGAGCCTAGTCGCGAAAGAAATAAGGTATCGCGATGAGCACTGCGCCAATCGCCACGAGCAGCAGGACATTGCTCACAAAATACGGGAACGCCATGAGCGCAATCCCGCAAACCAGCGGGATCGGAGCTCGTTGCTTCTTGCCGTAAACGAAGAACCCCAGCCCGATCGAGCCGTACAGCAGTCCCCAAAGCAGCCAGGCTTGAATGCGCGTCACCCCTCTAGGACTAACCAGTATAGCCGTCCGATCGCGTATCCTTGGGCAATAACAATTTGGGAGGCTTAAGGTGATTCGAACTTCTCGCGTAGCCGTGGGCGTCGCCCTGCTTTGGGCCGTTCAGTCTCCTGCCGCCTGGGCCCAGCATCCCTTTCTGTCGGATGCCGAATGGTCGAACCTGCGCCATGAGGCCAGCGGCTCGGCGCCCTATGAAAATCTACGCGCCTTGACGCGCTTGCATCGCGTACCGGCTACGCCGGAATTCGATCAGGCCGCGAATTTCATACTGGAACGCGCCAAGGAATATGGATTGCAGAATGTTCATGCCGAAGAATTTCCGATCGACGGCAAAATCCATTACGGCTTGATGCGCTCGCACATCGCTTGGAACGTCGAGGGCGCAAGATTGTGGCAGATCGATCCGCAGCACACCTTGCTCGGCGACTGGTCCACCGATCCCATTCGCCTGGCCGACTACAGCCACAGCGCTGATGTCGAGGCGCCACTCATCGATGTCGGCGCGGGAACGCTGGACTCGGACTATGCCGGCAAGGATGTGCGCGGCAAAATCGTTCTCGCCGACGGCGTTCTGTCCACGGTACAGCGTCTGGCGGTAGCAAAATATGGCGCGGCCGGCATTCTCAGCGACATGCGCAATCAAGCCACGGCTTGGTCAGGGCTCGATACGAGCGTCGTGCGGTGGGGTCACTTGGACGGCTCGCTAGTTCAAGGGTTTGCCTTCATGGTGTCGCTTGCCGCGGCCGGTGACTTGCGCGCGCAAATGGCCGGCGGGCATCCGCTGCTCCTCGGCGCGCATGTAAAAGCTCAGGTGGGCGCCGGACATTGGACGGTCGTGACCGGCACCATTCCGGGCGCCGACGCCGGCGCCGGAGAGATCGTCTATAGCTGCCACCTTGATCATCAGCGGCCGGGCGCGAACGACGATGGCAGCGGATGCGTAACCATTCTGGAATCTGCGCGAGTTCTCGCCAAACTGATCGGCGACGGCAGCTTGAAGCGTCCTAAGCGAACATTGCGATTCATTTGGGGGCCCGAAGTCGAAGGCACCATGGCCTATTTGAGCCGGCACCCCGATATTAGAGCATCGATGCGCGCCGATATTCATATGGATATGGTGGGCGGCGACTTGTTCAAGAACAAATCCGTCTTGCACGTGACGCAGACTCCGTGGTCCTTGCCGACGTTCATCACCGACATTGGCGCGACGTTGGCCGAGACCATTCGCGATGCCGCTACGAGCTACACCGAGGACGGCGGTGACGAGGATGCCGCCGTCCTCGAGAATCGAGACGGGGCATCGGGCACGCGCAATGCATTTTTTGTCGACGAGACACCGTACGCCGAAGGTAGTGATCACGACGACTATGACTCGTCCACCATCGCCGTGCCGTCGCTTTACTTGCGCGATTGGCCGGATATTTATATTCATACCGATCACGACACTCTGCTTCAGATAGACGCCACCAAGCTGCGCCGGGTTGCGCTGCTGGGCGCCGCTTCCGGCTATAGCTTTGCGGCGCTGGATGCCGCGAATGCCGCTCTCACGCTGCCGTATCTTGCGGCGCGTGCACAGCAGCGGCTGGCGCAAGGTTTTAATCGCGCGCTGTTGCTGACGCAGCGCTCGGAGTTGCCGCCGCAAGAGGCGCTGTTCGAGGCCCGCAATCTGCTGACGCAGATGCTTCACCGCGAGCAGGCAGGCTTGCAGTCCTTCGCCGTGTTCACGCACGGCAATCCTGGTGAACTCGCAGCCTCCACTCAGGCGCTCAAAAGCCAAGCGAAAACGCTAAATGGCTGGCTAATCCAAGCCGCTGCAATTCGCGGGCCGCACGCCGCAGCGTGGGTTCCGGCCTGGCATGTGACGACGGAGGCCAAGCGTGTACCGCACCGCATCGGCGAATTCGGACCGCTGACTTTCCAGAATGACGATGTACTGCGCGATCGTCTGGGGGATGACCGTCTGCGCAAAATAAAGCTTTTGAGCGCCGAGTCGAACCGCTTCGTCAAGTCCCAAGATCGCAGCGCTCTTTACGCCTATGAGATTGTGAACTTCATCGACGGAAAGAAATCAGTCGCTGATATCCGGGATGCCGTGTCCGCGGAATTCGGTCCCATCCCGCTAGAAATAGTCAGCGACTATTTGAAGGCCTGCGAAGAGGCGAAAATCATCGACTTTCGATGAGCCCGCAGCGGCCGGCTACTTTGGCGGCGACGCGCCCGCCTTGCCGCGCTGCATGCCTTTCGAGTAGACCACCGTGCCATCGAGCTTGACGATGATCGCATCGATGTCGTCGATGCGGTTGTAGATTTCCATGGCCTTCTCCGGCCCGAGCACGAATGCCGTCTTCGACAATCCGTCGGTGCGCGTCGCATAGGGCCCGATCACGGTCGCACTGCGCACCTTGCTGGCGGAATGCCCCGTGTGCGGATCGATGATGTGGTGGTAGCGAACTCCGCCTTCATCGAAAAATCGTTCATAGTCGCCGGAAGTGGAAATGGCCGCATCCACCAGCGGAATACTGGCGATCAACTCGCCCTCTCCTTTGCGCGGATCGCGGATGCCCACCATCCACGGCTTGCCGAAGCGATCGCCGAGAATGCGGCTATCGCCGCCGGCCGAAACGTACGCGCGCGTAACCCCGCGGGCTTTCAAGACATCGATGCCGCAGTCGACCGAATATCCCTTGGCTATGCCTCCCAAATCAATGCGCACGCCCTTCTGCGAGAACTGCACGGTCTGGCCTTTCGCATCGAGGATCACATGCCGGTAGTCGATCGCGGGCAGCGCCTTCGCGATTTGCGCATCGTTCGGCCGAATATGCTTCGGAAAGTTGTACATGTAGCCGACGCTGGCATAAGTAATGTCGAAGGCGCCGTCTGTGATGACTGAGTATTCCCTGGCTTTCACCAGCAGATCGAAAAGTTCCTTGCTGATGTGCATCGGGCCATCGGCGGCCTTCGCGTTGACCCGGGACACCTCGCTGGTGGGTTTGTACGTGCTCATCGACTCATCGATGTGCCGCATTTCATCGAGCACCGCATCGATAGACGTTTCGGCCGTCGCTCGGTCTTCCGACCAGAGCTCCACCGTAATGCGCGTGCCCATAATGCCGTTAGTCACCCGATTGACCCACTCGGCCTGGGCCGGACCGGCCGCAGCGGCCAGAATCAGCACACACGCGATACTCAGCAGCGCTTTAGGATTCACGTGGCAAGCCTATCGGGTTTTGCGAGCGCTCGCTCGGGCGCTCGCTCGCCATTGCATGATTACCAAAGCGCTTCCGACCATCCCGCCCAAATGGGCGAAGTGGGCAATGCCTGACAGCGTTCCCGTGACACCCAAGAAAAGTTCGATGCAAGCGTAGATTGTCGCGAACAGCCACGCCGGCATCGGAATCGGCGGGATCAGCGGCACAACTTTTCGGTGCGGAAACAGCACCGCGTATGCCAGCAGCAAGCCGAAAACTCCTCCCGAGGCACCTATGGTGGGCGACGGCGGCGCACCGAACAAGATAGGAATGAACAGCTGACTCAAGGCCGCGGTGGCCACCGATGCGAAATAACAAGTGAGCAAGCGGCGAGGTCCCACATAGCGTTCGATTTCTTCTCCGAACATCCATAGGCCAAGCATGTTGAACAGCAGATGGCTGATGTGCGCAGTGCTGTGCAAGAACGCATAGGTTACGATCTGCCAGAAGTGAAAATAGACGTGCCCTTCAATGGGCTGCAGCGGCCACAAGCCAAAGAGGACATCGACCAAGCCGTTCGATATGCCTTGCAGCAGGAATACCAGCACATTCACGCCGATTAGAATTCTAACTGCAGTAATTTTCATATGAGTCGCATATTCTAACGCGTCATGGATGCCCAGCCTCTTAAAACCGTGTTTCTGGACTACGACACCGTTTCCAACGGCGACCTCGATCTCACGCGCCTGCGCGAGGCGGCGGGCGATCTCATCTTGTACGACTCAAGCGACACGAAAACCGCTGAGCGGGTTCGGGGCGCCGACGTGGCCCTGTTGAATAAGCTCGACTTGAGTCGCGAGCTCTTATCGGGTGCGCCACGACTGAAGCTGGTGGCGTTGGCCGCCACCGGCACCAACAACGTGGACTTGATTGCCGCGCGCGAACTTGGAATCGCGGTCTGCAATGTGCGCGCCTATTGCACGGCCTCCGTGGTCCAACATGTTTGGGGATTGATCTTAAGTCTCACTCAACATGTCTATGAATTCTCGCGTCTGTCCAAAGATGGATCGTGGGCGCGCGACGAAGCCGGCGCAGTGCTGTCCTATCCCATCCGCGAACTGCAAGGCCGGATCTTTGGCGTCGTCGGTTGGGGCGAGCTCGGCCGCGGCGCGGCACGCGTGGCTGAGGTCTTCGGCATGCGGGTCAGCATCGCCAACCGTCCGGGGGGACCGTCTCAATCCGGACGTGTGCCGCTCGATGAATTGCTGGCTGCCGCGGATATCATTTCGCTGCATTGTCCGCTTAACGACGCAACCCGGAATCTTATCGGCGCGCGCCAACTCGAACTGATGAAGCCGGATGCTCTGCTCATTAATACCGCGCGCGGCGCGCTGATCGACGGCGCGGCACTCGCCGCCGCTCTCAAAGCAGGGCGGCTCGGAGGAGCAGGCATCGATGTCCTGCCGCACGAGCCGCCCCTCCGCGGCGATCCGCTTCTCGACAGCCAAATCCCAAACTTATTGGTGACGCCCCACATCGCCTGGGCGGCACGCGAGGCGCGGCAGCGCTGCATTGACGAGATGGCGGCTAATATCCGCGATTTCCGCAGTGGCGGGCGGCGCGGCCGCGTGGTCTAGGAGCCTGTCCTAGGCCGGCGCTTGCCGCTCGCCCCATGCGTTCAGAAGTCAGCCTCGTGCCGCCTTCTTTTCTCGCTTCGCGGCGCGCTTCTCTTCCAATGTCTTGGCCGGCTTTTTCTTGTCTTCCTTTTTACGATCCATACCCTTGCCCATGATTCGCTCCTCTAGGTTAGGTTACTCACAATCAATCCTTTGCACGCCGGCGGGCCGCTATTTTTGGCTTCGCAGGCCGCGCCTCCCGCGGTCCCGCGCCAGGATGACGTCCCAGCGTTGCGCGAGGCGGTTTGGGAGGTTTCTCAGCGATGCGGCTGATCCGCAACTCGCGGCCTGCCACACGCACCTTCTGCAATTGCTTGAATATCTCCTTCGGCATGCCCTCCGGCAAGTCCACATAGCTGTGATCTTCGCGAATATCTACTCGCCCGATGTGCACACCCTCAATGTCCGCTTCGTTGGCGATGGCGCCGACAATGTTTCCGGGCTTGATCCCATGTACCGACCCGACTTCGATGCGAAAAGTTTCCATTTGAGCGGGGCCCGACCGGGTGCGTTCCTCGCGCTCTTGAGGGCGTTCCCGTGCCGCGGGTCGACCACGCTCGACGCTCCGCGGTTCATAGCGGGGCGTGTCTCTCTCGCGGCTCGGTGCACGCGTTTCGGCCGGCCGTTCCGGCTTTTGCGTCAGCAACAAAGGCGTGGACCCTTGCGAGAGGCTCGCAAGCGCCGCAGCGATATCGATCAAGGCCACTCCAGATTCCGTTTCCAATTGCTCCAGCACCGGTCGGTAGAGATTGCCGTCGCCTTTGGCGATGGTCTCGGTGATTCGTTGCTTGAATTTGGTAACTCGCAAGGTGTTGACGGCGTCGACACTCGGCAGGTTCATGGGTTCAATAACTTGGCGCGTGGCTCGCTCAATGGCGTGCAGCATGTTGCGCTCGCGAGGAGCGATGAACAGGATGGCTTCGCCCTTGCGTCCTGCTCTTCCGGTGCGGCCGATACGATGCACATAGGATTCGGTGTCGTACGGCACGTCGTAGTTCACCACATGGCCGATCCGATCCACATCGAGCCCGCGCGCGGCAACATCGGTGGCCACGAGGATATCGATCTGCCCGGCTTTCAGTCTCGCGACCGTGCGTTCCCGCAACGGCTGCGCAATATCGCCGTTGAGAGGCGCGGCCGCGAAGCCGCGCGCTTCGAGCTTTTCCGCCAACTCCACCGTGGCCTGCTTGGTGCGCGTGAACACCAGCATGCCGTCAAAGGTCTCTGCCTCTAGGATGCGCGTCAGAGCGTCCAGCTTGTGCATGCCGCTGACCATCCAATAGCGCTGCCGAATATTGGTCGCGGTGCTGGTCTTGCTCTTGATCGTCACTTCCACCGGCGCGCGCAGGTGCTTCGCAGCGATCCGCCGTATCGGCGCAGGAATCGTCGCTGAGAACAGTGCCACCTGCCGCAGCGGCGGTGTCTGCTCCAGGATGCTTTCGACCGCATCGATGAAGCCCATGCGCAGCATCTCATCGGCCTCATCGAGCACCAGCAGTGTCAAGCCCGAAAGCTTCAACGTGCCTCGGTTCATATGATCGATGACGCGGCCGGGTGTCCCCACGACCACATGTACGCCGCGCCGCAGGGCATTCAACTGCGGCTGGTAACTTTGACCGCCATAAATCGGCAGCACGTGAAAGCCTTTCAAATGCGCGGCATATCGCAGAAAGGCCTCAGATACTTGCAGCGCCAGTTCGCGCGTTGGAACCAGCACCAGCACCTGCGGTTCATGACGCGAAAGATCGATTTTCGTGAGCGCGGGCAGCGCAAACGCAGCGGTCTTGCCCGTGCCGGTTTGCGCTTGTCCAAGCATGTCCTTGCCCGACAACAGCACCGGAATAGTCTGGGCTTGAATCGGCGAAGGCGACTCATATCCGACATCGGCAAGCGCGAGCAGCACCTCATCCGACAGGCCAAGATCGCGGAAACTCGTGCTGTTTTCAATCAAGTCTGCGGGGACTGCGCTCATGGGAAAGGCCGTGGGTTATGGAATCGCAAGTCTAGCGGTTTGACCGCGTATTGCTACCATAGTCGGCATGGGACGCATATTTGAAGTCAGAAAACACGCCATGTTCGCTCGCTGGAACCGCATGGCCAAGCAATTCACACGGGTCGCCAAGGACATTGCGATCGCCGTTCATGCCGGCGGTCCCGATCCCGCGGCGAACCCGACGCTGCGCCGCGTATTGCAAAACGCCCGCGCGGTCAACATGCCGAAGGACAAAACGGACGCCGCGATTCGCCGCGCATCGGGCAAGGACGCAGCCAACTATGCAGAGATTCTCTACGAAGGTTATGCGCCGCATGGCGTGGCACTGCTCGTCGAGACGGCCACCGACAATCCCACCCGCACCGTCGCCTCCTTGCGCAATGTCTTTATGAAGGGCGCGGGAAACATGGGGACCACGGGCAGTGTCAGCTTCTTGTTTAAAAAATTGGGGGTATTCCGCGTCGATCCTTCTCACGTCAAGGATCACGACGAGCTTGAGTTGGACCTGATCGATTACGGCCTCGAGGAAATGGGCGACAGCACGGGCGACAAGGGCGAGCCGCAATTGGTGATCCGCGGCGCGTTCAATGATTTCGGCAAGTTGCAGGATGCACTGGAACGTCGCGGCATCACGCCGCTATCCGCCGAGCATGAGTACATTTGTTCGGTGCCGATCGAATTGCCCGAGGATCAAGCGAAAGAAGTGCTTGAACTGATCGACAAGCTCGAGCAGGACGACGACGTCCAAAAGGTCTTCCACACGCTGGCGTGAACCTTCGTTCATCCTGTCATCGCTCCTAGCGCGGCCGCGTTTCACTAGCTGAGAGCAAGAAACCTTTAGGAGGATGGCATGCGCTGGCTGTCTATGTTATTGATTCCTATGAATATGAAGATGAATGCAATCAACCGATCGCGGACGGGTGAGATAATGGCTGGATGGCAACTCACCCGTTCCGCATCGTCAACGTATTCACTCAAGGACAGGACCCGTTTACCGGCAACCCGCTTTGCGTATTTGAAAATGGCGCCGGCCTAAGTACTGAAGAGATGCAAGCGCTGGCGCGCCAGTTCAATCTTTCGGAAACCACTTTTATTCTGCCCTCCACGCGCGCGAATGCGCGGCTGCGCATTTTCACGCCCTCGTATGAAATGGCTTTCGCGGGCCATCCTACACTTGGCACTGCGCACGTCTGCCGGGGACTGAAATTGGGGGGCGATTCGCTGCTGTTGGAAATGCAGGCGGGTCTCATCCCGGTACGCGCCAGCGGCGATCGCTGGACCTTGACCGCTTTGGGGGCCACATGGCGCGAGCTGGATGTATCACGCGATACGCTCGCCGCGGGGCTCGGGCTTGAGGCGCGGGACATTGGCGCTCGCCCGTTGTGGGTCAAGGCGGGAAAGGAACAGTTGGTGGTGCCCCTCACATCGACGGATGCGGTGCGTCGAGCAGCTCCCTCAGCTTCAGGGATGGCCGCCATTCGCAGCGAAGACGGCCTCAGCATGGCCTACATTTTTTGCTTGAGCGGTACCGCTGTGGGCGGCCGTGATCAAGCGCTGGCACGTTTCTTCTTTCCGAGCGTCGGCGCGATTCTCGAAGATCCGGCCACGGGCTCGGCCACTGCCAATTTCGGCGCGTGGTGTCTCGCGATGCAGCGCACGCTGCCGGTTCAGCTGCAGATTTCGCAGGGAGAATTCGTGGGTCGGCCTTCCACACTGTTTCTCGATGTGAACGACGAGGCGCAAGTTTTTGTCGGCGGCGATGCCCTTGAGATCGGTCGGGGGACCATTACTCTTTAGTGGCAGACGTTACGCCGCTTGCGGGCGCTGAAATGATATCGCTCGCCCAGTGAATCACGGGCTTGAGCCGCGGCGACACCATGCTGAGCGCGGTCTCGAATCCCACCCAGCGCGCCTCTTGGTGTTCGGGAAATCCCAGTTCTGGATTGATGGGCAAATGCACGCGGCTATCGCGGCTATGCGCGATGTAGTAACGGGAGACCTTCCCCTTGTTGTACGGCCCCGTGTCCAGGAAGTCCTTGCCCCAGTCGAACGCCAGATGCTCCAGCGTCGTTTCCTCCCGCACCTCGCGCACCGCCGCCTGCAGGGGCTGCTCGCCCGGCTCGACCAAGCCCTTGGGGAAATCCCAATTTTTATAGGCACGCAGCAACAGATATTGCACAGCCGGTCCCGTCATGTGGACCACTACCACTCCTGCTGAAAATCGGCGCGCATGTCCAGTTTCCACCATGCGTCAAGCAGCCGCTGACAGGGGAGAGCGAATGAGATGATCGAAGGCACTTAAGGAAGCCTTGGCGCCTTCGCCCACCGCAATGACGATTTGCTTGTAGGGCACGACGGTGCAGTCCCCGGCGGCGAAAACACCGGCCACCGAGGTCTGCCCGCGCGCATCGACTTCAACTTCGCCGCGCGCCGATAACTTGACGGTCCCCTTCAGCCAATCGGTGTTGGGGATCAGGCCGATTTGCACGAAAACGCCAGCGAGCTCGACCCGGCGCATCTCGCTGCTGGCGCGGTCCTTGTACTTCAGTCCAATGACCCGCTGTCCGTCGCCGATCACTTCAGTAGTCTGCGCACCGGCAATCACGGTGACATTCGCCAGACTCATCAGCTTGCGCGTCAAAATCGCGTCGGCACGCAGCTGCGAATCGAATTCGATCAGCGTGACATGGCTGACCAGTCCCGCAAGATCAATCGCCGCTTCGACACCGGAATTACCACCGCCGACCACGGCAACCCGCTTGCCCTTGAACAGTGGTCCGTCGCAGTGCGGGCAATACGCGACGCCGCGATTGCGGTATTCGCGTTCGCCGGGCACGTTGATCTCGCGCCAGCGAGCGCCAGTCGCAATCACCACGGATCTGGCCTTGAGCGACGCGCCGCCAGTCAATTTTACTTCGATCAAATCGCCGGGAACCAGCGCTTCGGCCCGCTGTAGATTCATCACGTCCACATCGTAAGTGCTGACGTGCTGCTCGAACCCCGAGGCCAATTCATGCCCCTGCGTCTCTTTGACTGAAATGAAATTCTCGATACCGACGGTGTCCAATAACTGGCCACCCAAGCGTTCCGCGGCAATACCGGTACGAATACCCTTGCGCGCAGCATAAATCGCTGCCGCGGCGCCCGCGGGCCCACCTCCCACCACGAGCACATCATAGGGTGCCTTGGCATTCAATTTTTCCGACTCGCGCTTCGCCGCGCCAGAATCCAACTTGTGGATGATCTGCGCGAGTTCCATGCGCCCCTGACCGAACGGTTGGCCGTTCAGGAATACCGCAGGCACCGCCATCACCTCGCGCCGCGCAACCTCTTCTTGAAACACTGCGCCATCGATCATGGTGTGGTGAATCTTAGGATTGAGCGCCGCCATCGCATTCAACGCTTGCACAACGTCCGGACAGCTTTGGCATGTCAGGGAAACAAATGTCTCGAAGTGATGATCGTCGTCCAGATCTTTAATCTGCTCGAGCATCGGTTCGTCGATTTTCGGCGGGTAGCCTCCGGTTTGCAACAGAGCCAGCACGAGGGATGTAAATTCATGGCCCATCGGCACCCCGGCGAATCGGACCTGCGCGGCGGCGCCGGGCCGCCGTAAGGCAAATGACGGCTTAACTTGAGTGTCGTCGCGCTGCGCGTCGAGCTTAACCAGACTGGATACGGATTCTATGTCGTGCAGCAAGTCGAGCATTTCATGCGATTTCTCGCTGTCATCAAGGGACGCCACGATTTCCACGGGTTGCGAGATCCGCTGCAGATAACCCTGCAACTGAGTTTTTAGATTGGTATCAAGCATTAGATCTTGCCGACCAAGTCAAGCGACGGCTTGAGCGTGTCGGCGCCCGGAGTCCACTTCGCCGGGCAAACCTCGCCCGGATGCGACGCCACGTATTGAGCAGCTTTGACCTTGCGGAGCAATTCCTTGGCGTCACGGCCGATGCCGTTGTCATGCACTTCCATGACTTTGATCTTGCCCTCCGGATCGATCACGAAGGTGCCGCGATACGCGAGACCCTGATCCTCGATCAGCACTTCGAAATTGCGCGCCAACGTCGCAGTCGGATCGCCGACCAACGGATACTGCACCTTCTTGATGGTGTCCGAGGTGTCATGCCACGCCTTGTGAGCGAAGTGGGTGTCGGTGGACACCCCGTAGACTTCCACTCCCAATTTCTTGAATTCGGCATAGTTGTCGGCGAGATCGCCGAGTTCGGTCGGGCAGACGAAGGTGAAATCCGCGGGATAGAACACGAACACGGACCACTTGCCCTTGAGCGTTTCGTTCGTCACGGGCACAAACTTGCCATTGTGATAGGCAGTCGCCTCGAATGGCTTGATTTCGGTATTGATGAGAGACATAGAGAACTCCTCAGGCAGTTTTAAAACTGGTCGCTATCTTAGCAGCGACTCACTCATTAATCGCATTGATTATAATGATTGTTTCGATAGACTGTATCTATGGCTATGGATCGATGAATCTCAAGGATCTCAAATACTTGGTGGCATTAGCCGACACTGGGCACTTCGGCAAGGCGGCCGCACGCACATTCGTCAGCCAGCCGACCCTATCGGCGCAGCTGAAAAAACTGGAAGAGTATTTGGGCGTCAAATTGGTGGAGCGCCAGCCGAAAAACGTGCAGCTCACCGAAGTAGGCAAGCAGATCGTGGTGCGCGCGCGCCGCATGCTGGACGAAAGTGATGAAATCATCGCGCTCGCGCGCAGCAATACCGACCCTCTCGCCGGAAAGCTGAAGATAGGCCTGATACCCACGATTGGACCCTATCTGCTGGCTCGCGCCATGCCAAAGATCCGCAAGGCGGTTCCGCAACTTGGCCTGATGCTTTACGAATACCAAACAGAAGAGCTGCTGAAGCGTCTGCGCGACGGAGAAATAGACGTAGGGATCATGGCGCTTCCCGTGCCGCAAGACGGGCTGGAGTCTCGAGCGCTGTACGAAGAGTCCTTTACGGTGGCGCTCCCCACGCATCACGCGCTGGCCGCCAAGACCACCATCAAGGTACAGGATCTAAAAGGCCAGACCTTGCTGTTGCTGGAAGACGGCCATTGCCTGCGTGATCAGGCCCTCGAAGTTTGCAGTCGAGTCGATGTGCGCGAAGCCGAGGATTTTCGTGCGACGAGCCTCGAGACATTGCGGCAAATGGTAGTTGCCGGGTTGGGGATCACCTTGCTGCCCGAAATGGCGGTGGAATCGCCATATGGCTCCCAGCGCGGACTGGCGATTCGGCAATTTGCCAATCCTAAGCCTTCACGCACCGTCGGCGCCGTGTGGCGCAAGTCCAGCACACGCGAGGCTGCCATTGAAGCGGTCTGCGAGGTGATGGGCGGCATCGTGGCGAAAGCTCGCCGCTAATTCGTGACGCCTGTCTCAGCTTCGCTACGTCACCGAGGCTATATGCCGATCATTTCACATATTGCGCACGCCTGACCCGGCAAAATAGCCTGATAAGGAATGTCTTGCCATGAATGCCCGCTCCATTACTCAAGGAAAATCAACCGCAAGACCTGCGCCGCCCATTTCACCGCGCTTTGATCGCAAGTTCATCGAAGATCACAAGCTCGTTGAAAAATATTTGGAAAACAAACTGCCCTTCAAGGGCGCTCGCGATCTTGAACAATGGTGCCGTGCGCATCCCGACTATTTGAATGAGCTGAAACTGTCCGAGCATGCGCATGCCAGCCTGAAGCTGCTGGAAGCCAGCGGCAGACCGCAGGACTTGACCGAGCCGAAGCCGCCGTGGTGGAAGAGCCTCTATCTGCTGATCGGTTTAGCGGCGCTCGCCTTTGTCTGCTTGGTGGCCTTCTGGTCGCTTGCCGGCAAATATTCGTCCCTGCAAGGAAAGCTTGAAGATACTAAGCGCGTGATGCGCCAAGGGCCGCTGGTTCAGCCCGCCACCGAGAAAGCGATATACATTTCTCCCGACCACGCGCCCGGCATCGATCATGCGCGCATCAAGCTCAATCGCAGCACGCCGCTGTTGATGGATGTGCATATCGATCTTGGCTACACGCAAAAATTGCTGCAATTTCGCATGTTCGTCGACAAGCAGGGTCAGGGCCGTGCACTGGTGCTCAACAACTTGCTCAAGGATTCCAATGGCGAGATGCGGCTGACGCTAAATTCCACGGGACTGTCGGCAGGCGTCTACACCGTGCGCATCGAAGCGCTGCCGCCGCGCGGCATTCCCATCGCGATTGGCTGGTTGTTGCTCGAAGTCGAATAGCGCCCGCCGCTAGACCGGGCAACCTGCCTGGAAAGATCACTCGTCTCGCAACGTCACGATCGGCGGCGTGTTGACAACGCCGCGCGTTGCCAGCGTTCCACTCAATCCCACCAGCACGGTGCCGCACACCAAGCCGGCGACCCACACCATGGGATCCAGGGTGAACTCGAGTGAGAACAAACGTTGCGCCAATAGCCAACCGATTCCGGTGGCGCCGAACGCCGCCAATGTACCCGACAGAAAACCCAGCGCCGAAAATTCCGCGGCGACGCCCTGCAGCACGGTACCGCGGCTTGCTCCCAAAGTCCGCAGCATCGCGCTCTCGTAGCGCCGCTCATCTCGAGTCGATTGCACCGCCGCCAATAGCACGACGATTCCCGCGGCGAGCGTGAACAAAAACACGCATTGCACTGCCAGCGACGCGCGATCCATGATGTCGCGAATCTGTTTGAGAATCGCATCCAGGTCGAAGACGGAAATCGTCGGAAACTGCCGCACCAGGTCGGCCAACGCTGGACGCTGAGCCGAAGTCAAGTACAGGCTGGTCATGTAAGTGCCCGCGGCGCCATCGAGCAGGCCGGGTGGAAATACCAAAAAGAAATTTGGCCGAAAACTATCCCAACGAATTTTTCGGATGCTGGCCACCTGCGCCGTCAGTGGTTCGCCGGCCACATCGAAGCTGAGCTTGTCGCCCAGCTTCAAGTGCAGGGCGTCCGCATACTCCGAGGATATCGAAACCAGTGGCTTGCCTGCATCGGCTGCGGTCCACCATCGGCCGGCCACCAATTGATTGTCTGCCATTATGTTGGCAGACCAGGTGAGGTTTTGCTCGCGCTCGACATATCCGCGCGCGCCGTCGCCACGCAACTTCAGCGACTGCGGCGACTCAGCATTGATGGCGGTAATTCGCGCTCGCACCATGGGATACATTTGCGGCACCCCAAATCCGTGTGAGGTCAGAAACTCCTGCAGGGACTCGCGCTGCTGCGGGCGAATGTTGACCAGAAAGTTGTTGGGAACATCATTGGGCAGGCTGCGCCGCCAGTCAGCCAACAGATCGCCGCGAACCACCGCCAGCAACAGCAGCACCATCAATCCCAAACCGAAGGCAACGATCTGCACGACGCTGCCGGTGCCGCGGCGCGAGACGTTGGCGAGGCCGTAGCGCCAGGCGACGCCGACGCCGCCGCG
Source organism: Gammaproteobacteria bacterium (assembly GCA_041690895.1). Classification (GTDB taxonomy): domain Bacteria; phylum Pseudomonadota; class Gammaproteobacteria; order Steroidobacterales; family Steroidobacteraceae; genus Bog-1198. The sequence goes on from JBEPVT010000001.1 coordinate 115,835, forward strand.
CAGCCGGCCGGTCAGCTTCACCAAGGCAAAGCCTGCCAAGGTCAGCACCACGCCAACCGCCAGTACCCCGGCGAGCACGCTTAAGACCAGCTCGGTGTCCCTTACCATGGACCACAGAATCGCAAACAATGCCGCCAGCGCCAGCAAGTAACTGACGCCGTAACGCAGCGGTGGCGCTGTGACGGTCTTGCGCAGCACCCGCGCCGGCGGCGTGTTTTTTAGTTGCAGCAACGGCGGCAGCGCGAAGCCAATGAGCATGGCCAACACGGTCACCAAGGCGATCGGCAGCGGCGCCAGTGAGGCCGGGGGTAGTTCATTGGGTATCAGGCTCTTCAGCAGCAATACCAATCCCGACTGCGCCAGGTAGCCAAGCGCGGCGCCGATTGCGACGGCAGAGAACGCCAGCAATATCAGTTCGATGATGGATATCGCCAGCACAAATCCTTGTGCCGCACCCATGCACTTCATCAACGCTACGGCGTCGATGTGACGTGCCGCGTAGCGCCGCGCGCCCATGACGACCGCCACAGCCGCCAGCAACACCGACGCGAGGCTCGCCAGATTGAAAAATCGGCTCGCGCGGTCGATGGCGGAATTCAATTGACGGCTGGATTCTTCGACATCTCTCAGGCGTTCGCCCGGCGCTTTGCTCTGGCTCAGGTGCTCGCGGAAATCCGCGACGGCCGCCGGCGGCCCTGCAAACAAAGCAGCATACGTGGCTCGGCTGCCCGGCTGGATGAGCTGCGTCGATGCGATATCCTCATAGTTGAGCAGCGCGGCGGGTGCGAGATTGACGAAGCCGGTCCCTTGATCGGGTCGGTAATCCAGTACTTCGGTCACACGCAAGGGCGCCTCACCTATTCGCAACGTGGCGCCCAGTTCCAGCTTCAGCTGCGCAATGATGCGCGCATCGACCCAAACTTCGCCTCGGCCCGGAATTTTGTCGGTGCTTCGCGGCGTGCCGAACGGTGCGTCAGCTATGCGCAGATGCCCGCGCAGTGGATAGTTCGCGGTCACTGCGTTGAGCGCCGCCAACTGACTTAAGTCGCCGCTGAAGATGGCCGTGGGAAAGGACAAGACTTGCGCGCTGCGTAGCCCACGCGCAGCAGCCTCATCGAAGTAGCGCTGCGGGATCGGCGTCGGCGCTTCCAGCCGCAGGTCTGCCGCCAGCACTTCCGTGGCCTGCAGGCGCACACCTTGCGAGATGCGGCTGGTGAAGAAACCCACCGCGGTCAGTGACAAGACTGCCACCAGCAGCGCCAGCAACAGCACGGAAAGCTCACCCGACTTCAAGTCGCGCCAAAGATTTCGCAGCGCGAAGCGCATTGCTTGCATCAAGTCACCGCGCCGCCGGATCTGCTCTGGCCATTTACCGTGTACCCAGCGTCGAGTTCCAGTATTCGGCCGCAGCGCTTCGCGAGAGTACGGTCGTGCGTGACCAGAACCAGCGTGCTGTGGGAGCTGCGATTCAATTCGAACAAGAGATCGGTGATGCGCAGTCCAGTTGCGGTATCTAAGTTGCCGGTGGGTTCGTCAGCGAACAGCACCGCAGGATGCGTCACGAATGCGCGCGCAATGGCGACGCGCTGCTGTTCGCCGCCGGACAGCTGTTTCGGATAGTGCGCCATCCGCGGCATCAGGCCGACTTGCGAAAGCGCGGCCGACGCGGCCTGGCGCGCGTCGCGCCGACCGCCGAGTTCGAGCGGCAACATGACGTTTTCGATCGCCGTCAATGAAGGGATAAGATGAAATGATTGAAATACAAACCCCACATGCTCGCCACGGATTGCCGCCCGTCCGTCTTCATCGAGTTCGGTCAGATCGATGCCTGCGATCAACACACGGCCGGTGCTTGGCTCATCGAGTCCCGCGAGCAGCGCCAACAGGGTGGATTTGCCCGCGCCCGAGGCGCCCACGATGGCTAAGGTCTCGCCGGCTCGCACTGTCAAGCTGACATCGGCGAGAATGGTCAACGGCCCGTCGGGGCTGGCAACGGTCTTGGATACGTTCTTCGCCTCGAGAACAATTTTCTCAAGAACGGCTTGTTTGGCTTGATTGACTTGATCTTGCATCAGGAGCGCCCGTGAAACGGTTTTTGGCAGTATTCGTCTTGATCGTTGCATCCGCTTCGGCTTACGCCGAAGAAACAGTGATTCTCGTGTTCGGCGATAGCATCAGCGCCGGCTACGGGCTGCCGCGCGTAGAACAAGGCTGGGTGGAATTGCTCAAGACGAGGCTCAAGACACAAGGTTACGGTTACCAAGTCGTCAATGCCAGCGTCAGCGGTGAAACGACCGCGGGAGGTCTCGCTCGGCTGCCGCGTGCGCTCGAACTTCATCACCCGAGCATCGTCATTCTCGAGCTCGGCGGCAACGACGGCTTGCGCGCGCTGCCCATCGCGCAAATGCGCGCTAACTTGACGCAGATGGTTGCGCTAGCCACCGCAGCCGGCGCGAAGGTCTTGCTGCTCGGAATGCGAATGCCGCCTAACTACGGGCCAGAATACACCAAGCAATTTGCCTTGGTTTTCAGCGATTTGGCCGGCGAGAAGATAGTGCCCCTAGTACCCTTCCTGCTGACTGATATCGCCCTCACCCAAAGTCTTCTCCAGGGCGACGATATTCATCCGAACGCCCTGGGCCAGCCCATCCTGCTCGATAACGTTTGGCCGGCCTTAAAGCCGCTGCTTCACAAATGATCTAGGCATCTACTGCGGGGCCGCAAGCCACTCAGCCACGCCGCCGTGGCTGGAGCATGTACCGCTGCGGTGTGCCGACTTCGAATAGGTACCGTCCTTGCATTTCGCCGTTGCCCCGGTGGGATCCGTATTGCTGGCCGTGGCTGTCGGCGCAGACTTGGTTGCCGTGGATGTTTTGGCGGCGCTGGTCGATGCGGCCGATGCGCCAGTCGCAGCAGTCGCGGCGGGCTTGGATTTCGTTGCTTTCTGTAATCCGCCATGGCCGCTGCACGTGCCCTTGCCGGTCGATGTAGTCGTCGTGCCATCCGAGCAAGTCCTTGTCGCGCCTGCCCCGAGGCTAGGCATCGCCAATGCGAATACCAACAGAGGTGCGGCGATGAGGCCGGCCATAGTTATGTTTTTCATGAATGTTCACTCCCTGGTTTAGTTCGGGTCCGAATTGCTGATTGTAAACTGATTTGTACCGAATGCGATCGCGCCTCAATGCTCGGGCGGGATCGGCAGAATGCCGCCGGCATCGATGACAAAACGAGTGTACTGGCCGGCCGCCACGCCCTCTAGCATCTTCCCATTGACGACAACATGCGTGCCCTCGCCGATACTGTCCGGAAATTCCGTCATACCGACGATCTGGACATCATTTGCAGGCAGGCATTGAAAACTCTGCGGCGGCGCATACATGTATTGGGTCTTGTCCAATATCAAGATCGGCGCCGTATCCACGCCGTCGCTGCGGGGAAATTCGCGAAAGTGAATGTGCCCGACAAAATCATGCCTTGCCTGAAGCCAAAGGCAAGGACCGCTGCCGACGACGCAGCCCGAAAGCACGATGCACATGCCCATGACGCCGATGCCGATCACGCGGCGCAATTTACTCATCGTTCTCGCTCCATTGATCAAGTCTGCGCCGCGCGCCGCGTCTTGCCTATCCAAATAATCTCCTGTTCGCGAGGATCCCGGGAGTTCATGCGATCCTAGTGTACGATACGAATTCGGAGGCTTGCCCGCTTGGATCGAAATTGGCTCAATCACTACCCGCCAGGGGTACCGGCGGACATCGACCCTGACGCATATCCTTCGCTCAAGGAAGCGATTGAAGAGGCTTTTTCGAGCTATCGCACTCTGCCCGCGTTCACCAACATGGGCGCCACTCTGACTTTCGCTCAACTCGATGAACTGAGTCGCGCCTTTGCGGCGTGGCTGCAGCATAAATCTGGGTTGGTTCGCGGCGACCGCGTGGCATTGATGATGCCCAACATATTGCAATATCCAGTCGCGCTGTTTGGCGTTCTACGGGGCGGCATGGTAGTGGTCAATACCAATCCCTTGTACACGCCGCGCGAGCTCGAGCATCAATTGAAAGACTCCGGTGCGAAGGCTATCGTCATCGCCGAGAACTTCGCACATGTGCTGCAGCAGGTGTTGGCACGCACGGATTTGAAGAACGTGCTGGTCACGGGAGTTGGCGATTTGCTGGGAATGCCGAAGGGGTTGATCGTGAACTTCGTTCTGCGCCACGTGCGCAAACAAGTACCGGCCTGGAGGATCCCAGGCTCCGTGTCTTTCAAAACGGTCTTGGGAAGCGGACTTGGCCTCAAAATGGAACCGGTCAGCTTGGGCGCTCAGGACATCGCGTTTCTGCAGTACACCGGCGGCACCACGGGCGTCGCAAAGGCCGCGGTACTTACCCACCGCAACATGGTTGCAAATTTACTGCAATCTCTGGCGTGGATCAGGCCTGCGCTACAGGCCGGCGGAGGCCGCGTGGTCATCACCGCGCTGCCGCTGTATCACATCTTTGCGCTCACTAGCAATTGCCTGGCCTTTCTGCCCTTGGGAGCCCGCAATGTGTTGATCACAAATCCGCGGGATTTTCCGGCTTTTGTGGCTGAATTGAAAAAATACAAATTCAATTTCATCAGCGGCGTCAATACCCTGCTCAACGCCTTGCTGCACACGCCCGGATTTGAGTCTGTGGATTTTAGTTCTCTGCGCGCGACGTTTGCCGGCGGAATGGCAGTGCAGCCGGTGGTGGCGGCGCGATGGAAAGAGGTGACGGGCAACTCGGTCGCCCAAGGATGGGGGCTCACCGAGACCTCGCCGATGGTGACCGCCAATCCGATCGGTCTGCCGTTCAATGGATCGGTCGGCCTGCCGGTGTCCTCAACGGACGTTTCCATTCGCGATGATGCCGGCAAGGAACTACCGGTCAATGGAGTTGGGGAAATCTGTGTTTTCGGGCCGCAGGTGATGCGCGGCTATTGGAACCGACCTGACGAAACCGAGCGGGTAATGTTCGGCGACTGGCTGCGTACCGGCGACATCGGTCGCATGGACGAAAAGGGTTTTGTGTACATCGAGGACCGCAAAAAGGACATGATTCTCGTATCCGGATTCAATGTTTATCCCAATGAGGTAGAGAGCGTCGCGGCAGCCCATCCGGGAGTTCTGGAAGTTGCCGCCGTTGCGCAGCCTGATGAGAACTCCGGCGAAGTTGTGGCGCTGTTCGTGGTCAAGAAGGATCCCAATTTGACCGCCGAAGCGTTGATCGCCTTTTGCCGCAAAGAGCTCACCGGCTACAAAGTCCCGAAGCACGTGTATTTTCGCACTGAGCTGCCCAAGACCAACGTGGGAAAGATTCTGCGCCGCGCGCTGCGTGATGAGCTGCGTGCCGCTCCCGGCACCGTTGCCGCGGACTAGGAATTGTCGCGCTACGCGAGCGAGTAGTTCTGCACCGTCTCGACCAGCAGCGCGACCCGTTCAGGCTCGACCTCGGGCGTGATGCCATGCCCCAAATTGAACACGTGTCCGGCACCCGTGCCGTAGCTGTTCAGCACGCGCAGGGTTTCTGCGCGCAGCGTTTCAGGGTTTGCGAATAATGCCGACGGATCAAGATTGCCCTGCAGCGCAACGCGTCCACCCACGGCTTTTCTGGCCTCGCTCAAGTCCGTGGTCCAATCGACTCCCACGGCGTCGCAGCCGATAGCGGCGATCTTGGCCAGCCAGGCGCCGCCGCCTTTGGTGAAGACGATGTTGGGAACCCTGCGCCCGCCGGATTTTCGCGTCAGCGCGTCGATCACCCGGGCCATGTGATGCAACGAAAATTCTTCGTATTGCGCCGGCGTCAACACGCCACCCCAGGTGTCGAACAGCATCACGGCTTGCGCACCTGCTGCGATTTGCGCATTCATGTAGAGGATCGTGGCCTTCGTCAGCAGCTCGAGCAGCCGGTGCAGCTCGCGCGGCGATTCGTACATCATCCGCTTGATCAGTCCGAAGGTTTTGCTGCTGCCGCCTTCCACCATGTATGTCGCCACCGTCCAGGGACTGCCGGCGAAGCCGATTAGCGGTACGCGCCCGGCCAATTCGCGGCGCACGCGCGCGACGGCATCGATAACATACTTCAATTCCCGGCCCGGATCAGGCACCCCGAGCTTGTCGATATCGGCGGAGGTTCGCACCGGCCGCTCGAATTTGGGACCTTCGCCCGCCTCGAATTCCAATCCCAGGTTCATGGCGTGCGGAATGGTGAGGATGTCGGAAAACAAGATGGCGGCATCGAGCGGAAATCGATCAACCGGTTGCAAAGTGATCTCGCAGGCGATCTCGGGGTTCGTGCACATTTCCAGGAAGCCGCCCGCACGCGCACGCGTTGCCCGGTATTCCGGCAGATACCTGCCGGCCTGGCGCATGAGCCATATCGGCCGCCGCGGCGTGGGCTCGCGCAACAAAGCACGCAACAGCAGATCGTTTTTCAAGGTTTCAGTCATGGATGCTCTTTTGTTATGGCTCGCTCATGTTCGCTCGCTCGGCTCGAACAGGCGGCTATGCTCCAAAATCGCGTATCGATCGGTCATACCGGCGATGTAATCAGCCACGGCGCGCGCGCGTCTCGCCGGGCCCTTTACCAAATCCAAGCGCGTACGCGCCTCGTGTTCATCGGGCATCAATGCGGGATCATTGAAAAACGCGTCGAAGAGATCGCGCACCACGCGGCGCGCCTTGGCGGTCATGCGTCGTACCTTGTAATGCTTGTAGAGCTGCTCACGAAGGAATGACTTCAGCGCGACATTCAATTCGCGGGTGGTGTCGCTGAAGCCGATCAGCGCTTTGGGATGCGATCTGACCTCAGCTATCGATCGCACGCCCGACGCGCTAAGCCGCGCGGCGGAGGAATCGATCAGGTCGCTCGCCAGATGATTGATCATCCGCCGTAAGATCTCGTAGATAAGTCGGCGGCCGGCCAGCCTCGGATATTTCGTCCGCACCTCGTCGTGGTAGCCGCGAAACAGCGGCACCGCCAGCAACTGCTCGATGCTGATGAGACCGGCGCGGATCCCGTCATCGACATCGTGATTGTTGTACGCGATCTCGTCGGCAAAATTCGCGAGTTGCGCTTCCAGGCCCGGCTGCTGGCGATTGATGAAGCGCTCCCCGACGTCTCCGAGCAGGACCGCGTTGTTGTACGAGCAATGTTTGAGAATGCCCTCGCGGCATTCAAAGGTCAGGTTCAAGCCGTCGAATTCGGCGTAGTGCTCTTCCAGCTCGTCGACCACGCGCAGCGATTGCAAATTATGTTCGAAACCGCCGAAATCACTCATGCAGTCGTTCAACGCATCCTGCCCCGCATGTCCAAAAGGCGTGTGCCCGAGATCATGCGCAAGACAGATTGCCTCAGATAGCTCCTCGTTCAGCTTGAGCGCGCGGGCCGCCGTGCGGGCGATTTGCGCGACCTCGAGTGAATGGGTCAGCCGAGTCCTGTAGAGATCGCCCTCGTGGTTCACGAAAACTTGCGTCTTATACACCAGCCGACGAAATGCGGTGGAATGAACGATGCGATCGCGATCGCGCTGATATTCCGACCGATATTCGGGCCCGGGTTCTGGATGGCGGCGCCCGCGCGAATGTTCGGGGTGAGCGGCATATGGCGCGAGTGCGTTCATAAGACTATCTCGTTCATTCGAAATGCTCGGCGAGCGTGGCCTCGAGCGCGGCCTTGGGATACTGGTCTGTGACGATGGCGCGGCCGAGTTTCTGGAGCAGCACGAGGCGCACGGCGCCGCCCAGGACTTTCTTGTCCATTTGCATCAATTCGTAGGCGCGCGCCGCGCCGATGCGCGGTGCTTCGGTCGGCAACCCGGCGAGCGCGAGGGATTCGCGCAGGCGCTCCTTGATGGCCGCGTCGATCATCCCTAAGCGGCAGGATAGATCCGTCGCGATTATCATGCCCAAGGCCACCGCCTCGCCGTGCAAGTATTTCTCGTAAGAGGTCGCAGCCTCGATGGCATGGCCGAAGGTATGGCCGAAATTCAAGATAGCCCGCAAGTTGTGCTCGCGCTCGTCACGGGCCACGACCGTGGCCTTGATTTCGCACGATCGGCAGATGGCATAGGTCAGGGCCTCGGCATCTCGCGCGAGCAACTTTGGAATATTGCGCTCCAGCCACGTGAACAGCATCGGATCCCAGACCACGCCATGCTTGATCACCTCGGCAAGGCCTGATTTCAGCTCGCGGTCGGGCAAAGTGCTCAGCGCATCGGTGTCGGCGATGACGGCTTGCGGCTGATAGAAAGCGCCTATCAGATTCTTGCCGCCGGAGTGATTCACCCCTGTCTTGCCGCCGACCGAGGAGTCAACTTGTGCAAGCAGTGTCGTCGGCATTTGCACATAGCCTATGCCGCGCTGATAGCAGGCTGCGGCAAACCCGGCGATATCCCCAACGACCCCGCCGCCCAGTGCGAGCACGGTGGCATCGCGGTTCATCTTGTTGGCAACCAACGCGTCAAGCACCCAGCTGGCGGTTTGCAACGTCTTATGTTGCTCACCGTCCGGCAAAATGCACTCCGCGATGCGCCGCTGAGAAAGGCTTCCGGTCAGCTTCGCGAGATACAGCTTGGCGACAGTGGTATTCGTCACGATCAACAAGTCGCGGCCAGGGATTTGGCTCTCCATGAGATTGCGATCGGTCAGCAGCCCTGACCCGATCTTGATGGGGTAGCTGCAAGCACCGAGGTCTACTTGAAGGGTTTGCACAGGGTGATTATACGAACACTAGGGTTTATGCGTCCGCCGCAGTTCCTGCTGAACCTCTTCAGCAACCAGTTGTACCCGCCGCCCGTCGGTCGTGATCGTAAGATCGGCGATCTCGGCATACCACACCGCTCGACGTGCCATCAACTCCTTGAGCCTTTCTTCGGGGTCGGTATCGTGCAGCAGAGGCCGATGCCGTGCATGGCGCGTGCGTTCGATTTGCTGATTGACGGAGGTCACTAAGTAGACCACGACGCCGCGTTCGGCGAGTGCCAGGCGGTTTGCCGGGTCGATCACCGCCCCGCCGCCGGTTGCCAGCACGATGGCCTCCAGGCGAGTCAGCCGGTCGATGGATTCTTTTTCGCGGATTCGAAATCCGGCTTCACCTTCTTTTTCGAATATGAATGGAATGTCCACGCCGGTTTTTGCCTCGATGTCAGCGTCGCTGTCATGAAAGGTGTAGTGAAATAGGCGCGCCAGATGCCGCCCGACCGCCGTTTTGCCGGCGCCCATCGGTCCAATCAGAAAAATATTGCGCTTGCCAAGCATGCTCGCCGTCGATCATAGCGGACCGCGCCGTTCGACTGATTGCCTGTCTAAAAAATAAGGGCGCCGAGAGGCGCCCCTACAGGTGTCAACTAACCCGCGAGCGGCGTTAGTAAAGATTCGATCCTTCGCGCAAAATCTTCGGCGTGATGAAAATCAGCAACTCAGTCTTGTTGCTGATGTCCTGCGTGCTCCTGAAAAGAGCGCCGAGGAACGGAATATCGCCGAGGAATGGCACCTTGTTGGCCTGGTCGGACTTCTTGGTTTCGAGAATGCCGCCGAGCACCACCGTCTGGCCATCATTGACCAGCACCTGGGTGATGATTTGACGTGTATCGATCGAGGGCACGCTGCCGCCGGTGGCGCTCGTCACCTGTTGACCGATCGCGTCGTCGGAGACGTCCAGATCCAAGATCACGCGATTGTCAGGCGTGATCAACGGCGTGACCTTGAGCTTCAGCACGGCGTCCTTGAACTGCGTCGTCGTGGCGCCGCTCGAGGCCGATTCCTGAAAAGGGATTTCCACACCCTGGGAGATGGTGGCCTGCTTCTGGTTGGCGGTAATGACGCGCGGCGAGGAGATGGTTTCGCTCTTGCCTTCGTTTTGCGCCGCCGAGAGTTCCAGGTCGACCAGGTAGCTGCCGCCCAGCAGCGAAATGCCGATGCTGCCGTTGGTGTTTGCCGCCGGCGTATTGACCTGGTACCGATTGTCGAGAGTGGTGCCGGTCAAAGAAGCGCCGCCCAAGCCCGTGCCTTGGATCGCGTTCGCGCCGATGCCATTGCCGGTGACGGCCAGAAGTCCGCCGGGTCCATTCTGCTGTGCTGTGCTCACGCCGAAACGCGCGCCGAGATCGCGCTCGAAGGTATCGCTGACGATAACGATGCGGGCCTCGATCAACACCTGCTTGACGGGTACATCCAAGGTTTGCACCAAGCGGCGGATGTCTGCCAATTTGTCCGAGGTATCCTGCACCAGAAGGGTGTTGGTGCGCTCGTCGACCGACAGGCTGCCGCGCGGCGACAGCATGGAGTCCTTGGCATTGGTAGTCTTGATCAGTTTCGCTAGGTCAGAGACCTTGGCGTAATTGACCTGCATGAATTCCGTATGGGTGGGAGAGAGCTCCTGCACCTCCTTATGGGCCGCCAATTCGGCCTTCTCGCGCGTGGCCAACTCTTCGGTCGGCCCGATGATAATCACGTTGTCCTGGCGGCGCTTGTCCAAGCCCTTGGTGCGCAACACGATGTCGAGCGCCTGATCCCAAGGCACATTTTGCAGGCGCAGGGTCAGGTTGCCCGAAACGGAATCGCTGACCACGATGTTCTGGCCGCTGGTGTCCGCGAGCAGCTGCAGCACTGAACGCACGTCGATGTCTTGGAAGTTCAGGGTCAACCGCTCGCCCGTATATTCCTTCTTCTCCTCAGCGCCGGCGGTGCGCTTCGTGGATGGTTTGACCTCTACGGTGTATTGATTGTCGGACTGATAGGCAAGCTGCTCAAAGTCGCCCTGCGAGCTGATCACCAAGCGCGAGCTGCCATCTACCCGAACCGCGTCCACCGTTTGCACCGGCGTTGCGAAATCCATGACGTCATAGCGGCGCATCAGGTTTTTGGGCATCACGGTGCCCGCAAAGTCCACGACGATTTGCTGGCCTTCCTGCCGCACATTGACCGGCGTACGCGGGTCGGTGAGCTGCACGATTACCCGGCCGGTGCCATCGGAACCGCGTCTGAAGTCGATGGTGCGGATCGCACGTTCGGTCGGCACTCCGGAAGCGACCGCTGCGGCACGTACCGCGATTTTGCCGACCTCGGCACCCGGCTGCTGGCCTAAGGTCACGATGATGTCGTTGCCGTCCACCTTCGTGGTGTACGGCATCAAGCTATCGACGTTCACGACCACGCGCGCGCGGCCGTTCGCTTCGGCGGCAAGCACCGTGTCGACGCCGCCCGAGCGCACATCGAAACGGCGCGAGGCGAGAGCCAGCGTGGTGTTCGGCAAGTCGAACGCAATGCGCGCGGGCTTGTCGATGGTGAACGGCAGCGGCTCCGGCGCCGGACCGCTCATGTGCAATTTGAGCTGCACCTGTTGACCCGATAGGGTCTGTACGTCGATTGACTGCAGCTGTACCGGATCAGCGGCTCGCGCCGTAAAACTGATCGCAGTTGATGCAACGAGCGCCATCGCACTCATCATCGCTGCCCGTAATTGAATTCTGATCATGCTTTCGTCTCCCTGTGGCCTCAGTTCGCCAATGCCAATGAGGCCGGTCGCTCTATGTAGCCGCCGAGACCATCCGGAATGATTTCGACCAAGCTAATTCTTCCGCCGGTTATTTCCGTCACTTTGCCGTCGTTCTGCCCCATATAGTTGCCGGGCTGAACCTTGTGAACGAGACCGTCTTTGGATTGCACCAACCCGTAAAAATTGTTGCCGACCTTGAAGGTGCCGACCATCTTCAGAGTGTCGAGCGAGAATCCCTCTAGAAATTCGCGATTGCGGTGCGAATTGACGCGCGCGCTGGCCAGACCGTTGGAGGCGTTCGGTCCTTGCGGCTGGAATGGCGAACGTAAGTTGCCGGCGGCGTACACATAGGTCTCATAGGGCTTTACTTCCGGCAGCGGCTGAATGCGCCCGCCGGGTTTTTTCTTGGTGGCTTCTATCCACTTTTGCAAATCCGACTGGCCGCCCGAACAGCCGCCGGCGACCAATGCCGCGAGCACCACGCCGATGAGGCCAATACCCGATATCTGTCTCACGTCGTGCCTCCCGCCGCCGCCTTCTTCGCCGCCGGTTTCGCGCCGCCTTGATCCTCGATGTAGCGGTAGGTCTTGGCGGTCACATCCATGGTCAAATTGTCATATCCGCCGCCCTTTGAATCGACTGGCGTAATCTGAATGTCGTTTAGCGTCACGATGCGCGGCAGGGCAGCGATGCCGCTGACGAACCGGCCGAAGTCGTGATAACTGCCAACCAGCTTGATTTTGATCGGCAATTCCGCGTAGAAGCCGTTGCTCTTCTCGCTCCCCGGCTGAAACAATTTTTCGGTCAAGCCCGCCGCGAGGCCGGTTTGCGATATATCGACCAGTAGATTCGGTACTTCGGTCTTGCCGGGCAACTGCCGCAGCATCGCGCCAAAGCTGCGCTCCATCTCGCCGAGTTGGGCGCGGTAGGCATCAAGGTTTGCAGCTCTCTGCTGCTTGCTCTCGAATTGCGCGCGCAGATCCTGTTCGTCGGCCTGTGCTTTCTGCAGCAGCGGCCGATCGTCGTTCCAGACGAACATGTACCAGCCGAAAGCCGCGACCACGGCAAACCCCAGCACAATGAAGAATCCGCGTACAGCCAGAGGCCAGCGGCCTACGTCGCGCGGATCGATACTGCGAAGTTGATCGAGGAAGTTCATTTCGCCGCAACCTTCTTAACCGTTGTTTCGCCGCCGTTTTCCACGTCCACACCGACCACATCGCTGCTGAGCGTAAAGCTCGAACCGCCGGTCGGCGAATCCTTTGACGTCTCAACCACCTGCAGTTGCGGGTTATCCATCCATGAAGAGGAGTCGATGTTGCGCATGAAAGTCGAGACGCGCGTGCTCGACTGAGCCACCCCCTTCATCTCGAGCTTTTTGCCGGTTTCCTTGATTTGCGTCAGGTAAATGCCCTCGGGAACCGTCTTCACCAGCTCATCGAACAGATGCACGATTTCGGGCCGCTTGCGCTGCAATTTCTCGATGATTTCCATGCGCGCAACCAGGCGCTGCTTGCGAGTCTCGAGATCTTGAATGTCGGCGATTTGCGCATCGAGCTTGACGATCTCCTTTTTCAGAAGATTGTTCTTCGCGTTCTGCGAATCGATCCAACTGGAATACAGCAGCTTGCCGCCCAAGACAAAGATGACGGCGGCAAACGCCGCGCCGCCGAGGGCGACCATGAATTCGCGGCGTCGGACTTTACGTTCTTGTTCGCGCCAGGGAAGTAGATTAATACGCGGCATGGCTACTCTTTAGTCGAAGCTGCGCAGCGCTAGGCCGCAGGCTGTGAGTAATGCGGTGGCATCGCGAGCCACTGCTTGGGCTTTGGCTTTGGACGACACCTTCATGTTGCCGAGCGGATCACCTTTGTCCGCCGGCACGCCGACGCGGCTGGAGATGACATCGGCAACGCCGGGAATATTGGCGCAGCCGCCGCAAATCAATATTTGATCCGGCTGTGCGCGGCCGCTTCCCGAGGCCAGATAAAATTGCAGCGAACGGCTGACCTGTTGAGTCATATCGTCGATAAAAGGATCGAGGACTTCAGGCTGATAGTTGCTCGGCAAGCCGCCTTCCTTCTTGGCGCGGCCCGCTTCTTCCATGCTGAGCCCATACGTGCGCATGATCTCTTCGGTCAATTGCTGGCCGCCGAAAGCGAAGTCGCGCGTGTAAATTACGCGCATATCGCGCAGCACGCTGAACGTCGTGCTGCTGGCGCCGAAATCGACGACTGCGACGGTGCGATCGACGCCGCCGTCGGGCATTTGATGGCGCATCAAAGCGCAGGCGTTTTCCAACGCAAAGGCCTCGACGTCGACCAAGTGCGCGGTCAAGCCCGACGCTTGAACTGCAGCCTGGCGCTGCTCGACGTTCTCGGTCCGCGTGGCGACCAGAAGCACATCGAGCATGTCCGGATCTTTTTCCGAGGGGCCCACGACTTGGTAATCGTAGCTAACCTCTTCCATGGGGAAAGGGATGTATTGGTCGGCCTGCATTTCGACCTGACCTTCCAATTCATTCTCGCCGAGACTCTTCGGCATTTGAATGACTTTGGTGATCGCCGCATCACCGCTGATGGCGATCGCTGCGAGGCGGCTCTTGGCACCGGAGCGTTTTACCGCACGGCGGATCGCTTCGCCGACCGCTTCGGCGTCGACGATGGCTTTTTCGTTAATGGCGTTATGCGGCGTCGGTTCCGCGGCATAAGACTCAACGCGATATTGGCCGCCCGACATCGTGAGCTCTATGAGCTTCACCGACGAGGTGGTTATGTCAAGTCCCAAAAGCGGACGATATCTTTTTCCTAACGACCACACAAATTTTTTCCCTTTTTGCTCAATACCTTGTAGGTCGAATCTGGTGCACGAGATTAGCCATGACAACCAAACTTAGCAAGAAACTGTTAAATGGAACGTGAAACTACTCACGGTATGACCGCCTTCGGACTCCCAAGTCGGTAAAGTGAGACGTACGACAGTTTCATAGCTTCCGAAGGGGCATCGACTCATCCGTTCAGTCCTCATCGCCTAGGGGGAGCCTTAGGCCTTGGTTAATCAGTGGTCCGGCAACCTAAGCGGTCCTTTGGGGGTCTAACCCATTGGATCGGTGGCTTTGCCCCCTCATCTTTCGATGAGTAACCCTACGTAACGGCGGTAATATGCTGCTCATGTCCGCCGACTTAATAAGTTAGAACGGTTTTCTGTGGCCAGACGTTATCTAGTTCTCATCTCGCGCATTTGTGCAGTTCTAGTTGGCTTAATAGCGTTAACCGTGTTCGCCAACGTCTGTGCTTATGTTTACTTGAGGCCTGCCCTGCCGGATGTGGCTAGTCTGCGCGAGGTCCAGCTTCAGGTGCCGCTGCGCATCTATTCGCGGGATGGCAAGCTGATCCAGTCCATCGGGGAGCAGCGCCGGATCCCGGTGCGCTACGACCAGTTGCCGCCGAAACTGATCCAGGCCTTCCTGGCGACCGAAGACGATCGGTTTTTCCGGCACCACGGCGTCGACTGGCAAGGCATCTTAAGGGCGGCGGTGGCCAACTTGCGGGCCGGCGGCATCCGCCAGGGCGCCAGCACCATCACCATGCAAGTGTCGCGGGACATGTTCCTGACCCCGCGCCGCGACATGAAGCGGAAAATGAGCGAAATCTATATTTCCCTGCTCATGGAAACCCAATTCACCAAGGAGGAAATATTCTCCCTATACGTGAACAAGATTTTCTTGGGCCAGCGAGCCTATGGCGTGGGTGCCGCGGCTGAGGTGTATTTCGGCAAGAGTTTGGACCAACTCAGCGTCGCCGAGATGGCGACGCTCGCCGGCATTCCCACTGCGCCGTCAATTGTCAATCCAGTCGCCAATGCGGAAGCCGCCAAGGTGCGCCGCAGCCACGTTTTGGGGCGCATGCTGGAGCTCGGCTATATCAGCCAAGCTGAGTACGATCAGGCCAAAATGAGTCCTATGGAGTCACGCCTGCACGGCGCCTCCATCGAAGTCGATGCGCCCTATGTCGCGGAAATGGTGCGCAACGACATGCAGAACAAGTACGGCGATGCCGTCTATACGGCCGGATACAAGGTCTATACGACTCTGGATTCCCGCTTGCAGGCGGCTGCCACCGTTGCGCTGCGCACCGGCCTTTTGGAGTACGACATGCGTCATGGCTACCGCGGCGCGAGCGCCAAGGTCGACATGTCAAAAATCGTCACCCCCGCGCAGTTCGACGCGCAGCTGGAGGAATTTCCCGTCATCGGCGGCCTGAAGCCGGCGATCGTGCAGCAAGTCGAGGCCAAAAGCGCCAAGATTTACGTCAAGGATTTAGGGCTAGTGACGCTGCCCTGGGAAAAGCTCGTTTGGGCCAGGCGCGAGTTGCCGGAGGAAAAGGTTGATCGCACGCCCACCCAGGCCTCCGAGATCCTCAACCGCGGCGATGTGATTTACACGGTTGGGCGCACACCCGAAGCGGTGTGGTTCGTCCAGATACCCGAAGCGCAAAGCGCGCTGGTTTCGGTGGACCCGAAGGACGGGGCGATCGTGGCGTTGGTCGGCGGGTTCGACTTCTTCCAGAGCAAATTCAACCGCGTCGTTCAAGCCAGGCGGCACCCTGGCTCCGGATTCAAACCTTTCATTTATGCGGCGGCATTCGACAAGGGATTCACGCCGGCCAGCGTGGTGCTGGACGCGCCCGTGGTCATCGACCAGGAAGGTAAGGACGAGGCGTGGCGGCCGAAGGAATTCGAAAGCAAGTTTGCCGGCCCCGTGCGCCTACGTGATGCCCTGGCGTTTTCAAAGAACTTGGTCTCGGTGCGTCTAATGCGCGCCATCGGCGGCGACTACACCCGAAACTATGTGACCCGCTTTGGATTCGACAAGTCGCAACTTCCGGACGACCTGACCTTGGCGCTCGGGACGGCTGAATTGAGTCCGCTGCAAGTGGCCATCGGCTATTCCACCTTTGCCAACGGCGGCTTCAAAGTCAGCTCGTACTACATCGATCGCATCGAGGATGCGAATGGCAAGGTACTGCAGCAGGCCAGTCCGGCGATCGCCTGCGCTCTATGCGGACACCCCAGCGATGACCCTAGTCCCAAAAGTGTCTCGCGTGCCGGCCGCGCCGTCAACCTGGATGAAGCCTCACACGACGGTAAGACGCTGATTTCTTTGAAGAATCTTGCGCCTCAGATTATCAGCCCTCAGATCGCCTATCTGCTCGCGGACATGATGGCGGACGTCATCAAGCGGGGCACGGGTCAGCGCGCCCGGACCCTGAACCGCGACGACATCGCCGGCAAGACCGGCACCAGCAACGGCGCCGTTGACACCTGGTTCAACGGATTCAACGGCGATCTAGTAACAACGGTATGGGTCGGATTTGATACCGACCGATCGCTAGGAGAACTCGAGCAGGGGGGGCGCACTGCAATACCGGCCTGGACTTACTTCATGAAACAGGCGCTGGCAGGCACGGCCAGGCATGGTGTGCCCATCCCTGACGGGATCGTGAGCGTGCGCATCTCGCCGAAGACCGGATTACTCGCGAGTTCGGATGACCCCAGCGGCATCATGGAAAAATTCATCGAGGGGAATCTACCGAAGGCGGAGCTGTACGAGGGCCAGAACCCGAACAACCCGGAAAGCGAGAAACCGTTATTCTAACTGGGGATGCCTAAGATCACCGATGCCTAAGAAGTTTTCGCAGCGTGCCGAAGATCTACGCCGCGCTCTCGCGCAAGAGGCCGCAAGAATCATGGCCGAACACGGCATTGAAGATTTCCTGCAGGCCAAGCGCAAAGCGGCTGATCGCCTGGGCGTCAACGATGTCGCGGTGCTGCCGAAAAACGTCGAGATCGAGGCTGCGCTGCGAGCGCATCAACGCCTCTTCGGACGCGATACCCATGATCACACCCTAAAGCAACAGCGGCGCATTGCACTCGACACCATGCGGATTTTGGCGGAGTTTCAACCCCGCCTGGTGGGTTCCGTGCTCACTGGAACCGCCACGAATTACAGCGATATCAATTTACATTTGTTCGCCGACGCGTCCGAGTCGGTCGCGATTCGGCTGCTGGATATCGGCGTGCCGCATGAATTCTATGAGCGTCGCGTCAAAATGGACGCGGAGCGTAGCGTCAACTATCCCGCGTTGCGATTCGAGGCCAATGGCCGTACGGTCGACGCGACGGTGTTCCCCGTCGACGGCATCCGGCAATCACCTTATTCCCCCGTCGACGGCCGCCCCATGAAGCGGGCCGATGTGCGCGAGGTATCGGAGCTGGTCGAGACGCATTAATTTCTCGGTCATTAATCGCGGTGCGTACTCGTCAGGTACCTGACTTCGACTGCCACACCGTCAGCATGTCCGGCGAGCCCTGCGCACGCACGCCGTTGTCGGTCAATATGTCGTCCGTTGCGGCCGCGAGCGCTTGGCGCGAGAAAACCAATGCCTCTCCGCCCTTCGCACCGAATTCAAGCGTGACGAACGGATCCTTTAGATCGCGCAGCAGCGCCACCAAGTGCTTGAGGCTCTTTACCGGCGTGCCGTTCACGGAGTACACCACCGAGCCTGCCGGGTTCGAATAGCCGTTCGCGAGCTTGTGCGGAAAGAACGGCGAGGAAATGATCACCAGCTCTTCCAGATCTTTGCTGGGAGGATCGAAGGCCTGGGTGACGAGCGGACTCTTCACATACCCCAAGACCCGCAACAAGTTGGCGTTGTTTTCGAACGCGCCCAAAAATTGCCGGGTGGCGCGGGAAAATACCAGCGGTCCGTAAACGAAGTACGACGGATACTCGCCGTGCAGGTCGGACACGAGCGTCGGATACTCGGCAAGCACGGGAAGTTCAATCTTGAGCGGTTTGCCGGCGCGCACGACGGTGAGCGGCAACCGGCCCTCTTTCGCCACTTTTTGAATCATGTAGCCAAAATTCACCCGCAGATCCCTGTCAATCTTGACCATGCCCTGATTGTCTATGGGCGTATCGCCGACCCGCGTGATCACATCCCATTCTTTCAGGGGATATGAAGGTTCGGACTTGTCGGGCCGATGCACCACCATGCCCTCGACGCTCTTGTCGAGCTTCAGGTACTCGCGCAGCGCCGGATTCTCCAGCGTCTGCAAGTCATCGTGCATGCTGGGCTTGCCAACGTAGTGGCCGCCGGCTATATCCTTGAGGAATAGGTCCACTTCTTCGCTAGGGATGATGTAGCCAATGTTCTGACTATCTCCGCCCAGCCGGCTGAATGCGAGACCGATCATTTTATCGCCGGCGATGGCCGGACCGCCGCTGTTGCCGGGATTGATGGCCGCATCGATCTGAATGCGCAGGCCCGACACCGGATAATTGTACGACGCAAACTCGATACGCGACACGATGCCCTTGGTGATCGACAGGGACGACCCACCGGTTGGAAAGCCATAGGCCAACACCGGATCCTTGATCTGCGGCAGCTTGCTGGCGCGGGCAACCGGGGGGTGCGTGTCGAAGAAACTCGGATCATCGACCTGCAACACCGCCAGGTCGATGCCTGGGGCGACGGCGAGCACGGTCGCCGACAGTTTGTCGCCGGCTGCATTCGCCTGAATCTGCACTTGGCTGGCGTAGAGCACGGCGTGCGCGTTGGTCAAGATGCGTTTGCCCTCGATGACCACGCCCGAGGCGGTGGCTTCGCTCGGCGCTTGCTTGGTCCAGGGCTTGAACGGGTCCGGATAGCGCATAGTCGAGAAAATCTTCACCACCGAGTTTTCCAAAGCCGGGGACTGGGCTTGATCGGCCGCATGTGTCGCGGCGAACGCCGCAGCCGTGCACAAAGTACCGAGTATCAACAAAGTCCATCGCATGTAACGTGTCATGAATATCTATTGCGTCCTATTTTCGGTGCGCCCTACTTACCGTCGACTGAAAACGCCAGCAGGGTGTTGCCCGAGATGATGTAAACGCTGCCGTTCACGATCGTCGCGCCGCCGAGATCCAAAGTACCGCCGGCCGCGGGAACGCCGTTTTGCGTTTTAAATACTTTCGCAGTATCGAAATCCCAAACTATTTTGCCGTCGATGGTCGAATAGGCACGCAGGTGCCCATCCATTGAACCTGAGAAGACAGCGCCCGGCATGACCGTGACGGCTTGCGATTGCGCGTGCGAGCAGAGGCCTTCGCTCCAAGAACACGCCGGCGTCGGCGCCCGCGTGTGCCAACGCACGGCGCCGGTTTTAGGATCGAGCGCCCAGAGGCTGCCGCTGATGTTGCGGGACTGAGCCAAGGAACCCGACAAGGCGACCAACAAACTGCGGTGATCCGCGGCAATTCCCCAGGCGACCCCGCCGCTGTCGGCATCCGCGCCCAGTCGGGTTTGCCACAGAATCCCACCGCCATGATCGGGATCGAGTCCATAGACCACGCCTGAGTTCTGTCCGGCCAGAATGATTTCATTGCCGCTTGCCAAGGTCCGCATGAGCGGTGGACTGGTAAAAGCGCTGGATCCCACCTGACCCAGAACCGTCAGCTGTTTGACCCACCGCAGCTTGCCGTCGCTCAGTTCGAACGCCGCCACGGCGTCGGTGAGCGACTGTTCGACCCCGGTGGTGGAGCGGCCGGTGCCCACATACAGCACGCCGCGCTTAGGATCAATGCTGGGCGATGAGGCGATTGCAGCGCCGGCAGGTCCGAATTCCTGAACGCCCGCGCCGTTCTTATGCGTGGGTTGCGGCTCCTCGAGCACCGTGAAGCTTTTCCAAAGAACACGGCCGCTGGCAATGTCGATAGCCGCGACGCTGCCTCGAAACGTGCAGCAACTGTAATTGGGATCCGCGGAATTATTGTCCTCATTCGATCCGACGGCGACATACAACCGTTCGTTGTACAAGCTGGGCGCCCCGAGGATGCGGGCCGAGGGGTGCGTGTCGACTTTCGTCTTCCACAGCAAAGTTCCCTTTTGCGCGTCTAGGGCGTACACGGCGCCTGTGTCGTCGCCGAAAAATGCCGCGCTGGGCGCTTTGATAACGTCAAGATGCGCGAGCGTGCGCTTCAATTTTCGAGGTATCGCCGCCCGCTTCGCCTGGCCCAATTCTCCAATCGAAACCGCAGTGCGGCTGCCCGAGGCAGCGTCGTAAGTCCAATAGGTGCAGCCGCTCTTGGCGTCCAACGCGTAGACCCGTCCTGCGGAACTCGTCAGGAACAATCTGCCGTCGACCATGGTGGGCTGACCAAATTCCGTGCTGCTGCCCTGAAAACCAAATGCCCACTTTAAGTTAAGTTTCGGCACATCCATGGCGCGAATCGCAGGTTCCGGTTGATAACGCGTATTGGCAAGATCTCGGCCCCAACCGTTCCATTGCACACTGCCGATGGCGACGGGGCCCGCGCGATCGGCGCAAAGATTCTTTTCGGGAGCTAAGGCTGCCGGGACCTGCGCAACGACCGGTGCGTCCGCGGCCGCCAAAGCCATGCGGCCGATCACAAGGCTGCCGCTCAGTAGCAAGAGCGGCGCGCATTTTGAGACCGAACTGAAAGCCGCCACGGTTTAGCGCTTTTCTATCCGCTGGTAATCTCGTTTTGTGGGTCCCGTGTAAAGCTGGCGCGGGCGGCCTATTTTCATATGCGGATCCGAGACCATCTCCTGCCAATGCGCCACCCAGCCGGCGGTGCGCGCGATTGCGAACATGACCGTGAACATGGAGCGGGGAATTCCCAAAGCGCTGTAAATAATGCCGGAGTAGAAATCGACATTGGGATAGAGCTTGCGCGACACGAAATAGTCGTCTTGCAGCGCGATTTCCTCCAATTTGAGCGACAGATCGAATAACGGGTTGTTGCCTTTCCCCATTTTCTCCAAGACCCGATAGCACATGTTGCGGATGATCTTGGCGCGAGGATCGAAGTTCTTATAGACGCGATGACCGAATCCCATGAGCCGCACGCTGTCGTTTTTGTCTTTCACCTTCCTTAAGAATTTGTCGATGTTCGCGACCGAGCCGATGCTGTCCAGCATGTCGAGCACGGCTTCGTTCGCGCCGCCATGCGCTGGTCCCCATAGGGCGGACACGCCGGCGGAAATGGCGGCGTAGGGATTCGCGCCGGTGCTGCCGGCCAACCGCACCGTCGAGGTGCTGGCGTTCTGTTCGTGGTCCGCGTGCAAGATGAACAACAGATCCAGCGCTTCTGCTGCAACCGGATCGATTGCATAGGGCTCGCACGGCACCGCGAAAAACATGTTCAGCATGTTTTCGCAGTAGCGCAGATCGTTGCGCGGATAGATGAACGGCTGTCCGAGTGTGTGCTTGTATGCCGCGGCGGCGATTGTCGGCAGTTTCGCGATGATCCGGTGCGCAAAAATTTCCCGATGCCGCGGATCGCCTATGTGCGTGGTGTCATGGTAGAACGCGGCCATCGATGCCACCACTGCCGATACCATCGCCATCGGGTGCGCGTCGTGATGAAAACCTCGGAAAAACCCGAGCAATTGCTCGTTCACCATGGTGTGCCGCATGATCGAATTGGTGAACGCGTCGAGTTCAGATTTAGTCGGCAGCGTGCCGTTGATAAGCAGCGTTGCGACCTCGAGAAAGCTCGACTTCTCCGCCAGCTGCTCGACCGGATAGCCGCGGTACAGGAGCACGCCCGCATCGCCGTCGATATAGGTGACTTTGCTTTCGGTGCTGGCCGTTGCCATGAACCCAGGATCGAAGGTGAAAACTCCCTGTTCCTTGGTGAGATTGGAGATGTCGAGCACGTCGGGACCGATCGTCCCTGAGATGGCATTGAGCAGGCTGGTCTTTCCGGTCGTGAGATTCTTGAGTTCGTATTTCGTGCTCATTCGCTGTGTCCGACGGCTATGTTTCGATTGTTTCAGACAGCAGCCTTGCACGGTCGTTCAACGGAATCAAGCGCATAGGTCGCCTAAGCGAGATCCTCGCCGCGAGTTCGCGAGGCGCGGCAGCGTTGCCCGTTGCCGCGCGCAGTGAGCTGCCCGGTCAGGCTTTTGCTGCTGGCGCAGGTTTTGCCGGTGTGGCCGCGTACTTCTTGCGGAACTTGTCGACGCGACCGCCGGTGTCCACAATTTTCTGCTTGCCCGTGTAGAACGGGTGACAGCTGGAACAAACTTCCACCTGCAGATCTTGACCGATGGTAGAACGCGTCTCGAATTTATTCCCGCAGGTACACGTGACCGTGATCTGTTTGTATTCGGGATGGATGCCGGCTTTCATGGGAACCTCGTGTATCTGGTTGCGGCAGAATCGAAGCGCTTCTTTATAAAAGCAGCATCGCCACGCCTTGAAGCCTTTAAGTTGCTGGCTCGATCCTAAAAATCAATGCCAAAAACGGGGCCGCGCATGATAGGCGCACCTTTGCTTGCAGACAAGCGCTATTCGATTGCGGACACAAGCGCTGTTCGATTCGAATATTTGTCCACAATAACTGTGGATAAGTCTGTGGACGGCGTCCCGCCTAGGTCGCTCATACTGCGGAAATTCGCATTATTGTTGATTTGATCAAAAAATAGACAGGCTACTTTAAGCTTATATTTCAATAAGTTACGAATGGCATTTGACCTACTGCAGGCGCAATGTGATGTAGGTCTCACTTTGTTCGGGCGATGCCGAGCGGTGTGCATAAGCTTCTAGCCTAAGAAACTGCCCTGAAGATCATTGAGGAAGCGTCGCCCCAGCGCCGTCGGGCGCCATCCGTCGAATTTGGCTTCGAGCAATCCGCGATCCTGCGCCTGGAGCAGTTTTTTGTGCAGAACCTCGAGTTCGAGCCCGGTGCGCGCATGGTACACATCGCGGCTAAATCCCTCGTTTAGGCGCAGCGCGTTCAACATGAATTCAAATGGCAGGTCCGCCGCGGCGATGCAGCCGGCAGCAGCGTCCACGGAAACCGCGCGGCCGATCCGCTCCTGATAGTCGCGTGGCTGCTTGGGCTTGACGGTGCGCAAAATTTTCTCGGGCAACTTCAGGCTCACCTTGCCATGAGCGCCGGCCCCGATGCCCACATAGTCGCCGAATAGCCAATAGTTCAAGTTGTGCCGGCATCGCGCGCCCGGCTTGGCGTAGGCCGACACTTCATATTGAGCATAGCCCGCATCCGCCAACAACTGCTGGCCCGCGACTTGTATCTGCCAGGCTGCATCCTCATCAGGCAGCACGGGGGGCCGCGAATGAAACACCGTCCCGGGCTCGAGCGTCAGCTGGTAGTACGAAATATGCGAAGGCTGCAGCGAGCAGGTGATCCTTACGTCGTTTAGCGCCTGCTCCAACGTTTGCTGCGGCAGCGCATACATGAGATCGAGGTTGAAATTGCTGAAATTTGCAGCCTTGAGCTCCTCAACCGCGCGCAACGTGTCGTCGGCCGAGTGAATCCGGCCCAACACCTTGAGCGCACTCGCGTCGAAGCTTTGGGCGCCCAAGGACACGCGATTGATGCCGGCGTCGGCGTAGCCTGAGAACCGCCCGCGCTCGATGGTCCCTGGATTCGCCTCCAAAGTAATTTCGGCATCATCCGCGAATTCTATGCGCGCTTTGAGCGCCTTGATGAGGAGTGCGAATTCTTCCGGACTGAACAGGCTCGGCGTGCCGCCGCCGAAAAATACCGTGTCGATTCTGCGTCCCTGCACGCGCGGCACTTCCGCGTCAAAATCGCGAATCAAGGCGTCGATGTAACCCGCATCGGGCTGACCCGACTTCAACTGATGCGAATTGAAATCGCAGTACGGACATTTACGCACGCACCAGGGCATGTGCACATATAGCGCGAGCGACGCATCGATCATGCGCGCTCCCCGGGGCTCGCATCCTGGTAGCCGGGTTCACCACTCAAGCGCGGGATCATCTGATCGCGCAGCGCACGCAGCGCCTTGCCGCGGTGGCTGAGGCGATTTTTTTCCAATGCAGGCAGCTCAGCCGCGGTCTTGCCCAGTTCAGGCAGCCAAAAGTAAGGATCGTAGCCAAAACCGCCGCCGCCTTGCGGCGCATCCAAAATCAGCCCTTGCCAGTCCGCCTCGGCAACCAGCGGCGCTGGATCCTCGGCGCTGTCGACCAACACCAATGCGCAGCGATAGCGCGCCCGCCGTTTTTCAGGCGGCAGGCCCGCGAGCGCCTTCATCAGCTTTGCATTGTTCGCCGCATCGTCTGCTCCCGCTCCTGCATAGCGAGCCGAATAAATGCCGGGTGCGCCGCCTAAAGCATCGACTTCGAGTCCCGAGTCGTCCGCGACTGCGGCGGACCCGCTCAAATGCGCTGCATGACGCGCCTTCAACAAGGCGTTCGCGAGGAAGCTTCTGCCCGTCTCCTGCGGTGAGGACACTCCCAGTTCCGCCGCGCTAGTCAAGGCGAACGGCAATCCGGCGAGCAGCGCGCTAAATTCGCGCAGCTTGCCTACATTGGCGGTGGCGATCACCAGCCGACGAGGAGCAGCGGGCCGAATGCTCAGACAGGCCACTAAGCGGCGCGGGCAGTGAGTTGTGCCGCATGCAATTGCGCAATGCCTTGCTTCGCAAGGTCAAGCATTTGGTCGAGCTCGTGGCGTCGAAACGCATGTCCTTCCGCCGTTCCCTGGACTTCGACGAATGCGCCGCCACTGTTCATCACCACGTTCATATCGGTTTCCGCGTTCGAATCCTCGGCATAGTCCAAATCAAGAACCGGCGTGCCGCGGTAAATGCCCACCGAGACCGCGGCGACCTGGCCATGCAACGGGTTAGCGGCGAGCGCGCGTCTCTTGAGCAAGGTATCAATGGCATCGGCCAGGGCCACGAAGCCGCCGGTGATCGCCGCGGTGCGCGTGCCGCCGTCGGCCTGCAGCACATCGCAGTCGATAGTCACCGTGCGCTCGCCCAAACCTTTCAAGTCGACCACGGCGCGCAAGGCCCTGCCGATTAGGCGCTGAATTTCCTGTGTGCGGCCGCTCTGCTTGCCGCGAGCGGCCTCGCGCGCCGAGCGAGTATGCGTGGCTCGCGGCAGCATCCCGTATTCGGCAGTTACCCAACCCTGCGCAGCCCCGCGCAAGAATCCCGGCACACTGTCTTCGATGCTCGCCGTACACAACACTCGGGTCGAGCCGAAACTCACCAACACCGAGCCTTCCGCATGCTGGGTATAGCCGCGTTCGAACTTCAATGCGCGCAATTCATCGACGGCGCGGCCGCTCGGGCGAATGCTCACGCCGCCTTCCATCGAAGCGCGGCCGCGCTGGTATTATCGCTGTAGGGCGCGGATGCCTCGACCGCCTGCGTCCCCAAATCGTTGAGCGAATCGCGCAACGGCTTGCCACTGCTCTGTGCGAAGCGCACGAAATCCTGATCTCTCAAATTGGCCCACAACCCATCGGTGCACAACAGCAGCACATCGCCGGGTTTCAACTTGCGTCGCGACGAGATGGTCATTTCCGGCAGGGCTGCATCCCCGCCTAGGCAACATTCGACATAGTTGCGCATTGGGTGGCCATGAACTTCGGCTTCCGTGATCAAGCCTTCGCGCAACAGCACCTCGACATGACTGTGATCGCGCGTGCGCTCCAGCACCTGAGCCTGTCGCAACTGATAAATGCGGCTGTCGCCGACATGCGCCCAGTAGGCGGCCGAGTCCTGCACCAGGCACACCGCGCAAGTCGCGCGAGGACGCGCTTCCGCGCTCAAGGCCGAGCCCAGCTTCACCACTTCTTCGTGCGCTTTTCCCAACGCCAGATGCAAAAAGGCCATGGGATCAAAAATCGGATGGGGAGTCTGCCAAAATGCCGCGAGCATGGTCGACAGCGCGGTTTCCGCGGCGCGCGCGCCGTCCGCATGGCCGCCCATGCCGTCGATCACGACCAGAAGCACGGCCTGTTCTGCGGCCGCAATCGCAACTCGGTCCTGATTTTCTTCGCGGTGCCCGATCAGGCTCACGTCCGCGGTTTCAATCTGCAATGCCTGCTCCTCGTCTGCTAAGCTTGCGAATTACCGATTATGGCCGATTTTAGCGACGACCCCCATGATTCGTAGCATGACCGGCTTTGCCAGACGCGAGCGGCAGTTCCCCTGGGGCCTGCTGGCCTGGGAAATAAAGACCGTCAATCACCGATTTCTCGAACTCGGCTGTCGCTTGCCGGAGGAATTTCGCTGCGCCGAATCGGATTTTCGAGCCGCCGTCGCCGCGGCCGTTCGCCGCGGCAAAGTCGAGTGTTCGCTGCACTTCAGGCCCACGGTCGTGGCGACCGCGCTGGAAGTCGATGCCGAATTATTGACAAGCCTCGCACTAAGGGCGCAGCAGGTTGCCGCGCAAGCGGGAGCGACGGCGCGAATCGATGTGCTGGACCTGTTGCGGTGGCCCGGAGTGATCCGCGACGGCACGCGCGACACGGCGCCGATGATCGCTGCCGCGCAAGCCTTGCTGGCGGAAAGCTTGTCGGACCTAAGCCGCTCCCGCGACAGCGAGGGAGGACGGCTGCGCGACGCATTGGAGCTGCGCTGCGCCGGCTTGCTGGAGTTCTCGGTGCGCGTCACAGACCGGCTGCCCGAGATCCGCACCCGCATGCGCACCAAGTTGCTCGATCGCATCGCGCAGCTCGTCAGCGATGTGGACCAAGATCGCCTTGAACAGGAGCTCGCGATCCTGGCCCAGCGGCTCGATGTCGACGAAGAGATCGATCGGCTGCGCGGGCATGTCACCGAAGTTCGCAAAGCCTTTGTCGGTCAGGAACCCGCCGGCCGGCGGCTTGACTTTCTGATGCAGGAACTCAACCGCGAAGCCAATACGCTGTCATCGAAATCCCAGGACATCGAAACCACCCGTGCCGCAGTGGACATGAAAGTATTGATCGAGCAGATGCGCGAGCAGGTGCAAAATATCGAGTGAGATCCGAGACGGGCGAGGGTCTCGAGATCCCGTTGGCTCCGCAAGTGATCGACTGACTCAAGCGCTTACGGGTGCTCGCGGGGTGGCAGCGATTTCGTATTCCCAAAGCGCCGCCGCGATCCGCGCGAGCCGGTACTGCATGTCGGCATTGACACGCTGAACGTCGCCGTGCTGCGTGTGAAGCATGGGCTCGCACACTTCACGCTGCATGATCTCCGACGCACGGCACGTACTCACCTGACCGCGCCGGGCGTGCGGCACGAGGTGGCCGAACGCTGCCTCGGGCATAAGCTGCGCGGTGTCGAGGGCACCTACGATCGGCAGAATTACTTCAGTGAGCGTATGAGCTGAACGTGCGTGGGCTGGCGCGACGCGTTGCGCAGGGGCCTTTGCGCAAGCTGCCGAGCAGGCGCCAGAGTGTTTGAGTCGCCATCACACACGACTTAGACAAGATCATAATTGTCATCTGACTTGAACATCCGCTGCGCCTTGCGCACCAAACCTGCGGAATCGGTTACCGATTCACCACGGACGACGTGCACCGCAGCTGCATTAATACGCAGGTCCGTTTCCCGTCCTTCGCAAACAATGAGCAACGCGGGCAGGCCTTCCCGTGATGCCTTCCTGCGTTCGAGGCGGCGCTGCTGCTTGCGCATCTGGCGGTGCTTGGGCTGATTGTCGCGCGTTCGTTCAGTGCAGGTTGGCTTGCGAA
The DNA here is from genome assembly GCA_041690895.1 of Gammaproteobacteria bacterium. Classification (GTDB taxonomy): domain Bacteria; phylum Pseudomonadota; class Gammaproteobacteria; order Steroidobacterales; family Steroidobacteraceae; genus Bog-1198. The sequence goes on from JBEPVT010000001.1 coordinate 143,888, forward strand.
ATGAACGGCACTCCGCCATACCGCGCCCGCAGATAGGCCTTCTCGAGATGCTCGCCCTTGCGCGGGCTGAAGTCCGTCAGTGGATAGAGTCGACTCGCCTGGCGTTCGTCCTTTTCCATGAACCAGAACTGATCTCGACGCAGCAGCTCTGTGTCCATCAGCGACGTGTCGTGGGTAGTCATCCACATCTGCGCGCCGCGATTTGAAAATTCCGAGCTGAAGAGCAAACTCAGAATAAATCGAACCACCATCGGGTGAAGGCTCGAATCCAGCTCGTCGATGATCAGCAACTTTCCGTTTTCGAGCGCATCCAGAATCGGGCCCATGTAGGAAAGCAGTCGCTGCGTGCCGAGAGATTCGTATCGGGCATCGAATGACACCGCCTCTTCGCCCTCAACTCTGTGAACATACTTAACCAACGGCACGTCCTGGGCAGTGGCTGCCACTTCGGGAGGCTTGCCTGCCTCCAGCTTGAATTCGACCTGGTGGCCTGGGACCTTCTCGACCTCGATGTCCGCGATGTGCAAGTCCGCCGCGCGCAGCAGGTTCAGCACTCGCGACTTGAACGCCGGATCGTCGAGGCGTTGCAAGGTCTGGCCGATGCCCGCCGCGCCGCTCCAGTTCACGATGGAGAGATCGTTTGCAAACCAGTACCACAGCGGCTTGAGCTGCTCGTTGTTTAGCTGGATCGCCGTGGTAAGGAACAGTGCACCCTGGCGCGTGGCATGCTTCCAGGTCTCCTTCGCTCCTGAGAAATAGCTCGAGAACGGAGCCCAGTCATAGTTACCGCTGGCGTCGTTCCAGCGACGGTCAAACCATGCCTGGCCTTTGCCGGTCTTGTACACAATCAGCCATTCGTCGCGTATCCGCTGCGCGTCATACGAGAAACCGTACTGGTACCGAACGCCGTCCAGCAGCACGATGACTTCGAATTCGGTCGGCTCTTTCGCGCTGGAGCGGTCGAGGCGGTAGGGCGTGTACTGCTCGACTCGCGCGGCATCGAGCATGGCCGTCGAATACAGCACGAGGTTGCGCATGGTCGCCACCGCGAAAAGCAGGTTGCTCTTGCCGCTCGCATTGGCACCGAACACCACGCTGGCGCGGTTCAGTCTCGGTGCGCTTCGCACGTCGGTTTCGATGGTGTGGGTTTCAAGGTGCGCGCGGTCGAAACTCGACACCATGCTCAGCCTCTGCTCGTCCCGAAGCGACCGAAAGTTCTTTACGCTAAATTCGACGAACATTTTCGCCCTTAAACTAAAATAACGTCAGTTAGAGAGTATTTTATACGAAATGTACATTTATTTTCGTTACAAAGTGATTTTTGTGAGCTAATTCAGCCAATCGCCCATTCGATGACCGGTTACCGTTCGTCTGGACGGGTAGCCGACGGCACACCAAACCGGTCGCAATTTGCGCCCAGTGGCACGCCGAGCCGCGATCCGTGGAAGCCAATTTCACCCAGTACGCTCCGGGACCATGTTACGAAGCTCACGAGCCTGCTCGCGCAGTCCCGCCATCAGCCACTCCCGCTCGGTCCGCGCTGGCGGCAGCAGAGTCGGACGTAGAGACGCGCGGTGCGCTGAGCTGCTGCCGCTGTGCTAGTGGAATTCGCCCGGAGGTCGTCGGCGACCTTCCAGAGTTGGGCTTCAAACTTTTCCAATCCGGTTAGACAGGGTCAGCAATCATTGCGCAGCCTAGTCTCGGTAGTTTCTTGGGCTAGTTCGTCAGGGCCTAGACAGCAAATCCGGCTATCCTTCTCCAGCGCCAAGGATTGGATCGACACCCAAGCCAGGTCAAAGGATGTTGTCGCAAACTTTGACGAAGTGGCGAGATTCATGTGATCGTCGTAGCTGACGTAGGTCCGCGGCTCAGTGGGTTTGCGGCGAAGACGCTTGAGGAATAAGCCTGCCCCGCGCGAGCAGCTGCAAAATATCGAGTGACAGGCCCCGCCCTTAGTGCGCTGACGCCGCGCCCTCGCTACGCATATGCTAGATTCGGTACGGGACAAACCGTGTCCAGCTTGCGTAGCGATCGATGCCACCAGGACGCCTTTACGTAGTTGCGGCACCGTCCGGCGCCGGCAAGACCAGTTTGGTAAAGGCCCTGATGGAGCGCGCGCCGTCGATCCAATTTTCCGTTTCCTACACCACGCGGCGCCCGCGGCCCAATGAAATTCCGGGGCGCGATTACCACTTCGTCAGCATGGAACGCTTTCAAGAAATGATCGCGAATCAGGATTTTCTGGAGCACGCGCAGGTCTTCGACAATTGCTACGGCACAGGCGTGCGGACCGTGCAGGAAGCCTTGTCGAACGGGCAGCATCTATTACTGGAGATCGACTGGCAGGGCGCCCGCCAGGTCCGCGCCACAATTCCCGGCGCCTCGAGCATTTTCATTCTTCCGCCGTCGCGCGAGGCCTTAGAGCAGCGTCTCAAAGGCCGCAGCACAGATTCCGATGCAGTCATTCAACGGCGCTTGCGCGATGCCGCCGAGGACCTAAGTCACTGGAGCGAATTCGATTACGTGGTCATCAACGATCAATTCGAGCAGGCAATCGAGGACTTGCAGGCCATCGTCGAGAACCGCGGCGGCCGCTTGGCCGCAAGCCGGACCGAAGTGCTGCAATTGGCGGCGGCTCTGGTTGGCTCTTGAGCAAAATCCATAATTAGCGCAGAAATAGCGGCGTTTTCGATTGATGTCGAGCGCGCGGCAGCTGGCGAGGTGCGGGCCATTTCTGCTATGATTTCGATCCCTCCATTGGAACCCCTAAGCATGGCGCGTATCACAGTCGAAGACTGCCTTCAAAATGAACCCAACCTGTTCAACCTGGTGTTGCTGGCCGCTAAGCGTGCCCGCCGCCTGGCTAACGGCGCAGAGGCGACCGTCGAATGGGAAAACGATAAGCCGACCGTGGTAGCGCTTCGCGAGATCGCTGCCGGAAATATCACGCTCGAAATGTTGGAAGAGCCCGAGGAGCCGGCACAGCCGCCGGTGAGCGAGCTCGACATGCCGTCGGATTTCCGTGCTCCGCAACTCGGGCTTGGGGACTAACGCAGCCGGCACACTCTAAAGAGCAACGATGGATTATGCGTCTTCCATACTTGGTTTCCTGCCCGGTGGCAGACGCTCCACCGGGATCAGCCAGCTCTTAGACAAGCTCGAAGCCTATCTATCGCCCGCGCAAGTCGAGCGGGTCCGTGAAGCCTACGATTTCGGCGCTGAAAAACACCAAGGGCAGAAACGTGTATCGGGCGAACCGTACATCACGCACCCGGTGGCGGTTGCCGATATTCTTGCGGACCTGCGCTTGGACGCCGACACCCTGGTGGCGGCCATCCTGCACGACGTCATCGAAGACACGCCCACGGCCAAGGCGGAGATCGCCTCCATTTTCGGGCAGGTCGTTGCCGAACTCGTCGACGGTGTCAGCAAGCTAGACCAGATCCAGTTTAAAAACCGGCAGGAAGCCCAGGCCGAGAGCTTTCGCAAAATGCTCTTGGCGATGGTGCGCGATATCCGCGTCATCATGGTCAAGCTCGCCGACCGCATGCACAACATGCGCACCCTCGGCGTGATGCCGCCGGTAAAGCGCCGGCGCAGCGCCCGCGAGACTCTCGAGATCTACGCGCCGATCGCTGAGCGCCTTGGACTGTACGCGGTCAAGCTGGAGCTCGAGGACTTGGGTTTCCGCGCGCTCTACCCCTATCGGTACAAGGTTCTCGAGCGGGAATTGAAACGCGCCCGCGGCAATCAAAAAGAATTCATCGCCAAGATCGCCGAGACTTTTAAAGGCGCCTTGCAAAAAGCCGCGATCGAAGGCGCGGTGGAAGGCCGCGAGAAGCACTTGTACAGCATCTACAAGAAGATGCAGAACAAGAAAATCTCGCTCAACGAAATGGTCGACGTGTATGGCTTTCGCATCATCGTCGAGAACGCTGACGTGTGTTATCGCGTGCTGGGTCTGGTGCATAGCGTCTACAAGCCCATGCCCGGGCGCTTCAAGGACTACATCGCGATTCCGCGCGTCAACGGCTACCAGTCGTTGCATACGACCTTGTTCGGACCGAACGGCGTTCCGATCGAGGTGCAAATCCGCTCCGAGCAGATGCATCGAGTGGCCGAGTCAGGGATCGCCGCGCACTGGAAGTACAAGTCCGGCGGCGACAACTTCGGCGGCGTGGAACACGATCGCGCGCGCGAGTGGCTTGCGAGCCTGGTGCAGATACAGGAAGGCGGCAGCTCCGAGGAGTTTCTGGAGAGCGTGAAAGTCGACCTGTTTCCCGACAAGGTCTACGTCTTTACGCCCAAGGGCAAGATTCTGCGCCTGCCCACCGGCGCGACGACGGTGGACTTTGCCTACGCCATCCACACCGACGTGGGCAATCGCTGCGTCGCGGCGAAGGTGGATCGCCGTTTGGTGCCGCTGCGAACTCCGTTGCGCAATGGACAAACCGTGGAGATCATCACGGCCAAGGGCGCCAAGCCGAATCCGTCCTGGTCCAGCTTTCTTGTAACCGCAAAGGCGCGCGCCGCGATCCGCCAATACCTGAAGAACCTTAAAAAAGGCGATGCGCTAGAGCTTGGACGTCGGCTGCTTGGGTTGGCGCTCGAGGAATTTTCGCTGAGCTTGAAGAAGATTCCCGCCGCCGACATCGATGCGGTGGTCAAAGAACTCAATTTGCGCGACGCCGATGAGCTGTACGAAAAAATAGGCTTGGGTGAGCGGCTGGCACCCTTGGTCGCACGCCGCTTGCAGCCGGCGCAAGCCAACGGCGAGCATGGCAGCGCCCATGGCGGCGGAGCGCTCATGATCGCCGGAACCGAGGGCCTGCTGGTAACCTACGCCCGCTGCTGTTTTCCTATCCCCAACGATCCCATCATGGCTTACCTAAGCGCCGGCCGCGGTGTGATGATTCACCGGCAGAACTGCGGTAATCTCGCCGAGTACCGCAAGCAACCCGACAAGTGGCTGTCGGTGGCGTGGGAATCGACGCGCGGTCGCTTGTTTAGTTCTGAAATCCAGCTGGAGATCAATAACAGGGTGGGCGTGTTGGCGGCGGTGGCCTCGAGTATCGCGGGCACTGAAACCAATATCGATCAAGTGTCGTTGGAAGAACGCGACGTAAATAGTTCGTCTTTGAAGTTCCAAGTGCAGGTTCGCGACCGAAAACACCTCGCGCGCGTGATCCGAACCGTTAGGCGCATGCCGGATGTGCAGCGCGTATTCCGCACGCTGGCTTAAGGCAGCGGCGGCCGAAATCCTCTTTTATCATCCCCATCAAGGCTATGAGCAAACAAATCATTTCAACGACCAATGCGCCGGCCGCTATCGGCACCTACTCGCAGGCGGCCAGAGTGGCAAACACCATCTGGGTCTCGGGCCAGATCCCGATAGATCCTAAGACCAAGGAATTGGTAAAGGGCGACATGGAGGCCCAGGTACGCCAAGCCTTCGACAATTTAAAGGCCATTGTCGTTGCGAGCGGCGCCACGCTCGATAACGTGGTCAAGGCGAACATCTTCATGATTGATCTATCCCACTTCGCGCTCGTCAATAAAATCATGGCCGAGTACTTTCGCGAGCCGTACCCTGCGCGCGCCGCCGTCGGAGTCGCTTCTCTGCCGCGCGGCGCGCAGTTCGAAGTGGAGTGCATCGTCGTCCTGTGATCGACATAAAGCCGGTCACGGTCTTGCGCGGCGTCGGTGAATCGCTCGCCGCGCGCCTGCGCACCTTGGGCGTGGAAACGACTCAGGATCTCCTATTCCTACTGCCGCTGCGCTACGAAGATCGCACGCGCATCGTGCCCTTGGGTGAGCTTCGCGTGGGGGAGCGCGCATCGGTTGAAGGCGAAGTGTTGCTGACGGAAGTCGCCTTTCGCGGCCGCCGTCAGATGTTGTGCAGGATCGCCGACGGTTCGGGTTTCTTGACGCTGCGCTTCTTCTACTTCACCGCGCAGCAGCAGCAAGGATTGGCACGCGGCGCTCGCGTGCGTTGTTTCGGCGAGGCACGGCGCGGTCCAAAGGGATTGGAGTTCGTGCATCCGGAATATAGGCGCGTGGATCCGAATGCCCCGCAGCCGCCCGAAGAACATCTCACTCCGATCTATCCAATGACGGAAGGCGTGACTCAGGGGCGGCTGCGGCTGTTGGTCAAAATGGCGCTGGATCAGACGGGCGTCGAAGACCCGAAGGATTGGTTGCCGCCGGCCCTATTGGCCGACTCGCGGCTGCCCGCGCTGCGCGATGCGTTGCTGTACGTGCACCGGCCGCCCACCGACGCACCGCTGGATTTATTGATGAGTTACCGGCATCCGGCGCAGCGCCGCCTGGCATTCGAGGAACTGTTAGCGCACCAGTTGTCCCTTAAGTTGCTGCGCCGGCGGATCCAGAGCGATCCGGGCTGGGCACTGCGGTCGACGGGAGATTTGAAGGCCAATTTTCTCGCCGCGCTGCCGTACCGTATGACCGCCGCGCAGCAGCGCGTGCTGCTCGAAATCGAAAGCGATTTGTGCCTGCCTAAGCCGATGTTGCGCTTGGTGCAAGGCGATGTGGGCTGCGGCAAGACCCTGGTGGCCGCGCTGGCTGCGATCCAGGCCATTCAAATGGGCAGGCAGGTCGCGCTGATGGCGCCTACCGAATTGCTCGCCGACCAGCATGCGCAAAATTTTCGCCGCTGGTTCGAGCCTCTCGGCATTGCCGTTGCATTATTGAGCGGACGCCTGACCGGCAAGGCACGCAACTCCGCGCTCGAGGGAATTCGTCTTGGGCACTTGGCCGTAGTCATCGGCACGCATGCATTGTTTCAGGAAAGCGTCGAATTTTCCTCGCTGGCATTGGTCGTCGTTGATGAACAGCACCGCTTCGGCGTGCATCAGCGCTTGAGCTTGCGCGAAAAAGGCTCGGCGGACGGGCACCAGCCGCATCAGCTCATCATGACAGCCACGCCCATCCCCCGCACGCTGGCGATGACGGCCTATGCCGACCTCGACGTATCTGTGATCGACGAGCTGCCTCCCGGGCGCACACCGGTTAAAACCGTGGTGCTCGCCGAAACGCGGCGCGACGAAGTGGTGCAGCGAATTCGCACGGCCTGCCTGGAAGGGCGGCAAGCCTACTGGGTCTGCCCGCTCATCGATGAATCCGAGGAGATGCCCTATCGAGCGGCGGAGGAGACGGCCGCCGCATTGGCCGCCGCACTGCCCGAGCTCAAGGTTGGATTGATTCACGGTCGCATGCCGTCGCAAGCCAAAGAGGGCACGATGCGCCGCTTCAAAGACGGACAGATCCAGCTGCTGGTCGCAACCACTGTGATCGAAGTGGGCGTCGATGTACCGAATGCAACTCTCATGGTGATCGAAAACGCCGAGCGCTCAGGGCTGGCGCAGCTGCATCAGCTGCGCGGCCGCGTCGGTCGAGGTCAGCATGCCAGTTCCTGCCTGTTGATGTATCGCGCGCCTTTGTCGCCAATGGCGCGCGAACGTCTCGGGGTCATGCGCGATACCAATGATGGGTTCGAAGTGGCACGGCGCGATTTGGAGTTGCGCGGACCTGGCGAGCTCTTGGGGACGAGGCAGACGGGACTGGCGCAAATGCGTGTTGCCGATTTGCTACGCGATGCGGATCTGCTGCCGCGGGTGCAGATCGCGGCGGAATCCTTGCTGCGCGAGCATCCTGCCCATGCGGCGCCCCTTATCCGCCGATGGGTCGGACTAGCGGAGCAATACGGCCGCGTGGGGTAGAATCGCGCGGATGACTCGAGGCACTGCACGTCCGATCGAATCCATTCAGTGGCAACCCCAAGAGCGCCTCGGGCAATTGTCCATGGACGCGCAATTGCGCCCGTGGCTTATCGGCAAGGGACTGTTGACGCAACGCCTGAAAGAAGCCTGCGGCGAACGCTTCATGCTGCGCTTGGTGGATCAGTGGTCAGGGCTCTTGAGCGCATCGCACAAGGCTGTACTGCGAACCGAGGACAACGCCGGCCTGTTTCTGGATGTCGAGATGTCCTGCGGCCACAGTGTGTGGGTGTTCGCCCAGACCCTTGTGCCGGACTCGACACTGTGCGTGCATCCCTGGCTCGCAGAGCTCGGCGACACGGCGCTGGAAGAAACCTTGGCGGACCTGTCCGGCGTGCAGCGCAGCCGCTATGAGTATGCGTGGCTGCCGACGGCAGAAGCCGTGACGGCGCGCGCGTTGCGCGATGCCGAAATCAAGCCCGCGGGGCTGTGGGCGCGCCGTACGCGCATTGCATTGCGCGGCGCCGCGCTGCTGACTCAAGAACTGTTCCTGCCCACCATGGGCCGCGTCGGGGCACGTCGTTAAGTGCCGCTGCCACGCAACGGCGATGAACTGGCCCAGATGATCATGGCGCGGCTGCGGTGGTACGCCTATCGCATTCGCTTTCATCCCTGGACCACGGACGAACTGCCGAAGATTCTCGGCACCGTTCATGACTATGTACGCCTCATGCGCCTCGACCGGCCCATCGGCATCTGGCTGCTGCTCTGGCCTACGCTGTGGGCGTTATGGATCGGCAGCCGCGGCAAGCCGAAGCCGCTGATCTTCGGCATATTCGTGGTGGGAACGGTGCTCATGCGTTCGGCAGGTTGCGCAATCAATGACTACGCGGACCGCAGTTTCGATCCGCAGGTCGCGCGCACCAAGGATCGGCCTCTGGCCGCCGGGCGCCTCTCGACGCTCGAAGCGTTGGTTCTGTTCGCTCTTCTGTCGCTCGCCGCCTTGGTGCTGGCGTTGCAGCTGAATCGGTTGACGCTGCTATGGGCCGTGGCCGGCGCGTTCATCGCTGTCACCTATCCTTTCGTGAAAAGATTCTTGTCCGTGCCGCAGCTGTATTTAGGCTTGGCCTTTGGCGCGGGCATTCCCATGGCGTTCGCAGCGCAAATCGAATCGGTGCCGCGCGTCGCGTGGCTGCTGCTGCTGGCCAATGTGCTGTGGGTGACGGTGTACGACACCATGTACGCCATGGTTGATCGGGATGATGACATCCGCATCGGCGTGCGCTCCACCGCCATTCTGTTCGGCGATTCGGATCGGCACATCATCGCCGTGCTGCAGGTCATGACGTTGGTAACGTTGTACTTGGTTGGCAAAGCGATTCGCGCAGATGGCTGGTACAATGGCGGGCTCACCGCGGGCGCGTTGTTTTTCATTTATCAGCTGTGGTTGATCCGGGCGCGAGATCGAGAAGGCTGCTTCCGCGCCTTCCTCAATAACAATTATTTCGGCATGTCGGTATTCATCGGACTGGCACTCGAGTATCAGTTCGCGAATTGAGGCAACGTGCCACTACCGGTTGACTATAAGCGGCAGTCCTCGAATACTGGCGCCCAAAAGGAGTGTCGGTGGACTTACGCAACGATTGGGCGCTCGCCGAGGTGAGTGAGCTTTTTGATTTGCCTTTCATGGACTTGGTGTTCAGGGCACAGCAGATCCACCGCATTTTCCAAGCCTCCAATACAGTCCAGATCAGCACGCTGCTCAGCATCAAGACGGGCGCCTGCCCGGAGGACTGTGCCTACTGCCCGCAGAGCGTGCGTTTCGATACCGGGCTTGAAGCTTCGGAGATGTTGGAACTCGAGGAGGTGGCCGCCCGCGCGCAAGCCGCCAGGGATTCCGGCGCCACGCGCTTTTGCATGGGCGCGGCCTACCGTTCACCAAAGCCCAAGGATTTGCGCAAAGTGGTGGCCATGGTGCGCAAGGTGAAGGCTTTAGGATTGGAGACGTGCGCGACGCTTGGCATGTTGACGCGCGATCAAGCCATCGAGCTCAAGGACGCCGGCTTGGATTTCTATAATCACAATCTGGACACTTCGTCGCGCTACTACGCAGAAATCATCAGCACCCGCACCTACCAAGATCGCCTGGATACCTTGCAGTCGGTGCGTGACGCCGGCATCAACGTCTGCTGCGGCGGCATCGTCGGAATGGGCGAGACACCCCAGGATCGCGTCGCGCTGCTGCATACGTTGGCAACCTTGCCGGAGCATCCGCAAAGTGTGCCCATCAATCACTTGGTGCGTGTTGCGGGAACACCGCTGGCGGACGCTGCCGCTTTGGATCCCTTCGACTTCGTGCGCATGGTTGCCGTGGCGCGCATTCTCATGCCGACAAGTCACGTGCGCCTGTCAGCAGGGCGCGCTCAAATGAGCGATGAATTACAGGCCCTGTGTTTCATGGCCGGGGCGAATTCGATTTTCTACGGCGAGAAGCTGCTCACCACGGGGAATCCCGATACTGAGCACGATCTGCGGTTATTTAGGCGCCTGAAAATCGCCGCCGAATCGCACGCCGCGGGAGTTTCTGTGGCATCGTAACCGCTTATGAGCGATGACATCGGCGCCTACGCTCTCGAATCCCGCTGGGTCAGACGCTCCTTCGATCGTGCAGCCAAGACCTATGATGCCGCGGCGGTCCTGCACGCGGAAGTGAGAGACAACCTCCTCGAGCGGCTGCAGCTGGTCACACTGGTGCCGCGCGTCGTGCTGGAAGCAGGCGCCGCTACCGGCCATGGCAGCCGCGCACTCAAACGCCGCTATCCGAAGGCAATGGTGGTGGCACTCGACTCCTCGCGGCAGATGCTGAATGCGGCGGCCAGGCAGCAATCCTGGCTGCGGCCGTTCGAGCGCGTCTGCGCGGATGCGGAGCTGTTGCCCTTGAAGGAGGGCAGCGTTGATTTGATCGTGAGCAATCTGATGCTGCAATGGTGCAATCCGGACGCAGTCTTCGCCGAGTTTCGCAGGGTTCTCAAACCGCAAGGGCTATTGAGCTTCAGCGCGTTTGGCCCGGACACTTTGCGCGAATTGCGCAGCGCTTGGGGACAGGTGGACACTTACAGCCACGTCCACCAATTCATCGACATGCATGATCTCGGCGATGCGTTGGTGCGCAATGGCTTTGCCGCGCCGGTGCTGGACGTGGAGCGATTTACCCTGCGATATCTCAACGTGCGCAAGGTGGCCGAGGACTTGAAGGCGACCGGCGCGCACAATGCCACGGCGGGGCGCGCGCGGGGTCTCACAAGCCCGCGCAAATTCGCTGCGATGCAGGCGGCGTACGAGAAATTCCGGCAGGACGGTCGTTTGCCAGCCACCTACGAGGTGGTGTTCGCGCATGCTTGGGTTCCTGCTCATCGAGCGCGGCACGCTGGTCCGGAGCCCACTAGCGTATCCCTGGCAGAAATCAAGCGTGAATTGCGCGCCCGACGTGATAAGGCGCGAGGAGATAAATAGGGCGATTGCCTAGCCCAACGCAGCCGGCCTTAAGTTATCCTCCCCGCCATGGAACAGCGCATCGAATTGGCGCCGAATTGTTCGCTCACCGTTTCGGGCGCCAACCTTTTCTTTGCAGCTACGTGCCTGTTTTCATTGAGCTTTACTCTATTTTTTGTCCTACAGGGGTTTTGGCCAGTTTTGCTGTTTTGGGCTTTAGAGATGCTGGCTCTTGCGATAGCCTTGCACGCCAGCATGCAGCGGCGAAACTACACCCAAGCGGTGTTGATCAGCGATTCTTCGATCAGTCTGGTGACCCGGTCGCGGCACGGCGAGGCAAAACAGGAGTTTGCGAGGCATTGGGCGAAGGTTAGACTTCGCAGTCCGCCGCGGCGCCACGGTACTAGCCGGCTCACAATTGAGAGTCACGGCCGGGCATACGAGGTCGGCAGTTTCCTCACCGAGGGAGATCGCCGTTTGCTGGCGGAGCGTTTAGGTAGATTGGTCGGCGGCGTGAATGAATCACCGCCGCTTGTTCGCGAAATAGGGGATTCGTTTAGATGAGAGTTACCAGAGGCAAATTCGATCACAGCACTTCTCGGCCGCGAACGCGGATTTCGGCGGGAGCGCTTTGCCTAGCCGCTCTAGGTGTGGCCGCCAACGCCGGCGCCAACACCTCGAATGGCTACAACTTGCCGACCGGCGTGACCGATCTGGCGCGCGACATGTACGGCCTGCACATGGAAGTCTTTTGGATCTGCGTCGGCATCGCAGTCGTGGTGTTCGGAGCGATGATTTATGCCTTGGTTAAATTCCGTCACTCGCAAGGCGCGGTAGCCGATACCACCATGCTTCATAGCACCAAGGTGGAAATCATTTGGACCATCATTCCGGTGCTGATCCTGGTGGTGATGGCAATCCCCGCAGCCGATCTGATACTCAAGCAGGAAGATACCCGAAATTCCCAACTATCCATCCGCGTGACTGGATACCAGTGGAAATGGGAATACGCTTACATGGACTCGGCGGAAGGGGTGGATTTCTTCTCGACGCTGGCGCGAGATTCGAATTTCGCGCGTCAAGTAAATTCCGGCATCGATCCTAATTCGGTACCTAACTATCTGCTGGAGGTCGACAAGCCGTTGGTGATCCCCAGCGGCACCAAGGTGCGGCTGCTGCTGACCTCGCAAGATGTCATTCATGCCTGGTGGGTTCCGGATTTCGGCGCCAAGCGCGCAGCGATTCCCGGATTCGTCAATGAGTTGTGGTTCAAGGTCGATACCGGCAAGGAAGGCATTTACCGCGGGCAATGCGCCGCGCTTTGCGGTCGCGATCACGGCTTCATGCCCGTTGTGGTCGATGTGCGCACCCCTGAGGAATTCCAAAAGTGGGTGGCAACGCAGAAGACCGCCGCGAAGCAAGCGGCGCTGCCGTCTCCGGCGGCGGCGGCCGCACCGCCGCCCACCGCGCAAGCGTTGCCCAATTAATCACACAGCAATTTCTCAAGAGAGCTACCCGACTATGGCCAATGTTCATGCGCACAACACCGCCCACGATCACGCACATGACGATCATGATCACCACGATGGCCCGGCCACTGGCATCAAGCGGTGGATCTTTGCCACCAACCACAAAGACATCGGCACCATGTACCTGGTGTTCAGCCTGATCATGTTCTTCGTCGGCGGCTCGATGGCCATGCTCATCCGCGCCGAACTTTTCAAGCCCGGCCTGCAGCTCATGGATCCGGTGTTCTTCAATCAGATGACCACCAATCACGCGCTGATCATGATTTTCGGCGCGGTCATGCCGGCATTCGTGGGATTGGCAAATTGGATGATTCCGATGCAAATCGGCGCGCCCGACATGGCGTTGCCGCGCATGAATAATTTCAGTTTTTGGATCCTGCCGTTCGCGTTCACGTTGCTGTTGTCGACGATGTTTGTGCCCGGCGGCATGGCCGCGGCGGGCTGGACGCTGTATCCGCCGCTGTCATTGCAAACCGGGGACGCCTTTCCGATGCTGATATTCGCCATTCACATGATGGGCGCCTCCTCGATCATGGGTGCGATCAATGTCATCGTCACCATCATGAACATGCGCGCGCCCGGCATGCACTTGCTGAATATGCCGTTGTTCACCTGGTCCTGGCTCATCACCGCCTACTTGCTGATCGCCGTGATGCCGGTGCTCGCGGGTGCCGTCACCATGCTGTTGACCGATCATTTCTTCAAGACCAGTTTTTTCAATGCAGCGGGCGGCGGTGATCCGGTGATGTTCGAGCACATCTTCTGGTTCTTCGGGCATCCCGAGGTGTACATCATGGTTCTGCCGGCCTTCGGCATCATTTCGGAGATCCTGCCGACCTTCGCACGCAAGCCCTTGTTCGGCGCGACCTCGATGATCTACGCCCTTGCATCGATCGCGTTTTTGTCCTTCATCGTGTGGGGACACCACATGTTTGTCGATGGCATGCCGGTTGCCGCGCAGCTGTTCTACATGATGTCCACCATGCTGATCGCGGTACCGACGGGCGTGAAGGTATTCAACTGGACCGCGACGCTGTGGCGCGGCTCGCTAAGCTTCGAACCGCCGATGCTGTTCGCGCTGTCGTTCCTGTTCCTGTTCACCATCGGCGGATTTTCCGGCGTCATGCTGGCGATTGTGCCGGTGGACTTCCAGTACAACCAGACCTACTTCGTGGTGGCGCACTTCCACTATGTGCTGGTGCCCGGCGCCATCTTCGCCATCATGGGCGCGGTGTACTACTGGATTCCGAAGTGGACCGGCCACATGTACAACATGACCTTGGCCAAATGGCATTTCTGGCTGTCGACGGTTTTCGTCAACGTGCTGTTCTTCCCGCAGCACTTCTTGGGACTCGCCGGCATGCCGCGGCGCATACCTGACTACGCGGTGCAATTCAGCGATTGGAACATGGTGTCCTCCATCGGCGGCTTTTGTTTCGGTGCCTCGCAGATTCTGTTCGCGATCGTGGTCATCCAATGCATCCGCGGCGGCAAAAAAGCCAGCGCCAAGGTTTGGGACGACGCGCGGCCCAACGGCTTGGAGTGGACTTTGTCCTCGCCGCCGCCTTATCACAGCTTCACCACGGCGCCTGAAATCAAGTGAGTGCGACTCCAGCGGCGCGCCGATTGCGGATTCGCAACGCCGCCTTAGGGCTCGCCACCCTGGCGCTGGCGTTTTATTTTGGCTTCATCGCGCTCCTGGTCTTTCGCAGTCACCATTGATGGATCGCAAGCGCGCCAATCGCAAGCTGCTGTGGGGACTGCTGATCATGACCGCCGCCAGCTTCGCGTTCGGCTGGGCGTTGGTGCCGCTGTACGATGTGTTTTGCCGCGCGACCGGCATCGGCAATGCGGAAGCCAAAGACGGTGCGGCCGTCGTCAAGGAAGCCATTGATCCTAATCGCGAGATCACCATCGAATTCGTGGCTTCACCCGCCTCGGTGGGCAGTTACGAATTCAAGCCCAAGGTCGCCTCGATGCGCATTCACCCAGGGAAGCTGTACGAGACCGAATTCTATGCGAAGAATTTGACCTCCGCGGCATCGGTCGCGCAGGCCGTTCCCAGCATTTCTCCGACCGGCACGGCCCAATATTTCCACAAGACTGAGTGTTTTTGCTTCACTCCGCAAAAATTCGCCGTCGGCGAAGGCCGCGATATGCCCGTGCGGTTCATTGTGGACCCGCAGCTGCCTGCCAACGTCGACCGGCTTACACTGGCCTATACGTTTTACGATACGACGCAAACCGCAACACAGCCGTGATTTACCTCGTTAAACTATAATTGTTTTACCGACTAGAGATTTGAATATGGCGCAAGTGACCACGGAAGAGCACAACCACTACTACATCCCTCACAGCAGTCCATGGCCTATATATGGGTCCGTGACGCTGTTCACGCTGATGTCGGGCGCCATCATCACCCTCAACGACTGGGGCCCGGCGTGGTTCCTGCTGCCGGGCTTTTTGATGCTGGCGATGTTGTTCATCTTATGGTTCCACACCGTCATCGGTGAAAACCAGAAGGGCATGTACAACATGGCGGTGGACCGATCGTTCCGCATGGGAATGATGTGGTTCATTTTTTCTGAGGTGATGTTTTTCGCCGCCTTCTTCGGCGCGCTGTTCTACGCACGCAATTTTTCTGTCCCCTGGTTGTCGGGCGACGGCGTGAAAATTTTCAGTAAGCTGCTGCTGTGGGACAACTATGGCGGCGTCTGGCCGACCAATGGGCCTTCCGCCTTGGGTCCGCGCGCCGACGGCACGTTTGAAACAGTTCCGGCTTTAGGTCTGCCGATGGTGAACACCGCGATCCTGCTGTCGAGCAGCGTCACGGTGACGATCGCGCACCATGCGCTGCTCACCGGACATCGACTGCGGCTAAAAATCTTCCTGGCGATGACCTTCCTGCTTGGTTTCTCGTTCGTCGCGCTGCAGGCGACGGAGTACCACGAGGCCTACACCGAGCTGGGCTTACAGCTCGGCACCGGCATCTACGGCACCACATTCTTCATGTTGACCGGATTTCACGGCCTGCACGTCACGGTAGGCGCCATCATGCTGACGGTGATTTGGTTCAGGGTTCTGAAAGGCCACTTCACGCCCGAGAGACACTTTGGCTTCGAGGCCGTCGCGTGGTATTGGCACTTCGTCGACGTGGTTTGGCTCGGCCTGTTTTTCTTCGTCTACTGGTTGTGACGCGCCAGGTGCAAGGGTTCGATCCAACCGCTGTAATAAGCGACGATTAGCAGCACGAACAGCGCCACCGAAAGACCGATGCGCCAGGCGAGCGCCACGACCATTTTTCGCCCGCCGTCTTCGTGGCTGCTCGACAAGTGGAACAGCGCTTTACCCAGGCTGATCAAGATCAGCACGAGCATCGCGAGGATGAGATATTTGAATGCCATCTGGCGCGCCTAGACCTTGAGGACTCGCAGTATATCGTGCCCATCAAACTCGGGAATCGCGCTTTCGCGCCGCGGCTCTTCACGACCCTGCTCGCAATTGGCTTGATCGCCCTGCTCGTTTCCTTGGGACGCTGGCAGCTGCACCGTGCCGAGGAGAAGCGCGTCCTGTTCGACTCCTTCACAGCCGGCGGCGATGCTACGCGCCCGATCGATCTGCACACGCCGAAGGTCCCGCGCTACAGCCGAGTTGAGGCCGTCGGGCACTACGATGCAACGCGCCAGATCTTGATCGACAACATGGTCAACGACGAACGCGCCGGTTATTTCGTCATCACGCCGTTCGCCCTTCAAGGCGGCGGTTGGCTGCTGGTGAATCGCGGTTGGGTGCCGTTAGGAAAAAGCCGCGCTGACCGGCCGGCCATTCCGGTTGCCGGCGACCCCCGGCGCATCCGGGGCCGCGCCGATAATATGCCTAGCCCCGGAATTCGCATGGGCATTCCCGCGCCTCTCAGGCCCCCCTACCCCGTGGTTGCGAATTTTCCGCAGCGCGCGGACGCGGCGCAGTTGCTCAAGGAATCCAACTGGACTCTCGCCACCGACTTGATCCTGCTCGACGCCGCTGAGCCCGACGGCTATGTCCGCAACTGGGCACCGCCGGGATTTCCACCCATGCGCCACATCGGCTACGCGCTGCAATGGTTCGGATTGGCACTCGCCCTTGCCGTTATTTACGTAGTAACCAACTTTCGACGCATCAGGGAAGTTTCCGCGTGAACGAGCCCAGGACCAGGAGCAGCGCACAGGATCGCCGTCAGCGTCGTGTGTTGATCGGCGTGGCCCTGATGTTTTTCGCGCCCCTCGCACTTGCTTTCTATTTGTACTATGGGACGTATTGGCACCCGCGGGGCCGCGTCAACGCCGGAGAGCTGATCGAACCTGCGCGGCCGCTGCCTGCACTGGCATTGCCGCTGGCATCCTTGCCTGTGGCCGCGGCGCCGGGCCCTGACCAAACGAATCCGCAATTCCTTAAAGGCAAGTGGACCTTCTTGTTCGTGCAGCACGGCCACTGTGACGATGAATGCCTCCGGCATCTTTACGACACGCGCCAAGTGCGACTGGCGCTGGATCGCGAAATGAATCGCGTGCAACGGGTTTTCATCGGCGACAGCGATTGCTGCGACATGGCAGCACTGCTTGCGGCGCATCCGGATTTGATCGCGATTCGCGCAAGTTCTGCCGACGAACCCTTGCTGGCGTTGCTGCCGACGCGAACTGGGGCGATCAATTCGCACCGCGTGTATCTGATCGACCCGTTGGGTAATGTGATGATGTTCTATGCCGCCGATGCCAAGCCCAAGGGCATGCTCGAGGACATGAAACGGCTGCTGCGCCTGTCTTCCATAGGCTAGCCGACATGGGTCCGCAACGACGCCTGCTTTGGTTTCGCCGGCTCGCGTTCTTGGGCGCGGCGCTCGCAGCGACAGTCGTGGTGCTCGGCGCCTGGGTGCGCCTGACGGATGCAGGCTTAGGGTGTCCTGACTGGCCGGGATGCTATGGGCACATCTACCCGCAAGCTGACCACAATTTCAGCAAAGCCATTCACGAAATGATTCACCGTTATTTCGCCACCACGCTGGGGACCATCATCATCGGCTTGCTGGTTTGGGCGCTGTTGAATCGCAAGACGCGCGGACAGCCGGTGCTTGCGGTCGTGCTGTTATTCGTTCTCGTATGCCTGCAAGGTGCGCTAGGCGCCCTGACCGTCACGTTGCTGCTGAAGCCCTTGATCGTCACAGCGCACTTGCTCGGCGGTCTCACCACCTTGGGTATTTTGTGGTGGCTGTCATTGACGCCCAAACGGCGAGAGCTTCCGCTGCGCGAAGCGCACCTGCGCAAATTTGCCTTAGGCGGACTTGCGGCTTTGCTGCTACAAATAGCGTTGGGCGGCTGGACCAGCAGCAACTATGCAGCGGTGGCGTGTGCGGATTTCCCGACCTGCCAGCAATCCTGGTGGCCGCACATGGATTTTCGCGACGCCTTCGTGCTGTGGCGCGGACTAGACATCGACTACACCGGCGGCGTGCTGGCGAACCCTGCGCGGATCGCCATTCATGTGACGCATCGAATCGGCGCCCTGCTGGCGGGCTCGGTCTTGATCATGGGGGGCACCTTGACGATAGCACGCGCCGGCAGCCGCAGATTGAAAGTGGTGGGCGCCCTGCTGGTGTTCGCCGTACTGCTGCAGATCGGCGTCGGAATCAGCATGGTGCACTTCGGCATGCCTATGGTCTTGGCGACATTGCACAATGCGGGGGCCGCGCTGCTTGTAATTTGTACAGTGACGCTGTTGCGCTGGCTCTCGCCGGAAGCGTGAGCTCGGCGTGATACCCTTGCAGCATGTCCACCGTACCCAATAATCCTCCCATCGCAGCCGCCGTTCACGGCGGTTGGCGGGATTATCTGGAGCTCACCAAGCCCAAGGTGAGCCTGCTCATCGTGTTTACTGCCATCGTCGGCATGGTGCTCGCATCGCCCGGTTGGATTCCTTTGTATGCGCTGATTTTGGGTTCGCTCGGCATCGCTCTGGCCTCAGGCTCAGCGGCGGCCTTCAATCATATTTTGGATCGGCGCATCGATGGGCAAATGAACCGCACGCGCCGCCGGCCGCTCCCCACGGGACATCTGTTGGAGAGTCACGCGATTGTCTTTGCGATCTCGCTTGGGCTGGCGTCCATGATGATTTTATGGGCGGGAGTCAACGCCCTGACTGCCGCGCTGACATTCTGCTCGCTCATCGGCTATGCAATCGTGTACACACTGTGGTTGAAACGCGCAACACCGCAGAACATTGTAATCGGCGGCGCCGCCGGCGCCGCGCCGCCCGTGCTCGGCTGGGCCGCGGTCACCAATTCCATCGACCCGAATGCATTGGTGCTATTCCTGATTGTATTTACTTGGACGCCGCCGCATTTTTGGGCGCTGGCGATCGCGCGGCGCGACGACTATGCCAAGGTGGGCATTCCGATGTTGCCCGTTACGCACGGTATTCCCTACACCCGCTTGCAAATCGTGCTGTACACGATCCTGCTGATCCTGACGACGCTGCTGCCATTTCTCACGCGTATGAGCGGATTGATCTACCTGGCAGCGGCGGTGGCCTTAAATGCCCGATTCCTCTATTTCGTGACAGCACTCAACAAGGGGCTGAGGCCCGACCTGCCAATCCGCACCTTCAGATTTTCCATCACCTACTTGATGCTGCTGTTCGCCGCGCTGATCCTCGATCACTATATCTACTTTCCCGCCTGAACGGTCGCCATAGTCGGCGGCGCGTCGTTTGAGATGTCCACGACGCAGCGCCATGTACCATCGCCATCGCGGCGCCAGACCGTCACCGAACGGCCATGCGTGGACGCGAGCGCTCCATTCGCGCCTGGCGCGGTGGTTTCCACGGCACTCAAGAGGTACGCCATTTTTCCGTCAGGCGAAAACACGGGTTTCTCGGACACCCAATGGATTTTGAAACCCGGGATTTTTAGACTCGCAGCGACGAAAGCGCGAATTGCAGTCTTGCCTTCGATAGGCGCCAAACCCGGTTGCAGCAAATGCGCATCGTCGCTCCAATAAGAGACGATCCTTTCGATATCCTTGCCTTCAAAGGAAATGCGCGACCAATCGGAGTCCCACTGCGACAGCCTGCTCGATTCGGCGGCGGCATCGAACCGGTCCGAGCCGCATCCGGCGGCGCACAACGCCAAGAGAATGACAGGGATAATGCGCAAAGGAGTCATAGGCTTCGATCTCCGTTTCTTGTAATTTGCAGCAAACATAGCAAGAACCCGCCAACAAGACACCATGGAGGATGGATGTAGCCGCCCTGATCGAGGCGTCGGGCGCGAAATGCTATGAAGCGATCGGTCGCACATTTCGCGGCATAGCCGTGGACAAAACCCGTTTCGCGCGCGTCAGGACGCGGGCACCAATCCTTCGATCGTCAACGGCGGCAGTTGATCGGCCGGCCTGAAGCCGAATACTTGACCGAAGAACGACAATTCGTTTTGCAATGAATTGATGATGGTTTCCGGTTTGCGAAACCCGTGGCTTTCGCCGGGGTATAGCACGTACGCCACCGGCACGTGCCGCGCGCGCAGCGCAGCGACGATGCGTTGCGATTGGTTCGGCGGAACCACCGGGTCATCGGCGCCTTGCAGCACGAGCACGGGCACCTTGAATCCATCGAGATGGTTCAGCGGTGAACGCCGATCATAAATCGCCTGCGCCTGCGGCAGCGGTCCGATCAGTGAATCAATGTAGCGACTCTCGAATTTATGGGTGTCGCGCGCGAGGGCGGTCATGTCGGAAATGCCGAAGCGGTCGACACCGGCGCGAAACACATCGCTGGTACTCAAGGCCACCAACACCGTATAGCCGCCCGCGCTGCCGCCGCTGATGGCGGTGCGCTTGGGATCGGCGCGCCTCGTGTCGATCAGAAAGTGAACCGCCGCGATCACATCCTCGGTGTCGACCACGCCCCAATTGCCGTTCAATTCCCGACGGTAGGCGCGGCCATAACCGTCGCTGCCTCCATAATTCACATCCACGACCGCGAAACCCCGGCTCGTCCAAAATTGCACGCTCGAGCGCAGTGTAGGCGGCGACCGCGCCGTGGGACCTCCGTGCACGAGCGTCAGCAATGGCGGCAACGTACCCGGAGTTCCTCGATAGCGCGGATTGACGGGTGGATAGTAAAATGCGTGCGCGCTACGCCCCTGCGCGCTGGGAAAATCGATCGGTACCGCGATCGAAATGGAGTCAGCGTCCAGAGGCGACTTTCCCGCGCTTCGCAATGTCGTTACCTCACCGCTGGCGACATCGATCTTGACGATGGACAGAGCTGTCTTTGAGGCGCCCGCAATAGCGGCGATGTGCTGTCCATCAACCCGGGTCAAGTGGCTGAACTCCACGAACGGCAGATCGAGGACTCGTCCGGTGCCGCTCTTGAGGTCGACCAAGGCCAGCCGATCGACTCCCCGCTCGCCGAACCGCATCGCCGCGCGGCCATCGCCGAACAGCACGTAATTCGCCTGGCCGAACGACCACAGCGGTTCGGCGAATTCCGCGGCGCGCGGCCACACTGCGTGCGCCGCTGCGCCGTGCTGCGCGTAAAGATTCCAAAATCCGCTTCGATCGGAAATAAAGTACAGCGTGTCGTCGCTATCCCACTGCGGTTCGAGCACCGATTCCGCCGCACCACCTGCGACGAGCACCGCTGAGCGCAAGCCCTGCGCCGTCAGTTCTGCGACCTTGAGCTCAGTTCCGTCCCACGGCATGTTGGGATGGTTCCAGGTGATGAATGCGAGCCGTTTGCCATCGGGGCTGATCCGCGGGTACGCCACAAAATCGGTGCCCTCGAAGAGCACTTCGCCTGCACCCCCTGCAGGCAGCTGCACCCGCACCAAGGCGTTGCGCACATTCGAAGAATCCGTGTGATCCTCGCGCACGCAAATGAGCGCTGCGGCCGCTTTGGTTGCGCCGTCCGCAACGCAATCGGCGAAGCGATAGTTGGGCGGCGTCACGGGCCGCGGGGACCCGCCGGCTTTGAGCGCATACAGCCGTTGATCGGACAACTGGCTGTAAAGAACGGTATCGCCGTCCACGACAAAAGGCGCGCCGCCGTACTCATGCACGCGCGTGCGCACGTTCGCATCGTCCGGCGTCACTTGCGCGACAACTCCGCCGGCAAGACTGAACAACGAGATCGCGCCGCCGCGAGCCGGGACGTTTTCCGTCCAGTACAGCCGCCCATTGGCGCTGCGCAGATCGCTGAAGCCGATTCCGCCCGCTGCAAGCATTTCCGAGCTTAACGGCGAGGCCCACGACCCGTAAGGCGCAATCGTCGGCGCGGTGGTCGGCTGCGCGCTCATGGCGGCGCCGGTAAGCAGGCTGCCGAGCGCGCAGACAAAGCCTGCGGCCGCGGTTCTGGGTCGCGTGTTGCTGTTAATGTGCGGCTCCTCGGTGGCACGCTGAATGTTAGGATATTCCCATGCCGGCCACACCTAGTTTTTACTCCCGGGTATTTGCGCTGGCTGTCGCCGCCGTTCTCGCCTATGCGCTGTTGCTGATTTTCAAGCCGTTCGCGCTGCCCATGACCTGGGCGGCATTTCTCGCCTTCCTGTTGTTTCCGCTCAACCTGCGCTGGCGGCGGCGCTTGAAGAGCAAATCGATTGCCGCGAGCATGCTGACGGTTCTCGCGCCCATAGGCATCCTGCTGCCCTTGAGTGCGCTGTCGGTCGAGTTCGTGTCGCAAATCTCGGCGTTGCTGCGCCAAATGCAGAAGTCCGCGACGGAGATGGACATAAAATCGTTTTCGGATCTGCAGCAATTTCCGTGGATTGCCAGAATCAATACCTGGCTGCAGGCGCATGCCGATATTTCAGCGGAACAGGTGCAGTCCTGGCTGGTTTCCGGAACGCGCGAGGTGATGCAGCGCGCGGCCGGTTGGGGCGGCTCGTTTTTCCTTGGCGCTTTAGGATCGCTCCTGGCCTTTGCAATCATGCTGTTTCTCCTATTCTTTTTCCTGCGCGATGGCGACGAAATGATCAGCCGCGCGCGGCGCCTGATACCGATGGCAGAAGAACGCAAGGAACGCTTGTTCAGCCAGTTGGGCGCGGTAACCCGCGCCATCGTTTTCGGCACCGCGGTGACGGCGATGCTGCAGGGACTCTTCGTCGGGATCGGCTTCGCAATCGCCGGCCTGCCTTCGCCCGTGGTATTCGGCGTGCTTGCGGGGCTGTTGTCTTTGCTGCCGGTGGGCGGTTCGGCTCTGGTGTGGATTCCGGCTGTGATCTGGTTGTTTTTCGACCAGCACTGGGGCTGGGGCATCTTTTTGTTGGTTTGGGGCTCCGCGCTCAGCGGCCTGGACAACGTGGTGCGGCCCATTCTCATTTCCGGCCGGGCACGAATCTCCGCGCTGGCGGTGTTCGTCGGTGTTTTAGGGGGCATTCCGGCCTTCGGCGCCATTGGCGTGATTGCCGGCCCGATAGTTCTTTCCCTGGTGCTGGCGCTGATTGAATTTGCGGAAGAAAGCCGCCCGAAAATCTCTAAAAACACAAGAGCGGTTTAGGGCGAAACGTGCAGTACAATCCGCGCCCTTATGGATGTTTCGCACCTTCTCGACGGCCTCAATGAGGACCAGCGCCAAGCCGTAGCTTCTCCCTTGGGCGCCGCCCTGGTACTGGCCGGCGCCGGCAGCGGGAAAACTCGTGTGCTGGTGCATCGAGTCGCGTGGCTGATTCAGGTCGAGGGCGCTTCGCCGAACAGTATTTTGGCGGTCACCTTTACCAACAAGGCCGCCGCCGAAATGCGCAGCCGCATCGAAACCTTGTTGGGCCTGCCGAGCGGTGCCATGTGGCTCGGAACCTTTCACGGCTTGGCGCACCGGCTGCTGCGCATCCATTGGCGCGATGTGGGGCTACCCCAAAGCTTTCAGATTTTGGATTCCGAGGATCAGGCGCGGGTGCTGCGCAAGGTGTTGAAGGCGCTGGAGCTTGACGAGACGCGCTGGATTGCGCGCGAAATCCTCTGGTTCATCAATGCTCAGAAGGACGAGGGCCACCGGCCCAAGCACATCAAGGACGACGGCGATCCAACCCGCCGGCAGTTGATCAAGATCTATCAAGCATACGAAGACGCCTGCCAGCGGGCGGGTGTTGTGGATTTCGCGGAACTGCTGCTGCGCGCCTATGAGCTGTGGCGCGACAACCCGGCGTTGCTGCAGCACTACCGGACGCGCTTCCAGCACGTGCTGGTGGATGAGTTTCAAGACACCAATGCGATTCAGTACCAGTGGCTCATGCTGCTGGCAAGGCCCGACGGCATGCCGTTTGTGGTGGGCGACGACGATCAATCGATTTATCGTTGGCGAGGAGCGCGCGTCGAGAACCTGAATCAATTTCGCCGCGATTTTCCCAAGGCCGTGCTCTACAAGCTGGAACAGAATTACCGCTCGACGGGGACGATTTTGAAGGCCGCCAACGCCTTGATCGCCAACAATGCCGGACGTCTCGGCAAGACTTTGTGGACCAGCGGTGAAGATGGCGAGCGCGTCAAACTGTACGCCGCCTTCAATGAGCGCGATGAAGCCGATTTCGTCGTCAACCGCATCCGCGAATGGGTGGTGCGCGGCGGCGCACGGCGCGAGGTCGCCGTGCTGTATCGATCGAATGCGCAGTCGCGCGTCTTTGAAGAAGCGTTCCTGAATGCGCGCATGCCTTATCGGGTGTACGGCGGACTGCGCTTTTTCGAGCGCGCCGAAATCAAAGATGCCTTGGCGTATCTGCGTCTCATTTCAAGCCGCGCCGACGACACTTCCTTTGAGCGGGTCGTGAATCTACCGGTGCGCGGCATCGGCGCAAAGACCATGGATCTGGTGCGCGACACCGCGCGTGCCGGCTCAACGTCGTTGTGGAGCGGTTCGATTGCGTGCGTACAAGGCACACTGCCGCAACGCGCGGCGCAAGCACTGCAGTCTTTTATGGACCTGATCGACAAGCTTGGGCGCGAGGTCAGTGCTCTCGAACTTCATGAACAAGTGGATCATGTCATTCAGATGAGCGGGCTCATCGAACACTACAAGAAAGAAAAGGGCGAACGCGGCGAAGCAAGGATCGAGAACCTGCTGGAACTCGTCAGCGCGGCTCGAGGGTTCTCGCCGCAGACCGAGGCCGAAGCCGAGCTCTCGCCGCTCGAGTCCTTTCTTGCGCATGCGGTGCTCGAGTCAGGCGAGGGCCAGGCAGACCCCTACGATGACTGTGTGCAAATGATGACGCTGCACTCGGCCAAGGGACTGGAGTTCCCGGTGGTGTTTCTCGCCGGCATGGAAGACGGGCTGTTTCCGCATCAACGCTCGGTGGCCGATCTGGCCGGCTTGGAGGAAGAGCGCAGGCTTTGCTATGTCGGCGCGACCCGCGCCATGCGCCACCTCTATATCACCTACGCTGAACAACGCCGGCTATATGGCGTTGATGCGTATGGGCAGCCATCGCGTTTCATTGGCGAATTTCCGCCGGACCTCATCGAAGAGATTCGACCGCGGCTGCATGTGTCCCGTCCGGTCTTCGCCAGACGCAGCAGCACGCTGGACGAGTCTCCAGCGTCAGGGATGCGCATGGGCAGCCGCGTCCGGCATTCCAAGTTCGGGGACGGCGTTGTCTTGAATTTCGAGGGCAATGGACCGCACGCCCGCATTCAGGTCAATTTTGAGAAGCAGGGCACGAAGTGGCTGATGCTGTCATACGCGCATCTCGAGGTCGTGTAGAGTAATGCAGCTGTGAAAATAATCATTTTGGGTGCCGGACAAGTGGGCCGCACGGCCGCGTCCCATCTCTCTCGCGAAGAAGCCAACGATGTGACCGTCGTCGATCACAACGAAGAGATATTGCGGGATCTTCAGGATCGACTTGATATCCGCACCGTTAGCGGCAATGGCTCGAGCCCGCGCATTCTCGAAGCCGCCGGTATTGCCAGCACCGACATTCTCGTGGCGCTGACCAACAGCGATGAAGTCAACATGCTGGCTTGCCAGGTCGCTTGGACCTTGTATCGCACGCCGAAGAAAATTGCCCGAGTGCGCTCCGCCGATTACACCGAAAGAGACCGGCTGTTCGGCGAGAACGGCATCGCGGTCGATGTCTGGATAAGTCCGGAGCAACTAGTCACCGAATATGTAGCACGGCTCATACGTTACCCTGGCGCGCTCCAGGTACTGGATTTCGCGGATGGTCGGGTGCGCTTGGTCGGCATACGCGCGCTGCAGGGCGGCCCGCTGGTAGGTCAGACCTTGAGCACGTTGCGTGAGCACATTCCCTCGGCCGACGCTCGCGTTGCGGCCATTTATCGGGCGGGCAAGAGCGTCAAGCCCGAAGGCACGACGGTCATCGAGGACGGCGATGAAGTATTCTTTTTGGCGGCGCGCGAAAACATCCGCATCGTCATGAAGGAATTGCGCCGCGAAGAAGCGCCCGCGCGCCGCGTGGTGATCGCCGGCGGCGGCAACATCGGTCTGCGGCTGGCTAACGAGCTGGAAGGCAAGAATCAGGTCAAGCTTATCGAACGCGACAGCAAACGCGCGCGCCGCGTTTCCGAGCAGTTGAAAAGCACGACCGTGCTGCACGGCGACGCCGCCGATGAGGAACTGCTGCTGGAGGAGAATATCGACAGCGCGGACGTCTTTGCTGCGCTGACGAATTCCGAGGAAGCCAATATTTTATCGGCCATGCTCGCCAAACGCCTGGGCGCGCACAAGGTCATGGCGCTGATCAACAAGCCTTCTTATGCCGAACTCATCGAGAGCGGCTCGATCGATGTGGCGATATCGCCGCAGATCGTCACGATCGGATCGTTGCTGGCGCACGTGCGGCGCGGTGATGTGGTGCGCGTACATTCCCTGCGCCGCGGCGCTGCCGAAGCGCTTGAAGTCGTGGTGCACGGCGACGCCGACAGCTCCAAGGTGATCGGGCGCCGCATCGAGGATATAGCGCTGCCCGAGGGCACGACGCTGGGTGCAGTGGTGCGAGGCGATGAAGTCATCATCGCGCACCACGACACTACGGTGCAGCCCGACGATCACTTGATTTTGTTCCTGACGGATCGCCGCCATATCGAAGCGGTGGAAAAACTCTTCCAAGGCTCCGCCTCCTTTCTGTGAAAGACATTTTACTGCCGGTCGCTCACGTATTCGCCCTTGTCATGATGGTGTTCGCGGCGACCATGCTGGCGCCCCTGATCATGGCAATCTGGGAGCTGGACGAGGCGCTCCAGTCCTTCATTATTTCCGCGCTGGCGACGTTCGTCATCGGCGCGCTGCTGTGGCTCGCCACGCGCCGCTTCAAACGCGAGCTGAAAACCCGCGACGGATTGATGCTGGTCGCACTTACTTGGGTGGCGCTGCCCGCGGTGGCAGGATTCCCCTTGTGGAACTATTTGCCCATCAATTTCACCGACGCCTACTTCGAGGCGGCGTCCGGTTTGACCACCACGGGGGGCACGGTGCTCTCCGGACTCGAATTCCTGCCGCGATCCATCAACCTGTGGCGCCATCTTTTGAGCTGGCTGGGCGGCATGGGCATCATCGTGTTGGCCGTGGCGATCCTCCCCATGCTCGGCGTCGGCGGCATGCAGATTTACCGCGCCGAAATGCCCGGGCCGATGAAAGACAGCAAGCTCACGCCGCGCATCGGGCAAACGGCAAAGTTGCTGTGGGCGGTGTACACCGGATTGACGGCCGCCTGCATTCTTTTCTTGAGATTCGCGGGAATGAATTGGTTCGACGCGGTGTGCCACGGCTTTTCCGCACTGTCGCTCGGCGGCTTCTCGACGTATGACGCCAGCATTGGCCATTTCAATTCGTTGCCCATCGAGATGGTGCTGACTGCCTTTTCGATCTTGGCGGCGTTGAATTTCGCCACGCACTTTCTCGCGTGGAGCCAGCGCGGCATCAAAGCGTATTTACGCGACGCCGAAGCAAAGGCGATATTGGCGGTGCTGGCCGGCAGCTGCATCGGCATATCGCTTTTCTTGTTCTTCAAGGGCACGTACCCCGACTACCCCTCGGCACTGCGCCATACCATATTCAATGTAGTTTCGATCGCCACCGACAGCGGGCTGCACACCCAAGACTATTCGCGTTGGCCGATATTCGCTCCCATGTGGATGATGTTCTTGAGTTGCCTCGTGGCGAGCTCTGGATCGACCGGCGGCGGCATCAAAATGATTCGCACGCTGGTGCTCGCCAAGCAAGCGCATCGCGAATTGAATCAACTGGTACATCCGAACATGGTGCGGCCGCTTAAAGTAGGCGGCACGGTGATTGCGAATCGCGTGGTGTTTGCGGTGCTGGCTTTCGTGTTCTTGTATTTCATGAGCATCGTAACGCTGATTTTCTTGCAGTTGGCGAGCGGCTTGGATTTTATGACCTCGTTTTCAGCCATTATCGCCTGCATCAATAACGCGGGTCCTGGATTGGGGCTGGTGGGGCCGGGCAGCAATTATGGCGTGCTCACCGACTTCCAAACTTGGGTGTGCTCCGCGGCAATGCTTTTAGGCCGACTGGAAGTGTTCACCATCCTGGTGCTGTTTACGCCCACCTTGTGGCGCAAGTAGCGAGGAAGGAATCGATCGCCGCCACGCACTCTGGCTCATCCAACGGCGCGTGACCGCGGCGAGCCGATTCGAGCTGCCCTAGCTCGGGATTCTCCGCGCGCAATGCCTTCCAGAAGGGCCATAGATTGGCGGTCGCGGCGGGCGAGCGCGGACCAGCACTGCAAGAGCGGCTGGAGACGCTGAAGGAGGAGATGAGCCGCCTCCGACCTCACACCCACTGTCAAGGCGAATTTGGACCGCATCGCTGCGCGGAAAGTCGGGTGGCAACCAACCATCCAAGTCGTGGTTGGTTTGCAAAATCTTTTCAATCCGTCATTCCTCTCTGATCCCATGCTTAGACGCGCTGTGCCGAGCAGCTTAATCGACTGGTATAAGACCGCGGAGGGTCAGTGGTTTCACGATGAGCTCGTCTCCGAAATCCCGTCCGCACCAAATGGCGCTGCCAAGACTTTAGATGCG
Source organism: Gammaproteobacteria bacterium (assembly GCA_041690895.1). Lineage (GTDB taxonomy): Bacteria > Pseudomonadota > Gammaproteobacteria > Steroidobacterales > Steroidobacteraceae > Bog-1198. Next base: position 172,667 of record JBEPVT010000001.1, read on the forward strand.
CAGTTGCGAGCCGGGTACGCGGTGCTCGTTGGTAGAGTAGAGAGCGCCACCGGGTATCTCGCGAAGAATCACGCGCGTTTGCTGTTTGGGTCCGATACGCCTAGCGCACCGGTCTACACAAATCCGCCTGGTCTGAACAGCTGGTTCGAGATGCCGCGGCTGATCGAGGCCGGCGTGACGCCCGCGCAGATTTTTCAAGCGGCGACACTATCCAATGCGCAGGCGCTTCGATTGGATAGTGAGATCGGGACTGTGCAGGTTGGCAAACGTGCAAACCTATTACTGCTCGGTAAAGATCCGACGCAAACCATTGACGCTTACGCCAATATCGTCAAAATCATCCTGCGGGGCCGTGCAGTCGATCCCACTAAACTCGCCGCAAATCAAGATAAATAAAATCCCTGGGATTGTAGCTTGCAGGAGCATCAAAACGATTTGGTGATAGAACATAACTAAAAATGGATTCTATCGCAGCATTTCCCACTCATACGCAGGAATTCGCACTTTTTTGTCTATTCTTTACCATTCTCACAATTTATGAGCAAGATCAGGTGCGCATCGCGAATAATCCATCTATTTCGTCAGACTATCCGATAAATGGATATAGAAACCAAACCATGACGACTTTTAGGGTAGATGTGGGCAATTTTTCCTAATGATCGCCCTATTGCAGCGGGTTTCACACGCAGAGGTTGCCGTGGACGGCAATTTGATAGGCTCGATTGGTGCCGGATTGTTGGTTTTGGTCGGCGTACGGCCTACCGACGACGAGGCAAGCGTCAAACGAATCTTGGCGCGGCTACTTTTGTACAGGGTGTTCCCTGACGAAGCCGGAAAGATGAATTTGAGCTTGACCCAGGTTAAGGGCCAATTGCTGCTGGTGCCGCAATTCACCCTGGCGGCGGACACGGCCAAGGGCCTACGGCCCGGCTTCTCGACTGCGGCCGTGCCGGCGCAGGGCCGCCGGTTGTTCGACTCCTTGGTGCAGGCGGCGCGCGAACAGCATGGGCAGGTCGAAACCGGTTTATTCGGGGCTCACATGCAGGTGTCCTTAACGAACGACGGGCCCGTGACAATTTGGCTGGAAAGTTGATTAAAACGCCAAATGCGACCGAACACGCATCGGTGCGGCGCGGTCAAATGTCATAATATCTTTGGCGTATCATTGGCGCCTAATTGGTTACACGTGGAATCGGAGAAGCGAGATGTTCGATTCAAAAATGCTTATTGTCGTTTTGCTGATTGCCTTGGTTATTTTCGGTACCAAGCGCCTGCGCAGCATCGGCTCTGATTTGGGAGCGGCGGTTAAAGGCTTTAAATCGGCTATGAACGAAGGCGAAACCGAGGAAGCCAGCAAGCAGATCAAACAAGACAAGGATGCGGATTTTGGCTCTAACGCCACAGCGCGAGAGAGCGACGTTAAGGTACCGCCGAAAACCAACGCCTGATGCCGCATGCTTGATGTCGGGTTCTCGGAGATACTGCTCACCTCGGCCATAGCACTCATCGTGTTGGGTCCGGAGAAACTCCCCAAGGTTGCCCGGCAGGTCGGCAACTGGGTGGGGAGAGCGCGCGCCATGGCGCGCCAATTGACCGAACAATTGGAACGCGAAGTCAGCGCTGAAGAGCTGCTGAAGCAGACCAAACAAAACAGCTCTCCCAAAACCGAAACGCCCGCGAACAGCGCACCTGCGCCGTTCGATACTTCCTACACTCCGAATGCGCCGCCTCCGATGACGCCCCCGCCCGGGGTGACGCCGCCGCCCGCGAGCGCGGCGGCGGCATATTCAGCGGAAACGGCCGCGGCCGTCCACGGCGCAGACTGGCACCCGAATCCCACAGACAACAAACCCGCCAATGAATGAGCCCGGCGAACCGGGCGAACTCGCCGAAGGGACCCTGATCTCGCATTTATTGGAGCTGCGCGACCGGCTGCTCAAGGCGATGTTGGCGGTGGGTATTTGTTTTGTGCCCTGCGCGTACTACATGAATCAGCTCTTCACGTTCGTTGCGGAACCCCTGATCCATAAGCTGCCCAGCGGCGCGACCATCATCGCCACCAGCGTCGTCGCCCCCTTCACGGTGCCTTTCAAAATGGCTCTGCTTCTTGCCGTAGGGTTGGCCATGCCCTTTGTCCTGTATCAGGCGTGGGCATTTGTCGCGCCCGGCTTGTATAGACATGAGAAGAAATTGGCGGTACCGCTGCTGGTATCCAGCATCGTCCTTTTTTATCTCGGCGCATCGTTTGCTTACTACGCGGTCTTCCCGGTGATGCTGAGCTTTTTCGTCGCGACCACGCCTCACGGTGTGCAGATGATGACCGACATGGGTGCCTATCTGGATTTCGTCATGGTGCTGCTGCTGGCCTTCGGTTTGGCCTTCGAAGTCCCTGTGGCTACTGTACTATTGGTCTGGACAGGCTTTGTTAATCTTAAGACGCTGAAGAAGAATCGCGGTTTTGTGCTGCTGGGGATATTCATCTTTGCCGCTTTTGTCACGCCACCCGACGCGGTGTCGCAAAGTGCCATGGCGGTACCGATGTACTTACTCTACGAAATAGGGATCATCATGGCCGGACTGTTACTCAAAGAAAAAATAGCGGCGCGCGAGAAAGAGGCAGCTGAGCAAGCTCAGCGCGAAGCCGGAGCTTAAATTGAGCGCCACCTTCCTGGGTCAGCCGCGTGGCCTTGCCACGCTGTTCATGACTGAAATGTGGGAACGTTTCACCTTCTACGGCATGCGTGCCCTGCTGGTGCTATTCCTCGTCAATTCCGTGACGAACGGCGGCTTTGGTCTCGATGACAAAACTGCCACGGCGATTTACGGCCTGTACAACGCAGCCGTTTATTTGGCGGCACTGCCCGGCGGCTGGATCGCGGATCGGTTGATCGGCGCGCAGCGCGCTGTGATGGCCGGCGGCATTGCGATCACGATCGGCAATGCCTTGCTAGCGACTTCGACCAGCCCGCACGGATTCTACCTGGGTCTCGTCGTAATCGTACTGGGCGTGGGCTTGCTCAAACCCAATGTCAGCGCGATCGTTGCCGACTTGTATCCGGAAGGCGGCGCACGCCTGGATGCGGGATTCACGATCTTCTACATCGGCATCAACATCGGCGGTTTCTTGGGTCCCTTGGTGACGGCCGAAGCGCAAGTTCTGTGGGGGTTGCGCGCCGGCTTTGCCGCCGCGGCATTCTTCATGGCCGTTGGCGTCTTGCAGTTTTATCTGACGAAGCGGCACCTCGGGAACTCTGGGGCCTATGTCCCGCCGAGCGCAGCCGGCGACAAGACCGCAACGTACTCGCAGCCTTCGATCGCCTCACGCACGAAGCAATGGCGGCAACTCGCGGTCGCCTCAGCGATTGCGCTGTTGATTCTGGCCTTGGTGAGCATCGGTGTGATTCCGGTGAATCCGGTGAGTCTCGCCCAAGCCGTTGCTTATACGATCGTGACGATGGCCACGTTGTACTTTCTTTACTATTTCTTCATCGCGGATGTGACGCGCGAGGAGCGTCGGCGCGGCGTGGTGCTGGTGGTGCTGTTCATCGGTTGCGCCATGTTCTTCTCCGGATTCGAGCAGGCCGGCTCTTCGTTGAATCTTTTCGCTGAGCGCTATACGGACCGTTTGGTCGGCTGGGCGCATTTTGTGATTCCCACGGCCTGGTTTCAGTCTGCGAACTCCTTTTTCATCTTTATCTTCGCGCCTTTCTTTGCATGGCTTTGGGTCATGCTGGCCAAACGCCACTTGAACCCTTCAGCGCCGGCCAAGTTTGCCATCGGCGTGATCTTGATGGGCTCGGGCTTTTTAGTGATGGCAGCCGCGGCCTCGATCGTCGCGTCGGGGACCAAAGTGCTGCCGTACTGGTTGATCGTGACTTACGTACTGCACACCTTCGGTGAGCTGTGCCTGAGCCCCGTCGGCTTGAGCTACTACACCAAATTGGCGCCGAAGCGCTTCGTCGGGCAAATGATGGGGATGTGGTTTTTGGCCACCTCTCTCGGCAACTTGGTCGCCAGCTTGGTTGCCGGCGACTTCGACGCGAATAATGTCGCCGCCATGCCGGGACAATACATGCACATCGTGTATTTTTCGGTGGGACTGGGCGTGATTCTATTAGCCATCAGCAGACCGGTGAAAAAACTCATGGGCAACATCGAATGACACCGGGCGCTTCCACGACGCCGCAGCTCACGCTGAAGGCCATTCTTCTTGCCGTCGTTCTCACCGTCATCCTCGCCGCCGCCAACACTTACGTAGGATTATTCGCGGGCCTCACGGTGGCTACTGCCATCCCCGCCGCGGTCATTTCCATGGCGGTGCTGCCGCTATTTGGCAAAACCAGCATTCTTGAGAACAATATCGTCGCGACCGGCGCTTCCGCAGGCTGCTCGATCGCTTCCGGGGCAATTTTCACCCTGCCCGCGCTCATTCTTCTGCACCACTGGATGAATTTTGATTACTGGTGGACATTTGCCATCGTCGGCTTGGGCGGCTTGCTCGGCGTGCTGTTTTCCGTGCCGCTGCGCCGCACGTTGATCATCGAACAGAAGCTCAAATTTCCAGAAGGCGTCGCGGCCGCCGAAGTGCTCAAAGTCGGCGCCAATCCAGGCCTGGGTGCAAAAGTCTTGGGGATCGCCGGCGTCGTTGGCGGTGTCTTCAAGCTGTTAACGTCGGGCTTCGGGTTGTTGCCCGAGACATTTGTCGCGAAAACTTTTGTCGGCGAGCGCGGCATTGCCTTTTTCAGCTATGGCTTCTCGCCGGCGCTGCTCGGCGTCGGCTACATCGTGGGTCTCAATGTTGCCGTGATGATCGTCGCCGGCGGTTTGTTTTCGTGGTGGCTGGCGATCCCGATTTACAATGCCTACTTCTTCACTCATGACCCGGTGCTCTTGCAGAAACTGGTCGGTCTCAATGCCGAGGACGCGGCCTTCGCCATCTGGCGCGCCCAAGTGAGATACATCGGCGTGGGTTGCATGTTGACGGGCGCGCTGTGGGCGCTGTGGGCGCTGCGCAAATCTCTGTGGTCCGCCGTTCGCAGCGGACTCAAAGTCAGCGGTAAAGGCGCCGCCGCCGTGCCGGACACCGAACGCGATCTACCGATGGGTGCGGTGCTGATCGGCATCGCGCTATTCGTCATTCCGCTGTTTCTGTTGTACTTCCTGGTGGTGGGCAGCATCGGCGTTGCCCTCGCGATGGCCGTCATCATGATCGTCGCCGGTTTTTTGTTTTCTTCCGTCAGCGGTTATATGGCGGGTCTCGTCGGCTCGTCGAATAATCCCGTGTCCGGCATTACGATCTGCACCATCCTTTTTGCCTCACTGGTCCTCATGTGGATGGTGGGGCCGAAGTCCAGCATAGGCGCAGTGGCGGTGGTGTTTATCGGCGCGGTGGTATGCAACGCGGCAGCCGTGGCCGGAGACAATCTTCAGGATCTTAAGGCCGGCCAGTTGATCGGCGCCACGCCTTGGCGGCAGCAAATCATGCTGGGGGTCGGCGTGATCGCGAGTGCCGCGGTGATGGCGCCCGTGCTCAATGTATTGCAGTTCGCCTACGGCATCGGCGAGCCGTCCCACCCCGGCGTCAAAGCATTGCCGGCGCCGCAGGCGAACCTGGTCAGATCGGTAGCGGAGGGGATGTTCGGCGGAACTCTGCCCGTGGCAATGATTGCCCTCGGCGCGGCAATCGGCGTATTGATCATTGTGTTGGATCTGTATCTGAAGCGCGTCGGATCGCGCTGGAGCGCGCCGGTACTCGCCGTCGCGGTGGGAGTTTACTTACCACTGGATGTTTCCACGCCGATCTTGGCTGGCGGCCTGGTGGCGGAGATGGTGGCGCGCTGGCATCGCAGGCACAACGAGACCGATGATCATGAAAAGCTGTCGCAGAACGGCATGCTGTTCGCGGCGGGATTGATCACGGGTGAGGCACTCATTGGCATCTTCATCGCCATGTGCATCTGGATCTGGAAGAACCCCGACGTTCTGCAGTTACACATAGACGTGCCTTTGGGGCAGTGGGTGGCCGCGCTGCTGCTGTTCGGGGTTTGTTATTGGATTTTCCGCGCTGGAACTCCACGCCGCGCGGCGTAGTTTGCGCGACTCGCGTCATTCCACGAAAGTCTTGGCTTGCCTCGGCACCGTATACCTGGTGTGGGGATCCTCCTTTGTCTTCACGAAGATAGCGGTCGAGAATCTGCCGCCGGCGCTGTTCGCCGGAATTCGGTTTGTCACGGCAGGCGTTTTGCTCGCGTTGATCGCCAAGTTCTATGGCGGCGGCCGTTTACCGACTCGGCTGATCGAGTGGCGACACGTGACCATCGCCGGTTTCTTCATGGTATTCGTCAGCAACGGCTTGAATACCTGGGCCATGCAATACCTTCCAAGCAATGAATCGGCGTTGCTCAACGGCACTTCCGCGTTTTGGATCGCAGGGCTGGGAGTGTTCGGGCGGCGCGGCCATCCGCTGACCCGCTCGGCAGTCTTGGGACTGCTGATCGGATTCATCGGCGCGATGCTGATGCTGGTCCCCAAGGGTCCGATATTGTCCAAAGGATCTCTGGCGCAATTGGGCGTGTTGAGTGCGTGCGCATCCTGGTCGCTGGGCACTTTGTATTACCGTAGCATCACGACGCAATTGAGTTCCATGATGTTCATGGCGCTGCAAATGCTCGTGGGCGGCCTTATGTTGCTGTCCGTCGCACTCGCGCGCGGCGACTCAATGCATTGGCCGCCGAACGCGCCGGGTCTCATTGCGTTGTGCTATCTGACGTTCTTGAGCTCCGGCCTCGCCTATACCGCGTATGGCTGGCTGACGATGCACACGACGCCTGCGATCATCAGCACCTACAGCTATGTGAACCCTGCCGTCGCCGCATTCTTGGGATGGCTGGTACTGCACGAGCATCTCAGCGGTTGGCAGCTGGTCGGCATGGCAATCATCATCGTCGGGGTGGGGCTATTGGCCATGCCTGGCGGAAGTCTCACGGATCCAAAAACGTTGGCAGAGCCGAAAACGCAATAGTAGGAATGCGGTTGAAAGATATGCCAATAACGGCTGCGCCCTGCGAAGCCGTACCCGCTCCATTACAACCGCACCGGCGTCCTCATCGCCATGAGCGATTCTCAGCGCCGTAAATCCGTTTGGCTCAGCCGCGCCTTCTGATCACCTCGACGCGGCCCTTGCCGCCCACGAACCAGGAACCGACGAAGCTCACCAGACTTACGAGAATTGAAGTCCAAAATGCGGCACCGAATCCCGCGATGTGCATGCCCGGCAACATCCACGCGACCAGCGCGACCATGCCGGCATTGATGACCAGCAGAAATACGCCGAGAGTGAGGATTGTCATCGGCAGGGTCAGCAAGATGGCAATGGGCCGAACGATGGAATTCACCACGCCGAGCAATATTCCGGCGAGGATCAGGGTGCCAGGGGTATCGATCGAAACGCCGCTAACCCAGTCGGTCGCCAGCCAAAGTCCCAGCGCCACCAGCGCTGCGCGGATGAAAAATCCAAGCATTGCCCCTCCTTGTTGTTTCGTTAGCCGCTGCGAAGCATAACTAAGGAAGATTCGGGGCGCTCTATCAATAATCAAGTCCGGGCAAGGGCGGATCTTTTGGAGTGATTTTTGCCGGCTTCTTCGGCACCGGGGGACTTTCCAGCGTCACCTTGATCCGGCCCATGAAGCGCTCCCATCCCATGCGGATGCTAGCATAGCTTCGGTCCCACTCGAGCGAGTCGGGGATCCCGGACCCCAGCAGGCGCAGGGAGGTTTTGCCCTCGCCTCGGCGCGTATCCAAGATGAAATCATCGATCGCGGCGCTATCGCTCGGGGGTGAATCCTTGCCGCTGAGGTAAATGAGCCGCAGGCGGCGATTGACCTCGAAAACATCGATGTGCGCTTCCCGCGCACTGCCGCTGCGCTTGCCGATCCGGTACATGCCGCCTTGGCGCGGATCGATCTCGGCCTCTAGGCCCGACCATATTTTGATCAGTCCGGGCTCGGTCAATGCGCGCCAGACACGGGCAACCGGCACGTCGATTTCGACCAAGTGGGCATAGCCACGAGTGCCGTTTCGGGACATTTTACGGGGTAAGCTCATTGGATCATTATCCTGACGGAAAACTGCCGACAACGGAGTGCTAGAATCCAATAACAGCGGAGGAAGTTCCATGGCTTATGTCGATATCGTGACTGCGCTCGCAGTTCTGCAGTTCATTGTCTTCGGATTCAGAGTCGGCGCCGCCCGCGGACGCTACGGTGTGAAGGCGCCAGCCATTACCGGCAATGAGATCTTCGAACGGCTATTTCGCGTCCAGCAGAACACCTTGGAGCAATTGATTGCTTTTTTGCCGGGGATCTACCTTTTTTCCCGTTACTTCAGCCCCTTGGTTGCAGCAGCCCTGGGGGTCGTCTATCTGGTCGGCCGGGAACTCTATGCCTACACCTATGTTAAGGACCCAGCCAAGCGCGAAGTCGGCTATGGCATGACTTTCTTACCCATGGTTATTCTGGTCGTGGGCGGCCTGATTGGCGCGGTACGCGCGCTTTTTTTCTAAGTTTTTCCTAACAACGCTGGGGTGGCCTTAGAGGGCCTGAGATGCTGGCAGCTTAGGGCGCACCAGCAAACCCATTGAACCTGATCCGGTTAGTACCGGCGGAGGGAGCATGGGTAGAAGTTATTCCGCGCTGGGCATTCTGTTCGCCGCACTAAATCTTGTCCCCGCGGCGCAGCCTGTAGAGGCCGCCGACAACCAGCCGCTCGACGAGATCATCGTCACAGCCACGTTAAGACCTGTCTCTCTGGAGGAATTGCCGGGCAGCGCCTCGGTGCTCAACGATTCGACCTTACGAGACGCGGGCCAACAGCATTTCGAGGACGTATTGGCGTTGGTGCCCAATTTGAATTGGGCCGGCGACACTTCGCGCCCACGCTACTTTCAAATCCGCGGCATTGGCGAACTGCAGCAATACCAAGGTGCTCCGAATCCCTCCGTCGGATTTCTAATCGACGACATCGACTTCAGTGGCTTAGGCTCTGCCGCCACCCTGTTCGATGTCGATCGCATCGAAGTTCTGCGCGGGCCGCAAGGCACCCTGTACGGCGCCAACGCCCTGGCCGGGCTCATCTATGTGAAGAGTGCCGACCCTTCCGACACGTTTGGCGGTCGAGCCGAATTTGATGCCGGAGACTACAACGAGCATTCTTACGGTGCAGTGCTCACCGGTCCGGTGAGCGCGCTCGACTCTGCCTTCAGGCTTGCGGTGCAGCGCTACACCAGCGACGGCTTTTATCACAATGCTTATCTCGGCCGCAGCAACACTGACAATCACGACGAGCTCACCCTGCGCGGCAAGTGGCGCTATGAGCCGAACGATGAATGGCGAGTAGACCTGACGGTGCTGCGTGCGCAAATCGACAATGGATACGATGCGTTTGCCATCGACAACAGCCGCACCACGGAGTCCGACCATCCTAGCGTCGACCGTCAATATTCCACGGGACTCTCGGCTCGCTCGACTTATTCGGGCGTCGCTTCAGCGACTCTCACCACCATCGCCACTTACGCCGACACCAAGGTCAATTACGGCTTCGACAGCGATTGGGGCAACCGCTTGCTATGGGCGCCCTATACCGATGACTTCACCGAGTATCAGGTGCGTTATCGATCCACCCGCAGCTTGGAATTTCGCTTGGGCGATGCCGCCGCCAAGGAATCGCCGCAGCGGCTCTCCTGGCTCGTGGGTGTCTATGCCTTTGAGTTGCGCGAGTCATTAACCGACACCACCGCTGGGATTTACATCGACCCTTTCGATGCAACGCAGAACTCCGATTCACTCAGCGTCATTTCGAGCGAATATCGTTCGCGCAACGGCGCCGTATACGGGCAGCTCGACGGCTCCTTGAGCGCACGGGCGCGATGGTCGTTAGGCTTACGCGGCGAGCGCCACACCAGCCGCTATACCGATATGACTGCGAACCTGGATGCGCCGACGACGGCGAACAACTTTGGTCCTGCGGATAGTCTTTGGGGTGGCCAGGCATCCATTGACTACAGGGTTGCCGACGGTCAACACGTGTATGCGCTCATCGCCCGCGGTTACAAGGCGAGCGGCTTCAATTTGAGTCCGGGACTGCTGCCCAACCAACTGCAATTTGGCCCTGAGTCTGACTTGAATCTCGAGGTCGGTCACAAAGCGCAATTGGACTCAGGAAGGCTGCAGATCGACACGTCTCTGTTTTATATGGTGCGGCATAACGAGCAGTTGCTCACCGACGAACAACTCGATCCGAGTAATCCCAATACCTTCATCTTCTTTACCGGCAATGCGAAATCCGGCTTCAATTATGGCTTGGAAAGCACGGCCAGCTGGGCCGCGACACAAAGTTTGGTGTTCGGCGGCTCTCTCGGCTTGCTGCAGACTGAGTACCGCGGTTTCGCCCAAAACGGCCTCACCCTTCCTGATCGTGCCCTGCCGCATGCGGCGCCCTGGCAGGCGGCAATCAATGCAACCTGGCGCGATCCGCACGGACCTTATGCACGCCTGGACATCACCGGCATCGGCCCGTTTTTCTATGATCTGCCGCCGAACGAAACGCGCTCGAGCGCCTATGGACTGGTCAATGCGAAACTCGGCTGGGAAACGACACGTTGGGAGGCTTACTTGTGGGGGCGCAACCTGCTCGATAAGAACTATACCGTGCGCGGCTTTTACTTCGGCGACGAACCGCCGGACTTTGCCAATAAGTTGTACGTGCAGTTAGGCGAGCCGAGAAATTGGGGCATGCACTTCACGATCCGCTACTAGCTAGTGCGGGTTCGTCGCGCTGCCCAGCTCTGCCAAGTTCTTTTTCGGCTCCGCGCTGTCGTCCGCCAACAAATAAGAGTCGATGACTTTGCGCGCGATGGGCGCGGCGTTCGACGCACCAAATCCCGCATTTTCGACCAGCACGGATATGGCGATCTTGGGATCATCGGCAGGCGCGAAGGCGATGAACCACGCGTGTTCGCGTTTGCGCTCGTCCGCATCCTTGTGCTTCGTGCTCTCGGTTTGCTTGACGGTCACGACTTGAGCGGTGCCCGTCTTGCCGGCCCATTTGTACTTCGCACCCGCACCGGCCACATGCGCCGTACCGCTCGGCGATACTGCTGCTTCCATGCCGTCGAAAATCACACTCCATTGCTCATCGGTGGCAATATCGATCGGTTTCATCAATTTGGGACTGCGCGGCACGACCGTCAAAGAGCCTGGAGCTCGCGTCGCCGCCACCAGTCTTGGTGAGGCGATGATTTTGCCGCGCTCGGCGATTTCGGCGGCAAAGTGCGCCTGCTGCAGGGGCGTGACCGTGATCGGGCCCTGGCCGATGCCCATGCTGATAGTCTCGCCGGGAAACCAAATCTGCTCCTCCTTGCGCTTGAACACCCGCCGCTTCCATTCTGGCGACGCATACAGGCCGGGCTTTTCGCCTGGAATGTCGATCCCGGTCAGCTCGCCGTAGCCGAATGCGCTCATGAACTCGTGCATGTGATCGATGCCCATTTTCTCGGCGACTCTGTAAAAGTACACGTCGCAAGATCTGGAAATGGCGCTGCGCATATCGACGTCATGATGGACTTCGTCGTCTCGATACTTGTTGCTGCTGCCCGGCAGCGTGAAGAAGCCCGGGCAGTACATCACTTGTTGCGGCGTGATGACTCCGTACTTTTGCGCCGCCAACGCGTACAACGGTTTCACCGTCGAGCCCGGCGGATAGGCGCCGCGCAATGCGCGATTCAACAACGGCACATCGATGTTGTTCGACAGTGCCGAATATTGCGCGACCGTCAAGCCACGTACAAAGTCGTTGGGGTCGAATCCGGGCGTGCTGGCGAGTGCGATGATGTCGCCGGTTTTCGGATCAAGCGCCACCACCGAGCCGCGCTTGCCCACCAGCGCCTCTTCGGCAACTTTCTGCACACGCACATCCATTCCCAAAATCAAGTCCTCGCCCGCGACGGGTGGGCGAGTGTTGAGTTTTGAAGCGTAGCCTCCCTGTTTTTCAACAGGCCGGCCCGCCGCGTTCACCTCTATTTCACGAAAACCCGGCTTGCCGTGAAGTTGTTGCTCATAAGCGCCTTCCACGCCTAGTTTTCCGATGAGACTAGTGCCCGCGTACTCGGCGCTGTCTATTTGCTTCAAGTCCTGCTCATTGATCGCACTGACATAGCCGATGGCGTGAACACCCATCTCGCGCAGCGGATAATGCCGCGCCAATCGCGCTCGAATGTCCACGCCGACAAATTGGTAGCGATGCACGGCAAACCGCGCCATTTCCTCCTCGTTCAGCAACAGTTTGATCGGTACGCTCTCGTATACTTTGTGCAGCAGCACGGTGCGCCGGATGTTGCTCAGCTCTTCGCTGCGCAACAGTCCGATGCTCACCAACTGAGCCAGCGTGGCGTCGAGCGCCTTAGTGTCGCCCACTTGCTCGCGCACCAGTTCGACGTTAAAAGCGGGGAGATTGTCCGCCAGCACCACGCCATGGCGGTCCAGGATCAGACCTCGACTCGGCGGGATGGGCTCGGTGCGGATGCTGTTGCCCTGCGACAGGCTGGAGTAGTAATTGAATTTCACCACTTGCAGGTAGAACAGCCGCCCCGCGACGGCAAACAGCAGCAAGGCCGCGAAAACTCCTGCCACAATACTGCGGATCGTAAACAGCCGATTTTCGGCGAAATAATTCTTGATGCGCGATTGAGGGCTTCTTACCATCGCAGCCCAGCTGTTTGCGTGAAGTGTCCCGGCATGCGGCCATTGTAGGCTAGTTAGTCGGCTGCCGACCGCTATGGAGTGCGCAGAATTCCATCGCCGCTGCTCTGTGTTTGAAAGCGATGAGCGGCGCCGGCGAATTGCACATGCGTCTCGCTAGCGGATCGCTACCTGAAAACGCGGATTGGAATTGCTCGCCATCCAGGTCTTGATGCGCTGGGCGTCGGCCAGGCGGGTGTACTTGCCGAACGAATCGAGCAACACAATCACCACTGAGCGGCCGTCGATCACCGCAGCCATCACCAGGCACTTGCCGGCCTCGGCGATGTAGCCAGTTTTTTGAACGATGATGTTCCAGGTGGGATTCGCCACCAAATTATCGGTATTTCGGAACTCGACCAGACGCTTGTGCACTCGAACCGCATAATTTTTATCGGTCGAGTATTCGCGAATGGTGCGATTTTTCGAGGCAGCAATCACCAGCTTCGACAGGTCCTCAGGACTCGCGACATTCTGACTCGACAGACCGGTCGGATCCACGAAGTGTGCGCTGCTCATGCCGAGCGCCTTCGCTTTCGAGTTCATGGCAGCCACCATGGCGGTAATGCCGCCGGGGTAGTTGTTGCCCAATGCGTGCGCGGCGCGATTCTCGGACGCCATCAGTGCGACATGCATGAGATCCCCGCGCGTGAGGGTCGTGCCCACGGTCAAGCGCGAAAATGCCCCTTTGGGATAGTCGCGATCCGCTGCAGTAATTTGAATGGGCTCATCAAGCGGCTGCTTGGCATCCAGAACCACCAAAGCTGTCATCAATTTGGTGATCGAGGCAATTGGTGCGGCAACGTCCGGATTGCGCGAGTAGAGCACCGAGGAGTCGCTTTGGTCGACGATGAGCACGGAGCTGGATTTCAGTTTCGGGCCACCAATATTTTTGGCGCCGGCCTGAAATGCCAGAAAACTCAGAGAAATACAGGCTAATGCGCGTAGGCGAAGGCTGCGCGACGCTCCGCAAAGCGAAGATCCTCGATTGATTGACCGCATTAACCCTCTCTCAAACCGAAGGAAAGGAGACTAGCTGACCATATGTAAACCACGTTCCGGCGTGATGTAGCCCTAACTTTGCCATCTTTCATGCAAAAGTCCAGCACATTCAATCGTTTGCTCTAAAGCATTCAAGCGTTAGCTTCAGCTCCAGGCATGCGCCGCAGTTCTTTGTCGCGGTACATCTTATCGTCCGCCATGCTCCGAAGGTCGCGCATATCCCTCGAATCCTTGGGGTAAGTGACCACTCCGATGCTCACGCTGCAGCGGATCATGCGTGATCGCAGATCGAGCGTGGTTTTGTAGACGTTGTGCCGCACGCGCTTGATCACAGCCTCCGCTACCTCCGGCGATGCGCCCGGCAACAGAACCGCGAACTCGTCGCCGCCGAGTCGGGCGGCATGATCCGTTGCGCGAATACTTCTTTGCAGGCACTGCGCCACCAGAGTAATTGCGCTGTTTCCGGCCTCGAGGCCGAAGCCATCGTTAATTTCCTTGAGCTTGTCCATATCGATCATGAGCAGCGAATACACGCTGCGGTTGCGCTCGCAGGCTTCGTGCTCGCGTTGCCACACTTCGTTGAACATGCGCACGTTGTAGAGTCCGGTCAACGAATCGGTCTGCGCCAGATTTTCGATTCGCTCTCGTGCCTCGGTGATGTCCGCCGACAGGGTCGTGGTGAGGTAGGCCACCAGCAGAAATGGCGCCAGCTGTCCCACGACTTGGCTGGCATAAAACAGCGAGACCACCTCCAATCCCGGTGTCGTCAGGGCCAGCAACAGGTGACAGACCGCAATGGCCGCGACCTGCAGCAACGTGATGACGCGGCCGAGAGTCAAAGCGCTCAGAATGATGGGCAACAAGTACAGGTTGAACAGCGGACTTCCGCCCTTTCCGGTAAACCACAGCACGCAAGTGATGAACACCACCATCGACCATGATTCGATCAACAGCTTGGAACGCGTGCGGCCTGGGAGGAAACGTCGGCCGCGAAACCCAACAATCGCGAGTGCGAACGCCGCAAGCAGTCCTAGGACCGGCCACATCTGGTTGGCAAGCGCCCCGGACCAGATGAGCACCAGGGCGGCGAGCGCCAAACACAGGATCTCAATGGAACGCGTGCTGCGCATCAAAGCCGTGCCGCGGTCGTCACGGCGCCAGGGTGAGCACTGGGCGACACCTTAAGCTCCTCCAAAGCACGCTTCACCTCGGCATCGCGTCCCTGCAGCGGCCCATCCTCAGGAGCGGGTGTTGCCGGCGGTTTCGAGCGCTCGAGCTGGATGTCCGGCGCAATGCCGCGATGATTGATGGAGACGCCCGACGGCGTGTAATAGAGCGAAGTAGTCAATTTAACCGCGCGATCGTCGGTGAGCGGGATGATGGTTTGCACCGAGCCCTTGCCGAAGGTCGTGCTTCCTAAGAGCTTTGCGCGATGCTGATCCTTGAGTGCGCCCGCGACAATCTCTGCCGCTGAAGCCGAGCCGCCATTGACCAACACGATGATCGGAGCGCCGTTGAGTACGTCACCGGGCGTTGCATCCATCTCGAATTTAGAGTCGGCGGTGCGCCCTTTCGCGGTCACGATCACGCCGCTATCGAGGAAGGCATCCGCCACCGCCACGGCTGCCTCGAGGACGCCGCCCGGATTGTCGCGCAAATCCAGCACCAAGCCCTTGAGCGGCGCGCCATTGTGCTTGCGCATGTCTTTCAACGAAGCATTCAAGTCATCGCCGGTGGTCTCGCTGAATTGGGAAATTCGCACGTACGCGTAGCCCGGCTCGAGGATTTCGGCCCGGACGCTGTGCAGATCCACACGCGACCGTTTCAGCGTGAACAGCATCGGTTCCGCATTGCCTGCGCGCATAATGCCGATTTTGACCAAGGTGCCTTGCGCGCCGCGCATGCGGCCAATGGTATCCCCCAGAGTGTTGGTATTCACGGGGATGCCGTCGATCGTCACGATGATGTCGCCGGAACGAATTCCCGCCTGCGCCGCCGGTGAGCCGTCAAATGGCGCAATCACCACGACCTGCTCATCTTCAATTGATAGCTCGATGCCGACGCCGGAATAGCGGCCAGAACTGCTGATTTTGACTTCGTCGTATTCGTCGCCGTCGAGATAGGCAGAATATGGGTCCAACGACGCCACCATGCCGCGAATTGCTGCTTGCAGGAGCTGATGATCGTCCACCGGATTCACATAATCGTGTTTCACGCGCTCGAGCACCGCAGCCAACATTCGCGCATCCTGCCATGGAATGGCGGCGCCGAGCGCCGCCGGTTTCTCGGCCAGGACGCCGTGTGCCAACCCGAGCGACAGGCCGATGGTGATGCCGACGGCCAGCAATAAGGCGTTGCCAGATTTGTTGCTCATTGGAACCTGAAGCATACGTGCGCAGTCGGCTTGCCGCCAGCCGCAATGGTAGGAGCCTGTCTGTCAGGCTGCCAGTGCCAAATTAAAATTTGCAGCAATCCTTTAGGGGCCTGCCTTCAGCCAGAGCTTGGGATCGACGGTCTTGCGCCCCTCGCGAATTTCGAAATAAAGCTCAGGGCGGGCGCCGTCGCTATCGCTCAACGCGGCGATCACATCGCCTGGCGCGACCTTGTCTCCAACAGACTTATAGAGCACCTCGGCATGTCCGTACAAAGTCATGTATCCGCCGCCATGACCGATGATCATCAGCAGCCCGAGGCCTTGCAGCCAATCGGCGTAGACGACTCGACCGAAGAAAGGCGCCCTCACCTTTGCTGCGCGCTCCGTGTCGATCATGACGCCGTTCCAACGGATGCCGGCGCCCGAATTTTCGCGCGGCGCCTGATAATGCGCGCTGACACGGCCCAGCACCGGCCAGGGTAATTTGCCGCGCATGTGTTCGAAACTTTGCGACGGATCGGCCGGAAAGTCCTGCATCATGCGGGCTAAATCCGCCACCAGCGACTCGATCGCCTGCTCCTCACGCTTCAGGCCGCCCAGTTCCTCATTGCCGCTCTCCAGTTTCTTGGTCAGCGCCGCGACCGCTACAGTGCGTTCGATGCGCGCGTGCTGCAAACCCGCAATCTCTTGCGTCGCGTCGTCTTGCAGTTTCTGCAGTTCCTGCGTTTGCTGCTCGATCTGCGCGACCAACTGCCGCACGTGGGTTTCGTCGCTCTGAATGGATTTAATTTTCTCACTGCGCCGCTCGGCGAAGTAACCGTAGTAGGTGAGCGTTCGGCCAAGGCTCGCGGGGTTGCTCTGATTCAACAACAGTTTGAGTTCTTCCTGGCCGCCGATCATGTATGCGGCGCGCGCTTGGCCGGCAAGCGACGCGCGCTCCGATTGCAGCGCGTTGAGGTTGCGGCTTTCTTCGGCGCGCAGTTCCGAGCGGCGCCGTTCCGCGGCAATCTGCGCTGCATGCAATTCTTCAACACGCTGCCGTTTCGCGGCAATCCCTAACTCGGTCTCGCGCACGCGCGCGCTCAGGGAATCGCGTTGCGCCAGCTGCGATCCCATGCGGCCGGTAAGCTCGGCGATTCGCGCGCGCAGCGCGGCAAGTTTCGCTTTTGCTTGCGCCGAGTCCTTGGGTTCCGCAGCCGCGCCGAGACTGCTGGCGCACAGGATTGCAACCAGTGCCGCGCTCCACAGGCCTGCAAAGCGCCGATTCATGCTGAGTTGTCCATCTTCCGCCTAAGCATACAAGCCTTGTGGCCGCTGCTATACTTGCGCGCCCAAAAAGCCCAAATTGTGCGAGACGCATGCAGCGATTGTTAGAGTACCTTGGCCATCACCCCTACCTTGCGGGCGCGGCGCTGCTGGCTGCGATTGCCGTGGTCGCATTCGAGCTACGAGCACGTATTCACGCCTTTGCAGCGTTGAGCGCGGTGCAGGCAGTGCGGCTTATGAATCAAGGTGCGCTCGTCATCGATCTGCGCAGCAAGGAGCTATACGATGCGGGGCACATCGTCGACGCGCGCAACGTGCCGGTGGGCGAGATTCAGGCGCAAGCCGACTCGTTGAAAAAGTGGCGCGACAAGAACGTCATCACGTATTGCGACAGCGGCACCGATGGTGCAAATGCGGCGCGGATCTTGACGAAGCTCGGCTTTACCAAGGTGTTCAATCTTCACGGCGGGCTCAATGCCTGGGTAAAAGACAATCTACCGCTGGCGAAAACCTCCGGGAAAACATCCGGGAGTAAGAGCATTGCGAAATGACGCAACCGCTCATCACCATTTACGTATCGGACTGGTGTCCCTACTGCCAGCGAGCCAAGAGCTTGCTGAATAAGAAGCAGGTTATTTTCAATGAGATCAATGTCGAGGAGGATGCGAAATCCCGCGAGGAAATGCTTGCGCGCAGCAATCAGCGCACGGTTCCGCAGATCTTTATCGGTGATAAACACGTCGGCGGATGTGACGAGCTGTACGCGCTGGATCGCAGCGGAGATTTGGATCGATTAATTCAGGGGGCAGGATGAACGAGGTTACAGCGGCGGAGCCACAGGCCAGCGTCGGCGGCGTCCAGGTGAGTTTGCAAAGTGTTTACTTGAAGGATTGTTCTTACGAGTCGCCCAATGGTCCGCGCCTGCCGAGCAATCAGACTTGGGAACCCAAGTTTCAACTCAATATGAATACTTCCACGGAAGAACTCTCGGCGGAAGCTCGCGAGGTCCTGCTGACGGTGACGGTGGAAGCAAAGCAAGGCGCGGTGACGCTCTACTTGGCGGAGGTCAAACAAGCGGGATTGTTTACCATTAGCGGCGCGTCGGCTGAGGATTTGAAGCGCCTGGTCGGCAGTTTCTGTCCCGGCGTGCTGTTTCCTTACGCGCGAGAAGTGATCTCCGACCTGATCGTCAAAGGCGGATTTCCAAATTTTCTCCTGCCATTGGTCAATTTCGACGCTCTGTTCACGCAGTCGCAACAGCAAGTCCCGCAACCCGGTCTGGTGAACTAGAGGCTCCTATGCAGACCCGGCGTGCGGAACCGATGACCGTCATCGGCGCCGGCTCCTGGGGCACGGCACTCGCCATTTTGTTGGCGCGCGAAGGGCACCCCACTCAACTTTGGGGTAGAGACAGTGCACAGCTCGATGCCATGCGCAGCGCCCGCCGCAATGTGCGCTACCTGCCTGAGGCAATGTTTCCGGAAGAACTGCAGCTCGCGGTCGATTTGCCCGGAGCTCTTGAGGTCGCCCGCGACGCACTCATCGCCGTGCCCTCGCACGCTTTCAGGTCAACCTTGGAGCGGATTCGGCCGCACTTGACGCCGCGCACTCGCATTGCCTGGGCGACCAAGGGATTCGAGACCGCGACCGGACTGCTGCCCCACCAAGTGGTGCAAGAAGTCTTGGGCGATACTCCTGGGGCGGTTTTATCGGGTCCCACATTTGCAAGAGAAGTCGGCGCCGGCCTGCCTACCGCAATGACCATTGCATCGGCGGATGAGGGCTTCGCCCAAGAACTCGCACTCAGCCTGTCGGGTCCAAGTTTCCGTGCGTATACGCAAACCGACATCATGGGCGTGGAGGTCGGCGGTGCGGTGAAGAACGTTATCGCCATCGGCTCGGGGATTGCCGATGGCATGGGCTTCGGAGCCAATACGCGCGTGGCATTGATCACGCGCGGGCTCGCGGAAATGATGCGCTTGGGCGTGAAGCTCGGCGCACAGCGCGAAACTTTTATGGGTCTTGCTGGTCTTGGAGACTTAGTACTGACCTGTACCGATGATCAATCGCGCAACCGTCGTTTTGGCATGGCGTTGGGCCGAGGCGAGTCGCCGGCTCAAGCGCAAAGCGCGATTCTTCAGGTGGTCGAAGGCGTACCGGCGGCGCGTGCCGTGTACGATGTGGCGCAACGTTTGCACGTGGACATGCCGATCTGCCGCGAAATATACGGGATCATGTACGAGAACAAGCCGGTCCGCTCGGCCGTGCAGGCGCTCATGGGTCGCGAAGTGCGCTCCGAGACCGAATAGACTTACAGATGTTTCAAAACCTTAAGGGGATACAAATGCAGAGGATGGATTTTAATTTGGGCGCGGCTGTGCTCGCGGCCTTTATTTTGGGCGCCGCCTCGGCGTCGGCGCAAACCGCAGCCGAGCTTTCTTTGACGCGTTTCGATTGCGGCAAGACCACCACGGTTGCGGATGTCAGCCGATTTTCGGACGTCTCTGCATTCAAGGGATTGAACATTCAGCTCACGTTTAGCTGCTACCTGGTCAAACACGGCAACGATTACTTGGTGTGGGACACGGGAAATCCGCCCGCCACGGGCAGCGCGCCTGCGCCCACAGCGCCGAAGACCAGCCTGGTGGAACAGCTCGCCCTACTGCACTTGAAACCCGAGCAAATTACGTTCGTTGCGATCAGCCACTATCACGGGGATCATGTTGGACAAGTGGCGTCCTTTCCCCAAGCAACCTTGCTCATCGGCAAGAGCGACTGGGAGGCGCTGAACCAACCCACGCCCAATCCCGGGGTCAATCCTGCGAGTCTCGCCCATTGGATCAGCGGCGGCGGAAAAGTAGACCCCGTGCTCGGAGACAAAGACGTTTTCGGTGACGGCAGCGTCATCATGTTGAACACGCCGGGACATACGCCTGGGCATCACAGCTTGTTGGTCAAGCTCAAGGACAAAGGCAACGTGCTCATCACCGGCGACTTGGCGCACTTTCGTGAGAACTACGACAGCAACGGGGTGCCGACCTTCAATACCAGCCGTGCTGAGACGCTGGCATCGTTGGATCGCTTCAAGCAGCTCGCGAAGAACCTGAATGCAACGGTGATCATTCAGCACGACGCCCGTGATATTGAGAAATTGCCGGCTTTCCCCGCCTCCGCAAAGTGAGAACTGCCATGCCAGCCATTCGCGACGTGCATAAAATCACTTTCATCGCTGTCCTGGTCGCAGCTTCACTTACGGCGGCCGCCAAGGACTCGGATTCGGTCGCTGCCAGGATTGCCGCACAGAACGCGCTTTTTGAAGAGCAATACCAGGCCGATCTTAAGGCTCATCCGGAACGCGCGACCTCCATCGGCGACTACCGATACAACGATCAGCTCGACGATTACTCTCCCGCAGGCTATCGGCAACAGGATGCGGCCGATCTCGCTTTTCTTTCGCGGCTGAACGCCATTTCAGCGGCAGGTTTGCCGGACCAGGACCAGTTGTCCCACGAGGTGATGCAACGCGTCTTGATGCAGCGAATTGCGAACTTCAAGTTTAAAGAATACGAAATGCCCGTGAACCAGATGGAGGGGCCTCAGGTTCGCCTCGCGGATATGCCGCTCGCCGTCCCGTTCGATTCCGTCAAGCACTACGAGGATTACCTCGCGCGTCTGCAGCAGATTCCGCGCGCGCTGCGCCAGTCCGAGGACACCTTGCGTGCCGGCCTGCAGGACAAGCTCATGCCAGTGCGCTTTCTGTTGGAGAAAGTATCGGCGCAATGCGACGGCATCATGGCCGCGGATCCTTTTCTGCTGCCGACGAAGAAGTATCCGGACAGCATTTCGGCCGACGATCAGCAGCGATTGACCAAAGCCATTACGGGCGCAGTCAACAACGAAGTACTACCGGCTTACAAGAAGTTTGGTGAGTTCATTGCAATGCAATACGCACCCGCGGGTCGAGCCACCTTGAGCGTGACTTCGTTGCCGGGCGGCAAGGAGCGCTATCTTAACGACATTCGCAGCCGCACCACGATCAGCACTTTGACGCCCGATCAGATTCATGCGATCGGCCTCAAAGAAATCGACCGCATCGAAGGGGAGATGCTGGTCATCGCGCGCAAGCAAGGCTTTAGCGATGTCGCCTCATTTCGAGACTCGCTGAAAACCAATGCCAAGTACATCCCCACCTCGGCAGAGCAGATTCTCGATGACTTCCGCAAGTACATCGCGCAAATGCAGCCAAAGCTTCCTGAGCTGTTTGGCTACATCCCCGGCTCGCCGGTTACAGTCGAAGCCATTCCGGCGTTTCAGTCAGGCGCCGCCACTCATTATCAAACCGGCACTCCCGACGGCAAGCGTCCGGGGCGCGTCAGCGTCGCCACAGCCAATTTTGCGCATCGCTGGCTGATCGATGACGAAGCCACGGCATATCATGAGGGAATTCCCGGACATCACATGCAACTGTCCGTAGCGCAGCAGATGACCAGTTTGCCGAAGTTTCGCCAGCATTCCGGCAACTCAGGCTATGTCGAGGGTTGGGCGCTGTATTCCGAGCAACTCGGCAAAGAAGTTGGCTTCTACCAGGACCCAGTAAGCGACTACGGAAGACTCAGTAGCGAGCTGTTTCGCGCCGTGCGCCTTGTTGTCGACACTGGGCTTCACTCGCAGGGCTGGAGCCGCGATCAGGTGGTCGAATTCTTCCGCAAGTACCAGCCGGTCGATGAGCCTACGATTCAATCGGAAACCGATCGCTACATCGCGTGGCCGGCACAGGCGCTGTCGTACAAGCTGGGCCAGCTTAAGTTTCGCGAGTTGCGCGACCGCGCGCAAAATGTACTGGGCCCCAAGTTCGACATTCGCAGCTTTCACGATGAGATGCTGAACGGCGGCGTGCTGCCGCTCGACCTGTTGGATGCCCGCACGAACAGCTGGATTCAAGAGCAGAAAGCGGCAATCAAGTCCGCCGCAAATTAAGCTGATCCTTAAAGATGGCAAATTCACCCCAGAGATTACCCCAGGGTTGTTTCTCGGGAGGCTTGTCGAAGTCGACACCGCGAACCTTGAGTTGCCGATGCGCAGCTCGCCGCGGCACCCAGACGCTTCAGCGCTCTAGCTCGAATCCCTCATCCACACAGCCCGTCATTCCCGCATAGCCGAGCTGCCGCCACGCCTCGAAAATCACCACCGCCACGGCATTCGACAAATTGACGCTACGGTTTTGCGCACGCATGGGAATGAAGACGCAATGATCAGCGCCCGCCCGCTCCAAGGTCGGTTGCGGCAAGCCGCGTGTCTCGGGTCCGAACAAGAATGCGTCTCCGGCACGGTATTGCACATTGCTATAGCAACGTCGAGCGCCGGTCTCGACCACAAACAACCGCGAGCTCTCGAGCTGCTGCAGGCAGACATCGAGGTTCGCGTGAATCTTCACATCCACCAAGTCGTGGTAATCGAGTGCGGAACGCTTCAGGCTCCTATCATCGACACGAAACCCCAGGGGCCTGATCAGGTGCAGCGTCGCACCGGTGTTGGCGCACAGCCGGATGGAATTGCCGGTATTCCCCGGAATCTCAGGTTCGAACAGCACGACGTGAAACATCCGGGCTACTGCTCGAGTGCGGCTTGATGCCTATCGAGGTAAACCAGCTGCGCCGGGTAAGCAAACTCGACCCCTAACCGCCGCAGCTCATCGATAATGCGAAAGTTAACCGCCTGCTGCAGATCGAGCATGGGATTGGCGCTGGGTTGCTGCACGAAGTATGACAGCTCGAATTGGAACGAACTTTCGCCGAGCGTTTTCAGGTGGCAGCGCTCGAAGCGCGCCTGGGAGTGCTCGCGAACGATGTTCTCCAGCAATTGCGGCAGTGCTTTGAGCTTCTCGGTGGGCGTGTCGAAGCCCAGGCGAATCGTGGCTAATATCCGCAGTTGCGACAATCGGCCAAAATTGCGCACGCGGCTCTTCAAGATGTCAGCGTTTGACAAAATTATTTGTTCGCCGCTGTCGCTGCGCAGCCGCGTCGTCTTGATGCCGATATGTTCGACTTTGCCGATGAAAGTATCGATAGTCAGGTTATCGCCGATCACAAAGGGCTTATCCAACGCGATCGACAGCGAGGCGAATAGATCGCCTAGAACATTTTGCAGCGCCAGTGCTACGGCAACGCCGCCGACGCCCAAGCCCGCGAGCAGTGCGGTGATATTGACGCCGAGATTGTCCAGCGCGACCAGTATCAGCAGCGACCAGATCAGCATGCGTGCAACAAAGCCGATGATGTCAAGAGAGCCGGAGAAAACCCGGTCGGCGCCGCGCTCCAGTTCCTTCATTTCCAGATAAAAGCGGACACTGCGTCCGGCCCACAGGCCGATTTGGATCAAAATAAGGATCATTACCGTATTGGAGACAATGCGCTGCACTCTGTCGGGCAGAGCAAGGCTTTCTTGCGCGACATTGAGCGCCACGGCAAGGAACAGAATCTGTTTCGTATTGCCGATCAGATAGCCGATGAGCCGGATCAACGTGGGATTCTTGGCGCTCGCATACTTCTTGTAGCGCGAAGCGATCAGATCTCGCAGTATCCATAAGGCGGCCCAGACGACCGCTCCCACGATGCCCGCGATTAGCCAGTCCGTTGGCGGAATGCCGAGCAGCAAGGCCTGCACCGCGCCGAGTTTTTTGGAGAGAAATTCGCCCATGCCCTAATTATAAACTGCCGCGCGCCGAAAACTCGTTGACAGCCGGTTCTCACGTGAGCTCGGCCGGGTTCTTAACTGACGTCTTCCATGCCGAGTTCTTTCATCTTGCGCGTCAGCGTATTACGGCCCCAGCCCAATAATTTAGCGGCATCTTGCTTGAGGCCGTCGGCCTTGCGCAGCGCCACCCGGATGAGAATTCGCTCCACTTCTGGAACTGCCGTATCGAGCAGACGCTGCGTGCCGGCGTCCAACTCCTGCTCGGCCCAATGCGAGAGCTTGGCCATCCAGTCGTGATTGGTCGACCGGCCCACCGGTGTCCCGCCTAAATCAGGCGGGATATCCTCGGCCCGCACTTCGCGGCCCGGCGCGGTCACGGTAAGGCGGCGGCATGCATTTACCAATTGGCGGACGTTGCCCGGCCAGTCGAATACCACGAGTGCGGCTTCGGCAGGCGCTCTCATCAGTTTGGGCTCTGCACCTAGTTCCTGCCCGGCGACCGACAGGTAATGGCGCAACAATTCCGGAATATCCTCGCGCCGTTCGCGCAGCGGCGGAATCTCGATTCGAATCACATTGAGCCTGTGCAAGAGATCCTCGCGAAAGTGCCCTGATTTGACGCGTGTCTCGAGATCTTGGTGTGTTGCGGCGATGACTCGCACGTCGACCTTCACCGGCGTCTGGCCGCCGACGCGATAAAATTCGCCTTCTGCCAGTACGCGCAGCAACCGGGTCTGCAGCGCGGGCGACATGTCGCCGATTTCGTCGAGAAACAGCGTACCGCCATCCGCTTGTTCGAAGCGCCCTCGGCGCAGCGCATCGGCGCCGGTGAACGCGCCTTTTTCGTGACCGAACAATTCGGATTCCAGCAGATCAGCGGTGAAGGCGGCCGTATTGAGCGCGACGAAGGCGTTGCTCGATCGCGGACTGTGGCGGTGCAGAGCACGCGCCACGAGTTCTTTGCCGGTGCCCGACTCGCCGGTAATCAACACCGTCATGCTGGACCGGGACAGTCTGCCGATCGCGCGGAACACTTGCTGCATTGATGCCGCTTGGCCCAGTAGTTCTGGGATGCTGCGCCGAGCGGCTTCCGTGTCGGTCGACAGATTTGTTTGTTGCGCGGCGCGGCGCACGAGATCCACCGCCTTGTCGATATCAAAGGGCTTCGGCAGATATTCGAACGCGCCTCCATGATAGGCGGCGACGGCCGCGTCCAAATCGGAGTGTGCGGTCATGACGATCACCGGCAATCCCGGCCGCGAAACCTGGATTTCCTTGAGCAAGTCCAAGCCGCTGCGGCCGGGCATGCGGATGTCCGTCATGAGGACATCGGGCGCATCGGCGCGCAATGCCGTGAGGACATTGTCGGCTTGATCGAAGCACCTGGCCGACATGCCGCTGCCTTTCAGCGCCTTCTCGAGCACCCAACGAATGGAGGCATCATCGTCGACCAGCCAGACTTGCAGCGGTTTCAAATTCATGCGGATGCCATCGGCAAGGAAATCGTGAATATCGTTCTCCCAGGAGCGCTGTCAAATTCGATCAAGCCGCCGTGGCGGGTAACGAGATCCTGCGCAATACCCAACCCCAAGCCGGAGCCGTCGGCGCGGCCGGAAACCAGCGGATAAAAAATGGTCTCGCGGATCTCGTTGAGCACCCCCGGCCCGTTGTCCTCGAACTGAATCGAGGCAACCAGGCGGTGGCGATGCGCGCCCACGCTGACATTGCTTGCCGCGCGGGTCCTCAAGATCAACCGCGGCGAATCGACGGTGGCGCCTGTGAGCGCTTGAATGGCGTTGCGGCCGAGGTTGAGTATCGCCTGAATGATGTGATTGGGATCGAGCGTCAAGGGAGGCAGGCTGGGGTCATAGTCTCGGTCGATGGTGACGCCTGGAGGAGCTTCGCTGCGCAACAAGTGATACACGCGCTCCAGCAATTCATGCACGTTGATCAACTGCTTTGACGGCGGACGTCCTGGGCCGAGCATGGAGTCCAGCAAATTGGTGAGTCGATCCGCCTCGCTGATGATCACGCGCGTGTATTCCCGCAATGCCGGATCCAACAGCTGCCGTTCAAGCAGCTGCGCTGCGCCGCGCAGGCCTCCGAGCGGATTCTTGATTTCATGCGCGAGCTGGCGGACCATCAATCGGCTCCCGCCCAACTGCGCCAGCAACGCGTTTTCGCGAGTCAGACGCCGATGCTGCGTGATGTCTTCAATCTCCAGCAGCAGTCGTAGATTCTTCCCGCCCAAAATAACCTGCGTCACGGCACAGTCGAGTATGCGGTCCACGCCGGTTGGAGCCGTCCACGCAAGCTCGCGCTGCACGACCCCCTCGCCGCCCTCGCGCACGCGGTCGAACATCGGCGGCAAGCTTTCAGCACCGCGCGTCAATTCTGCGATCGAACGACCCAGTGCCTGGTTGCTCCCCAGTCCCAGCAAAGTCTGCGCCGCAGCATTCAAATAAGTAACGCGCAGCTCTTGGTCCAGCAGAAAAACGCTGGTTACCATGGCGTCGAGCAATTCGGTGCCGTCGATTCGTACCGAGTCTATCTGGAGCTCAGCCGACAAACTGAGCATCCGGTAACCGCGAGATTGAGGCTATTTGTGCAGTGGCGACTGCGGCGACAGCGCTGAGGGCTGACGCACAAAGAAAGTGACGCTGTTGCTGGTTTCGGATTCGCTCGTTTGCTGGTCCGTGATCGTCGCGGCAAGCGCGTACGTGCCGCGATCCAGATGCGGCAGCGCGAACGACACGGCGTTCGGCGGAAAATCCAGCTCCTTGCCGTTCAGATGCCAGGTGATAGCTTGATTGGGCCGAAGCGACGGGCTGAGATTCAAATGCACCGCGATCACATCGTCGCCGAAGAATGTCTGCTGCGGTGCCGGCGAAGTAATCGAGAATTCGCTGTAGTTCAGGCCGCCCTGCGCGCCGCGTTGCGACGTTGGCGGTACTCCGATGGTGGCGTTGCGCGGTGCCGATGCGGCCGAGGTATTGGGCGTCGAGGTCACGATCTTTTCTGCGCCCGGCGAGGCCTGATCGGAGAAGTGAATAACGCCTTCTGCGTCGATCCACTTGTAGATGACGGCCGCATGCGCAGTAAAGGCGGTCAATAGGCCAATCGCCAACCAAGGCTGTCGCGGGTGCATATCGCCAAAGCATAGACCTATCGCCTCCGGACCACAAAACGAGGTGACGACGACGTGACCGCCGTCACCTTAAGGCCTAAGCACCCTAGAACTACAAGCTGTAATACATCTCGATTTCGATCGGATGCGTGGTCATCCGCAGGCGGGTCACTTCCTTCATCTTCAATTCGATGTAGGCGTCGATGAGATCATCGGTGAACACGCCGCCGGCTTTCAAAAAGCCACGGTCCTTGTCTAAGTAGTCGAGTGCCATATCGAGCGAATGGCAAACCGTCGGAATTTTCTTGTCTTCCTCCGGCTCCAAATCATACAAATCCTTGTCGGCCGGATCGCCGGGATGAATCTTGTTCTGAATGCCGTCGAGTCCCGCCAGCAACATGGACGCAAACATGAAATAGGGATTGCCGGTTGCGTCCGGGAAACGCACTTCAATGCGGCGGCCTTGGGGATTGGAAATCCAAGGAATGCGAATCGAGGCTGAGCGATTGCGCGCGGAGTACGCGAGCTTCACCGGTGCTTCGAACCCCGGCACCAGGCGCTTGTAGCTGTTGGTGCTCGCATTGGTGAACGCATTGATCGCGCGCGCGTGCTTGATAATGCCGCCGATGTAGTACAGCGCGATGTCAGAGAGGCCGCCATACTTGTCTCCGGCGAACAGCGCCTTGCCGTCCTTCTGCAGCGACTGATGCACATGCATGCCGTTGCCGTTGTCGCCGACGATGGGTTTTGGCATGAAAGTGAGCGTTTTCCCGTATCCGTGAGCCACGTTTTGCAGCGCGTATTTCAGGATTTGCACTTCGTCGGCTTTCTTGGTCAGCGTATTCGCCGCGACGTTGATCTCGCCCTGTCCGGCGGTCGCGACTTCGTGATGGTGGACCTCGAACTTCAATCCCATTTCTTCACAGGCCATCGACATGGCGGTGCGAATGTCTTGCTGTGAATCCACGGGCGGCACTGGGAAGTAGCCGCCTTTCACACCCGGACGGTGTGCACGGTTGCCGTCTGGGTAAGCCTTGCCGGAATTCCATGCGCCCTCGTACGAATCGACTTCGTAGGCGCAACCATTCATGCTGGAACTGACCGTGACGTTGTCGAAGATAAAGAATTCGTTTTCGGGTCCAAACAACGCCGAGTCCGCGATGCCGGACGCTTTCAAATGGGCTTCCGCGCGTTTTGCCAAGGAGCGAGGATCGCGACCGTAGCCCTGCATCGTCATCGGTTCAATGACATCGCAGCGCAGGTTGAGGGTAGACTCTTCGTAAAATGGATCGATGACGGCAGTCGAAGGATCCGGCATTAGGATCATGTCCGACTCATTTATCCCCTTCCAACCTGCGATGGAAGAGCCGTCGAACATCTTCCCGTCCTTGAAAAATCCCTCGTCCACCAACCGGGTGGGGATGGTGACGTGCTGTTCCTTGCCAATTGTGTCAGTAAAGCGGAGATCGACGAACTTCGCATCTTTTTCTTCGATTAATTTAAGAACATCGGCGGGGGTCATTTTCGTCCTCGATAAGATGTAGGTTACCCGGCCAGCCCGGAGTTCTTGGACAATGCAGCTAATGTGCCATTTGCGTGCATATACAGATCAAGCACTTGTGGTGGGCCGCGGATGCGGCACGCATCATTATGGATCAACTTACGAAAAGTCGTGCGTCATATTGGTGCAGAATGCTTCGGCAGGTTTAATTTGCCAGTGCTCGGCGGCGTCGGTGATCCAATTGAGTGCGTAGGGGAAGCTTAAGGACACCTTTATGCAGCGTCGCTATACTCGTGGGCTTGCCTCTTCCGTGAGCCCCCATGCCTGCTCCTCCGCCGCCGCGTACCTTTCAGGACCTAATTTTTGCGCTGCAGAAATACTGGGCAAATCAAGGCTGCATTGTGTTGCAGCCGTACGATATGGAAATGGGTGCGGGGACCTTCCATTCGGCGACCTTTCTTCGTGCCGTGGGGCCTGAACCCTGGAGCGCGGCGTACGTGCAGCCCTCGCGCCGGCCCACCGATGGGCGCTACGGCAACAACCCGTTTCGGCTGCAGCACTACTATCAGTTTCAAGTCTGCATCAAGCCCTCTCCCGATAATTTTCAGGAGCTATACCTGGATTCGCTGCGCTACCTAGGATTCGATCCCTTAACGCACGATATTCGCTTCATCGAGGACAATTGGGAATCACCGACCTTGGGTGCGTGGGGCTTAGGCTGGGAAGTTTGGATCAACGGCATGGAAGTTTCCCAGTTCACTTACTTTCAGCAAGTCGGCGGCCTGGACTGTCGTCCAGTGATGGGCGAAATCACCTACGGACTCGAGCGCCTCGGCATGTACATCCAGGGCAAAGAAAGCATCTTCGACATCGTTTGGACCGACGGGCCGTTCGGCACGGTCACGTACGGCGATGTGTTTCATCAAAACGAAGTGGAGCAGTCCACCTATAACTTCGAAAAGGCCGACACGGCCGTACTTTCGGTCGAGTTCGACGCCTGTGAAGCGGCCTGTCAGCTGCTGCTCAAGGACAAGTTGGTCCTTCCCGCCTACGAGCAAATGGTGAAGGCGTCGCATGCGTTTAATTTGCTGGACGCGCGCCATGCCGTCTCCGTGACGGAGCGCCAGCGCTTCATTCTTCGGGTGCGCACGTTGGCGCGCGGCGTCGCAGAAGGCTATCGAGACAGCCGCGAAGCGCTCGGGTTTCCGCTGCTTGCGACGATCGACGCAAAACGAGTGGCATGATGAGCACGAAGGACCTGCTGTTCGAACTGCGCACCGAGGAATTGCCGCCGCGCACGCTGCCGGCGCTGTCGAACTCACTGACCGAGGGCATCGCCCAGGGCATGGACGCCGCTGGTATTCCGCACGGCAAGATTCACGGCTTCGCAACACCGCGACGGCTTGCCGTATGGATCGAAAAATTGGCAGAGTATCAGCCCCATCGGCAGGTGGAGCGGCGTGGACCGCCGCTTGCCAATGCCTTCGACCCGCAAGGCGCTCCGACTCAGGCAGCGACCGCCTTTGCCAAGAGTTGTGGCGTCGCCGTCGGTGAGCTGTCGAAGCTCACCACCGAAAAAGGCTCGTGGCTGCAATTTCGCGGCACCGAACGTGGCGCGGCAACCGTGACGTTGCTCAAAGACATTCTAGTTCAAGCAATCGCCGCACTGCCGATTGCCAAACGCATGCGTTGGGGCGCGCACAGCGCCGAGTTCGTCAGGCCCGTGCATTCGGTCGTGCTGTTGTATGGCGATGAGATCGTGCCGATCGAGGTGCTGGGCCTCGAGTCGGGGCGCGTAACCTCTGGACATCGCTTCCATGCGCCCAAGCCCATTTCGCTCAAGCACGCGAAAGGCTATGAGGCAAAACTACGCCGTGCCAAAGTCATCGCGGACTTCGCCAAACGTCGCGAGATGATTCGCGCGGGCGTGATCGCAGCGGCGACACAAGTGGGCGGCACGGCCTTGATCGACGACGCGCTGCTGGACGAGGTTACCGCACTGGTGGAGTGGCCGGTGCCGCTGACAGGTCAATTCGAGCAGCGGTTCTTGAGCTTGCCGCGCGAAGTGGTCATCGCGACCGTGCAGGATCATCAACGTTATTTCGCGGTCCAGGGGTCCGATGGCAAGCTTTCCGGCTGGTTTGTCACCATCAGCAATATCGAAAGCCGAGACCCGTCGAAGGTCCGTGAAGGCAATGAGCGGGTGGTGCGTCCGCGTCTGAGCGACGCGGCTTTCTTCTGGGAGCAGGACCGGAAGATTCCATTGCAGGCGCATGCCGCGAGACTGTCCGGTGTGATCTTCCAAGCCAAGCTGGGCAGTTACGCGGACAAAACGACCCGTGTCACCGAGCTGGCGCAGTTGATCGGTGCCCGTATCGGCGCAGGTCCAGACATTAGACAAGCCGCGGAGCTTTCAAAAGCGGACCTGATGACGGCGATGGTGGGTGAGTTCCCAGAACTGCAAGGCACCATGGGCCGCTACTACGCCGACGCACAGGGCCTGCCTCGCGATGTCTCGATGGCTATCGAAGAGCATTATCGTCCGCGCTATGCCGGCGACGCCTTGCCTTCCACGAAAACCGGCCAAGCCTTGAGTTTGGCGGACAAGATCGACACGCTGGTCGGGATCTTCGCCATCGAGCAACGGCCAACAGGCGCCAGGGATCCATTCGGACTGCGCCGCGCAGCGCTAGGAGTGCTGCGTATTTTGCTCGAGGTTCGATTGGACTTGGATTTGATCGACGTGTTGGCGGCGGCGGCAGCGGCGCAGCCAGTACAGCGAGCAGCGGTGGCGGAGGAAGTCTATGATTTCATCGCCGAGCGCTTGCGCGGTCTACTGCTCGAGCAGCCTGGCACGACGCCGGAGATGCTCGACGCGGTGTTGGCAAACCGGCCACGTTCACCGCTGGACGCGGTCACGCGACTGGCGGCGTTGCGGCAGTTTCTTCAGTTGCCGGATGCGGCCGTGCTGGCGGCGATGAATAAGCGCATTGCGAATATCTTAAAGAAAACGCTAGTGAGCCACGATTGGGTCGTCGATCCTCAAGGCCTGACGGAAGAGGCTGAACAAGGACTGCACCGTGCGCTGTCGGGATTACGCGCTCCTGTGCTCGACGCGACACAGCAACGCCGTTACGCGGACAGCCTGCAAGCCCTGGTGGGATTGCGTGCACCGGTGAATGAATTTTTCGATCGTGTCATGGTGATGGACGAGAATATCGCCAAGCGCAATAACCGCCTCGCTTTACTGCGCGACGTGCAAGTGCTGCTTGGCGGCGTCGCGGATCTGTCGCGATTGCCCGGCTAATCAGCCATATGCAGTTACTGAAGTCGCTTTTCTTCACCGCGTACATGATGCTGTCCGCGCTGGTGTTCGGTGGATTCATGACATTGTGCTTTTGGGCGCCCTACCAGACGCAGTTTGCGATTGCGCGCACCTGGGCGCGGATGCAGTTTTGGCTGCTGGAAAGGGTCTGCGGTTTGACATTTATCGTGGAAGGCCGCGATCGGATACCCGCCGGCAATCACATAGTGATGAGCAATCACACCTCCGCGTGGGAAACGATCGCGCAATTTCTGATCTTCCCGCCCCAGGTCTGGGTGCTGAAACGCGAATTGCTGTGGATTCCCTTCATCGGCTGGGGACTAAAGCTCCTGCGTCCCATTTCCATCAATCGAGGAGCGGGACACCGGGCGGTGAACCAAGTCATCGAGCAGGGAAAGCAGCGGCTGGCCGCCGGACTTTGGATCGTCATTTTTCCGGAAGGCACGCGCGTCGTGGGCGGCGAGAAGCGCAAGTACGGCGTGAGCGGCGCGCTGCTCGCAACCGAAACCGGCAAGTACGTGGTGCCGCTGTCGCACAACGCTGCGGATTTCTGGGTGCGGCGGGGAATCGTTAAGAAGGCCGGCACCATTCGGGTGGTCATCGGCGAGCCCATTGACGCGACCGGCAAGGATCCACGCGAACTCAATGATGAGGTCAGGCGCTCGATCGAGGCGGGCCTAGCGCATATTGCGCAAGCGTCGCTGCTCAAGGCCGCGTAGCATGGCGGCCGCATCTTTTGGTTGCGCCACGAGGTCTCATGAAGAATACCGTCATTGCACTCTCGGCTCTCGTGTCCCTGGCCACGGCGAGTGCGATTGCGCACCCCCCGAAGACGCATCGTCTCGAGGCGACACCGACGACCGTGGCCTACGGCTACTACTGGTCCGACGCGCCGCCGGTGCTGCGCATCGACTCCGGCGACATCATCGACGTCGATACGCTGCTGACCAACACGCCGACGGGATTGGCCAAGGCGGGCGTTCCTGACGGCAAGATTCAGGCCTCGCTCAAAGCCATTGTGACTGAGGTGACGGGCGAGCGCCGGGGCCCGGGTGGTCATATCCTCACCGGGCCGGTGTATGTCGAGAGTGCAGAACCCGGCGATGTCCTGGAAGTGAAAATCCTCTCGATCGAGTTGCCGCTGGATTATGGCTACAACGGCTGCAGCGGTTATCTGCCGGAAAACTGCGAGACCGGTGCGCCATCGAAGATCATGAAACTCGATCGCAGCAAAATGACGGCGGAATTCTTGCCGGGCATCGTGATCCCGTTGAAACCCTTTTACGGCAGCATTGGCATTGCGCCGGCGCCGGAGCGGGGACGTCTCAGCAGCAACCCGCCGGGCCGGCATGCCGGTAATTTGGACAATCGCGAGCTTGTGGCCGGCAGCACGCTTTATATTCCCGTATTTGCGCGCGGCGCCCTGTTCGAAATCGGTGACGGACACGCGGCGCAGGGCGACGGCGAGGTGGATCAAACTGCTATCGAGACCTCGCTGCGGGGGCGTTTGCAGCTGACCGTACGCAAGGACATGAAACTGAATTGGCCGCGCGCCGAAACCGCGACCGACTATATCAGCATGGCAACCGATCCCGATCTCGTCATTGCCACCAAGACAGCCATCCAGGAGATGGTGGATTTCCTGGTGTCGGAAAAGAATCTGACGCGGCATCAGGCCTATCAGCTGGTGAGCATCGCAGGAAACGTCGCCATTACGCAGCTCGTGGACAAGCCCAACGTCGGTGTGCATGTGAAGCTGCCGAAGAGCATCTTCAAATCGGCGCGTTAGGTCTACGCGATTACCGCCACGGCCGCCGCGTTCCAGGGATAGGGATACTCAGCGCCGACGTAGCTTGAGCTAGAGTGGCGCCGCAAATAATCACAAGCATACGAGGGGCGGCATGAACACCAAGGACCTATTCTCGCTCACCGGACGCGTTGCGCTGATAACAGGCGGATCGCGAGGCATCGGCAAGATGATTGCCGAAGGCTTTATCGCGCAGGGCGCAAAGGTTTACATCTCTGCTCGCAAGGCCGACGCGTGCAATCAAACCGCGAAGGAATTATCGAAAGACGGCGGTACCTGCATATCGATTCCCATGAACGTATCGACGCTCGCCGGAGCGAAAGGCCTCGCTGCGGCCGTGATGGCCCTAGAGCCGAAGGTGGATATCCTCGTCAACAACGCCGGTGCCGCCTGGGGCGCCAAGTTTGACGAATTTCCCGAGGAGGGTTGGGACAAGGTACTCAATCTCAACGCCAAAACGCCGTTCTTTCTGACCCAGGCGATCGCCCCGGCATTGCGCAAGGCCGCCACGGCGTCTCGTCCCGTCAAGGTGATTAACATTGCCTCCATCGACGGCATTTACCTGACCCACAACGAAACATATTCGTACGTGACCAGCAAAGCCGGCCTCATTCAGCTCACGCGGCTGATGGCAGCGCGTCTGGTCAAGGATCATATCCATGTCACGGCGATAGCGCCGGGCGCATTCAAGTCCGATATGAACAAGGACGCGCGCGATCATGGGGATGAGGTCGCGAAGCATATTCCCGCTCGGCGCGTCGGCACCGACGAAGACATGGCGGGAGCCGCCATCTTTTTGGCAT
Source organism: Gammaproteobacteria bacterium (assembly GCA_041690895.1). Classification (GTDB taxonomy): domain Bacteria; phylum Pseudomonadota; class Gammaproteobacteria; order Steroidobacterales; family Steroidobacteraceae; genus Bog-1198. Next base: position 207,356 of record JBEPVT010000001.1, read on the forward strand.
CGCGCGCCGGCGACTATGTGATCGGTTCGACTTTGACCGTCGATGGCGGCGTCGCCTTCGCCACTCCGGCGATGCGCGATCTGCCAATGGAATAGTTTTCTTTTTGCAATGCGTGCTGGGTGGATATTATCCCCGCTATCAAGACGTCCGCTGCTCGATGCGTTTCGCCAGTTCATCGAGGTCCAGTTCTTCTTCGATGACTGATATTTAGAAAAATAGCTCTCGAATGGGATTCCGGAAATCCAGCCGCGCGAGCCGCGCTAGGATTGACAGGAACATCCTACCGGCTGGACCGGGATGAATGCCACGGAATCAAAGAACTTTTGGTGCTTCTTAAGCATTTATACAATGACGAACATTCGTACCTTATTATTGACGAACCGGAGTTGAACCTTCATCCGCAGTATCAGGCATTTTTTATGCAGGAGGTCCGGAGGATCCTGGTAATCCTCAGGTCGATCGCTCAAAGAAAGTGGTTTTCCTGATTACCCACTCCCCGTGCATTTTGGACTTTCGAACCGTCGAAGATGTGAAGTCGGTCATTTCGTTCGATTTGAAGCACGAGGTACCTAGACATATATTCGATTTGGGTACCGCAGAAACCCAACGATTGTCCACGCTTTCTCAAACGACGAACACGACTGTTCTTCGCAATGGCAATCGGTGGCTGGCTGCTTTGCGCCCTTCCCATACTTAACTTCGGCGGCGGGGGCCACATCGTAACTGGCAGCCGCGGCATCCCTCAGATCGTCGGTTTTTCGGGATTCCCAATCTTCTTCGCAGCCATCATCGGCATGATGTTTTTCGTGAAGTGTCCCAGGTGCTCGGCACGTCTTGCGCAAATCACCACGCAGAATCCATTCCCCTTCGGCCGCCAATTGGGGCGGTTTCCTGTGTACAAATCAGGATAAACCCTGCATTTTCGCTGACCTACAAGACCGCCATTTTTGCTTGTCGAGAGCCCAATTTCTCGTCGTGATAAGGCATTGAAATCTCCGTGATCTCGGAAAATTATTCACAGTAAATCGCCTCATTTGGCACGAATGGGCAAACACCCTCTATAATCGCAGCACCGCTCGGGAGATTTTATTTACGCTAAATTAATCAAGATCCTAAACGATCGCGCATCGAGACGAGAAGCGAAATGATAGACAAAACCGACCGAGGATTATTGATCCAACGCCGGATGAGCAAAGCGCAAGTCTGACACCCGGAGTCATCGGTGATGGAGCGGACTCAGCGTTTCCGGTTGGACCGGCAGCAACCGATATCTGCAGAGGCATATGAATATCGTGCCGGAAGCCGTGTCAAGGAGCATAAACACGCTGCGGCTCAGCTAGTATACGCAACCGTCGGCGCCATGCGCATACTTACGCGTGACGGCGTTTATGTGGTGCCGCCTCAGCGCGGCGTTTGGATCCCGCCGGAAATTCCGCACACGATCGATATCTTGTCGAATGTCTCGATGCGTACAGTTTATGTCCGCGTCAACGAGGCGGCGGCTTTGCCCAAGCAATGCCGTGTAGTAGCGGTGTCTGGGCTGCTGCGACATCTGATACTTGCGGCCATTGAGATGCCGGATGATTATCGCCTTGATGGGCATAATCGGGCGCTCGTGAAACTGCTGATTGATGAGATTCAAACTGTCCATCAAGAGCCCCTGAAACTCCTTAATCCGATTGATCGCCGATTAGCTCATGTCGCCCGCGACATTAAAGCGAATCCAGCCGACGGACGACCCCTCGCCACGTGGGCAAAGACGGCTAATGCGAGCGAGCGAACACTAGCGCGCCTATTCCTTCAAGACACGGGATTAACGTTCGCGCAGTGGCGGCAGCAATTGCGTCTAATCAAGGCGATCGAAATGCTTGCAAATGAAACCCCAGTAACCGTGGTCGCAATGCAGCTCGGCTATTCGTCAGCGAGCGCCTTTGGATTCATGTTTCGCCGTGCCCTCGGTTGCTCTCCGTCTGCGTATTTCGCGTGAACGGACAGCCTGCTATTGACGCGCATGTTGGGCCAAAGATAAAGGCTCGAAACCAGTAAGAATAGGTGTCGTCAGCGGAATTTTGGCAGGCTACCGTCCTCAGAATCCTCATGTTTGAATCGGCTGATAGCCGGCAACACTTCTCGAGCGCATTTTCCTGATTTGGCCGAAAATCGATAGAAATTGCCCTTCCATCGAGGGCTGGCCGATGAGCGATATGGTCTATTCATTGCCGGTGCGCTGGAGATCCCGCTGATCATCACAACCTCAATCAACTTACCGAGAACGACCTATGAAAAATCGCGTAAATAATCGTCTACGGCGCCAATTGCGCGTTGTGTCGGTGATCAGCGCACTTGTGATCGCGGGCGCCTGCCGCGCGCAGAGTTTAGCGGATGGGGCGCTGGTGCAAGCGCTGCGGCAAGGCGGCTACGTACTGGTGATGCGTCATGCGAGTTCACCCGAAGCGCTTCCGGACAAGTCTATTGCACAGCTCGACAACATCAAGCTCGAGCGCCAACTCGATCAGATTGGACGCGACACGGCGCGTGAGATGGGAATGAGCATCCAACGGCTAAAAATTCCGATTGCAGACATCGAATCGAGTCCGACATACCGGGCTCTGCAGACCATCAAGCTTCAGGGACTCGGTGAGCCAAAGATCGTACCGGCACTCGGATTTGGCCGGCCCGACAGCAGCGCGGACGAGGATGCAAAACAATTTGCGTGGCTGCGCCGCCGCGTCACGGTAGTGCCGCGCACCGGTACCAATACACTCCTGGTTACGCACGCACCTAATATCACCGGGGCATTCGGTCAAAATGCAGCAGACATCGAACATGGGGAAAGCCTCGTCTTTCACCCTGATGGAAAGGGCGCAGGCCCGTTGGTTGCTCGCATCAAGATTGAAAAGTGGACTCGCATGACCGTAGCAGCACACTGATGAAGCGCCGCTCAGTATGCCGGCTTTTTCTGAGTCGCGAAATGACCGCAATTTCAATCATGCGACGCCTCTATTGCCGAGCCAGTTGTGGGTTTCTTTTGATTGTCGCTGCGCGTCTCGGCACCGATGTTGTGCGGCGTTGCGCAGTGAGCAGGTCTTCGGGCGCCGTGTTGTTTTATAATCAGTGCTGCGCGTTGTGATCGACCGATGTTGCGCTACTACTTTCAACTCGGTTTGCGCAGCTCGCGGCGCAGTCCTGCGCTCACCGCGCTGATGGTGATCGCGATCGGGTTCGGCGTGTCCGCGTCGATGACGACCTACGCGGTATTCCGCGCGGTTTCCGGCAATCCGTTGCCTGATAAGTCGAACCGGTTGTTTGTGCCGCAGATCGACAACTGGGGGCCGCAGAGCCGCAAGGCCGGTGGCGATCTGCCGGAGTCGCTCAGCTATACCGATGCGATGGCGCTGCTGCGCGCGCACCCCGCCCGGCGGCAAACCGCGATCTATCGGGTCGGCTTCTCGCTGGTGCCAGCCGATCCGTCGAGCCAGCCGTTTGCCGTCACCGGCTATGCCGCCGATGCCGACTTTTTTTCGATGTTCGAGGCGCCGTTCCAATACGGCGGCAGCTGGGGCGCGGCGGCGGACGATCGGCGCGCCAACGTGGTGGTGATCAGCCGCAAGCTCAATAGGAAACTGTTCGCCGACGCCAACAGCGTGGGCCGCGACATTCGTCTGGACGGCCACGACGAACGCGTGGTCGGCGTGCTGGCCGACTGGAATCCGCGGCCGCGTTTCTACGACGTCAACAACACCAGTGGGTTCGATGCAGCGCCCGATTTTTTCATGCCGTTGGCCCGCGCCATCGATCTGCAGACCGACGCGCGCGGCAGCAACAATTGCTACGGCAGCACCAGCCGCACTCCGGGATGGGACGGTTGGTTGCACTCGGAGTGCGCATGGATTTCGTTCTGGGTTGAGCTGCCGGACGCTGCGGCCGTGCAGCACTACGCGAGCTTCCTGCAAGGCTATGCCGCCGAACAGCAGCGCGCCGGACGCTTCCACTGAGTGCCGAAGGTGCGGCTTTTCAATCTGACCCAGTGGCTGGATCACGAGCGCGTGGTGCCATCGGAAACCCGCGTCTCGCTGCTGGTCGCGCTGGGGTTTCTGCTGGTGTGCCTGGTCAACACTGTGGGCCTACTGCTGGCCAAGTTCCTGCGGCGGGCGCCGGAGATCGGCGTGCGTCGCGCGCTCGGCGCATCGCGCCGCCAGATCTACACGCAGTTCCTGGCGGAGGCGGCGATGGTAGGCGTTGCCGGCGGCGTGTTGGGCCTGCTGCTGACCGCGCTCGGCGTGTTCGGCATCGGGCTGGTGTTCGAACCGGAGGTCGCGCGGCTGGCACGCATTGATCCGAGCTTGATCGGCCTGACCTTGCTGGTCTCGATCGCGGTCACGGTAATCGCCGCGTTTTATCCCACCTGGCGCGCGGCGCAGGTGCAGCCGGCGTGGCAGCTGAAGTCGAACTGAGGCGATGACGATGCAGATCCAGCCCATCTTGGCCGCGCTCAAGCACCACAAGTCCGGTGCCGTGATGATCGCGCTGCAGATCGGGTTGACCTTGGCGATCGTGTGCAACGCGCTGTTCGTCATCCACCAGCGCGTGACGCACCTGTCGCGGCCCAGCGGTGTTGATGAAGCGGCGCTGCTGGTGATCCGCAACCAGTGGGTCGGTAAACCGACCGCGGACGAGGCCGCATCCCTGCTGGCGGCAGATCTCGCCACGCTGCGCCAGCTGCCCGGCGTGGCCGATGTCTATGCCACCAATGCGTGGCCGTTGAGCGGTAGCGGCAATACCCTCGGCATGGGTCATACCGCTGAAAAGCTGTCCTCGACCAGCAATACGGCCATCTATTTTGCCGATCAGAACACGCTCCCGACACTGGGTCTGAAACTGCTTGCCGGGCGCAATTTCCGCGCGAACGAGATCGGCCATGTGAAGGGACTCGACCAGGTGACGCCGGCGGAAATCATCGTAACCCGGGATCTTGCCGAGAAAATGTTTCCGCGCGGCGACGCACTTGGCAAGCCCGTTTACATCAGCGCCAAGCCGAGCATCATCGTCGGCGTGGTCGAGCGATTGCACGTCCCTTGGCCGTGGATTGCCAGTTTTGCGGCCGGCTGGGACGAGCGTTCCACCCTGGTGCCGTATCAGCTGCTCTCCCCGCAGGGCGACAACTACGTGGTGCGCGTCCAGCCGGCGCAACTCGATGCGCTGGTGCGCGCCGCGCCGAAGGCCTTGTTCGCCGCCAACCGCCTGCGCGTGATCGATTTGAACGACGGCGTGCAACGCTTCAGCGACGTGCGCGTCTTCGCCTACGCCAGCGATCGCGGCATGGCGATCCTGATGGGCGCGATCTGCGTGCTGCTACTGGCGGTCACCGCCGCCGGCATCGTCGGTCTGACCAGCTTCTGGGTCGAGCAGCGGCGCAAGCAGATTGGCGTGCGCCGCGCGCTCGGTGCGACCTGTCACGACATCCTCAGTTACTTCCTCACTGAAAACCTGCTCATCGGCATCGGTGGTGTACTGCTTGGCGTGGTGCTGGCATTCGGATTGAACCTGTGGATGGTCATGAATTTCGAAATGCAGCGCCTGTCCCTGCTGTATGTGGCCACCGGCGTGATCTTGCTGCTGGTGCTCGGTCAGGGCGCGGTACTGGCGCCGGCGCTGCGCGCATCGCGGGTGCCTCCAGTGGAGGCGACGCGAACGGTGTGATGGCGTCGAAGCTCTCTCCCCGGGCGTCGTCGGGGGAGGGGTGGGTGAGGGGACCGTCGCGGCGTGTCACCTTGTGGCGATTCTCGCGCTTCCGTCGAACCGACGGTCAGCACGTGGTGCTTAATACGCGTAATGGCAGGGACTGTTTCAAAGTTGGGAGTCTGACAGGTTCTGGTGCGGCACCGGATTAGTCGAGTACGATCGGAGCATCAATGAGTATCCGATGAATGACTCGGCCGATTATCCGTGACCTAAGTACAGGCTGCCGTCACCCGTGCTATTCAGCGCGGGCGACACCCATTCTTGGTTATAAAGCACTGCGCCTACGCGATCATATCCGGCGGCGCGATGTCACGCTCGCTGATGATACGAGTACCCATGCCGATGGGCTTGAATATCCGTTCACGCAGCCATTTTAGCACTCACGACATCGTCAACCGGGTCGGCTTTGACGCAACCTAAAAAGACTACACCGACGCACAGTGCAATATGCAAACGCGTTAGCAACGCAGCACTTTTCGTGGCAACCGACAACGCTAGATGTCTAGATTCGACACACTTAGCGCGTTCTTCTCGATAAATTCGCGCCGCGGTTCCACGGCATCGCCCATCAGCGTCGTGAAGATGTCGTCGGCCGCGACCGCATCCTCAATTCGCACCTGCAGGACCCGGCGAGTTTCCGGGTTGATGGTCGTATCCCAGAGTTGATCGGCATTCATTTCGCCCAAGCCCTTGTAGCGCTGAATGGTTTGACCCTTCTTGGCTTGTTCGAACAGCCAATTCATCGCACTTTTAAAGCTTGTCACCTCGTGCTTGTCGTCGCCGCGCCGGATAAAGGCGCCCGGCCCGATCAAGTCGCTCAAGGTCTGCGCGAGCTCAGCAATGCGCAGGTACTCCGCTGAATCGAAGAACTCGCGCGGCACGTGCTTTTCAGAAGTAAGGCCGTGCTCGAATCGCTGCAGAGTGATTCGGTGACCTCCGGCCGGCAGCGCGTCGAGCACCACGCGGTAGCGGCGCGATACATCATCCAGCGAATTCAGACGCTGCTCGAGATTGCGGCACCAATCGCGCAGCGCATCGATTCGATCGAATGCCTCGGTCGTCAATTTCGAAACATATAACAGTTGTTCCAGGAAGCGCTCGTCATAGCGGCGCGCCCATCGCGTCACGATGCTTTGTACTTCGACGTACTTCGTCGCCAAGGACTCGAGACCTAATCCCGAGAGCGGCGGTGCTGCCGCGTTCACATGCAGTGCGGCGCCATCAATCGCGGTGTTCAGCAACAGCGCATTCAATTCCACGTCATCTTTGACATAAGTTTCCTGCTTGCCTTTTTTGACCTTGTACAAAGGCGGTTGCGCAATGTAGATGTGGCCGCGCTCGATGAGAATCGGCATCTGCCGATAGAAAAATGTGAGCAGCAATGTGCGTATGTGGCTTCCGTCAACGTCCGCGTCGCTCATCAGAAAAATGCGGTGATAACGCAATTTATCGACGTTAAAATCATCTCGGCCGATGCCGCAGCCCAACGCCGTGATCAGCGTGCCCACTTCCGCGGACGCGAGCATTTTGTCGAAGCGCGCTTTCTCGACATTGAGAATTTTCCCTTTGAGAGGCAGAATCGCTTGCGTGCGCCGATCGCGTCCTTGCTTCGCGGAACCGCCGGCGGAATCGCCCTCGACCAAAAAAATTTCGGAGAGCGCGGGATCTTTCTCCTGGCAATCAGCGAGTTTGCCGGGAAGGCCAGCGATATCCAGCGCGCCCTTACGACGAGTCATCTCACGCGCCTTGCGCGCGGCTTCGCGTGCATACGCGGCCTCGAGAATCTTGTTGACGATGGCCTTTGCTTCCTGCGGATGCTCGAGCAAAAATTCCTCGAGCCGGCCGGCGACCGCGGACTCGACCACGCCCTTCACCTCGGAGGAAACCAGCTTGTCTTTTGTCTGCGAGGAGAATTTCGGATCGGGTAATTTTACCGAGAGAATCGCGGTCAAGCCTTCGCGTGAATCGTCTCCGCTAGTTTGAATTTTTTCCTTCTTCGATGCCAATTCCTTTTCGATGTAATTATTCAGGGTGCGCGTCAACGCGGCGCGATAGCCCGCAAGGTGCGTGCCGCCGTCTTTCTGCGGAATGTTGTTCGTATAGCAATACATGCTCTCTTGATACGAATCATTCCACTGCATCGCGACTTCCACTTGCGTATTGCCTTCGCGGGTTTGAAACCACAGCACCGTGTCGTGCACGGGCGTTCTGCTGCGATTCAAATGCGTGACGAAAGCCTTCAGTCCGCCTTCGTGCTGGAACACTTCGGTTTTTTCGTCGCGCTCATCCACCAATTCGATGCGCACGCCGGAATTGAGAAACGACAATTCGCGCAAGCGCTTGGCAAGCGTGTCGTAGTTGAACGTGATGTGAGTGAAGATCTGCGCGCTCGGTTTGAAGCGCAGCGTGGTTCCGTGCTCGCTCGCATCGCCGATCGCAACCATGGGGGCCTGCGGCTCGCCAAGGCGGTACTCTTGACGGTGTAATTTCCCGTCTCGTCGAATATTCAACTCTAGATAATCAGAAAGCGCATTGACGACCGAGATGCCGACGCCATGCAGGCCGCCCGAGACCTTGTACGAGCTGTCATCGAACTTACCGCCCGAGTGCAGCACCGTCATGATGACCTCGGCTGCGGATCGCCCCTCCTCCGCATGGATATCCACAGGGATACCGCGGCCGTTGTCAGTGACGGTAACGGATTCATCCGCATGGATGATCACGACGACCCGATCGCAATGACCAGCCAATGCCTCGTCTATTGCGTTATCCACAACCTCGAAAACCATGTGATGAAGACCGCTGCCATCGTCCGTGTCGCCGATGTACATGCCAGGACGTTTTCGAACGGCGTCTAGGCCTTTTAAGACTTTGATTTTGCTGGAATCGTAAACGTCGTCTTGGGCCATACTCGATCCTAAATTGGGGCCCAGTATGTTAACAGTTTATGGCGCTAAAAACCAATCCTTTTGGCGATTAAACTCCTTATGAATCATATGGTTATGGAGGTCCGTACCTCGGGAGACGGCCTAATGTTCCACGTGGAACTCTCAAGTGGCTGACGCCCACCCAGCATTCATTGTGTATCGCCGACCCGGCTCCCCGAACGCCGAGAACTCCCCATGAAGCGTCGTCACAATGAGCTGAACTGCGTGCGATGAGACTTCACCGATCAGAGCTGCCAGATGTTCGTCATCCAATTCAGCCGCTGCGTCATCCAAAAGAAGGCTGGGCTGAACCGAAGACTCTTCGGGAAATAATTTGATTTGCGCGATCAGCAAGGCGGCGGCCAGCAATTTCTGTTGACCACGCGAAATTCGATCCTTGACCGCGACGCCGTCCAGGCGAATTCCGAGCTCCGCGCGATGGGGTCCAACTTGTGTCGCGCCCGTCTCTTGATCGTGACTCCAACTTTGCTGAAGTGCCTCAGCCATGCTTTGATCCTTTGGCCATCCGCTGCGGTAGCTCAATGTCAAATCCATTCCAAGTAAATTGCGGCCAATGGATTCCGCGTGCGGGCTCAGAAGCGCAACATAGCGCACACGGGCGGCGCTCAAAGCCTCCCCTGATCGGATCAGGTCGCTATCCCAAACCGAGACCACCGCTCTGGGCTGATGCGCCTTAAGCGCGGCATTGCGCTGTTTGAGGACTTGCTGATAACGCTGCCAGTGGACGACGAAGGATCGCTCCACGTGGAACACACCCCAGTCCAGGAACCTACGGCGTCGGCTAGGGCCTTCCTCAATGAGATGATGCACCTCAGGATCAATAATTTGCACGGGCAGGTACAGTGCAAGCTCGGCCAACGAGGGGGGCTTATCGCCGTCAATCTGCGCCCGCAAGCCAGTCCTCGCGCCCTCGATTCCCATTGACACGCGCCGGGTGTGGGTATCGAGCTCACCGAACACGACGAATCGCTCGACGCCATGTCGGATCAAATGTTCAAGGCGCCGGGTCCGGAAGGAGCGGCCTCGACCCAGTACATAGATGGCCTCGAGCAAACTGGTCTTGCCGGAGGCGTTAGGTCCGCTGATCAGTGTAAAATGCGGATCCAGGTTCAATTCCGCCGACTGCAAGCAGCGGAAATCCGTTACTTGCAGTCGGCTCAGGCTCATGGCCTATAGCCTCATCGGCATCACCACGTAGCGAGCACTGGCGTTGCCTGGTGATCGAATGAGGCAGCTGCTGTTGCTGTCGGTGAGACCGAGCTCGACCTCTTGACCGTCGATGGCGGCGAGGGCATCCAGCAAATAATTGACATTAAACCCCACCTCGAGATCATTGCCCTCGTAACCCACCTCGATTTCTTCCTCTGCCTCTTCTTGCTCGGGATTGTGAGCCTGCACCGTCAGCATGCTTTTCTTCACCGTGACGCGAATCCCGCGGTATTTCTCGTTGGAAAGAATGGCCGTGCGCTGTAGCGCCTGGCGCAATACGTCTCGATCCGCACGAATGGCGAAGGCGGGGGCGGCAGGAATTACACGGGAATATTCCGGGAAACGACCATCAATTAGCTTCGAAGTGAAGCGAATGGAGCCGATCTGGGCACGAACGTGATTGCTACCGATCGCAACCTCTGCAATACCCTCGTCATTAAGCACCCGCTGCAGTTCCAGCACCCCTTTGCGCGGCACGATAACCTGTTGGGAGTTCTTGGCTCTCGCGTCCAAGGCCGTTTCGCATAGCGCGAGGCGATGCCCGTCGGTTGCCACCGCGCGCAACACCAACGCATCGATTTCCAACAGCATGCCGTTTAAGTAGTAACGAACATCTTGCTGTGCCATGGAGAAATGGGTCTTCTCGAGCAGCCGCAATAACTCCTTGCGCGGCAACTGCACCGTCTGCTGTGAATTGATGTCATCAATCACCGGAAAATCAGCCGCCGGCAGCGTCGACAAGCTAAATCGGCTGCGACCTGCTTTGATCACAATTTTTTCGCCTTCGAGGCTTAGGGACACGGAAACCTTTTCCGGCAGCGCCCGCAAAATATCCAGGAATTTTCGTCCCGGCACGGTGATGTCGCCGCTGTCCTGCACCGCCACTTCGGTCGCCGCAACGAGTTCCACCTCCAGATCCGTAGCCGCAATGGACAACTGGCCCTGGCGCACGCCAAGCAATACGTTGGCCAGTACCGGCATGGTCTGACGTCGTTCGACTACCCCAATGACCGCCTGTAGGGGGGTCAATAATTTCTCGCGCTCTGCCGTCAATTTCATGGGCTCACCCGTCTTCCAATCTTAGATTTAGATTCTTAAAGAGATAATTACTATGATTAATGAAGGACCAAATTACTGTGGATAACGCAACAAAATATATATAAATCCATAATCTACGAATAAACGAAATAACCTCAACACTTGTCCACAGGCCGCTCGCAAACTGTCATTCAGCTGTGGATATCTTTATCCACAGCTTCGTCCACAGCTTTTTCTACCCTATCCCGCTAGGGTTCTTAACAAGTTCAAATAGTCCTCGCCAATGCGCCGTTCCGTCTCGCGCAGCTCCTTGACGCGCCTGCACGCATGCAGCACCGTAGTGTGGTCCCGACCGCCAAAAGCATCGCCAATTTCCGGCAGGCTGTGGTTGGTCAACTCCTTCGCCAATGCCATCGCGACTTGCCGCGGTCGCGCGATTGAACGGCTGCGGCGCTTTGAGAGCAAATCCGCAATCCTGATTTTGTAGTATTCAGCGACGGTCTTTTGGATATTTTCAATCGTGACCAACTTTTCCTGCAACGCTAAAAGATCGCGCAATGCTTCCTTCGCGAACTCCAGCGTTATCGGCCTGCCGGTAAAATTGGAAGTCGCGACTACCCGGCGCAGCGCGCCTTCCAACTCGCGCACGTTCGAGCGAATCCGTTTCGCAATGAAGAAGGCGACTTCTTCGGGAAGATCCACATGCGTCATGGCTGCCTTGCTCATCAGAATCGCAACGCAAGTTTCCAATTCCGGCGGTTCGATCGCAACCGTGAGGCCCCAGCCGAAGCGCGACTTCAACCGCTCTTCGAGTCCATCGACTTCTTTGGGGTAGCGATCGCACGTCAAGATCACCTGCTGCTGACTCTCGAGCAGCGCGTTGAAGGTATGGAAGAATTCTTCCTGCGAGCGGTCTTTTCCGGCAAAAAACTGGATATCGTCGATCATCAGACAATCCAGTGATCGATACGCCGCTTTGAAATCGTTGATGGTGTTGTGCTGCAAGGCTCGCACCATATCGCCCACGAATCGTTCGCTGTGCACGTAGGCGAGGCGCGCCTCGGGGTTGCGTTCTTTCAATTTATTCGCCACTGCGTGCATCAAGTGCGTCTTGCCCAAGCCCACGCCTCCATAGATAAACAACGGGTTGTATGCGCGGCCAGGATTTCCTGCGACTTGAATCGCCGCCGCCTTGGCGAGCTGGTTGCTCTTGCCCTCGACAAAGCTGTCGAAAGTAAAATCGACGTTGATTCGGCTGCCGAGCACCACGGGGGCAAGCTTGCGAGCTCTCGCCGCAGCGCTCGCGCCATCATCACGCAGTGCCGCGGGGGCTACTTGGGCAATGACGCCGGCGCGCGTGCCGACATCGAGCGCCACTTCCGGCGCAAGTCCATCGGCAAAGGCGAGAATGAGCTCCCTGATCCGCGGCAGCAGGTTTTGACCCAGCCACTCAATGACATAACGGTTCGGCGCCAACAGCTTCAGCTCGCCGTCGCGTTCTACAGCCTGCAGGGGTCGCACCCAGGTATTGAACTGCTGTTCCGGGAGCTCGCTCTCGAGCACTCGCAGACAGCGGTTCCATAGCGACTCCGGCAAGAGCGCTCTCCTAGGTTTGTGGGCAAGGGGCAAAGTGACGAAAGGGCAGGGAGTCTAGCTCCAACTTGAAGGGGCGTCTATTGACACATCAAGGCTCGCTCAGTACCCTTGCCGCCTTTCGTAAATCGCCCAGTCCCTTGATTTGGCCCTTAGGTTTCAGCTCGAGTCGCGCTATGAAACGTACTTTTAACCCCAGTAATTTACATCGCGCCCGCACCCACGGTTTCCGCGCGCGCATGGCTACGAAAAGCGGACGCCGCTTGCTGGCTCGTCGGCGCGCCAAAGGCCGCAAGAAGCTTTGCCCGTAATTCTTCGCTAGGGCTCTTTCAGATCCGTAAACTGACGTTCGAGCCGCGCAAGCGTTTGCATCAGCCGGCCGAATTTCGTGACGTAAAGCGGCGCGGCAAAAAATTTTCCGATGCATTTTTTAGCCTGTCGGTTCTGGCCAACCAGGCCTCCCATGCGCGGTTGGGATTGAGCATCGCAACGCGCACCTTCGGGACCGCCGTAGCGCGCAACCGCATCAAGCGTCTCGCACGCGAATCCTTTCGCTTGAACCAACACTCTTTGCCGCCGGTCGATGTTACCGTGTCTGCCCGAGAAGCCGCGCGATCGGCGAATCTGAATGAATTGCGCATAAGTCTCGATGAGCATTGGAAGTCGATCACGCAGAAATGGTAACGCTTCGCCAACTCTTGATGTGGGTCATCCGCGCCTATCAGTTAGGTGTCAGCCCTATGCTCGGATCCCGCTGCCGGTTCTATCCCTCGTGTTCCTGCTACGCGCATACCGCCATCGAACGCTATGGTGTCTGGCGCGGTTTGTGGCTCGCTGTTCGCCGACTTCTGCGTTGTCACCCGTTTGCAGAGGGCGGCTACGATCCCGTGCCGGATAAGAGACTGTCCCATGCCTAATATCCGCATCATGCTCTGGGGCGTTCTCGCCGCGATCCTGTACCTGAACTACACCACCTGGCTGCACGACTACGAGCGGCAGGCGACACCTGCAGTTCAAACGAGCACGGGCACCGCGCCGGCCGCATCATCGCCCGCCAACACGCTGGCGAATTCGGTGCCGCAAACAGCCAACGCGGCGCCGGCCGCCGCGTCTGCAAATCAGCCAGCGCAGGCAGCATCCAGTGCAGAAGCGCCGACCGCGCCTGACATGCCTGTTCGCGTCAGCACCGACGTGCTAGACATCGGCATCAATCTCAAAGGCGGCGAACTCGATCAGGCGGATCTGAAAGAATATCCGCTGCGCAAGGACACGCCGAATATTCCGGTCCGGCTGTTGAGCTACGAACCACAGGCGAGCCTGTACCTGCTGCAGAGCGGACTGACGGGCACCGCGGGCGAAGCGGCGCCCACGCATTTGGCCCTATGGAAATCTGGCCAACAGAGTTTTGCGCTCGCGCCGGGCGCGAACGAGCTGCGCGTGCCGCTGACCTGGAGCGACGGGCAAGGCATGACCGTCACGAAAACGTTCATTTTCAAGCGCGGCCAGTACGCCATCGGGCTTGACTACGATGTGAAAAATGACAGCGCGACGCCGCGCAAATTGGCGTCGTATGCACAGATCCTGCGTCACTGGGAACATGCTTCGCGTTCCTATTTCGATGTCGAAACCTATTCTTTCAAAGGCCCTGCGGTTTACGACGGCACCAAGTCCAAGGACCTGAATGTCGAGAGCGACACCGATGCGAAATATTCGGCGACCATTACCAACGGTTGGCTGGCGTCGTTGCAGCATCAATTTGTTGCAGCCGTCGTTCCGCCCGCAAGCCAGCCCTATCAATATCAGCTGCAGGTTCGCAACAACGAATACTTGATAAGCGCCACCGGACCGATTGTCGAGGTGCCCGCCGGTGCCACGGCGCAGTTCCACGAGGACCTGTTCGTCGGACCCAAATTGCAATCTCAGCTCGCGGCCGTCGGAAGAAATTTGGAGCGTACCGTCGATTTTGGAATTCTGACCGTGCTGGCCCAGCCGTTGTTTACCGGCCTTAACTGGGTCCACAAGCTCATCGGCAATTGGGGCTGGTCGATCATCATCGTCACGCTCCTAATCAAATTGTTGTTCTATCCCTTGCAACAGGCGAGCGGCCGTTCCATGGCCAAAATGCGCGCGGTGGGCCCGCGCATGAAGCAGATACAGGAAACCTTCAAGGACGACCGCGAGAAATTGGGCCGCGCAATGATGGAGCTGTACAAGAAGGAAAAGATCAATCCGCTCGCGGGCTGCTTGCCGATGATCGTTCAGATCCCGGTGTTCATCTCGTTCTACCGGGTGCTGTTGGAGAGCGTGGAAATGCGCCAAGCGCCGTTTCTGCTCTGGATCAACGATCTGTCCTCGCGTGATCCGTACTTCGTGCTGCCGCTGCTCATGGGCAGTGCCATGTTCGCGCAGTTCAAATTAAATCCTGCTCCGCCCGACCCAATGCAGGCCAAGATCATGCAATTCATGCCGCTGGTCATGACCGGCATGATGGCGTTTTTCCCGTCAGGACTGACGCTTTACTGGCTGACCAACACCGTGCTATCGATCGCGCAGCAGTGGCGCGTCAATAAAGTGGTCGAAACCGAGGCTGCCAAGCAGCGCTCTTAAAGTCCGTGACTTAAGGCTTCTAATGGAGACCATCGCCGCCATCGCCAGTGCTCCGGGGCGTGGTGCGGTCGGGGTGATTCGCGTTTCAGGTCCCGACGTGCCGCAAATCGCCGAGTCGATGATCGGACGCCTGCCGTCGCCACGCGTCGCGCAGGTGTCGCATTTTCTTGGCAGCGATGGCGAATCCATCGACCGCGGTTTGGTGCTGTACTTTCCTGCTCCCGCCTCCTACACCGGCGAACACGTGCTGGAACTACAGGGCCATGGCGGCATCTTGGTCCTCGATTTGCTGCTGAAGCGGTTGCTCGAGCTCGGATGCCGCATGGCAAGGCCAGGCGAGTTCAGCGAACGCGCCTTTTTGAATGGCAAGATCGATATTGCACAGGCCGAAGCGATCGCGGATCTCATCGATGCCGGTAGCTCGGCCGCGGCGCGCGCGGCCATGCGTTCCCTGCAGGGAGAGTTCTCCGCGCACATCAATGCGCTGCAGGCGCAGATCACGGAACTGCGGGCGCTGGTAGAAGCAGCCATCGATTTTCCGGATGAGGAACTGGATTTCGTTCCCGGCAGCGAGCTAGGGCGTCGAATCGCGGAAATCTTTATCGGGTTCGATTTCATCTTCGCGGCGGCACGTCAAGGCGCGCTGCTGCGCGAGGGCTTGAACGTCGTGATCGCCGGCAAGCCCAACGCGGGAAAATCCAGCTTGCTGAACAAGCTCGTGGGCGATGAGATCGCGATCGTCACCGACCAGCCCGGCACCACGCGCGATGTGCTGCGCCAGCAGGTCCATCTGGATGGTTTGCCCTTGAATCTGATCGATACGGCGGGCCTGCGGGCGACTGCGGATGTCATTGAAACCGAGGGTGTGCGCCGCGCCTTCGCGGAGCTGGGTCGAGCCGATCGCGTGCTGTACATTTTGGATGCTGCGGTCCAGGTCGGCGAGAGCGGCGCTTCCGAGGTGGCCGCGGAACTCAACGCGCTGCCGCAAGGCGTCCCGGTCACCTTGATCTTCAACAAAATAGACTTAAGCGGCGTGCAAGCGAGCATCGATGAATCGCGCGACCCGCCGCAAGTTTTCTTGAGTGCAAAAACAGGCGCCGGCCTTGATCTGTTGCGCAGTCATCTTAAGGATAGCGCGGGTTACCGCAGCGGCGAATCTGCAGCGCTTTCGGCGCGGCGCCGCCATCTCGACGCGCTGGAACGTGCCAAGTCGTCGGTGGCACAAGCGGCAGAAACCTTGACGAAAACTCGTGCGTCCGAACTGTTCGCCGAGGATTTACGGCGCGCGCAACTGGCCTTAGGTGAGATCACCGGCGAGTTCAGCAGCGATGATCTGCTTGGAGAAATATTCGGCAGCTTTTGTATTGGAAAGTAGCCTAACGCCGGTCCGACAGCAGGCTGCTGAGTAAGCCACCGACAATCGCACCCCCCACCTGCAGCGCGAGGGCTTCGCCCACATTGTTGAGCGATACGCCCGTCCCGGCGCTGGCGTGCTCTTCTTGATCGATGCGCGAGACGACCCAATCGAACTTGCCGCTGGTCACGGCAGCTTTGCAATAACGGCATTCGCCGATTTGAGTTAAGGATACCGGAGCGCCGCAACTCGGACAGGTGTTCTCGAGTGTGCCGGGCTTGTTCGAGGTGGTCACACCGACCGAGCGCTGAAAGGTCCAGTCCTCCATGAACGGCCTGACCATGTGATCACCAAATACGATCTTGTCATTCTTGTCGACTTCAAAATCGGCGGCGGCGGCGCTGATGCGCACCGTCAAGTCGTCGAATACGTGGCCATGCACGATGCGAAGCGGCTCGATGGTGCGGACGCTGATGTTTTCCATGACATTGCGCCGGCCTTCAGCGGCCAGGGTCTCAAGCTGTGCACTCCAGGTGAAATAGGCGCCCGGACTCATGAAGGCGCGGCCGGCGTCCAAGCTCTGCTTGCACCAGGCGTCCTGGAGCGCGAGAAACGCGGTCTTGACGCGTCCTTCGAATACTCCGAGAGAGAAATCCTTGTCCGCGGCGCTGAGCGCGGCGAGCCCCTCGGGAATCGAGGCGGCCGCGAACCCCAGCGACGACTCAGCCGAGTAGCCAACGTAAGCGGCCGGCTGAACATCGACGACCGCCCAGTCCACCGAACCGTTAGTGACGCTTGCCTTGCAATGGGCACACGTGCCGTCCAATGCCAGCCGCAATTCGGCGCCGCACGCCGGGCAGCGCGCCGCGATGACACCGCCATTGACCGCTGTGCGAGCGGCAGCGCCGCGCGCAAACGTCCAGCGCTCGGCGTGCCGCTGATCCTGTCCCTCATCGGCCACGGTTTGATTGGCATCGTCCAAGGTCTTGGCGCGATAGACCAAATCAAAGTGCACCTGAATGCTCTGTCCTTGCGCAGTGCACTGTGCATCTTCCACCGCCAGGCCGCGAACATTGAGACTCTCCAGCAGCGCATGGCGATGCTGCGTTTTGGATTGGGAAATTCCCTGCGAGACCGCGCCGAAGACGCCGTCGTCCAAATAAGGACGGATAGCCGCCGCATCGTTCTTCTGCACGCCGCGCTTGACCAAGAAAAAGGTCATTTCGGCACGCTGCAGAAAGGTTTCCATTTCGAAGCCAGGATCGAGCGCACGGATAGCGTCAATTGCCGGCGGCAGGGCGCGCCGAGCGGCGCGGATGACGGAACCCAAGGCCGCGATAGCAGCTTGGCCTTGCGGTGACGCGCCGCTGAAGGATTGCCCCGGCGAGCCGTTCCTCACGCGACGCATGATGTAAACCGCCCCAAACACAATGATGAGCAGCACCACCACGCCGCCCAAGGATCCGCCGCTGCCAAACGAACCGCCGGAATGACTGGACGCCGCGCCATGGCTGCCGCCGCCGGTGCGCGCCATTGCAGCGGCCGCAAAGCAGAGCCCCGTGACAGCTGCCGCGAACCGGAGGAAATCAGCGCGCGCGCTCAAGTCAACGCGCCTCCGCAATTGGCACAGAATTTTGCGCCGGGCGCCGCGGCCGTGCCGCATTGAGTACAGTGCACGCCCTTGGGCGCCATCGCAGCGCCGCAGCTCGAACAAAATTTGGCGCCCGGTGCGTTCTGCGCACGGCAGCTGGGACAAGCGACGCTGCCGCCGGCGGCGCCCGGCGAGGGTGCGACGCCGATTCCCGCAACGATGCCGCCCAATCCCATGCCCACACCCAAGGCCGCGGCGCCGTTGCCGCCGCCCGCGGCAGCTCCTTCACCGATGCCCTTGAGCGCCGCGCCCACGCCGTATTCACGAAAGCCGCCCGCGAGCCGCGTGTAGGCGGTGTCCTTGCGCAGGCCTTTCAAGGTTTGTTCATCCTCGGGGCTCAAGCTGATCGTCATATTGCCGAGCCGAGTAATTTTCAGCCCATACGGCGCCAGGGGCGCTTGTACATCGTCGATGAGCGCGGTCTCGATCTCGCCGGTGCGAGCGGCCAATCCCAGTACCGGCCATTTTTCCGCAGTGAGCTTTTTTACCACGCTGGTGCGCAAGGCTTTGAGAATCTGTTCGCGCGCCCAGTCGGTGATCAGATCGTTACTGGCCTGACGCGTGCCGACCAATTTCAGGATCATGGCGGCTGGGTCGCTCACGGACAGGGCGTATTCGCCGAACACACGCAGGCCCACCGCCAATCCGGTTTCCGGATCCTCGATGTTATCGATGGGGCCGCCGAAGGGCAGACTCACGAATTCCCGCGTACCGACGAAGTACAACTCGGCGCGGTACATATTTCCGCCGCTGGCCCAATCCACGATATCACCCAAGAAAGGAATCAGCGCGCCATCCATGGTGGAACGCCCCTGGGGCAGAGTGCCGGCCAGCTTACCTTCCTTGAAAAACAGCGCAGTCTCGTCGGGCTGTACGGTCACCTGCGTCAGCTTGCGAATGGTCATGTCCGGCCACTTGTAGAGAATGTCTTCTTTGGCAGTGTCGGGTCTCGCGATGAACTGCCGGTTTAGATCGGTTGGGTGGCCAAATAAGCTCACAGTACGTACTCCCGTTTAAATCGATGTCCTAATCATAGAGGAACCACTTGGCGCCGAAATTCCCGCCACTTCATGGCTTACCGCCGAGCTCACGAAATAGCCATGCTCGTGCCTTGAGCCAGTCGCGCTGCACGGTGCGCAGAGAAACGCCCAACGCGCGCGCGGTGTCTTCTTCGCCGTAGCCGCCGAAGAATCGGCACTCGACCACGTCGGCAAGCCTGGGCATTTCTTGCGTGAGCCGTTCCATTGCTTCATTGAGCGCGAGCAGCCCTTCATCGGAATCGATCGACAACTCGTCGATATGCGACAGCGTCACATGCGGGCCGCCGCCGCCGCGCTTCTCTGCGACCCGTGACTGGGCGTAATTGATCAACGCGTGGCGCATGGCCAGAGCGGCCGCCCGCAAGAAATGGGTTTCATCGACGAAGCTGCGTGATTGACCCAGACGCAGGTACGCCTCGTGGACTAGGGCGGTTGTCTGCAGCGTGTGGCCGGCGCCCATTCGCGCGCGGGTGCGCTGCGCGATGCGGCGTAGTTGTTGGTAGAAGGCAGGCAACAATTCGGCGGCGATGCGCCGCACGTCGGCTGAGGCGCTGCTGGCTTCCAAGCGACTCAATGCATCGTCGGGGAGCGGGTGTGCCTCTTCCATCGCCTGATTCTACAGAACAGCCGCCGCAGATGGCTGTAGGCAAAGTCGATCTACGAACCACCATGGCGGGTTCCAACCGCACATTTGGTTTTCACAATCAGACCAATTCGGTGAACGAGGGCAACATGAATTTTCCCCAGTACAATGAATCGAAGGCGTGGGCCGCGGTATCCGCACCGGCACTGCTGGCGCGCATCAAAAATATTATCCTTAGTCCAAAGACCGAATGGCCGATTATCGAGCCTGAACCCACGACGATCCGCAGCTGTACTTAGGTTATGTCATACCGCTCGCGTTGTTGGCGGCGCTGATGGGGTTCGTGCGGGTGTCCGTACTGGGCGTCAACTCGGCATTCGGCGACAGCTTGCGCATGCCCATCGCGAACGGACTTACCTACACGATGACGATGTTTGTCTCCGGATTGTTTGGGGTATTCGTTGTTGGACTCATCATCAATGCTCTGGCGCCCACATTCTCAGCACTTCGCGACCAGCGCCAGACGCTCAAAGTCGCTGCGTACAGCCTCACGCCCGCGTTGCTCAGTTCCGTGCTCGCCTTGTCGCCTATTCTGGCGACGTTGCTGCAACTGAGCGCGGGCCTCTACGGCATTTACGTGCTTTGGGTCGGATTACCGGTGGTCATGCATTCGCCGCAAGAAAAGGCATTCGGCTATACCGCGAGCGTCGTTATTTGCACCATTCTGGTCGGCATCGTCTTCGCAGTACTCAGCACCTTTGCCCATAGCGGCGGGACCGGACAAAGTATTCTGGGCGCCTCCCCCGCTGAGCGGGCCGCGGCTCAGGCAGCGGCGCGAGATCAGGGAGCCGCCACAGTGGGCAACGCCCTCGGCTATCTCTTGGGTGCGAGAATCAGGGCGCAGTTGGCGTGAAAACCTCCTCCGCCAAAGCGGACTACGTGGGTAATGATGGCGCCGGCGTGCACCTCGAAATTGCCGATATTTCCGGCGTCTCGGGATTGATGGATCTGGCGGATGGCCTGCTCCAGAACAACGCTTCGGAAAGCGATAGCGGTTTCGAGAAGGATGTGCTCAGCGGCAGCGGCGTGGATATGCACTCGTTGGAGCAATTCTTAGGCGAGATCGATCTGGCGCACCTCGAGTCCATGAAGGGTGTCGGGGCGCAATCAAAATGAATTTATTCACGCGACTGAGCCTGCTGCTCTGGGCCGCGTGCGCAGCGATCGCCGGCTGCTCGAAGCATACCATCGCACCAAGCATCCTGGCCGCGGCGCCGATTTCTCCCTGCGAGAGCTTGGTTCTCAAGGTGGCGGACGTGGGCGAACTCTTGCGCGCGCCGATTTCGCATGCCACCACATTGGCTGGGGACGGTCAATCGTGCGTCTTCCTGACCACCGGTTTCTCGGCTGTCACCGTGAGTGTTCGGCCCGGGCTGGGCCGCGCCTCGCTCGAAGCGTGGGTTGGAGGCAAAATGTCCCTGACGGTTCGACCGCTGGCCGGGGTCGGCGACGCGGCCGTGTGGCAGGACACGCTCAACGAGGTCATCGCGCAAAAGAACGACCTGCTCTGTGATATTCAGGTCCGCGGCGACAGCGACGAAATCGCGGCTGCGGCGGACGCGCTGCCTCGGAAGCTCGGCGCTCTGTGCAACCGAATCTTCGCGGCCGCTCAGGTACACTGACTTTCAAGCGTTCGGCTTTCTAGAATATGCAACCGAGCAATACCATCACAGCCCCGCTGTCTCCCGAGCAAAGAGCCCGCGCCGATGCGTTGCTCGACGACATGTTCGACTTGCCCGAAGGGGAGCGGATTGCGAATCTGCGCGTCCGCCGGATCGACGATGCCGCGGTGCTCGCCGAAGTCGAGAGTCTGCTGCGCGCGGCGAGCGCTTCGAGCGGATTCCTGTCGACGCCGCCGAAGCCCCCCGCGAACGAATTGATGGAGGACGGCACAGTGGGCATGCGCCTCGGTGCGTGGCGCATCACGCGTCTTGTCGGCCGCGGCGGCATGGGCGAAGTGTATGAAGCCACTCGCGCCGACGGCAACTTCGAGCAACGAGTGGCGATCAAGCTCCTGCAGCGCGAAGCGGCGGCACAGATGGAACGGTTCCAAGCCGAGCGCCAGATTCTGGCGCGGCTCGAGCATCCGGGCATCGCACGGCTCTACGATGGCGGCGTAACCGGGGACGGGCGCCCCTTCATGGCGATGGAATTCGTCGAAGGCCGGTCGATTACCGAGTACTGCCAGATCACCCAAGCTGGTTTCGATGAGCGCTTGGCACTGTTCATCCAAGTGTGCGACGCCGTTGCCTATGCCCACCGCAATCTCATCGTGCATCGCGACCTCAAACCTTCGAACATTTTGGTCACGCCGAACGGCACGGTGAAGCTGCTTGATTTTGGGATCGCAAAGCTGCTTGACGCGCAGCGAGCCCGGGTGACCCAGGCGGCGGCAACGCCCATGACACCGATTTGCGCGGCGCCCGAGCAGCTGACCGGCGGCGCGGTTACCACGGCCACGGACGTGTACGCATTGGGACTGCTGCTGTTCGAACTGTTGAGCGGCACGCATCCTTGGATGGGATCCGACACGCCGGTGTTGCAGGCGATGCGCACGGTCTTGCAGCGGCCTGCGCCCATTTTAAGCCGCGCAGCCGAAGCAGAACCGAATCCGCCGGTGCCGGTGAGGCTGCTGCGCGGCGATCTAGACGCCATCGTGGCGAAGGCCTTGCGCAAGGAACCGGGCGATCGCTACGCGACGGTGCAGGCCATCAAGCTCGACGTCGAGCGCGCGCTGCGCGGCGAGCCCGTCGAAGCGCGCGAGGGCGCGCGCCTATATGTCATCAGCCGTACACTGCGTCGTTATCGCTGGGCAGCCGCAGCCATTGCAGCGGTAATCGTTTCATTGGTCGTGGGATTGGGCGTGGCAGCGTGGCAGGCAGAGAAAGCCGCGCAAGAGCGCGACGTGGCGCGGCGCGATACGGCACGCGAGGAAGCCGTTCGTTACAACCTGACGGGTCTGTTTCGCGAGGCGATCAGCGATCAGGATTCCAAATCGACGACGGCCAAGGCGATGATCGACAACAGCGCGCAACGGGTGCTGAAAGAATATCGTGATCAGCCGCAGCTCAAGGGACAAATCGTTCTGACACTGGCCGATCTCTACGGGGCGCTCGAGGATGCGAATGGCGCGGCATCGCTGCTGGAAGGATTTCTCGCCGAAGCGGACTCCAAGGAGGATCCTTTCGCGATTGCCGATGCGAGTCAAAAGCTCGCCAACATAGAACTGCTGCGAGGACATGCCGATAGCGCCGCAGCATTGCTGCGCCAGGCGGAAAGTTTTTGGCGTGCATCGCCGCGGCTGTACGCGGACGAAAGGCTTGACGGCTTGCTCATTCGCGCCCGCCTGCAGCGCACCCGCGGCGATATCGAGGGCGCCATTGCCACGATTCGCACGGCGATTGCGCAACGCATCGCTTTATCCGGTCACGACAACCGCGAGACCGCCAACTTGTTCAACTCGCTTGCGATCACGCTCGGCACCGTGAACCGCGTGTCCGAAGCGCTCAAGGCATATTACGAAACTACGGCCATATACCGCGCGCTGGGCTTGGGTGACGGCATCGACGCGCAGATCATCGTCGCCAACACCGGCACCCTGGAAATGCGCGCGGGTCATTTGCGCGACGCAGAGAGTCTGCTGAAGAGCTCGGTGGAACGCGAACGAGCGCTCGCTGGCGACTCCGCGGCTGTCGCCGCCGCAATGAGCTACTACGGCCGAATCCTTGCGGTCACCAACCGCTGCGAAGTGGGGATCAGCGTGCTGCGCGAAGCGGTGGACATGGCGGGCCGTTATGCGGGGCCCGACAGCCCGGTTGCGGTTCAGGCGCGGACATTTTTGGGTGAGGCGCTGTTGACCAACGGCAATCATGAGCAGGCCGCGAGCACCTTGAGCCAGGCGTATCAGTCGGCGCTGGCGCATTACGGCGCCGCGCATCCCTTGACGCTGCGCGCCGAAATTGCCACGGCGCAGCTCGCCGCGAGCCAGGGCAACAACCAAGGGGCTCAGCAGCAGCTTACCGAGGCGGTCGCGGGCTTGCGCAAGCTGGGGGCGCCGAGCGCAGCCAATCTGGCGATGGCACTGGAGAGTTTGGGGAGCGTCGAATCCGTACTGGGCAGCAACACCGACGCCGAGACGGTGCTGAGGGAAGCGGTGTCGATTCGAGAAAAGGCGCCCGACGATATTTGGGAACTGGCCGAGGCGCGGGAACGGCTGGGCGAGGTTCTGGCAAAAAACGGCAGCGCTGATGCGCCGGCCCTGTTGAAAAACGCAACTGCGGATTTGGAATCTCAGCTCGGCGCCAAGCATCCGCAAACCTTACGCGCTAAAGCGGCTCTCGCCCGCTTTGGCGGGTAGCTGTTACATCGATGGAGCGGGAAAGCTTCGCCAATATTCCGAGCGCAGCGAACACGCCCAACGTTACGATCGCGGTGGTGAGCGGAAAACGCCAAAAGAGCCAGAGCATCGTGCCTGCGGATATCGTGAGGATGGCCAGAAAAGCCACCACACCCCCCAGTGCAGATGATGATTCGCTCATCCCTCAACTCCCCGAGCAACGCAGGTGCTGCGTTGCAAATAGTATACATATGCTCTAGTTCGACGCCTATACAGGCATCCACTAATTGTTGAGTCCGGCCTTGCTGTTAAACGCTCATACAGTAACGCTTAACCAAGCATGGTTTCGCGCCGCCAGTGACGCGCCGTGAGCACGAACATCAACAGCGCAAGCCCAAGCGATGCAGCCGCGGATACCAGCACGTCGTGCAATAAAATCGGTTCCTCCTTGAGCACGCTGGTCATCAACAAATGCTGGCTCAAGGATGGGATGATCATCAAAGAACTCTTGGTCTTCAGCGAATAAATGCTGGCGAACGCGATCGGCAACGTAGGGACCAGCAGCACCGTGGTCAGGTAGGTTTGCGCCTCGCGGTAGGTACGCGTGAATGAGGCAACCAAGGTCATCAGCGTGGCGCCTAGGGGCACGAAGGGCAGGCAAATTCCAAAGAAAATGAGCGCTGTGCCGAAGCCTAGATTGGCGCTCATGCCGATCCGCTCGAGCGGCACGAAGCGAAATACGCAGACGAACGCGGTCAAGCTCAGGCCCAGCGAAATGCACATGTAGGCGCAGGTCGCCAAAATTTTCCCGCCCACCAATGCCGAGCGCGCCACCGGCAAGCTGAGCAGCGCCTCCAGCGAACCGCGTTCGCGCTCCCCTGCGGTGGAATCGATCGCCAGGTATAGCCCGCCCATCAACAATGCGAACAACACGAAATAGGTCATGAATCCCAATACCACAACCGCACGTCCGGTAGGCGTCGCGACATCCACCTCATTGACCGCAACGGGTACGCTGAGCAACGGGTTCACGCCGCGCATCTCCAGCCTCAATTGCGCGATGCTGCTGCCATACGTGCCCAGCAAGGCCTTGGCTCGATCCGCGATCTTTCGTGTCTGTGAGTCCGCACTGTCCGCGAACAGCAATACCGGAGCCGGTCTTGCTGCCACGAATAGCTGCGGATATTCCTCGGGCACCAGCAGCACAACCTGGGAGCTGCCGTTGCGAACGGCTGTCCGCGCCTCGTTCTCCGACAGTTGCTTGCGCGTGAGCTTGACGCCGCGGCCTTCGAGGTAGCGAATCAGCCCGGGCGCGTGCTGGCCCCCGGAAATCGTGATCTTCAAGGGCACGTCCGATTCGACTACGCTCTGCTCCAGCATGCGCGACACCATGAGACCGAAGAGCAGCGGTCCAAACAAGGGACCGAACAGCAGAGCCGACAACAGCGTGCGCCGATCGCGCAAGTTCTCCAAAAACTCCTTGGCGAAGACGGTCAGGAGCGTGCGCATTCAGCTGACGCCTTCCGTATCGCCCAGCACTTGCAGGAATGCTTCCTCCAACGTCGCTGTGCCGCTGCGCTCCCGAATCTGCTGCAGCGTGGCGTCGGCCAATACGCGCCCGTGTCCGATAATGACCACGCGGTCGCACAGCGCCGCAACCTCCTGCATGACATGCGAGGAGAACAATACGCAGCGCCCTTGAGCCTTCAAAGCCAACAGCATCTCGCGCAAATTGCGTATCGCCATGACGTCGAGTCCGTTGGTGGGCTCATCGAGCACCACGTTGCCCGGGTCGTGAACCAGGGCGCGGGCCAGGGCCACCTTGATGCGCTGGCCCTGTGAAAACCCCTTCGCGCGCCGTTCAATAAAGGAATCCATGTCGAGCGCCAGCGACAACTGCGCGGTGCGCGACGCCAGTCGCCCTGCCGCCATTCCATGCAGTTTGCCGAAGTAGTGGATGTTCTCGCGCGCCGTCAAATTGTTATATAGCCCGGTGGCGTGCGGCAGCACGCCCAAGTGCGCTCGGGCCTTGGAAGTTTCGCCGAGAATGTCGATGCCGTCGATGCACGCTTTGCCGCTGTCGGGAGTCAACACGCCGTACAGCATTCGCAGGCAGGTGGATTTGCCCGCACCGTTGGCACCCAGGAGACCCGTGATTTCGCCGTCGCGTGCCACGAAGGAGACCGCGCGCGCGGCCTCAATCCTGCCGAAGCGCTTGTTCAAGCCCATCGCCTCGATCATGGGGCAGGTCCTGTCATGCTCAAGAAAAATGGCTCGGGCGTGTGCCGCTCGAGGCAGCTCGCATCGAGCGTGTCGGGTGCAGCATGGTCGAGAAAATCGGCCGCGATGATCGGCATGCAGCCGGTCGGCAACTGGCCGTGCCCTTCGCCCTTCAATATCAAATGCCGGTGTCGGCTGAGTCCGCTCGCGGCGCGCTCGGCGTCGACGGGAGGCGTTACCGGATCTGCCTCGCCGGACAGCAATAGCGTCGGGATGTCGCTGTGCAAGGGAGCGTGCAGGTCGGTGTCCACCGGTCCGTGCGGCCACAGCTGGCAGATCTCATGCAAGGCGTCAATCATGTCTGTGCCTTGGTAGGTTTTTGCCATGGCTGCGCGATCGACGTTGGCAGCCGCCAAAAAGGGTTCATCCTCGCTGCAGATCACGCTGTACTGCATGCCGTTTGCCAACTGATCGGTGATCTGCCGTACATTCATCACGGATTGGGCCGCCAGCGGCCGCAGCTTGCCATGCGCGGCCTCGTGGATGAGCGCGGGCAGCAGCGATGCCTGCATGCTGCTGTATGAGAGCAAGCGCAGCGCTGCATTTAAGACTCCGCGATTGAACTCCATCTCGAGCGGCAGTCCGCTATTTGGATCATCAATGGTCACCGCAACCTTCCGCGGGCCGAATTGCCCCAGCAAGGCTTTCAGCTCGTCCTGCAGTGCAGGATAGGTCGCGGCGCAGTCAGGTGTTTGCACGCAGCGAGCTACGATCAGATTCAAGGCACGCTCACCGTCCTGCGGCGTCTCGGCGCTGATCGACTGCTGCGGGTAGGTGACGCCGTCCAAAATCACCGCGTGCACGTGTGCGGGGTAGCGGCGCATGTACAGCTCCGCTACGCGCGTACCATAGGAGCTGCCGTACAGGTCGATCTGGTCTAAGCCCAATGCCGTGCGCACTTCGTCGAGGTCGCGAACGGCAATGCTGGTGGTATAGAAACGCACCTGCGGCCCAAGCTTGGCGATGCAGTCCGCCGTTGCCTTGCGCAGCACCGGCATCGAATCCGCCGACATCTGCCAATCCTCGGGGTAGACGCAAGATTGCTGATGGGAACTTCCGGTGCCGCGCTGATCCAACAATACGATGGCGTGATTGCGGTTGATCCGCACGAACGCGCTGCTGAGCGCCACATACACTTGCATGGCGCTTTGTCCCGGGCCGCCGGCCAACAGAAATAACGGCGCCGCGGTGCTGCGCCGGTTGAGCGCCGGCACCACCGCCATTTTCAAGTCGATTGACCCGTTTTTGGGATGTTCGCGATCGATTGGCACGCGCAAGGTGCCGCAGCGCGCGGCAACCGAGGTCAAACGCAGCGGATGCTCGAGGCGGCATTCGATTGTAGGCAGAAGCACGGCCTGTTCGGCGGCGGCGGGCCGCACCCACCACGCGCACGCGCTCGCCCCGATCCATACGAATGCTCCGCATAGCTGCCGCATGCCAACTTCCATTGGGAGTGATTGTATGGGATTCGCTACCCACGCTCGCTTACAACTTGATAGATTTGCGGCTTAAGTTCGAATTATGTTGAGAAATCCATGACGGTGATTCGCGAAGCCGATGTGATTGCGAGCGTTGCGGACGCGCTGCAGTACATTTCCTACTACCACACGCCGGATTTCATTCGCGCCATGGGCCGCGCATACGAGCTCGAACAGAGTCCCTCAGCGCGGGATGCCATCGCGCAGATCCTCACCAACTCGCGCATGTGCGCCGAAGGGCATCGGCCGATCTGCCAGGACACCGGCATCGTGGTGGTGTTCGTCAAAGTCGGCATGGGGGTGGCCTGGGAGGCGAAGCTCGATCTTGAGGCGATGATCAATGAGGGTGTGCGCCGCGCCTATTTAAATCCCGAAAACAAGCTGCGCGCCTCCATTGTCGCGGATCCCGCCTTCAAACGCCCCAATACCAAGGACAACACGCCCGCCGTGATTCACACGGAATTCGTTGCGGGAGACAAACTCGAAATCACCGTCGCCGCGAAAGGCGGTGGTTCGGAAAACAAATCTCTCTTCGCCATGTTGAATCCCTCTGATTCAGTGGCTGATTGGGTCTTGGAAATGGTGCCCGAAATGGGCGCGGGCTGGTGTCCGCCGGGAATGTTGGGAATCGGGATCGGCGGCAGCGCTGAGAAGGCCATGCTGCTTGCGAAGAAATCGCTGATGGATCCCATCGACATCGGCGATCTCATCGCGCGGGGACCGAAGACGCCGCTGCAGGAGCTGCGTTTGGAAATCTACCGACGGGTCAATGCGCTGGGGATCGGCGCTCAAGGCCTGGGCGGCTTGACCACGGTGCTGGATGTCAAGGTTTTGGATTATCCGACCCATGCTGCTTCGTTGCCGGTGGCGGTGATCCCCAATTGCGCCGCCACTCGTCATACTCACTTCACCCTTGACGGCACGGGTCCCGCGATCCTCGAACCGCCGGACTTGGATCTCTGGCCCAAGGTGCACTGGACCGCCGCTGCAGGCGCGCGCCGCGTGTCGCTTGACGGTCTCACCAAAAAACAGATCGCGACTTGGAAGGCGGGCGAACGCCTGCTGTTGTCGGGGAAGTTGCTGACGGGGCGCGACGCCGCGCACAAGCGCATCTGCGCACTGCTCGATGCCGGCAAGCCTTTACCTGCCGGTTTGGATTTCACCGGTCGCGTCATTTATTACGTCGGCCCTGTTGATCCCGTTGGCACGGAAGTCGTCGGGCCGGCGGGTCCCACCACCGCCAATCGCATGGATCGATTCACAGACACGATGCTCGGCAAGGCGGGATTGCTGGCGATGGTGGGCAAGGCCGAGCGCGGGCCAGAAACGGTCGCCTCCATTGCGAAGCACCGTTCGGTCTATCTGATTGCGGTCGGCGGCGCGGCGTTGCTGGTGTCGAATGCCATTCGCGGCAGCCGCATCGTGGCCTTCCCGGAACTCGGCATGGAGGCAGTGTACGAATTCGACGTCAAGGACATGCCGGTCACGGTGGCAGTGAGCGCCGACGGCGAATCGGTACATGAGACGGGACCCAAGCAGTGGGCGGGCAAGTTTGCCGGCATTCCGGTCGCGGTGGAGTAGGCTTCGTCGCACAATACACAACACACTGTGAGATCGCCTCAGAGCGTCTTGCGCATCAGCAGCCCCGGGCCAAAACGGGTTTCGAAGCTGCCGACGATCGAGAATCCGCAGGCCAGATAGAAGCGTTTCGCGTGAAAATTGCCCACCACATGCAATGCGTTCGAACCCATCGAGCGCGCCCTTTCGGCGCTGTGTTCGATGAGCCTTCGCCCGATACCTTGACGTTGAATGCTGGGCTCGACAAATAGCGCGTCGAGTTCGGTGTCGCCGTCATCGCGCGGCAGAATCGCCGAGAAACCGGCAATGGCGCCGTCCTGTTCCAACACGAACACGTCGCCGGCCGCAATCTGTTCGAGTGGTAGATCAATCGCATCGGGATGGCGCAGCAGCGCATCACGATCGCCTTCATTGGCAAGCGATGCGCGCCACTGCAGGGCCTCTAGGGCTTCGCGTTCAGCGGCAATGGCGGTGCGAATAGTCACGCAGCGGACTATACCTGCTCGCCGATTTAATTAAGTCCCGCAGCTAGATCCCGTCCATGTACTCGAGCGTCCCGTCCCTGGTGCTTTTGCGCGCCAGAGTTTAGAGTACGCCTCTTGCCAAAAATCGAGTAGATTCAGCGTCATGCGTTTTGTACAGCAGTACGATGTCATCGTCATCGGCGGCGGCCATGCCGGTACCGAAGCGGCGCTGGCGGCCGCGCGTTTGGGGCAGAGTACCCTGCTACTGACGCACAACATCGAGACCTTAGGGCAGATGAGCTGCAATCCCGCGATCGGGGGTATAGGCAAGGGCCATCTGGTCAAAGAAATTGACGCGTTGGGCGGGGCCATGGCGCGAGCCACGGATCAGGCAGGCATTCAGTTTCGCACCTTGAATGCCAGCAAGGGGCCTGCCGTGCGAGCCACCCGGGCACAGGCAGATCGGCAGCTCTATAGGCGCGCCATTCGAGGGATCCTTGAATCTCAAACTCATCTGGCGCTGTTTCAACAGGAAGCGGCGGATTTGATCATTGAGGGCGGTCGCGTGGCTGGGGTTGTCACCCAGAGCGGTCTCGCGTTTCGCGCGCCTGCAATCGTACTTACCGTGGGCACCTTTTTGGGCGGCAAAATTCATGTGGGCCTTAGTAGCCACGCCGGCGGCCGGGCCGGCGATCCGCCTTCCTTAAGCTTGGCCGCGCGTCTGCGCGAATTACCCTTGCGTGTCGGACGCCTAAAGACCGGTACGCCGCCGCGCATCGATGGCCGCAGCATCGATTTCTCGGCGCTTCGCGAACAGCACAGCGATAGCCCTCGGCCGGTATTTTCCTATCTCGGAACGCGCCGCCAGCATCCGCGCCAGCTCCCCTGCCACATTACCGCGACCAATGAGCGAACCCACGCTATCATCCGCGCAGCCACCGCGCGCTCGCCGCTGTTCACCGGGTTGATCGAGGGTGTCGGCCCACGCTACTGTCCGTCAGTTGAAGACAAGGTGGTGCGATTCGCGGACAAGCAATCGCACCAGATCTTTGTGGAACCCGAGGGCTTGGATACCCACGAGATTTATCCCAACGGCATCTCCACCAGCCTGCCCTTCGATGTGCAGTATGAATTCGTGCGCACTATTGTCGGATTCGAGCACGCGCACATTACGCGTCCGGGCTATGCGATCGAGTACGATTTCTTCGATCCCCGAGATTTGAAGTACAGCCTGGAGAGCAAATTTCTGTCCGGCTTGTACTTCGCCGGCCAGATCAACGGCACCACCGGTTACGAAGAGGCAGCAGCTCAAGGATTGCTGGCCGGCACCAATGCCGCACTTGCGGTGCAGGGGCGTGATGCCTGGTGCCCAAAGCGCAGCGAGGCATATCTTGGCGTGCTGGTCGATGATTTGATCACCCGCGGCGCGACCGAGCCCTATCGCATGTTCACCAGCCGCGCGGAATACCGGCTCTCATTGCGCGAAGACAATGCGGATCTGCGCCTGACGACAATTGGACGCGAATTAGGGCTCATCGATGATGAACGCTGGGAATTTTTTCAGCGCAAGCGCGCCGCCGTGGCTTGCGAAACCGATCGGCTCGAGCGCGCCGTTGTGCATCCCGCCGACGTCGATGCTGCATTGCTCGGCAAACTGGGCGCGCCCTTGGCGCGCGAGACGCATGCCTGCGATTTATTGCGCAGGCCCGAGTTGACTTACGATGATCTGACCTGCGTCGCGCCGAATGCGGTTGGCGATTGGCATGCCGATGATCGACTCAGCGAGCAGGTGAAGCTGCAGGTCGAAGTGCAGGCCAAATATTCCGGTTATCTTAGGCGCCAGAACGATGAGATCGAACGGCAGCGCCGCTATGAGGACTTGCGCATGCCCACGGATATCGACTACTCGGGGGTCGGGGGGTTGTCCAATGAAGCTCGCCAACAGCTTTGCAACGTACGGCCGGAAACCTTGGGCCAGGCTGCCCGCATTCCGGGACTGACCCCGGCCGCGGTGTCGCTGCTGTTGGTGCATCTGAGGAAGCGCGAATGCGCGGCGTAAAGCTTCAGAACCCGAAGGACGTCGCATGAGTATTTTTTACGATTTTACGGTGCAAGCACTCGATGGCAGCTCTAATATCTTGGCGCCCCTGAGCGGCAAGGTGACCTTGGCGGTGAACGTCGCCAGCAAGTGCGGCTATACCCCGCAATATGCGGGCCTCGAGGACCTCTACCAAGAACTCAAGGACCAGAATTTCACCGTTGTCGGTTTCCCCTGCAACCAATTTGGCGCGCAAGAGCCTGGCACGCCGGCGCAGATTCAGGCATTTTGCTCGATCAATTTTGGCGTGACTTTTCCGCTATCGGCGAAAATCGACGTGAACGGGCCTCACCGCCACCCGTTGTATGCGTGGTTGACGGCGAAGGAAAACGGCTTTCCCGGCGACATCGGCTGGAATTTCGAGAAGTTTCTCATCGACCGCGGCGGCCGGGTGGTCTGTCGTTACCCAGCCGGAACCAAGCCAACTGATCCGACACTGCTCCAGGATCTGGCGAACGCTTTAGAGTGATTCTGGAATCTACTTATTTGGGGCGCTACTTCAGTGGCAATTTGCCCGTCTCCTCTTTAACATCACCGCACCTAATTGAACCTTAAGAAAGGCTCGGAGAACCAGATGCTTTCTCGATTGATTGGCAAAGCGTGGCTCGCCGGCGCGACGTTGACTTGTTTGTCGTTGGGCGCACATGCGGCGGGCGATCCAGCCCAGGGCGAAATGAAGTTCTACACGTGCTATGGATGCCATGGGATAGCCAACTACCGCAACGCCTATCCGGATTACAGCGTGCCGAAACTGCGGCACCAGAATGCCGAGTATTTGGTCGCGGCGCTGCAGGAGTATCGCGACGGTGCGCGGCCTCACGCCACCATGCATGCGCAGGCTTCTTCGCTTTCGGATGAGGACATTTCGGACATCGCTGCCTATCTGCAAGGCGCGGCACCCGTGAAACCGGGCCCGGCAGCCGCAGCGGCAAAAGCACCCAAACAAGTCGCGGCCTGTGTCGCGTGCCACGGTGAGAACGGCCTTGGAGTAGAAGCGCCGTTGGTCCCGAAACCGCCGGTGCTCGCCGGACAGCATGTGGATTATCTAGAACAAGCACTGATTTCTTATCGCAACGGCCGCCGCAAGAACGTCGTCATGGATGGCATGGCGCGGCTTCTGACCAGCGATGAAGACGTGAAAATCGTGGCCGCCTACTTCGCGGATCAAAAATCGGTCCTGTCAACGGCGACCACAGGAAGCAAATAGCCGGTCCTTAGGAACAACAAGAGTTTCGCGGCGCCGGTTGCGCAGCCCTGCGTAGTACAGCTTTTACCTGCGCAGCCTTTAGTTGCGCAGCGTCATCAGAAATTGCGCGAACGTTTCGTAGTACGCATCGCGGTTCTGCTTTTTGCGGTAGCCGTGGCCTTCGTCGGCGGCCAGCAAGTACCAAACCTCTGCGCCTTTCGCGCGCAATTTGTTCACGATCTGTTGCGCTTCGGACAGGGGTACTCGCGGATCGTTTTTGCCATGGACCACGAGCAACGGACGCGTGATTCGATCGGCGTTGGTCAGCGGCGAGATGCGCCGCAAAAAACTGCGCATCTCCAGGTCCCTTTCATCGCCATATTCCGCGCGGCGCTGGTTTTGGCGGTAGGGCGCAGTATTGGTCAGAAAGCTCACGAAGTCCGCAATCCCACTGATATCGACGCCGCCGCGCAACCGGTCGCTGTAATTGACCAGCGTTGCCAGCGTCAGGTATCCGCCATACGAGCCGCCCGCGACCACCACATGCTTGGCGTCGAAGTCCTTCTGCGACGCGAGCCAGACCAGCAGGGCGCCGACATCTTTCACCGCGTCTTCACGCAGCATGCCGTTATCGAGGGCCATGTAAGTCCTGCCATACCCCGATGAGCCGCGCACGTTGGGTGCAATGACGGCGAAGCCCAATTCGTTGACCGTGTATTGAATCCAGGCATCGAAGCCGGGACGGAACTGCGACTCGGGTCCGCCATGCAGCGAGATCAGCACCGGATGCGGGCCGGGATTGGCGGGTTCATAGACATACGCCGGTATCAGGCGGGCTTTACCGTCCGTCCGATCAAAGGTTGGAAACTCCGCCAGTCGCGGCAGCACGAACTTCGCCAGATCCACGGCGCCCGGTTCGCTTCGCGTCCACGGGTCCAATCGATTCTCCGCGACATCCAACACGTAGGCGTCCCGCGGTTGATTCGGAGCGGCGAACCCGAAGGCGAGCCGCTTACCGTCGGCGTCAAAGCTCAAGGAACCGATTATCCCTGAGCGCTGCAACCGCGGCGGCGTGAGGTCCTGATGCGTGCGCAGATCCAAGATATTCAGTTTGCTTGCGCCCGCCTCATTACTGACGTAAGCGAGATAGTGACCGTCGCGAGAAATTGCCATCGCCTCGATATCCCAGGGTATATGGCCTGAAATGACGGTCTTGTCATTGGTGAATGAATTGATGTAGCGCAGGCGCGCAAATTCAGCTTCGCGGTCCGAGATCAAATAGACGCCCTGGCCGTCGCGCGTAAATTTGGCGTCCACGATGCCGACCTTGGTCGGCGAAGGTTCGACTTCACGCTTTTGACCAGTGCTCAAGTCCACGATGTACAGATAACCCTCGGATACCGACACTTGCTTGAGCACCAGCAACTTCGAATCATCGGGCGACCAATCGAGCACCGACCACGCCGCGCCGCTGCCGTCACCGGCGATTGCCAGGCGCGGCAATGTGCCCGATTCCGGATCCACGATGTCGATGTCGTAACTATGACCATCGCGAGCGGTGCTGAAGAACGCGACTTCACGTCCGCTGTTGGACCATACGGGCGCACCGTTCAGGGATTTGCCGTCGGTCAACAATGCCGCGGTCGCCTCGCCCACCCGCTGATAGTAAAGCTGTGCATTTTCATTGCCGCCCGAGTCCTTCAAGAACACATAGGCGCTGCGCGCCGGATCGGGCGAAAACGCAGCTTCGGTGATCGGCTCGTGCATGAAAGTAAGCTGGCGGCGTGCCCCGCCCGCCTGCTCCACCAAATGCAGTTGCTCGACATCCGCGAAGCGAGTGGCGATTAGTAGTTGGCCCTTCGGCGACCAACCCAACGGCGTTGCCTGGCGAGCGTTTAGATAGGCATCCAATTTCTCGGCAAGTCCGGCCGGTGCTTGCGGAATGTTTTCGAAACTCAGGTTGCCGCGTTCGACGTGCGAAACGGCGAAGGTGGGTGAGCCGGCGAAAAGCGCAGCAGCGAGCATCAGCAACAAATAAATTCGGTTCATACTATGATGTTCTCATACCTCGAGGACATGCGGTCGATGGCGGACTTCGAGCATTTGATCCAATCTTACGACGTCGGCGATCTTCTCGACGAGATCGCGAGCGCGGAACCGCCCGCGTACCTGCGGCGCTGTTTCGCCGAAGGCTCGTCCGCGCCCGCGCTGACATGGCCGCGCGTGCAGCAGCTGGCAGTCTGCGCCATGGTTCTTGATGCCATCGTCAATGACCGAGACTACGAGTTTTTCGAGCGCGAGCTGATAGCGGATTGGCGCAGTCATTATGCGAAGACCTGCATGAAGATCAAGGACACTGCGTTGCAAGCGTTGCGGCGCGTGCTCGAGCACGATCGACCCGCGGATCCCGATGCGGCGGCTGAGCT
Organism: Gammaproteobacteria bacterium; assembly: GCA_041690895.1. Taxonomy (GTDB): domain Bacteria; phylum Pseudomonadota; class Gammaproteobacteria; order Steroidobacterales; family Steroidobacteraceae; genus Bog-1198. The sequence continues at coordinate 243,027 of JBEPVT010000001.1, forward strand.
CGAGACTCTGGCCGGTCGACTGGCGGGTGCTTGATTGAGCTTTCGAGCGGCACACGCGCGGCGAGCACTCTTGGCGGGCACTGCGCTGATGCTGGCTGCCTGCGCCGTGTCCACGCTCAAACCGGCGGTGCCGCCGGAGCCCGCACCAGCGCCGTTGGATGCGTCCTATGATTGGCATGTGCTTCTTGTCGCGCCTTTCGGCAGTGTGCTGAAAGATGTCCCATTGACATTGCACGAGGTTCTGTTGTTTCGCGACGAGACTCGCAGCGCGGCGGCGGCGGTCGATGAGTTCGAGTGCTATGCCGTTGATGGGCCCCGCCCGCTGTTTATCGGTCGATCGCCCACTGAGTACCTGATTTGCTTCAAGCACAATAGGCTTGCGCGCATCGAAGCCACGGTGCGGCTGCCGCCCGGCGAAGCGGCAAGAATTTTCGCCGGTGCCTGCGGGCTGTGGATGAAGAATGCTCGAGCTGACAACGAAGAGTGCGCAGGTTCAGACGGTGGAATTGCATTCTCCGGTCATTTTGAGAACGAGCCGGATGAATCGGCGCAATTGACAGTCCAGCTTGACGCTGCTGATCCTGCGGATCGCGCGACCCAGCGGTAGCCCAATGCGAGCCGCCGAACGCGAGATGCTCGCCTCAGGCGCGAGGGAACTCGGGATCAAGTTGGACCCCGTCCGCACCGAATTGCTGCTGCGCCTGGTGGATGAGCTCGAGCGGGGCAATGCCCAATTTAATTTGACGGCGATCCGCGATCGCACCGGCATGCTGCAAAAGCATGTGCTCGACAGTCTAAGCGTGCAGTCCTACCTGCGTGGCGAGCGCCTGGCCGATGTCGGCACCGGCGCGGGCTTTCCGGGCTTGGCGCTGGCCATCGTCAATCCGCAGCGCCGCTTCACGCTCATTGAAGCGACCGGCAAGAAAGCCCGATTCGTCGAGCAGACCAGAGAGCGCTTGGAGTGCGGCAACGTGTTAGTAGTCAATTCGCGTGCGGAAAACTATAGGCCGTTCGAACTTTTCGATACAGTGCTTGCTCGAGCCCTGTCGTCGCTTGCGGATTTTGTGGCCTATGCCGGCCACTTGTGCGCTCCCGACGGGCGGTTGCTGGCGATGAAGGGAAAGCGGCCGGATGATGAGATATCCTCACTGCCAAGATCGTTCCGCGCGTTGGCGGTGCATCGCTTGAGCGTGCCGGGCCTCCCTGATGAACGCCATCTAGTGGAGTTGATTCCTGCACAACGAAAGTCGAGCTAACCATGAATCGCGTCATCGCAGTGGCCAATCAAAAAGGCGGCGTCGGCAAGACCACGACGGCGGTCAATCTTGCCGCATCTCTGACGGCGACCAAGCGCCGCGTGCTGCTCATCGATCTGGATCCGCAGGGCAATGCCACCATGGGCTGCGGCATCGACAAGCACGCTCAAGCGCGCACCAGCTGCGATGTTTTGTTGGGTGATTGTGCTGCCGTTGAGGCCTTGGTCGCCGTCGAGTACGGCGGATTCATGCTGATGCCGGCAAACCAGGATTTGACCGCGGCTGAAGTCCGGTTGCTCACCATGTCGGTCGGACGCGAGTTTAAATTGCGCAATGCCTTGAGCCAACTGCGCGGCGACTTCGACGTGATTCTGATCGACTGCCCGCCGTCGCTGAACATGCTGACTTTGAATGCCTTGGTGGCCGCGGATTCCGTGATGGTGCCAATGCAGTGCGAGTACTACGCACTGGAGGGCTTGAGCGCTTTGATGCAGACCATCGAGCAAATTAAAGAGAGCATCAATCCCGTGTTGGAAATTGAAGGATTACTGCGCACCATGTTCGATCCGCGCAATAATTTGTCGAACGAAGTGTCCGCCCAGCTCATCCAGCACTTCGGCGAGAAAGTGTTTCGCACCATGATTCCGCGCAACGTAAGACTGGCCGAGGCTCCGAGTTTCGGCAAGCCCGCGCTGTTTCACGACAAGGAGTCGCGCGGCGCGCTGGCCTATCTGGCGCTGGCCGGCGAGATGATTCGCCGCGACGAATTGCCGCCAAATTTGCCACAGGACCCTGCAGTGGACGCGCCGGCCGACTCACCGCCCGATTCGCCAGACGATCCGTCGGGTGCGCCCGTATAATCAACCGATCCGTTTACGGGAAATTGCTATGTCCGGCAAAAAGCCGTCTTTAGGTCGAGGGCTGGCTGAGCTGAGCCCCCTGCTCGCGCGGCGTGCTGGCATGCCCGACGCCGCAGAGAAACCCCCGATTCTGGTCGGCGACCGCTTGGCGTCGCTGCCGGTGGATCTGTTGCAACGGGGCAAGTATCAGCCGCGCGCCGACATGCGCCCTGAGTCCTTGGGCGAATTGGCCGATTCCATCAAATCACGCGGCCTGGTCCAGCCCATTCTGGTGCGAGCGTTGCCGCGGCCGAATCCCACCGAGTCGCAGCGCTATGAAATCATCGCCGGCGAACGGCGCTGGCGCGCGGCGCAAATGGCGGGACTCGCGGAGATTCCCGCCGTCATTCGCGATGTGCCCGACGAAGACGCGGTCGCCATGGCGCTCATCGAGAACATTCAGCGCGAGAATCTCAACCCATTGGAAGAGGCTCGCGCACTGCTGCGGTTGATCGAAGAGTTTGGATTGACGCACCAGGCAGCAGCCGAGGCGGTCGGCCGCTCGCGGGCCGCCGTCAGCAATTTGGTGCGGCTCATGGAATTGACCGACGAGGTCAAGGAAATGCTTGAGCACCGCCAGATCGAAATGGGCCACGCGCGCGCCCTGTTGGGTCTTGCGACTCGGCGCCAGCAAATCGAAGTCGCGACTCTGGTCGCCAAAAAGACCCTGTCGGTGCGCGACACGGAAGCATTGGTGCGCCGCATCATAAATCCTAAAGCGGCCGAGGCCGCGAGCCCCGCGGCTGCAACTGATCCGGACATTCATCGCCTGGAAACCGAGATTGCCGAGAAGCTGGGCGCCAAAGTTGCCTTTCAACATGCCGCTTCGGGCAGGGGCAAGCTCATCGTCAGTTACAACAGTTTGGACGAGCTCGAAGGCATTCTGGCCCACATCCAATAGGGCGACAAAATAGCCCGAAAACGCCTTGATGCACCAGGGCGGCCTCTCTATAATGCGCCGGCCATTTTTGGCAGTACGGCGAAGTGTTCGTGAGCTTCGTTCCACGGGATTTAACTTGGTCGCGATCGATTTAGCCCTAGCGCGGCGGCTGGCTCTCAGCGTCGTACTGGGCCAGGCGGCCGTGACCGTAGTCTGCGCTCTCGTGAGCTGGCTGATTGCGGGTCCCCACGCAGCTTTATCCGCCGCGATGGGTGGCGGTATCGGCACCGCTGCGAGTCTTGTCATGGCATTGCTAGGTTTTGGCGGCAAATCGGCTGCAGATGGGCAGCGGGCGATGCGCGCGTTCTTCATAGGCGAAACCGCCAAGATCGCGATTGTCATCGTGCTGTTCGTTGTGGTGCTGAAGACGATGAAGGTGGTGCCGCTGGCGATGCTCGGCACCTACGTAGCAACCTTCTTCGTGTTCTGGATTGCGCTGGCGAATGCGCTGCCGCCGCTCGGCGGGACGAATGTCCCGCGCGGACGTTGAAAAACAGTTGATTTGAGGCGATTGAGACACACATAAGACTTGAAATGGCAGCAGAGCAACCTACTACCGCAAACGAATACATTCTTCATCACCTGACGTTCCTCTCCAACAAGGAACCTAAGGGAATAGTGGATTTCTCCGTCATCCACTTGGATACGGTATTTTTCTCGGCGGTATTGGCGCTGTTGTTCGGCGGCGCGTTCTACTTTGCGGCGCGCACGGCAAAGGCCGGCGTGCCGGCAAAATTCCAGAATTTTGTCGAGCTGCTCGTCGAGAAAGTCGATGAGCAAGTCAAAGACACGTTCCATGGCACCAACAAATTGCTCGCGCCGCTGGCGTTGACCATTTTCTGCTGGGTATTTCTGTTCAATGCCATGGACCTGTTGCCGGTCGATCTATTGCCGTGGGCTGCTCACCACGCCGGAATCGAACATTTGAAAGTGGTGCCCACCACGGATCTCAACACCACCTTCGCCATGTCGTTGACGGTATTCGTTCTCATTATTTATTACAGCATCAAGGTAAAGGGGCTCGGCGGCTTCCTCGCGGAGCTGACCTTGCAGCCCTTTACTTCCAAGAACCTCTTCGTGAAAGTCTTGCTGGTGCCGGTGAATTTTTTGCTTGAGATCGTGCCCTTTGTGGCACGGCCCATTTCACTCTCGCTGCGCTTGTACGGCAACCTGTTTGCCGGCGAGATGATTTTCTTGCTGCTCGCGGCCCTGACGCTGCACGGCGCCACGCAGTTGTCGAGTGTGGGCGGCTGGGGTCTGCTGCTCGTGCAATTCGCGTTCGCATTGCTGTGGGCTGTGTTCCATTTGCTGATAATCACGCTGCAAGCCTTCATATTCATGGTGCTGACGATCGTCTATCTGTCGATGGCCCAGGAAAAACATTGATGTCTTCAAGTCCGGTAACAACATTTTTGCTAGCTGTTTCGCTTCAGGAGAATTGAATGGAAAATTTTGCACACGTCCAGGCCATGACCGTGCTGGCCGTCGGAATCATCTTCGGCATGGGCGCGCTCGGCACCGCGATCGGCTTCGGCATTCTCGGCGGCCGTTTTCTGGAAGGCGCCGCCCGCCAGCCTGAGCTAACTCCGATGTTGCAGATAAAGATGTTCATCGTGGCAGCGCTGGTCGACGCGGTCGCCATGATCGGCATCGGTTTCGCGCTGTTCTTCACCTTCGCGAATCCGTTCACCGCCGGATTGACGCACTAAAAGTGCTGTCGCCAACGCTGGTCAGGAGACGATCGTGAATATCAATCTCACGCTGATCGTGCAGACGCTCATGTTCATTGTCCTCATCTGGTTCACGATGAAATTCGTGTGGCCGATGATCCTGGTGCCGATGGAAGAGCGCTCGCGCAAGATCGCAGCGGGACTTGCCGCCGCCGACAAGGGCCAGCATGACTTGGCTTCCGCCAACGAGCGCGCGGAAGTCATCATGCGCGAAGCGCGCGAGCGCGCCGGTCAGATCATCGACCAGGCACAGCATCGGGCCAATGACATGGTGGACGAGGCCAAGGGTGCAGCCACAGCCGAAGGTGCGCGGCTCTTGGCCGTGGCGCAGGAGCAAATCGACCTCGCGGCGGCACACGCGCGCGAGAGCCTGCGGCGCGATGTGGCGCAGATAGCCGTCAGCGCGGCGTCGAAGATCCTCGAGCGCGAAATCGATCCGCGCGCTCATAGCGATCTCATCGATAAGCTTGCGGCGCAGATCTAGGACGATCCGGCATGGCTGAAAAAACAACCATCGCGCGGCCCTACGCGAAAGCGGCTTTTCAGGAGGCCAAGGGTGACACGGACCTGTCGCGCTGGTCCGGGACGCTGCGTGCCGCCGCCACGGCTGTGCGCGATCCGCGGGTGCACGAGCTGCTCGGCAGCCCGAGCGTCAGCGGCGAGGATCTGGCTCAGTTTGTAATGGGCGTTACGGGGGCCGCACTCGATGAACATCAGCAAAACTTTTTCCGCATTCTCGCGGAGAATCATCGCCTCGGCTACTTGCCCGAAATTTCCACGCTGTTCGACGCGTACAAAGACGAGGCGGAAAGCGTTGTCGACGTCACGGTAACATCGGCCGCGCCAATCGATAGTGCCCAACGGCAGGCGCTCTCCAATGCTCTCGAGCGCAAGCTCAAGCGCACAGTGCGCCTGCATTGCGCTACGGATTCCACATTGATCGGCGGCGCCGTGCTGCGTGCCGGCGATACGGTAATCGACGGTTCCCTGCTCAGCCGGCTCAAACGCATTGCGTTCGAGCTGACGGCTTAAACGACCAGCATTGCTAGAGGATTTAGGTTATGGCCATCAAGGCATCGGAAATCAGCGACCTCATCAAGGCGCGCATCGACAAGTTCAAGTCCGCCACCGAAGCACGCAATGTCGGCACGGTGGTGAGCGTCACCGATGGCATCGTGCGCATTCACGGCCTCGCTGACGCGCGCTACGGCGAAATGTTGGAATTCGCCGGCAACATCTTCGGACTCGCGCTGAACCTCGAGCAGGATTCCGTGGGCGCCGTCGTGTTGGGCGACTATAAAGGCATTTCCGAAGGCGCTGAGGTCAAAACCACAGGCCGCATTCTTGAAGTGCCGGTGGGTCCTGAACTCCTCGGCCGCGTGGTCGACGCACTAGGAACGCCCATCGACGGCAAGGGTCCGGTAAACGCCAAATTGAAGTCACCCTTGGAGCGCGTGGCGCCGGGCGTCATTTTTCGCAAAAGCGTATCGCAACCGGTTCAAACCGGCCTCAAGGCCATTGATGCCATGGTGCCGATTGGCCGTGGGCAGCGCGAACTCATCATCGGCGACCGCCAAACCGGCAAGACCGCGGTGGCGATTGACACCATCATCAATCAGAAGGCCACGGGCATTAAGTGCGTCTACGTCGCCATCGGTCAGAAGCAAAGCTCCATCGCAAATGTGGTTCGCAAGCTCGAAGAGCACGGCGCCTTGGGACACACCATCATCGTCGCGGCTTCCGCGTCGACACCAGCGGCAATGCAGTATCTGGCGCCGTATGGCGGCTGTGCGATGGGCGAGTACTTCATGGACAACGGTGAAGACGCGTTGATCGTGTACGACGATTTGTCCAAGCAGGCCGTCGCGTACCGCCAAATTTCATTGCTGCTGCGCCGTCCGCCGGGCCGCGAGGCGTATCCCGGCGACGTGTTCTACCTACACTCGCGCTTGCTCGAGCGTTCCGCCCGCGTCAACGAGGAATACGTCGAGAAAATTACCAACGGCCGCGTCAAGGGCAAGACCGGATCCTTGACCGGGCTGCCCATCATCGAGACTCAGGCGGGCGACGTCACGGCGTTCGTGCCGACCAACGTGATTTCCATCACGGACGGCCAGATCTTTTTGGAAACCGATCTGTTCAATGCCGGCATGCGCCCTGCCATCAACGCCGGCATCTCCGTATCGCGCGTCGGCGGAGCCGCGCAAACCAACATCATCAAAAAGCTCGGCGGCGGCGTGCGCCTGGCGCTGGCGCAATATCGCGAACTGGCTGCCTTCTCGCAGTTCGCCTCGGATTTGGACGAGGCCACCCGCAAACAGCTCGAGCGCGGCCAACGCGTCACGGAGCTCATGAAGCAGAAGCAGTACGCACCCATGTCGGTCGCGGAAATGTCGCTGACGCTGTACGCGGCCAACAACGGTTATTTCGACAAGATTCCGCGCCTCAAGGTGGTGGAGACGGAAGCAGGATTGCAGTCCTTCGCACGTTCCAGCTATGGCGATTTGCTCAAGACCATCAACGGCAAACCGGACCTGAGCAAAGATGTCGAAGCATCGATGAAGAAGTGTTGCGATGAATTTTTCGCGACTGTGTAAGGCTTAGGCACTTAGGACCCAAATGGCAGGCGCAAAGGAAATCCGAGGCAAGATCGCGAGTATCAAAAATACCCGCAAGATAACCAAGGCGCTGGAAATGGTGGCGGCGAGCAAAATGCGCAAGGCGCAGGAGCGCATGCGCGCCGCGCGCCCCTATGCGGAAAAGATCCGCAAGATGATCGGCCACCTGCGCCAAGTGAACTTGGATTACAAGCACCCATTCACCCTGGAGCGCCCGGTAACCTCGGTTGGCATTATCGTGATCAGCACCGATCGGGGATTGTGCGGGTCGCTTAATTTGAATTTGTTCAAGGCCACGTTGATTGCGATTCGCGAGGCGCAGTCGCGCGGCTCCAAAGTGTATTTGTGCGTTATCGGATCGAAGGCGCTGCAATTCTTTCGGCGCCTGACCGGCGTCGAGATCGCTGCCTCTGTCACTCACCTCGGCGATCGACCGCATATCAATGACTTGATCGGCACCACCAAGGTGATGTTGGATTTTTATCGCGATACCAAGGTCGATCAGCTGCTGCTCGCGCACAATGTATTCGTCAACACCATGACTCAGAAGGGCATCGTGTCGCAGCTGCTGCCGATTCAGACTATCGACAAGGACGAATTGCAGGAACGTTGGGACTACATTTACGAGCCCGATTCCATGGCAATTCTTGACGGCATTTTGATGCGCTATATCGAAGCCCAAATATTTCAGGGTGCCGTTGAAAACGTCGCCTGCGAGATGGCGGCGCGCATGGTGGCCATGAAGGCGGCGACCGATAACGCAGGTGAACTCATCGATGAGCTGCAACTCATTTACAACAAAGCACGCCAGGCAGCGATTACGAAAGAGCTTTCGGAAATCGTCGGCGGCGCGGCAGCGGTTTAGGCAAGAGGTTAAGCATTATGTCCAGCGGTAAAATCGTGCAAATCATCGGTGCGGTCATCGACGTAGAATTTCCGCGCGATCAGATTCCCAAGATCTACGACGCGCTCACACTCGATGACGTGGATCTGACCCTCGAGGTGCAACAGCAACTGGGCGACGGCGTGGTTCGCGCGATTGCGATGGGTCCATCGGAAGGCTTGCGCCGCGGCCTCACGGTCAAAGGCACGGGCAAGGGTATTTTGGTGCCGGTGGGCACGGGCACGCTCGGCCGCATCATGGACGTGTTGGGCAAGCCGCAGGATGAGCGAGGCCCTGTCAAAGCTACGGAGTACCTGCCGATTCACCGTCCGGCGCCCGCCTATGATGAACAAGCAGGCGGCCAGGATCTGTTGGTCACCGGCATCAAAGTCATCGACCTGCTGGTGCCGTTTGCCAAGGGCGGCAAGGTTGGATTGTTCGGCGGCGCCGGCGTCGGCAAGACCGTGAACATGCTGGAGCTCATCAACAACATCGCCAAGCAGTACAGCGGACTGTCGGTATTTGCCGGTGTCGGCGAGCGCACGCGCGAAGGCAACGACTTCTATCATGAGATGATCGACTCGGGCGTCATCGACAAGGACGACCTTTCGAAATCCAAAGTGGCCATGGTGTATGGCCAGATGAATGAGCCGCCGGGCAATCGCCTGCGCGTCGCGCTGACGGGCTTGACCATGGCCGAATATTTTCGCGACGAGAAGCAAGCCTCGGGCAAGGGCCGCGACGTGCTGTTCTTCGTCGACAATATTTATCGCTACACGCTGGCGGGCACCGAAGTGTCGGCGCTGCTCGGCCGCATGCCCTCGGCAGTGGGTTACCAGCCGACTCTGGCGGAGGAAATGGGCGTTCTGCAGGAGCGCATCACCTCGACCAAGACCGGATCGATCACCTCGATTCAGGCTGTGTACGTCCCCGCGGATGACTTGACGGATCCTTCGCCGGCGACCACGTTCGCGCACTTGGACGCCACCGTAGTGCTGAATCGCCAAATCGCCTCGCTGGGCATTTATCCGGCCGTGGACCCGCTGGATTCGACCAGCCGCCAGCTCGATCCGTTGGTGGTCGGTCAGGAGCACTACGACACCGCCCGCGCCGTGCAGGCTGTATTGCAGCGCTACAAGGAGTTGCAGGACATCATTGCGATTCTAGGAATGGACGAATTGTCCGAAGAAGACAAGCTGAGCGTGTACCGCGCGCGCAAGATCCAACGCTTCTTATCGCAGCCCTTCAACGTCGCCAAGGTATTCACGGGTCAAGACGGCAAGATCGTGCCGCTCAAGGACACCATCCGGGGTTTTAAGGCCATCATCGCCGGCGAATACGACCAACTGCCGGAGCAGGCGTTCTACATGATCGGCGGCATTGAAGAAGCCGTCGAGAAAGCCAAGACCCTGCAGTAGACATGGCCAACACCATTCACGTCGACATCGTCAGTGCTGAAGGCCAGATCTTTTCCGGCGAGGCCACGCGGCTGTTCGTGCCGGGATCGCAAGGCGAGCTAGGCATCTATCCGCGTCACGCGCCGTTGCTGACCACTTTGACGGCAGGCGAAGTGCGGGTGGAGACCGAGGGACAGGAGGAGCAGTCCTTTTTCGTGGGTGGTGGTGCGATGGAGATTCAGCCGCACCTGGTCACCGTGTTGGCGGACACCGCGGTGCGAGCCAAGGACCTGGACGAGGCCGCCGCGTTGGCAGCGAAACAGCGCGCGGAAGATGCGGTTCGCAACCGCGGCGACAAGGTGGATATCGCCGAGGCGCAGGCGGAGCTGGTTCGTGTTCTGGCGCAATTGCGCGCCATAGCGCGTTTGCGCAAGAAACGCTAGGAATCTGTTGCCCGCGGAGTCTGCATGCAGCTTTCGGTCGTGATTTTGGCAGCCGGCCAGGGCAAGCGGATGAACTCCGATCTGCCGAAAGTGCTGCAGCCGCTGGCCGGCGAACCCTTGCTGCGACACGTGATCAGCGCTGCGCGCACACTCAATCCCAGCAATATCTATGTGGTTTACGGACACGGCGGCGCGCAGGTGCAAGCTGCTCTCGCGCACCAGCACGTCGAATGGGTTTTGCAGGCGGATCAACTCGGCACCGGTCATGCCGTAATGCAGGCCATGTGCTTGATTCCGGACGACCATATCGTCCTGGTGCTATACGGTGACGTACCGCTCATCAGCGGCGCTTCTCTGGCAAAACTCATCGCGGCCGCCGACACGGGTGCGCTGGCCATACTGTCCGTGAACCTCGACGAGGCGCGCGGCTATGGGCGCATCGTGCGCAACGCAGAGGCGCGGGTTACCGCCATCGTGGAGCAGAAGGACGCGAGTGCAGAACAGCTTCAGATCCGCGAGGTCAATTCAGGCCTCATGGCGGCGCCGGCGGCTCGTCTGCGCGAGTGGCTACTAGGGTTGGGGTGCAACAACGCTCAGCGCGAATATTTTCTGACCGATGTGGTTTCGGGTGCTGCGAAGGGCGGCACCCGTATCGAAGCGATTCCGGCCGCAAGCATTCTGGAGGTCGCGGGCGTCAACGATAAGATCCAGCTGGCGCAAGTCGAGGCCGGCTACCGCCGCCGACGCGCCGAGGAGCTGATGCTCGCAGGCGCGACACTGGCGGATCCGGCGCGCATCGATATTCGAGGCGACGTGCAAGTGGGCCGCGATGTTTTCATCGACATCAATGTCGTGTTCATCGGCAACGTTCATCTTGCGGCCGGCGTCAAGGTGGGTCCCAACTGCGTCATCGAGAATTCAACGATTGGCGAGCGAACCGAGATCTTTGCAAACTCCATCCTCGATCGGGCCGTCGTGGCGCAGAATTGCCGCATCGGCCCTTTCGCGAGACTAAGGCCCGGCACCGTGATGCACCGCGAGGTGCACATCGGTAATTTCGTCGAAGTCAAAAACACAGAGATCGGCGCGGGGAGCAAGGCCAATCATTTGACTTACTTAGGCGATTCGCGCTTGGGCAAAGATGTGAACGTCGGCGCCGGCAGCATCACCTGCAATTACGACGGCGCCAACAAGTGGCCCACACTCATCGAAGACGGCGCCTTCATCGGGTCCGGCAGTATGATGGTGGCGCCGGTGCGGATCGGCGCAGGCGCAACCATCGGCGCGGGATCCACGATCACCTCGAGTACGCCGGACAACAAGCTTGTCTTTGAAAGATCAAGGCCGATCACCAAGGACAATTGGATGCGGCCCGCCAAGCTGGACGATAAGGAAAAGGCCGCCGTCATCGCCAACGCGATGCAGAAACTCAAGGACTAATTCCAGCTGACTTCGCGCGCCGCGCTAGCCTTGGCCGCGAGGCTTTTTTCAAGATTTTTTCATCGCCGGTGCTAAAGCGTCGGCTTTTTTACACGCACGCAATCATCATGGGCGGACTTTGCTACTACCAGAGCCTCCCTGCGGAGCACTAGCACTAGCCCGGAGGGCTTGTTCAATGGCCCACACACACATAGGATTGTTTCGCCGCTTCATCCTGATCGCATTGGTAGCTACGATTGCACCTTCAGGTTTCGCCCATGACGCAGCGCCCGTGCCCTCAACGACGGGTCCGGTGAAAGCATCGGCAGGGGCCATCGTCGGCAGGCTTACGAATGCAGAAAAATTGCCGGTAGCTGGAGCAACAGTCACGGCAGTCAGAGCGGATGGCAGTGCAATTCGCGCCACGATTTCCGCAAGCGACGGCGTTTATTCATTCGCTGATGTGCCTCCCGGCACATGGTCGCTCACCGTGCAAGCGGACGGTGTTTCCGACGTAACGATGCCATCAGTGCAAGTGACGGCGAGCCAAGCCACTCGGCGCGACATTGTGGCAGGAGCGGCTCTCGCCGCCATTCCGCCAGCATTGCCTGCACCGCCAGCAGCCGTTCCCAGTGTCGCTTTTGCGCCCGCGAGCGTCACGGTAAGAATATCCGAGGCGCTGCAAGCGCCCGACCCGGTTTCCGGACACGACACCGTCACGCCGTTGGCGGACGTCGGCTATATAGGGTGGATGAACGGCACGAGCCGCGAAAATTCACCGATATTCGATACGAAATTCTTTACGCCTGAAATCCGGTTCGACATGAACTATCTGCAGTCAACCAACAACCCGAAAGATCACACGATCTCGGGCTCGACCGAGGAATTCCGTTCGGGTGAATTCCAAATCGAACAGGTGAGCTTCGGCGGGGATTTTCACTGGGATAACGTCAGGGCGCGATTGCTGTCGATGTATGGACTCTTTGCCGTCACCACGCCGCGCAATGATGCAAGTTCGGCCGTGGGCCAGTGGGACCTGCAAGGCGCCTACAAGTATTTCTCCGAAGCCAATGCGGGTTATCACTGGGACGTGGCGCATGGACTCAATGTGGACCTGGGCGTTTTCGTTTCCTATATCGGGCTGTTCAGCTACTACAATTACGACAACTGGACCTATCAGCCGTCGTTCGTGTCATCCAACACGCCGTGGTTCTTCAACGGCATGCGCATTCAGTATTGGCCCACGCAGCATCTGAAAATCGAACCCTGGATCATCAACGGTTGGCAGTCTTATGCGAAGTTCAACAAGCATCCGGGTCTCGGCGGCCAGATCCTGTGGATTCCGAACGACTCGCTCAAGTTGGTGGCTAACACCTATTCCATTGGAGAGGACAATCTGGCGACCGGCAGCGGGCAACTCAACAATGGCGCAGATCCGAATGCTCCCGTCGGCCAGCCGAATCCGAACGCGCCGTTCATTGATTACCGCAAGGTGACGCGCTTTCACGAAGATGACAGCATTGTTTGGAACTACTACGATGCGCATGGCCTGAATGGGCGCGGCGTGTCGCGCATGGCGATGTCCACCACCGTGGATTTCGGCTGTGAATACGGCGGCGGCGTTCATTGCAGGGGTAGGCCCAACAAAGCGAACTTTTTCGGCGTGATGGCCTATGACCGCACGTGGTTCGACAACAACCTCTATGCGGTGACCATCGGCGGCGGTTTCATGAACAATCCGGGCCGCTACCTGGTGTTGGTGCCATCGATCAACGGGGCGACTGCCACCACCGGCACGCCCTACTTCACGGAAAATCCCGGGCAGAAACTGTTCCAATGGGACACGCAGCTCAATTTTCAGTACATGCCGAAAGACTGGATAACCTGGTGGACGGAGCTCACCTACCGTCATTCTAGTGTTCCTTATTGGACCGGATCCGGCGGCATCACCCCACCCTTGGGCAATACCGGCTCGCCGTCGCAGCTCGTTTGCAACAACGGTAGCACCGTAGGAGCGGACAATTGCGCGGTCGAAGGCGGCGTTTGGAACCCGGACCTGCGCACACGCGAGATCATCTACGGTGCCGGAGTGATGGTGAAGTTCTAGAATTCGCGGGCCGAGGGGCTGTAAATACGGCGCGCTCACCACTGTCATTGATCACAGTAGACGCCTGCTGCGACGGCGCGGATCATCAGAATATCGTGCCGCTCAAGAAGATACTGTGCGTCGAAGACGACCTCGAAACCGCTTCGCTCATCGCCGAGGAGTTCGCCGAGCGCGGCTACGAGATGGTGCTGGCGCACGACGGTCAAGCTGGCTTTTCCGCCGTGCTCAAGCAGCAGCCGGATATTGTGCTCTGCGATGTCAGCATGCCGGTGATGAGCGGCTTTGAACTGCTCGATCGTCTGGTCGAACTGACGCCGCGCTTTGCTTCCATGCCGTTCATCTTCCTGACCGCGTTGGGTGACCGGGACAATCAGCTCAGGGGACGCCGTCTCGGCGCGGATGACTATGTCGTCAAACCGATCGACTTTGAGGTCCTCGATACCATCATTCGCGCTCGCCTCAGCAAAGTGGCGCGAACCGAATCTTGGGCTCGGCAAATCGATCTTGGCGACCGCGAGGTCGAGTGCCTGACTTGGGCCGCGCGCGGCAAGACCTCCGCCGAAATCGCACAGATCATCGCTACGAGCAAACGCAATGTGGATTTTCACATCGAAACTGCGTGCCGCAAGCTCAACGTTGCGACACGCGTGCAAGCTGCGGTGAAAGCCGTTTCCGGCAGGTTGATAGAGCCTTGAGCAGAGAATCGCTATGCCGCCGTTAATGGAAGCCGCTCCGCGCACGCGCCCACCGCGGGCCATCCGGATACTGCTGTCAGCCGCGTCGCTGCTGTTTCTATTGCTCATGAGCGGGCTTGGCATTTTTAGCATGCAGCGGCTGAGCGACGTCAATCGCGTGTCGGATGAAATTCGCAATCAATGGCTCCAGGACATTCGTCTGATCGGCGATCTCAACAACTACATGTCCGACTACCGGACCGGCGAAGGCACACACCTGCTTTCCAATAGTGCAGAGGAACTTGCCGCGAGCGAAAAAGAAATCGCCGGGCTGGATTCGCAGGTCATGCGTGCGCAACGGGCCTTCGAAGGATTGCCGCACGAAGATTCGGAGCAGCGGCTCTATGACGAATTTGCACGCGAATGGGCCGCGTACCAAGCGATTGCCTCTCAAGTGCTTGCGCTATCGCATGGCAGCGCGAAATCCGACGCCATCGTCATGTACATGACGACTTCGCGGCAGGCCTTTGATATGGCAAGCGACACCTTGGGGCGACTGACCGACCAGACGGTATCGAAGGCCCGGCAGGCCAGTGAACGCGCCGCCGGAACCTACCTCCACGACAGCCGCCTCATCGTCGCCGCGATGATCGTCGCAACCTGCTTGGTGCTCGCCACAATCATTTACATCACGCGGTCGGTATCGCGCCCCCTGCTTAATCTAGCGCGGCGTATGCAGGCCCTTGCCGCGCATGATACGGATATCAACATCCCCGGGACGCGGCGCGATGACGAGATCGGCGAAATGGCGCGTTCAGTCGCGGTTTTTCGCGACAACGCGATCGCGCTGGTCGAGAGTCAGCGCCGGCTGATCGAGCAGGCTGCCTCACTCGAGACGACCTTGGAAAACGAACGGCGCGCGACCGCACAACAGCGCAACTTCGTCACCATGACCTCGCATGAATTCCGCACCCCGCTGACCGTTATCGACGCCCAAGCACAGCGACTGATTAAGCTCAAGGACCGGCTTGCGCCCCACGACCTGCTGGAGCGCGCAATGCGCATTCGCAGTGCGGTGACGCGCCTGACCGGCATCATGGACAGCTTGCTGGGGGCCTCGCTGCTGCTGGATGGGCAAGCGGTCTATCGCCCCAGCGATTTCGAGCCCGCCGCATTGCTGCATGAGGTGTGTCAGCTGCATCGTGAAACCACCCGCAGCGCGGATATACGCGAAGAGTTCGGCGAATTGCCGAGCGTCATGCAGGGTGATCGAAAATTGCTATTCGCCTTGTTCAGCAACCTCTTGTCCAATGCCCTCAAGTATTCGGCGACCGGCGACCCGGTCGAGGTCATTGCATACAGCGACTGCGGCGAAAGTCTGTCGGTGCGCATACGCGATCGCGGCATCGGCATTGCAGAGCGGGACCGGGTTCATTTGTTCGAGCGTTACTTCCGCGGCTCCAACGCCGTCGGTGTCGCCGGCAGCGGCGTCGGTCTTCATTTGGTCGCCATGGTGCTCGAGCTTCATGGCGGCACGATCGAAGTCGACAGCAGCGAGGGCAGCGGCTCCACCTTTATCGTGCATTTGCCCGCCGCTACGGCCAGCCAAGCGCAGCCCAGGCGACTGAACCTCGGCGCTGCCTGAGGGCGGACAACGCGGGAAGCGATGCCGAACGAGGTCCCTGTATGAGCAATGCTGCAAGCGAACCTGAGCAGCCTTCGAGCGGCCAGGAGTTGATCAATCGACGCGCGTGGTCTCGCGAGAAACAACTGCACGTGGCCGCTATCGGGGTTGCCGCGGCAGTGCTGCTTATCTTGGGCGTCTGGCTAGGCGGCATCATCCTCGGCAAGCGGCAAACCCCGGCCGCCGCCGCCGCGCCGCCCGGCACCTTCCGCGCGTCGGCGCAACAGATGAAGACCCTTACGGTCGAATCCGTGAGTCTCCATGCCTTCGTCAGCGAAGAGTTGACTGAAGGGAAAATAGCCGCCAACGGCGATCGCGCGACGGCGGTGTTTTCGCCTTATTCGGGTCGAATCACGCGGCTCATTGCGAGCTTAGGCGATACTGTGAAAGCCGGTGCGCCCCTGGCGACACTCGAGGCGTCTGAATTCGTGCAGGCGCAAAACGATCTTGCGACTGCCGCGGCCCAGCTGAAACTCGCGCGCATCAATGAAGGCCGCAAACATGCGCTTTACGACGCCAAAGGCGGCAGTCTGCAGGATTGGCAATCTGCTCAAACTGACCTGACTGCAGCGGAAACCGCGCTCAGCTCGGTTCGCAATCGCCTGAGCATTTTGGGCAAGTCTCCCGCGGAAGTTGCGGCGATGGAACGGAATCAGGCGATCAGCCCCGTCGCGACGCTATCGGCACCCATCGCCGGAGTAGTCGTAGATAGACAAGTCGGGCCGGGCCAATATGTGCAAGCCGGCAGTGCGACGCCGCAATTCACCATTGCCGACACATCGAGTGTCTGGCTGCTAGCCAACGTACGCGAGACCGATGCCGGTCTGGTGAAGCTCGGACAATCCGTGGAAGTGCATGTACCGGCTTACCCGCAGCGGGTGTTCAACGCACGTCTAACCTATATCAGTGCCGTGGTTGATCCGGTGACGCACCGCCTGCCGGTGCGTGCCGAGATCGGCAATCGCGATGGCGCCCTGAAGCCCGAGATGTTCGCGAATTTTCGCATTTTGACCAGCGCAGCGTCAGATGCGCCCGCGGTCCCGGAAAGTGCGGTGGTCTATGAAGGCGCTGCCGCGCACGTCTGGGTGGTCGCAGCGGACGGGCTGCTGAAATTCAAGAGCATTCGAACCGGGCGCAGCAATGACGGTTTGATCGAGGTGCTCAACGGCCTGAAGCCAGGCGAAAAAATCGTCACCAAAGGCGGCCTTTTCATCGATCAAGCCGCAGTTCCCAGTTCTTCATGAATGCCATCGTCAGCTTCGCGCTTCGTCAACGCGTGCTCATGATCGTTGTCTTATGCGTGCTGCTTGCTGCGGGTGCCGCGAGCTTTCTTAAGCTCAATATCGAGGCGTATCCCGATCCGGTGCCTCCGCTGGTCGACATTGTGACGCAAAGCACCGGGCAATCTGCCGAGGAAATCGAACGCTACGTCACGATTCCCCTTGAAATCCAAATGGCCGGCATCCCGAATGTGCAAGCGATCCGCACGATTTCTCTGTTCGGACTTTCGGATGTCAAGGTGCAGTTCACTTACGATTTCACCTACACCCAAGCCGAGCAGTGGGTCACGAACCGCCTCTCGCAGCTCGGCAACTTGCCGAACGGCGCGCAGCCGCAAATATCGCCCACGAGCCCGATTGGCGAGGTCTATCGGTATCGGGTCGTCGGACCACCGAACTATTCGATCACGGACCTGAAGACTTTGCAGGACTGGGTCCTGGAACGGCGCTTCAAGGCGGTTCCCGGAGTGATCGATGTGACGGGTTGGGGCGGCAAAACCAAGACCTACGACATCGCCATCGACCAGCAAAAGCTCATCGGCTACGGGCTGTCCGTGCCGCAGGTTCTGCAGGCGCTCGGCAACGCCAGCATCAATGTGGGAGGCCAAACGGTAAATTTCGGCGCGCAATCCGCCGTGGTGCGCGGAGTGGGCCTGATTCATTCCGCTGACGAAATCCGCAACACCATGATCACGAGCAATCAAGGATTGCCCGTGGTACTTGGTGACGTGGCCGATGTCACCATAGGCAACATGCCGCGCTTGGGGATAGCGGGCTACGACGATGTCGATGACATTGTTCAGGGAATCGTGCTGATGCGCCGTGGAGCGGAAAGCATTCCCACCATCAAGCGCGTCGAGGCGGAGGTGGTAAAAGTCAACAGCACCGGGATTTTGCCGCTCGGCGTCAGCATTCAGCGCATTTACGATCGCAGCGATTTGATCCATGTCACGACACGCACGGTGCTGCACAACATGATTGCAGGGATCGTGCTGATCTTTCTGCTGCAGTGGGCCTTTCTCGGCAATGTACGCAGTGCCGTCATCGTGGCCATGACCATACCGTTCGCATTGTCGTTTGCAATCGGTCTCATGGTGTTGCGGGGTGAATCGGCAAACTTGCTGTCGGTCGGCGCCATTGATTTCGGCTTGGTGGTCGATGCCACGGTGATCATGGTCGAGAACATCTACCGCCATCTGGCCGAAGCCTCGGCGCACCTGGGTCACGGCCCGAGCACGTTGCATCGCATGCGCGTGCGCAGCGGATTTCGCGGCAGGACCGGCACCATCTCGGTTGCCGCTGCGGAAGTCAGCCAGTCGATCTTTTTCGCCGCGGCAATCATCATCGCAGGCTTCGTGCCGCTCTTTACGCTGTCGGGCATCGAAGGGCATATTTTTGGACCCATGGCGAAAACTTACGCCTATGCGATCGCCGGCGGTTTGATCGCCACTTTTACCATCGCACCGGCCCTGAGCCTGCTGCTGCTGGACGTGAAGGTGGCGGAGCGTGAAACGCCGGTGGTGCGCTGGCTTCGCCGCGTCTATGAGCCGGCCCTTGAGTTCGTGCTGGCAAACCGCATCATCACTTTCGCGGGGCTTGCGCTACTCGGGCTGCTCGCCATTGTCGCCGTGCGCTCCTTGGGATTGGAATTCTTGCCGAAGCTGGAAGAAGGAAATCTCTGGGTTCGCGCCACCTTTCCGCAGTCGATTTCTCTGGAAGACAGCGACACCTATGTAAATCGAATGCGCTTAGCGATGGCTGCCTATCCCGAAGTGGAATCGGTGGTGTCGCAGCATGGCCGGCCCGACGACGGCACCGATGCGACTGGTTTTTTCAACGCAGAATTCTTCGTGCCATTGAAGCCCTTTGATAAATGGCCCGCCGGCATCGACAAGGAAAAGCTCACCCAAGACATGACCAACGCATTGGAGCAGCAGTTTCCTGGCGTGGACTTCAATTTCTCTCAATATATTCAGGACAACGTCGAGGAAGCCGCATCCGGGGTCAAGGGCGAGAATTCCGTCAAGGTGTACGGCAACGACTTGGAGACTCTTGAGAAAACCGCCGACAGCGTTGCCGCCGCGCTCGCCAAGGTTCCAGGGATCACGGACCTTGCAGTGCTGCACTCGTTGGGACAGCCGACCATTCGCATCGACGTGGATCGAGTGCGAGCCGCCCGCTTTGGTCTCGCGCCCGGCGACGTCAACGCCGTGGTTCAGGCGGCGATCGGCGGCCAAAGCGCCGGCGACTTGTACGAAAGCGGCAGCGATCGCCATTTTCCAATGATGGTGCGTCTGGCGGCGCCGTTTCGGCAAAATCTCGAGTCCATCAAGCGCATTCCGGTCGCAGCCCACTCCACCTCGGGCGGCGTCATCCAGATTCCGCTTGAGGATGTCGCGAATGTAGGCTTGGTGTCCGGCGCGGCGTTCATCTATCGCGAGCAGCAGCAGCGCTACGTGCCCATTAAATTCAGCGTGCGTGGCCGTGACCTCGGCAGCGCCGTGCTCGAGGCCCAACGCAGCGTCGAGTCTTCGGTTTCGCTGCCTGGCGGATATCGCCTCGAGTGGGTGGGAGAGTTCGGCAATTTGCAGGAAGCCATTGCACGATTGGGCGTGGCCGTTCCGCTGTCGATCGCGCTTATCGTGCTGCTGCTTTATTTGAATTTCAGCAGCCTACGCGACGCACTGCTCGCCGCGAGCGTCATTCCGATGGCCTTGGTCGGCGGCATCTTCGCCTTGTGGATTACGGCCACGCCATTCAGCGTTTCCTCGGCGATCGGCTTCGTGGCGCTGTTCGGAATCGCCGCCATGGACGGGATCTTGGTGTTGTCGTACTACCATCTGAGTCTCGAGTCGGGACTCGATCGCGCCAGCGCAATGCTGCAAACCTGCCGCACCCAGCTCAGGCCGGTGATGATGACTTGCATCGTCGCGTGCGTGGGCCTTTTGCCCGCGGCATTTTCGACGAACATAGGATCGCAAGTGCAGCGGCCGCTGGCGCGTGTCGTTGTGGGCGGCATGTTGTTTGCACCTCTGTTGATTTTGCTGGTGCTGCCGGTGCTGATCTTGAAATTCTCCCGGGCGCAGGAGCTGCCGCGAGAACTCTCGAGGGAGGCCGGGGCATGAGGCGCTGCGTCGCGCTGCTGTTAGCGGCTGCATTGGTGTTGGGTGCTTGCGTCGGGCCGAATTTTCATCGGCCCAGGCCGCCGTTAGCAGAGCGCTATAGCGCCGAGGCTCTGCCACCCAAGACCGCTTCGGCTTCCGAAACCGGCGGAGAGGCGCAGCGCTTTCTGGCGGGCGCCGACGTGCCGAAAAATTGGTGGACTTTGTTCGGCTCGGCGCAGCTCGATGCGCTCGTCGCCGAGGCGCTGCGCGCCAATCCCGATGTACAGTCCGCTCAAGCTGCATTGCGTCAGGCACTCGAGAATACCGCCGCGCAGCGCGGCAGCTATTTTCCGGCGGTGCAAGGCGCTTTCGATGCCAGCCGCAATCGCAACGCAACCGGCGTTTTGGCGCCCAATTTGGCTTCCGGCACCCCCTTATACAATCTATTCACACCGCAAGTCACGGTGAGCTACGTTCCCGACATATTCGGCGCGAATCGCCGCCAACTGGAATCGTTGGCGGCGCAGGCGGAAGCCAGCCGCTTCCAGCTCGATGCCACCTACCTCACGCTCACGGCGAATGTCGTCACATCCGCGATACAAGAAGCCGGGTTTCGAGCACAAATTGCTGAGACGCTGAGGGTGATTGCGCTGGAACGTGAGTCCCTGGGGGTGCTCAAGAGAGAACTCGAGCTAGGCGCCATAGCTGAAATCGATGTCTACGCGCAGGAGGCGGCACTTGCGCAATTAGAGGCGACCTTGCCGCCATTGGAGCGGCAGTTACACCAGACGCGCGACCAGCTGGCGGTGCTGACGGGCCGCTTACCCGCCGATTTCAAAGCCTCGGACTTGGACCTGGATCAATTGATGCTTCCTGTCGATTTGCCGCTGGGTGTGCCTTCGCAGCTGGTCGAACGGCGGCCGGATGTGCGTGCCGCGGAGGCGCAGCTACATTCGGCCACCGCGCAAGTTGGCGTCGCCATCGCCAATCTCCTGCCGCAATTCACTATCACGGGGATTGCCGGGAGTGCTGCAACTGCCATGGGCGACTTATTCAAGCCCGGTACAGGATTTTGGAGTATCGGCGCGAATGTCACGCAAACCCTATTCGCCGGCGGTAGCTTGCTGCACCGAAAACGCGCTGCCGACGCCGCGTTGGATCAAGCCGCAGCGACGTACAGGTCAGCGGTGCTGACGGCATTTCAAAACGTCGCTGATGCGCTGCATGCGCTCGATGCGGACGCCAATGCCTTGAGCGCAGCCGGGCGCGCCCAGAGCGCCGCACAAAGGAGCCTTGAAGTTGCGCGGCACCAGCTGGACCTCGGTGCCGTGAGCTATTTGGCCCTGCTCAGTGCCGAGCAGGCATATCAGCAAGCGTCGATCACCGTGACTCAGTCTCGTGTCGGTCGCTTTGCCGATACGGCAGCGCTGTTTCAAGCGTTGGGCGGATCGGTCGAGACAGACTCACCCGCCGCGCACGCCTCAGACATACCCAACCTGCCTGGCTCAAAACCACCGCAATCGGCAGGGCAATGAGCGACAGGCTCACCGAAAGTTACGGCCAGCACGAAATATATAATGCCGATGGCCAGCGCCAGCAGCATAAAGAACAGCGACGTATAAGCGCGAGGGTCTAGAAATACGCCGAAAAATAGGTCGAGGGAGCGGCGGAGCGCTGCGGTTCACGACGAATGCCCTATGTCCGAATGCTCTGTCTCTATGAATCGATCCACGAAGCCGCGGGTACGTTGCCAAATCAGTTTCCATTCAGCGAGTACGCCGCGGCCTTGCTGAGTGATTCGGTAATAGCGCCGGGGTGGACCGGAGTAGGAGGGCACGATGCGACTGGTCAACAGATTCCTGGCTGAGAGTGCTCGGAGCACCGGGTAAATGGTGCCTTCCTTGAAAATGGAGGTCCCGTCATTGGCGTTGGCCAGTCGCTTGGCGATTTCATAGCCATACAGGTCCTCGTCCGAATCGGCGAGCACCGCCAGCAACACCAGGCCCACCAGGCCTCCGTTTAGGTCTTTTTGTAACTTGCGTTCGTTGCTATCGTCCATAAGTTAATACTATACAGTCACTAATACTGTTTAATAAATAATATCATTTAGCATGCAAGGGTACACCGGAAACACCGCCATTTTCCTGCCGTCTCGGGCACACTAGGCACCTCTTATTTAAAGGTCAGCAGCGATATGTGTGGCATTGTGGGCGTGGTTGCCGAGCGCAGTGCGGTGCCAATCTTGATGGAGGGTTTACGGCGCCTTGAGTACCGAGGATATGATTCCGCAGGGATCGCGGTTCTGGACCATGCGCAACTGGCCCGGCTGCGTACGGTCGGCAAGGTCAAGGTCTTGCAGGACGCGCTGGATGCGAAGCCGATCAATGGATCGATTGGCATAGCCCATACCCGTTGGGCGACCCATGGGATCCCCACCGCCGAAAACGCTCACCCCCATATCTCGCGCGGCAGTGTGGCGGTCGTCCACAACGGCATCATCGAAAATCACGAGAAGCTGCGGGCAGAGCTCAAAAACTTAGGCTACAGCTTCACCTCGGAAACCGACACCGAGGTCATTGCGCACCGCATTCACTTTCATCTCGGCTCCTGCAACGATCTCTTGACGGCCGTGCGCAAAACCGTGACCGAGTTGCAAGGCGCCTACGCGCTCGCAGTGTTGAGCGAGGCGGACCCTGAGTGCATCGTGATGGCGCGCCAAGGCTGCCCCGCCGTCATCGGCTTAGGGATCGATGAGAATTTCGCGGCTTCTGATGTCGCCGCGCTGTTGCCCGTTACGCGCCGCTTCATGTTCTTGGAGGAAGGCGACGTCGCAGAGATCCGGCGCCTCTCGGTACGAATTTTTGACCCGCAAGGGAAACTCGTCGTGCGCGCGGTCAGGGAAAGCGACCTGCCGGCAGATGCCGTGGAACGTGGCCAGTACCGGCACTTCATGCTCAAGGAAATTCACGAGCAACCCCGGGCAATTGCACAAACCCTGGAAGAGCGCATCGCAGGCGGCAAATTGCTGGATGCCGCATTCGGGCCCGGCGCCGCCGAGATTTTCAAGCAGGTCAAGGCGGTCCACATCGCCGCGTGCGGCACTAGCTTCCACGCGGGTGTGGTTGCCAGTTATCTCATCGAGCAAATTTGCAGAATCCCAGCCCGCGTCGAAATTGCCAGCGAGTACCGCTACCGCGATCCGGTGATCACGCCGGACACGCTGTTCGTGACCATCTCGCAGTCCGGCGAAACCGCGGACACGCTGGCCGCGCTGCGCAATGCCAAGCAAGCGAAGTATCTGTCGACCCTCAGCATTTGCAACGTCGCCGAAAGCTCAATGGTCAGGGAATCGAACTTGGTGCTGCTAACGCGTGCGGGACCAGAAATCGGAGTCGCATCCACCAAGGCGTTCACCACGCAGCTCACCGCACTCATCATGCTCACGATAGCATTGGCAAAAAACGGTCCGGCTGCCGCCCAAGAAAGTACCCTGGTTTCCCAACTGCTGCAACTGCCGGGATTGGTGGAAAAAACGCTCAAGCTCGATGAAACCATACAAGCGCTTGCGGAGATCTTCGTGGAGAAGCATCACGCGCTGTTTCTCGGCCGCGGACCCTTGCAGGCCATAGCAATGGAAGGTGCGTTGAAACTCAAGGAGATCTCCTACATCCACGCGGAAGGCTATCCCGCGGCGGAGCTCAAGCATGGTCCCCTGGCACTGGTCGATGAAGACATGCCCGTGGTTGCCGTCGCACCGAGCAACGATCTACTCGAAAAGCTCAAATCGAATTTGCAAGAAGTGCGGGCTCGGGGCGGCAAGCTGTATGTGTTCGCCGATCCCAAGGCCGGCATGGAAAGCGAGGACGGCATCACCGTCATCAAAATGCCCGCCCACGCGACTGCGCTGCAGGCGTGCGTCGTCTTCGCCATTCCGATGCAGCTGCTCGCCTATCACGTGGCAGTACTGAAAGGTACCGACGTCGACCAGCCGCGCAATTTGGCGAAGAGTCTCACCGTCGAGTAAACGGTCTATCGCGGGGCTGCGTGCTGTGCGTCGACAATAAAGTCGTTACGTAACTAATAGAGCCGTTTCGTCCATAATTGGCCCGATGCCATTTCGATGATTTTCAATCGCCTCACGGGATTGGACATCGGGCCGGCGCCCGATCACATCATTGCATCGAACATCTTCCGTGCGGATGCGCCCGTGCGCTATCCGTTTCTCTGCAACGCCGCCCGGCAGGATCAAACGCAATGGCCGGGCTTCGCGGACAACGGCAACTCCGTATCGGGGCTCGGTCGAAATGTCGGCGAAGTGGCCAGTGTCTTCTCCACCTTTCATCCGAAGCAGGACGCTGGATGGCTGTTCGGCACCAATTTCGAGGGATTGGAGCTATTGGAGCGTCTGATCAGGAAGATAGAGCCTCCGCAATGGCCGTGGACGATCAATCAGCAATTGGCGGTGCAGGGCCGCACCGATTGTACCGAACTCGATTCCGGGAACAGTCGCTGCGGGCATGAATTCGGCACTGCCCTGACAGCTGGGCAAAAGAAGGTGCTCCTCGAATATTTGAAGACTCTCTGACGGTGGCTCGCCGAGGGCGACTCCCGTTTGTACTCGCAGGGAGGAACTTCGGAGAGCTGCCGCCGTGACCGACTCTGCAGCACCAAATATGCTTGCGAACATCCAGCAATTTGTGGTGCTCGTGCCCGCAAAAAGTACTTAAATCCGTTCTGAGCCGAGGGAAAGGGTCTGTTTTCTCTTATGCGAATTCCGATGACTATGAAGATATTCGAGAACGGTGCATCAAATTGCGGAAGTTGCTTCCAGAGGATATCGAATCTCTTGGCGTGGGAATGCCAAAGGTTCTAGTGTAGTGAAATGCGACAACACGATTTTTGGAATGTGCCAGAACGATACAGTTATCCCGGGCTGGAAGGTCAGACAAACTAGGAACTATATCGATTGTCAGATCTGCCAACATATACGTGAGAAATTCTTATGCAAGATGACCCAATTAAGCACGTAGTCGTTTTAATGTTCGAAAATCGGTCATTCGATCATATCCTTGCAGGCTGTCCTAAGCTATTGGCGAAATACACTCCCACTGGGATCAATCAACTGAACGGTAAATCCTATCGGCAAGTACCTGGGGCCGCTCGTCAGGTGCAAAACGATCCCATTCATGAAACCCCCGACGTGCTGATCCAGCTGGGCGCTTCCGGAGGCGTGAAAGAGAACGGGGGCTTTGTACTCGACTACGCGCAAAACTATCATCAGATGACCGACCCATCGGAAGTCATGAAGTACCACGACGGCGGCGTACTGCCCGCCATCCATGCGCTGGCCAATGCCTTCACCGTTTGCGACCGCTGGTACTCTTCCGTGCCAGGGCCAACCTGGGTCAATCGGCTCTTTGCGCTCAGTGGTACCAGTCTAGGCCGGGTAAAAATGCCACACGGCATCATGAATCTCAATCTACACTGGTATGATCAATCCACGATATTTGATCGCTTAAATGAGAAGCACATCGACTGGCGAGTCTACTTTGGCGATACGCCTCTCTCGTTCCTGTTTGTGCACCAGTGGTCCCCGGAAAATGCCAGTCGGCACCATCACATGCAGGCATTTTTTCAAGATGTCGCCGGCAAGGCGGATCAATTCCCTCCCTTTAGCTTTATCGAGCCCGCGTATCTTCAGCCCGGCGCCAACGATGCGCATCCGCCGCACGACATCATGGAAAGTGATGTCCTGGTGGCGAGTGTCTATAACGCCATCCGCGCGAACGAGGACCTCTGGAAATCTACACTTCTCGTTCTACTATTTGACGAACATGGCGGCTTCTATGACCACGTTGCACCGCCGGCGGCCGTGCCGCCCGATCATCATACGGAGGAGTACACCTTTGACCGATACGGTGTCCGCGTTCCGGCCGTCCTCATTTCGCCGTACGTTGGGAGTGGAGTGTGTTCCGATTTCTTCGACCACACCAGTCTTCTTAAATACCTCCAGCAGAAATGGGCCCTCGGAGATTTAGGGGCGCGTGCCGCAGCCGCGAATTCCATCGGTTCGGCATTGCTTGTGGATCAACCGCCGCGCATTGATGCGCCTGCACGGATAAGTTCCTCCACGATCGGCGTAGACGCAAAGCCCGTTCAGGTCGACGCATTGAACGAGCATCAAGCCGCCATAGTTGCCATGTCCCAAACTCTTGAATCGATGACGGATGTGGATCCGAATATCGTTGCGGCACGTAGCCGTCACGTATTGACCGGCCCACAAAGTCAGATCGACGCCGCCGTGGATCGAGTCGATAGTTTTCTCACCCAACAGAAGCAAAAGGTCGACGCCTGGACAAAGACCCCTTAGGTCATGTTGCCGCCGGTTAAGCGCAGGATGCCGGGATCCGCTGGATACACGCAACCAGTGGGTGAGCACCTAAAATACCTGGTCATGGCCCTCGGTCGGCCGATTGGATGGGCGATGCGGATCCGCTCTTGGACTTCAGCACGCCGGGGAGAACCTCGCCGAGGTGTTGGCGCACCGCGACGCGCAGCTGCCGGCCCCATCCAAATGTGCGATGCGCTCTCGCGCAATCTACCGAAGAACCTGCAAGTCATCATCGGGCACGGCCCATTGGCCCGTAAACCATCCCGACCAAAATTAGCAGCCAAACCACCGTTGTCACCGCACCGACAAAGTTCACCTTTCTCGCGCCAGCGCTAAAGCCGGCGTCCCCGAGAGTTTTCTTGTAGCTAGCTTCATCGAATCCAACCAGTGCGCCCATCCAGCGTCGAGCAGCGCCGCGAGGCCTCAATACTCCTCATCTCCGATTGGCATACCCGGCGGCGCTTCGATTGGTTTGGCCGCGACAAATCTCGCAGGATCGTCTTGAAACTGCTTGATGCGGTGAATGAGATACGCCTCGAGCGGCGAATTTGAGTCGCTGCGCCGCTTGATGTCGTCCAGCTTCGCATAAGTGATGGCGCGCACTGCGACTGAGTCTTTCGGATCCGACGCGAGGGTGAGCAACGCCTCGACGGTGCACGCGTAGATGGCCGCCTGGACTTCGGCGCCGATTCCCTGATGCGTACTCTGCGCCGGATGTTGAGCGGCCGGCCGGCTGAGCTGCAGTGCCGCGTCAATTACCTCGGCAAGCGACGGCGTGTTTGCGCGCGCGTGATATTCAACCAGGCGTGCAGCGCGCTGCGGGTCGAACAATACGGCCAACGTCATATCCGCGGCGGATTCCGCTGCCGCAATCGGATCGAAGGTCAGCCCGGTCTGGGCAGGCAGAGACTCGCGGCTACGCTCGAAGCCAGGCGGCCGTGGCGGAAACAGCCTCAAGAGAGATTCGGGCAGAGTCAAAACGTCCGCGGACAAGGTCTTTATCACCGCACGTAATGCCTTTCGCTGCTCTTCTGGGGAAACGATCGCCGCACTCATCTGTCCGTCACCGCGCAGCTGATATCGATAGTCCAAGCCGCCGATGATCTTCGTCGCGGCCTCTGCCTGGTAACGATGCATCAAATATAGAGGCACGAGTGTATCTTCGAGTTCCGCCAGGGGCGCACCCGCTGCAATCGCGTTCTCACCGAACCGAATTAAGGCCGCCGCACGGATTTCCATGATCCGCGTCAATTCATCTGCCGCATCCGTGCCATTGTCCCAAAGATGCGCGAACGGATGCGCACCGCCCTGCGGCCGCGCATCCTCGTCCGTGATGTAGAAGAGTCCGGACTTGGTTGCGTCGCTCAAAATGACGTCGAGGCCGGCGTGTTCTTCGGGTCCATCGGAGAATTGGCGATAGCCGTAGTTGATCGCAACTTTATCCCATAGTCCGATATTCATGGCGTAGGCGGAGGACAAATCGGGTGCGCCGGTCTTGTCGAGAGTTACCCAGGGATGCGGATAGTCCATCACCGAGACGGATTCCGATGGTGAATGCGGAAATGCACTGGCGGCAAAGTTATGCGCTAACCCCAACGTGTGGCCGGTCTCGTGAGCCGCCAATTGCCGGGTACGCGCCAAAGCCATGGCGAGCATGCGATCATTCTCCGGCGTCATTTGCTTGCCCGTGACGTAGGGGGAGAGCAGCGCCTCCGCGATCAGGTAGTCCTGCCGCCCGCGCAACGAACCCAAGGTCACGTTTCCCTTGATGATTTCGCCGGTGCGCGGATCTGCTACCGGGTGACCATAGGACCAACCGCGCGTGAATCGATGCACCCATTGAATGATGTTATACCGGGCGTCCATCGGATCGGCCCCTTGGGGAAGCACGTCGACCCGAAACGTGTCGGGGGCCCAACCGGCAGCTTGAAAGGCCTGGTCCCACCAGCGCGCGCCTTCGAGCAATGCGGAGCGAATCGGTTCGGGCGCTCCCCTGTCGACGTAGTATTGAATTGGCTTAACCGGCCGACATGCCTGCGCGCAGCTCGGATCTTGTTTGAGCAGGCGGTGCCGCAGGATGAGCCGCTGATCCAGAGGCGCGCCCAGCGGCGCCGCGTAATCACGGTACGCAAACTGAAAGTACCCCGCGCGTGGATCGTAGCGCCGCGGCGCATATCCGGACGCCGGCAATTCAAGAAACGACTGATGCTCGCGCAAGCTAACAGCATGAGCATCCGGCGTTACCTCACCGACAAACGAACCCCGCAGCGGCGCATCCGCGGCGAACGTTAGAATCGCTTCCACTTCCGTGTTCTTCGGAAACACTTTGGTCGCATCGACGGCGATGGTCGAACGCGCGCCGTCGAGCTTGTACGGGCCCTGTTTATCCAGTACCTCGGTCACTCCGTGCACGTCGCGAAGAAAAAAATCAGTGGCATCGACCAAGACGGTCTCGCTGTCGGCGGAGCCAGCCGAATTTTCGGCCGCCACGGTGAAGCTGCCAAGGATCGATTCCGGAAACGATTGACGCACCGCCAGCTGCTGAGCCGGATCACTCGATGAGCTGCGAAAATATTCATTCGGTCGCACCAACAGAATCTTGGGACCGAAGCGCTCAAAACGAACCAGTTTCGCTGCCGACACCTGGCCCCGATCGAGTCCCAAATCGTTGGAGCCGGTTCCGTAGGGGAGCGAGTCGAAATACAGCATGTCGACATTGAACTGAGGAATCTCCAGGTACAGCCTGCCGTTTTTGGCATCCCAATGCAGCGGCAAGAAGCCCGGCATGTGGCGCATCGCGGAGGTTTTCGCCTCGATCGAGGGCATCCCGCCGCCCGAGGATGCTGATTTTGCTGCGCCGAGAAGAGCGGGCGAGCAGACTATCAACGAGGCCACTATCATGGCGCGTAACGCGATCGCGCGCGGGATCTTCTCAAGCATGGGCGAATCCTCGGAACACCGACGGCAAAAAGGAGGACGTAAAGTACACGTTACGGCGGCCGCTAACAATTTTAGCGCCGCGTATTTCCGAAAGTTTTATCTGAATGCAGCGACACGCGTCGTCACCGCCGCCGAGATGCGCACTCGAGCGGCCGTCATCACGACTGCCTTGAAGCAATGCCAAATCCCCGTGCGAAGAATCCTCGATGCGGGCTGCGGCATCGGCCTGTTGCGCGGGCCTTTCAAAGAATTTTTGCCGCGGTCCCGCTATGTGGGTCTGGAGGCGAGCGAGTACTTATGCGGCCGTTTCGATTGGATCTTGGGTTCGGTAGTCGACTTTGCGCCGCTCAAACCATTCGATCTGGTGGTTTGTTATGACGTGTTGCAATACTTGCCGGATGCGCAGGCCGCACGCGCGATCACAAACTTAAGCCGACTCAGCCGGGCTGCGCTTTATGTGTCGGCGCTGACCACGGAGGATTGGCGTGAGAACTGTGATCGCGGCCGTACTGACAGCGCGGTACATCTGCGAGCCGGTGACTGGTACCGGCGGCGGTTGAGCAGAAGCTTTCGGTATGTCGGCTTTGGCATATGGGTACGCAAAAACGTCACGGCAATACTTTGGGAGATGGAGCGCCCTTAAGAGCCCGCCGCGCTCTTGGGCTGCAGATTTTCCAAGATCCAAGCCACAAGCGCCACATGCACGGGCTCCGCCGCGCCATAGTCCGCGCGCAAGTTATTGACCAATGATACGAGCACGTAGGTTTTGCCCGTGGCGGTCGTCACATAACCAGCGACACCGCTGACGCTGTCAAGGTGCCCCGTCTTGAGCCGAACCACTCCCACAGGACTGCTCTTCATCCGCGAGCGAAGAGTGCCATCCATGCCAGCCAATGGAAATGAGGCCAGGTATTCCGGCGCGAAACGGCTGTGGTAGGCAGCGTTCAAAATTTTCGCCATTTGCAGCACAGTGATATGGGTGCTGCGAGACAGCCCGGATCCGTTGTCGAGATCCACGCCGGTCAGATCGAAGCCTCGTGCGCCGCTCCAATCCGTTATGGCCGCAATGCCTTTTTCCAAAGTTGCGGGTTTTCCGAAGCGCTCCTTGCCGAGCGTCAGGAGCAAATGCCGCGCCATCAGATTGCTGCTATGTTTATTGGTGAGCCGTATGATTTCTGCCAAGCTCAAGGAGTCGAACGTAAAGAGCGGCCTGGCGTCGGCCGGCGTAGATTCGATGCGCAATTTGCCATGGAACTCGCCGCCCGATTCGCGCCACAACTTGACAAAAGTGCCGTAGGCATAAGTGGTTGGCTGCAGTAAAACACGCGCGAACGTGCGCTGCGCGCAGTGGGGCGACAATGCCCCGGAAAAAACCACGCGGTCCCACTCCGCCGAGGCAACCCTAAAATCCACTCTTGCTGCCGACCCGTTGCAACGGCCCGGCGCATACCGAATATGATTCTCCACGCCCAGATTGATGGGCGCCGGATTCGCAACAATCTCCACCCGGTGCGTATCGGCATTGGCAGCGAGGCTGAAATCGATCGATTGGAAATTTACCATCAACGCATCGGGTACCACGTTGTATGAGCGATTCGGCCGGCCGTCGAAGGCGCCCGCGTCGTCCTTTGCCAAGGAAAATGCAGTGTTGTCGATGACGATGTCGCCCGGAATCGATTTCAAGCCCTGAGCCCGCAAACCTTGCACGAAGCTCCACCATCGCTCCAATGTGATGTAAGGATCGCCGCCGCCCTGCAGATAAAGATCGCCTTCGCGAAGCCACGCGCGCGTCTGCCACACGAACGCGGGGCCCAGCACGTCTAGAGCGGCAAACGTCGTTACGGCCTTAATCGTTGAAGCCGGGCTTCGCGGCGTCGCCGCATTGTGGCTCATCATGATGCGGCCCGAGTCCGCATCGACGATCACGAAGCTCAAGGCGCCGGCCGGTAGGCGCTGCGCCGCCATCAGCTGCGTGATGCCGGCGGGAATGGTGCCGATCGACCCCGCCGCGATCGAGCCGCCGGAGGTTAAGGCAACGCCGCAAACAAGCAGGATGCGATTGAGCGCAATCATGTTCATCAATTGAGCGGCAGCGCGATGCGTTGCCAGGCACGCGAGCGCCAGCGAAGAAACAGCATAAAACCCAAGAAAAAAATGTAGATCAATGCCGCGAACCACCCGCCGACCGCGCCCCAGCCATACTGAGGCAACCAATTAACCCACCCTTGGCCCGGCGCGAACGATAAGCTGTGCGCAAGCGGCACGAAGATGAGCCACGATAGCGCAAGAACCATGACTGCCGGAAGCAGCACATCACCCGCGCCGCGCAAATTGGCGCTGCTGGCGATGTTCAAGCCATCGAATAACTGATAACCGGCCGCGATCCACAGCAACTTGCTGGCGCGTAGCACGACTTGCGCCGCCTGTGGATCCGCGGCATTGGTGAAAAAGGGCAAGACCCAAGGCCCCAAGGCTGCCAGCAGAACGCCGATCGCACCCATGTAGAGCACCGCAATCAAGATGATTCCGTTGCCGACTTTCAACGCCCAGTCCTTATGATGTGCGCCAATCGCTTGGCCGACCAACGTCGTTCCCGCCATGGCGATGCCCACGGCCGGCATGTAACAAAACGACGTCAGCATCATGACGATTTGTGTCGATGCGCCATCGACGGTTCCCAGACGCACCTGCATCAGCTGAAACAGCGCGAAGCCAAGAATATCCGCGGCAATGAGCACTCCCATGGGGAAACCCAGCTGTAGTTGACGCCACAGCGCCCGGCCGTGAAGTCGCGTCGTCAGGTGTGAGCGAAAGCGCAGCCGAATCCCCGGCGCAAGGAACCAGATGAGCGCCACCGCCACCCCGAGTAGCTGCGCGCAATTGGTCGCCCACGCGGAACCGGCAACGCCCATATCGAGATTGAACATGAACAGTTGATTGAACAGCGCGTTGATCAGCGCTACCCCGGCGGCGATCCGCAGCGTAACGGTGGGACGGCCGATGCCGTTGAAGAAGCCTAACACCGCCCACAGCGCCACGCCCAACGAACCGCCCAGCATGCGCGGAAACCAATACGTCAGCGCGAGCCGGCCGATTTCCTGCGGAAGTCCGAACGGGCTGAAGATCTTGGCGCCGCTCAGCGCAAGTAAGACAAACACAGGCACCGTGAACAACGATGCCCACAATGCCGTCCAGGTCGCTTGCGATGCTCGTGCGTAGCGACGGCCGCCATAGGCCTGCGCTACCAAGGTTTGCACCGCAAGTCCTACGCCGCCAAACAGCAGTCCGAACACCAGCACCGGCCAGTACACCGCGCCGATGGCGGCGGTGGCAGCCGGCGATACGCGTCCGATAAACCAGGTATCGGTCGCGTTCAGCACCGCTTGCACGGCGCTGTTCACCATGAAGGGAAATGCCAAGCGGCCCACAGCGAAATAGTCGAGCCTCAGCCTGCCGCTCATACTCAAGACCTGGCCGGGAAGCAATTTCATCGGTTCATCCACCGCAATATCCTACAGTACTGGCCGGCGCGTAAATCCCGGGTAGGATGCAGTCATGTCACCGAAGCTGCGGCGAAATTTTTCCGGTGCATTTCTGCTGCAACAACGCGGCGCAGGCGCGTGGCAACTTTCCAGGCGAGCTCCGCACGAAATCAACGTGTTTCTGCGGGATGCTGAACTCGGCGCCGCGAGGGCTTTCGGAGCCGGGCCAATAGTCGACTTAGGCATCGAATGGCATGGCGAGAGAGTGTTGTTGACCTTCATGTCGCAGAAGCGAGTCGCGAGTGTTGAGGCCGCGAATGTGATCGTGCATGAGCCTCTGGAGCGCCTGTACGAAAGCTTGCCGCTGGTCAGCATCGACGCAGACGCGCGGCGCTTCTGGCGCAGGGTATTCCGTTTGGTGCGCATCCCCGGAGGCCGCTACCTGCTCAGGGTTCTAACCCGCAGGAGCCGCTAAACGCCCATCTGCCTGGAAGCGGGAGGTAAATCACAAGAACCGGCGCTTATTGTCAATTTTCCAGGTTTGGCGCCGTTGTCGTACACGTGCCCGTCCAAACTGTTGCGTTGAATTGCGACGCTCGTCAAAGCTGCTAGGCAGGGTTTCCAGCACATTGATGCGTGGCTTCAACCTCAAGCCTTTCCCGAGATGGCCTCAGTGCTATATATCAAGTCTAACGTCGTCGAAATGCACGCCACGGAAGCGTCTTTCGACCCGTATGGCCGCCTGCTCAGGATGCTCATGCCAAGCTTGCGCGGGGTGGTCGTTCACGACGGCTATGCCAACCTAGTATGGGCCTCCGATGAGTGGGACTTGAGCGACGAGCCGGAACTCGTCAACGACGCCATCGCCAACGCCCTGTCCGATTCCACGGAGTTCTCAGGCATCGCCCGAACGATCGACGCGGACCGGGTGGTTTATGCTTTCGCCGTGCGCGGCGAGCACATCGAATTGCTGGGTGTCGTGAGTCTGATTGTGCGGCTGTCGGGAACCCAGATTGAGCCGCGCCCCTTACAGACCATTCGGCAATTGGTCCAGCCGGCGCTCGAATGTTTGCGCCGCGAGCTGGCATTGCGCGCCAAACTGGGATCGAGCGAACGTGATCTCAACATCAAGGAGCGCGACCTGGAGCTCATGATGGAGATCTCCTCCAATCAGGCTGCGGCGAGCGAGGCCGACGAATTTTCGCAGATCCTGAAGACTGGTCTCGATCGCATGGGTTGCGCGCTGGCCGCGCTGTGGGTCCCGGACAAGAACATCTCCGTGTCCATGACGCGCAGCGGCACGCCGATGGCGCCGGAAGCGTTGCAGCGGGCCCAACTTCATTTGACTGCGTGGATGCAGATGCAACAGCGCACCATCGTCATTAATCACATTTCAAAGGTCGCGACGGACGTTGCTGCGCCGTACAAGATTTTGGCCTGCCCCATACGGCATCACTCGGAGCGAGTGATGGGCGTGCTCGCGCTGTTCAATCCGCCGAGTGCGCAGGATTTTGATTTGCAGCAGACGCGAGTTGCTGAAATGCTGGCGAAGCGCTCCACGAACATCATCCAGGCGCAGTACGACATCAGCACCGGCCTCATGACCCGCCAGGCGTTCGAGCGGCACGCGAGCGGCGTGCTCGCCACGGTGAGTTCTTCAGGTTCGCACATCATTTTGTATCTCGATATCGACCGGCTGCACGTCATCAATGAGACATTCGGCATGCACGTGGGCGATGATGTCATCATCAGCGTGGCGGATCGAATGGCGAAAACTCTTCCGCCAGAAGCGCTGTCGGCGCGCATTTCGGGAGATCGGCTCGCCGCTCTCATTCCCAATTCAAGCATGGAATCCGCCGCAGCGATTGCGGAGCAGATTCGCGCCGCCGCCGAAGGCATCGTGCCGCGCGCCGGCCAAGGCGCATTTGAAGTATCGGTATCGCTAGGAGTGGCGCCGATCGGCCGCTCCGACAACCCGCTCGCGCACGCATTGGCAACCGCGGAAATCGCCTGCAAAGCCGCGAAAGACCGCGGTCGCAACCGGGTTGAAATGTTTCAGGATTCGGACCAGAGCATCATCAGACGCCACACCGATATCCTGGTTATCGGCAAGTTGCGCGAAGCATTGGACAACAACGGTTTTCGCCTCGATGCGCAACCCATCCTTCCCTTGCGCGGCAACTACGGGCGCCCGCGCTTCGAACTGTTAATCCGCATGCTCGGAGAACGCGGTGAAATGATCCCGCCCGGAAAATTTCTCTCTTCGGCAGAACGCTACCAGCTGATGCCGACGATCGATCGTTGGGTGGTGCGCCGAGCGTGCGAATTGCTGGGTGAACACAGCGCCTCGGTGGGCGAGGAATTTGCGCGATTCGCCATAAATCTCTCGGGCCAATCATTGCAGGACGAATCGTTCCTGGGCTTCGTCGTGGATCAGATCAAAGCGATCAATGTGCCGCCTGGTGTTCTGTGCTTCGAGCTGACCGAGACCGCTACGATTGGCAATCTCGAGAAGGCACAAGTCTTCATGCGCACGCTGCAAGAATTGGGTTGTCAATTCGCGCTGGATGACTTCGGCACCGGCGTAAGCTCGCTAGCGTATTTGAAGGACTTGTCGGTGGACTACATCAAGATTGACGGCAGCTTCGTTCGCGATGCAATCACCAATGCGCGCTCCGAATCGATGATCAAGGCGATTGCGCAGCTTGCGAAGGTGATGTGCATGGAGACTATTGCGGAGTACGTCGAGACCGACGTGTTGCGCGTGCGCATGGCAGATCTCGGCGTGGACTACGGCCAGGGGTTCGCCATGGGCAAGGCACAACGTCTAGAAGACCTGTTGCAGGAGCTTGCCTTTTACGAAGCGACGGTCAGCAACTGGGGAATTTCTGAAGACACCGAGCCGATCGTCACTGAGCATTAGGCTGCGCGCTTCCACTTGAGTCGGTGCAATCCTACAGGCATTTCTAACCATCTCCCACAGGCAAACATTTTAGCCCATGTCTAAATGAACTCATGCTGATACTCACTCGCCGCACCGGGGAATCGTTACGAATCGGTGAAGACATCGAGGTAACCGTGATGGCGATCAACGGCTCTCAGGTTCGCATTGGCATCAAAGCGCCCATCAACGTCAGCGTCGACCGGGAAGAGGTCGCCGAGCGCAAGCGGCGAGAAAAAGAACATGCTACTGGTGCAGTAAGTCGCTAGTTTTTTTCCGATTCCTACGGCAGCGTAAAGCGGACGCGGATTTCGCTGCGGACAGCCGCGGGTTTGGCATCGCGCAACACGGGCTTGTAGCGCCATTGCGCCACAGCCTTGACCGCGGCATCTTCGAATACACCCGGAATGCTGCTCGCGCGAACGCTCACATCCTTGACCTTGCCGGTTTCCTCGACGGTGAATCCGACATCCACCCAACCTTCTATTTTATTGCTCTGTGCTTTCACAGGATAAACAGGCTGTACGGATCTCAGCACAGTGAGCTGGCTGGCGGGAATGAGCGTCGTCATGAAGTTTAGTTTTGTGACGGCGGCGTCGATATCGTGCTGCACCGAGATTGCCTCGGTGGAACTGAAGCCGATCGAGACCGTTTCGTTCTCCCAGCTTTTGGCGGCATCGAGCTTGCCAAGAATCAGCGCACGACGGGCCTTGGCGGTCAAACGACTGCCAAGATCCTGCAGCAGCGCGGCGATGGCGGGATTGTTCGGATCGAGCTGCTTCAATGTCAGATAAAAATACTTGGCATTGTCATTCACAGGCTCGATTAGGCGGTCCTGAAGAATGCGCTCATTTGCGTTTCTCAACAGCTGGCTTCTGGCATCGGCGTCGGCCTGCTTGCGCGCCGCGGCAAGCAAGTTCTGCACTGACTCGACATTCGCCGGGACGACGATGCCGTCGGCCCCCTCGATCATATTCAGAGCGTGCGCAAAATCCCGCCGGTCGATGGCGCTGCGCGCGTCCTCCAGCAACTTCGCAGCTAGAGCGCGTTTCGATTCGAGAGCCGCAGTGTTTTGCGGATCCGTATGCAGAGCCTCGAGCACGTAGTAGCGGGCATTGTCGCGGTCCGGTTCCAGCAAGCGGCCGTCGGCCATGCGTTGCGTCGCGAGCGCTAGAAAGGGCGTGACATGGTCTTGTTCAGGCTTAGCGTGATTCTGCTGCTGAACCTGCGCCTGAACCGACTTGATTTGCTCGCGCGACTTTGCGAGTTGCGCGGTTAGGAAAGCGATACGGCCGCTCTCGACGCCGGCATTGCGCGCCGTTTCGATCGCGGCCGCCGCTTCGTTCAGGCGCTCTTCGAGCAGCGCATTCTCCGCGCGCGCCAGCAGCCGCTCGTGAACTTCCGCCAATCCCGCTCGGGCGCCGGCGGCGGCTGGATTGCGGGCCTGCAACTGAAGATATAGCTCCAAAGCATTGTCTCCAGGAGGCTCTGTCAGTTGATTCGCCGCCAACGCGGCCGCCGCGCGCGCCAGGATAAGTGATTCAGCAGCCGGCTTTGCGGTTTCGCCAGCGGCAGGCAGCGCGATCTCTTCTCCGCTGCTTCGATGCGCTAGCCATGCAATCGCGCCGATGATCAACAGCGCGGCAATTGCCCCGGCTATCAGCCATACGCGGTTATTAGGCCGTTCAGGCTGGCGCTGCGGCGTCTCGGCGGCGCGCCGTCGTTGGCCTTCGTATTTCTTGATCGCCGCTTCCACAAACAATTTCGCCCTCGCGGCAGACATGGGTTTGTGGATGAAGCGATAAACGAGTCCCGCACTGATCAAACCGCCAAGGGATGTCTCGTCATCACGATGGCCGGCGGCTACCAGCACGAGATCCGGGAACTGGTGTTTGATTTGTTCGACAAAGACTCGGGCGCCCTCGTGCAGGGTCTGCATGTCGAGGACAACTATGCCGACTTCCCCTGCCACCAGAAGGTCGCTGACTTTGTCAGCGGATGGAACGTGCCAAAGGCGCCTTGCGCCACCCACCGCTTCTCGAAGGGTTCGCAAGAACACATCGTCCGAAGTCAAAACGACAATCTCGACGATATCGCTCGCCAGGCTGAATCTCAGAGCCTCAAGCGTGCCGCCGTCTTCGTCAGAAGCTAGCACTGATTGTTTCCTTTCATGCGCGACCCGATGTGCTGGCGCTGCTCACACTGCAATGCAGCAACGTGCTGACGAATTGTCAGCTAGTGTCATTCAACGAGCGACGCTATACGATACGGAGTCTCTGGCCGCAGACAACGTGTGTTGCACTGCGTCAATTAAGTTCTGTGACTGGCTGCTCATTTGAGGAGCGGCGTGCTCGGGGGTTCATTGGGCGCGACTATCGGCATCACGTCGAAATTAGCTGCGGAGCAGCGTCCAGCCCTAGAACAGCTGCTGTTTTTCAACGTAAACCAGCATCGCGTACGGGTTGGCATTCAACAATCCATCGACACCTATGGCGTGCCTGAGATCTATGAGCAGGACGGCGGCTTGCGGGTCCGCGTGGGCGATATCGACGGAGTCCAAACCTTATTCGCCGTGTCGGACGACGGAAAACCTGTTGGGGTTGCCGTGTTTGTACGTTCGGCGCATGAGCGCTTTGCTGTTTTACATCTCGGAGTAGATCCTCATCTGAGTTTGACCGCAGACCAAAGTCCGCGCGTACTTCTCAAGCTCATGCACGAAATCCGCAGTACGGCGCGCCGCACCAGGGGAGTCGATTGCATTGAATTGGTCTACAAGGTTCGTCATGCTGTGCGATTGCACGTGTAATTCAACTAGGGGATGCGATGTTTAGCATGAACTCCGGGCGCAAGCTCATTCTCGCCGCGAGTGTTCTGGCAATCTTTTCAGCGGGCCCTGCCGTCTCCGCGCCCGCGGCGGCGTCGAAGAATGTCGTGCGTTTGCCGCTGCCGGACGGCAACGATTTTCCCATTTCCTCGGCAGTCACCCTCAAGGCCGGAGTCGATACCTATTTCTTGAGCGGCGCCCTGGCGCCGGTCGTCAATAAGGATGCGCCGAAAGGCAGTACCGCCGCATATGGCGACACCGAAACTCAAACGGTGGGCTCCCTCAATGCCATCAAAACGACTCTCAACCGACTTGGGCTAACGATGGGCGACGTGATCAAGATGACTATCTTCTTGGTCGGCGACCCGGCCAAAGACAATAAAATGGACTTCGCCGGTATGATGACAGGCTATAAGCAATTCTTCGGAACGTCTGATCAGCCCAACAAACCTGCTCGAAGCGCTTTTCAAGTCGCTGCCCTGGCGGCTCCCGGAGCACTGGTCGAGATCGAGGTCATTGCCGCCAAATCGCATTGATCGATCCGTGGCGACCGATCGTCGGAAACTCAAGGCGCAGCGGCATACCGACGGCAAACTGCGTTGTGCTTGGTGTCCTGCGGACCCTTTGTACCTTGCATATCACGACACCGAGTGGGGCGTAGCCGTGCGCAACGATCAGCGGCTGTTCGAGATGCTATGCCTGGAGGGCGCGCAAGCGGGCTTAAGTTGGATCACGGTATTGCGCAAGCGGGAGACCTATCGACAGGCCTTCGATGATTTTGATCCCGAGAAAATGGCACGCTACAACGCCGTGAAGCGCCGTCGCCTGTTGCAAGATCCCGGCATCATCAGGAATCGTCTCAAGGTCGACGCCTTTA
Organism: Gammaproteobacteria bacterium; assembly: GCA_041690895.1. Classification (GTDB taxonomy): domain Bacteria; phylum Pseudomonadota; class Gammaproteobacteria; order Steroidobacterales; family Steroidobacteraceae; genus Bog-1198. The sequence goes on from JBEPVT010000001.1 coordinate 282,916, forward strand.
TCGCGAATGCCCGCGCCTTCCTCGAGATCCGCTCTTCCCTGGGATCGTTCAGCGACTACATCTGGCAGTTTACGAATGGCAAGGTGCTGCGCCACCGGCCTCTGTATCTGGGCGGGATCCGGCAATCGACGGCGCAGAGCGACGCGATGAGCAAGGATCTCAAACGAAACGGTTTCAAATTCGTCGGAACCACCATTTGCTACGCCTTCATGCAGGCCGTTGGGGTGGTGAGTGAACATCAACGTTACTGCTGGGTCGCCGGCAAAGAGATCATCAATGCGTAATCGAGTTTCGGCAAACATATTTTTTACCACAGCGCTTCTCGCGTGCGGTCTTGCGGCACCTGGGCTGGCACAGATGGCGAAGCCGGCGTTCAAGCCCGTGGATGTGTTCGATCTTCAATGGGCGGCGGATCCGCAAGTTTCGCCCGATGGCCGCAACATTGCCTACGTGCGAATGGGCTTCGACATCAAGAACGATAGAGCGCGCGGTACCGTATGGTTGGTCGGCGTCGACGGCAAAAATGAGCGGCCCCTATCGGGCGCCTCGACCAGCGGTTCACCGCGCTGGTCGCCCGACGGCACGCGCATCACGTACCTCTCGCGGACGGCCGATGGTTCCTCGCAACTCTTCATGTATTGGATAGCGAGCGGCATCAGTGCGCCGATCAGCAATTTTACCGAATCGCCCAGTGGGTTAGCCTGGTCGCCGGACGGCCGCTGGCTCGCCTTCACCATGTCCGTGCCGCAGGAGCGCAAGCCGCTGAAAGTGGAATTGCCGGAGACGCCAAAAAATGCCAAGTGGGCGGATCCGCCAAAGCTGATCGACCGCATGGTGTTCCGCGCCGACGGCGAGGGATACTTGCCCAGCACTTACAGTCAACTTTTCATTGTCTCCGCAGACGGCGGAGCTGCCCGCCAGTTGACGCATGGTGATTTCGATCATGAAGGACCGCCCGCCTTTACCGCGGACGGCACCGGAATATTGGTCAGCGCGAATCGCCGCGCGGACGCGGACTACGATCCTCTCGACAGTGAAATATACCGAGTCGACTTGTCGGACGGCTCGATCCACGCGCTGACTGATCGGCGCGGACCCGACCGCCATCCTGTGCCTTCGCCGGATGGCAAGCACATCGCCTATCTGGGATTCGACGACAAGCAATTAGGCTATCAAGCCGCGCAACTCTACGTCATGGACAGCGACGGCAGTCACGCGCGCTCGCTCACCGCAGCGCTCGATCGCGATGCTTCGTCCCCGAAGTGGCTTGCCGACGCTAAGACGCTGGTGTTCCAGTACGACGATCACGGCTCGACAAAGATTGCAGCCATTGATCTTCAGGGCAAAATGCGTGTTTTAGCTGAGGGCGTGGGCGGCAGTGATGTTTCTCGACCCTATGCAGGGGGCTCCTTTTCCATCTCGCCAAATGGCCGGTTTGCGTTTACCAAGGCTAGCCCTACTGCGCCTGCGGCGCTGGCCACGGGCACATCCATGCGCGATATCACGACAGTGGGTGTTTTCAGCGATAATTTGCTCGGACAACGCACGATCGGCGCTTTGCAGGAAATTACTTTCGACTCCTCTGCCGACCATCGGCGGATGCAAGGCTGGATCGTAAAGCCGCCTGGATTCGATGCCGGCAAGAAATATCCCTTCGTGCTGGAGATTCATGGCGGTCCGTTTGCCATGTACGCACCCAGTTTTGCTGCGGAAATTCAGCTTTATGCTGCAGCTGGCTACGTCGTTCTCTATATGAATCCGCGCGGCAGCACCGGCTACGGCGAGGAGTTTGCCAATCTGATACATCACGATTATCCCAACAAGGACTACGACGACCTCATGTCGGGCGTCGACGCCGTAATTGGACGCGGCTATGTCGACACTCAACGGCTGTTCGTAACTGGCGGCAGCGGCGGGGGCGTGCTGACTGCATGGATCGTCGGACACACGGATCGCTTTCGAGCCGCCGTGGTCGTCAAACCGGTGATCAATTGGACCAGCTTCGTTCTGACCGGCGACATGAACAACTATTTCTACCGCTATTGGTTCGGCGATTTTCCGTGGGACGACATGCAGGCGTATTGGAAGCGCTCGCCGCTGGCGTATGTCGGCAACGTCAAGACGCCCACCATGCTGATGACGGGCGAACTCGACTATCGAACGCCATCCAGCGAGGCGGAACAGTTCTACCAGGCGCTCAAGCTTCGCAAGGTCGACACGGCGCTAGTACGGGTTCCGAATGCCTCACACGATATTTCCGCTCGTCCCAGCTTGCTCATCGACAAAGCCGCTTATGTGCTGGCGTGGTTCAAGTCACACGATGTGAAGACATCGAACTGAGACATCGGCTCCTCTTGAACGCATTCTACCTTCCGATTATTTGAGCGCGCCGGTCTGTGCCGTTTGTCCGAATAGAATCTTCTTCGCTTCGTCGGTCAAGGTGGTGTCGGTGCTCACCGTCGCGCCTTTCTCATAGGCGCGTACCGTTGCCGGACGAGCCTTTATGGCTTCAAACCAGCGCTTCAGATGCGGAAAGTCCTCCAATTTTTGCCCCTGCGCCTCATAGGGAACTATCCAGGGATAGCAGGCCATATCGGCAATGGAATACATTCCCGCTACAAACTCCCGGTCCGCGAGCCGCTGGTCCAATACGCCATACAGACGATTGGTCTCTTTTACGTAGCGGTCGATGGCGTAGGGAATCTTCTCTGGTGCATTCCTGGCGAAGTGATGATTCTGTCCCAGCATCGGTCCCAAGCCCGCCACTTGCCAAAACAGCCACTGCAACACCTCCACTCGACCGCGCGACTCGAGCGGAATGAATTGCTCGCTCTTCTCGGCTAGATACAGCAAGATTGCCCCGGACTCGAATACCGATATCGGCGCGCCTCGCTCCAACGGCGAATGATCCACGATCGCGGGCATGCGGTTATTGGGCGAAATCGCGAGGAAATCCGGCTTGAACTGTTCGCCTTTGCCGATATTTACGGGCACGATGGTGTATGGCATCGCCGTCTCTTCCAGGAACATCGTGATTTTGTGACCGTTGGGCGTTGGCCAATAGTGCAAATTGATCATCGGTGATTCTCCGCCGGCTCAAGCGCCATCTTGTGCTCCCGCAATAAGGCAATGCAAACATCTTCCTCTCGCGGCCTCAATCGCATTTCCGCCAGCCGCGTCCGTGTCCGCGTGCCCTGCGTCCAGGGCAAAACGGAAGAGTCCAACTTGCTGGCTGCCAACAAGCGCCACTCCAGCAAGTGCTTTCGCTCCGCGAGACCCTTGGCTTCTTTGCTGTCGCTCGGAAGCAAGTGCCGCTCGATGCCGAATCCCACCATTTGCACGATGACGGTGTCGCCTCGTTGCATGATTTTCGCCAGCTTCAGGCAGTCTTCGCGGCGCTCGCTGGCGCGGCTGGATACGCGACAAACATCGATCAACGGCGAGAATGGAGGAATGATTTCCGCGCTCGCGATCCCAGCAAGCGCGGCCAACCTGGCCGTATCCGAAGCCACGACGCCGCCGGGAAGTTCACGGTGCACGGCGTACAGCGCGTCATACATCATCACCATGATCTGATTGTAATAAAGATCGAAGCGCGTGCCGCGCGCCATGTCGGCAAGCACGCGCTCCACTTCAATGGAGTCTTTGTCCTTGTGCGCGATAGACAGCTGCGCGAGCCACGCCGCGGCATTGTCGGGATCCACCCAACGCAGCACTGTGGCGGAGTCGCGGTTGTCGCACGATGGTGTGGTGGTGCAGAGTTGCAGATGCAGCCAGCCGATCGCCGAGTTCGCAGGAGCCAAATCGCTGGCGCGAGCGATCAACTGCAGCGCCACGGGTGCGGCCGATTGCGCAGCAAAGCCGTTGGTAAAGCTCAATGCTGCGGCGGTTGCCAAAGAATTCGCATCGCTTCGCGCAGCAAGCACCCGTACGGCTTGGTTGCGCCATACTTGGTATTTGTCGGTCGGCGATGCGGGGGCAACTCCGGGCGCAGTGGTCGCCAGCGCGGCAACCGGCTGCGATATCGCAATACCGAGAATCAGAAACTTCAATCCGTGTTTGACCACCCGTCAAACCGCCTTTAATGACCGTTGCGCTTGCCGGCAGCCGTCAGACCTGCGGTGATCGCCAAACGCATGGCGTCCTCGACCGAGATGTCGAGCGGCTGCACCCGGTCTCGCGGCAGATAAATCGTGTACCCGCCGAATGCGTAGCTCATCGGAAAATAAACCGTGACCCAATCTTGGCCGCCATGTGCCAGAAGAACCGTTGGCACATCCTCGCGAGTCACGAACCCGATCGCATGCACGTCGGCGAATCGTGCCAGCACCACCCGCTGCAGATCGCGCTTCTCTCCGCTGCCGGAAGGCAGCAAACTCACTACATCGCGAAATCCGCCATAAAGAGTTTTAACGAAGGGGATGCGGCCCAAAAAATCGTTCCAGTACTTGAGCAGAATCTCGCCGGCATAGGCGTTGACCACGCTGCCCACGAACAGCAATAACAGGAAGCCGGCGATCAGCCCCAAGCCTGGCCAATAATGTTCGGGACTGACGATGCCCAATGCGATCAGCGCCCGGCGCAGCCAACCCTCGACCGTGTGGACCAGCCACCAAATCACATAAACCGTCAGCGCCAACGGCAGCACGGTCACCAATCCGCTCATGGTGAGGGTTAAAATCTTGCGCATGGGATTATCATCGCATGATCGGGCCTAACCCGCCCACCGCGGCGAGAATCTTCAATGACGCAATCATCCGGACTCGACATTTCACCCGCTAATGCCGCGGACGTGCCGCTCATTCTCGCCCTAATCAATGAATTGGCGGAGTACGAAAGGCTGCGCCACGAGAGCATCGCGACCGAGATGTCGATTCATAAGGCACTTTTCGGGCCGCAGCCCTGCGCCGAGGCAGTCATTGCCCGATTCGATGCTGAACCCGCCGGATTCGCGCTCTTTTTTCATAATTTTTCGACATTTCTCGGGAAACCCGGCTTGTACTTGGAGGATCTGTTCGTGCGACCGGCGTATCGCGGCCGCGCAATCGGCAAGTCTCTCCTGAGATATTTGGCGGCGCTTGCGTTGAAGCGCGACTGTGGCCGTTTCCAATGGCAGGTTCTTGATTGGAATCAGCAGTCGCGGGACTTCTATGAGTCGCTCGGAGCTCAGGCGGACGCGGCCTGGGTCAACTATCGTATGACCGGCGATGCACTGCGGCGTTTGGCGGAAGGCGGCAAGTTATGATTGCCGCGGCAGTACGAAACGCAATCCTTGGAAGTTGAGCACCACGCCGTCGCGTCGAATCCGTTCCAAGACAGGCCCTTCTTGCAGCGTATTGCCCTCATGATATTTACGCATGTTGATGTAAACGAAGCGATCGGCAGGCTTGGTTGCAAAGACATGAACATCCAGGTGCAGCTCGGGTAACGCCTGCGCTCCCGTTAAATTGATTTCGCTGACAGTGGGCAGCAGCTCATCATTGTCATTGGGATCGTCGTCGATCAGCACTGGATCTGGGCGGTGAATGGCGTGCGGTGCTGCGCGTTGTGCAATGGCATGAGGGGCAACAAGGGACGCGGCGGCGCCACTGGGCGGGGATTCGGCCGGAGGCACGGGAATTTCGGGGGCATAGACCGGCGCTTGGCCCAACGGGCTGAAATGCTCATCGACCGCCGAGGGCTTGAGGTCCGTGGGCGCCGTGTTCGAATGCCGAGCAGTGGTCGACGTGAACGATGGGACGCCGTTTCGCATCAGGACCACGGTTAGCACGATGATATTGATGGCAAGCAGTACGCCAAGCGCAATAGCCAAGAGCGGCAGACGGCCGCGCCGCAGAGCCGCCGGCGCGTCCATCAATCCCGGCAGCGACTGACGCTGACGTTCGATCTCGGATTTCTTCAGTGCATCAAGAATGAAGGACATGGAGTTTCCTAGCCGCCGCGCAGCGCGTTGGCCGACAGTAGAGGCGAATTGGGATCGGCCAGCGCCGTGTCGAGCACGACTTGAGTCTGAACGCCCGCGATGCCGTCAACATTGAGCCGATGCTGACGCTGGAAGTTCTGCACAGCAATTGCCAACGCCTCGTCGTAGACATCGGCGTGTTCCGGATCCGAGGCCCCGCCTGCCAATGCATTCAAACTACGACGCAGCCACCGAACCTCGTCTCCTTGCATGCCGAGGGACAGTAATCGCGTGCGTGAAGTCTTCGGCTTCCATACCACGGTAAATTCTCCAAACCAATCGCGCGAAAGTTCATCGATTGATACCTTCTCGTTGTGCTCGCCGAGATTCAACGTGGCGGTTTTATCGTCAAGGTTCGAGAGGACAACTCGGTGCCGCTGCCCACTATCATCGGTTAGCGTCAAGATGGCGGGACGGTTCAGAATCTTGACTTGGGTCCAAGAGCCGCGTTGTTCCAGACAGGCGAGCCCGGCTTTGGCCGCTTGTCCGCACGGATCTCGGTCATCCGATAGGGCGGTTCCCCACAACGCGAGCAGACGACGGAACGCTGCTGCATCGGTGGTGTTGGCTTCATTGGCTTGTAGCAGAGCGTTGACCGACGCCAACTTGGGCGCCGGCGCCGGTATGACGGGCGCAGCCTTGGCGAAAGCCGCTGCAGGCGCTGCTGCGGGTGTTGCGGCGGCACTTTTAATTGCGCGCGCTGCACTCAGCACCGGATTCTGGTGACGCCAGAATTGCCAGCCGAGAAACAGCGTACCGGCCAGCGCGATAACACCCAAAGAACTCACCATCCAACCCAGCCAGGTGGGAAAAAATCGGCGGCCGTAGACCTCGCCTGCCGCCCGGCGCACCAGTGAGGCGCTAATTTTCTTTGTTTCCTGGGTAAACGCGCCGAGCAAGGCACGATCGCAAGCGACATTGATGACTCGCGGAATGCCCAAAGACAAATGGTGTAATTCCAGCAGTGCGCCGGTCGTGAATATTTCCTCGGTTGCGCCCGCAACACGCAACCGATGACGCACATACCCCTTGGTCTCCTCGCGTGACAAGGGCTTTAGGTGATAGCGGCCTGTGATCCGTTGCGCAAGCTGGCGCAAATCGGTTCGATCCAGCAGCTCCCGAAGCTCCGGCTGGCCGATCAAAATAATCTGCAACAGCTTCTGGGTCGGCGTCTCCAGATTGGTCAATAACCGGACTTGTTCCAATACGTCGATGGAGAGATTCTGAGCCTCGTCCACCAGCACGATGATGCGCCTGCCTTCTGCGTGCGCGTTTAGCAGTCGACGATTCAGCGCATCCACTATCTGTTTGACGCTGTCCCTATCGGCATCGGCAATGGCCAATCCGAGTTCCTCGCAAATTGTGAGCAGGAATTCCACCGGGGTAACGCGCGGATTCAGGATCACCGCGACATCGGCATGATGCGGAACGCGCGACAGCAGCGTGCGAACAACGGTGGTTTTACCGGTCCCGACTTCGCCGGTAAGCTGGATGAAGCCCCCGGATTCGTTGATCCCGTACAGCAAATGCGCCAGTGCCTCGGCATGACGCTCGCTCAAATAGAGATAACGCGGGTCCGGGGTGATGGCAAAGGGCTTCTCGGCGAGCCCAAAGAAGGCGGTGTACATGGCTAGTAGGATAATACCAACGTGCGGTTAGTTTCCGTTGCGTCGCGGCAAGAGACTGGCACGGGTGAGCAGACCCTTCCCGAAGCGGTCCCGGATCCCGTCGACGACTGAATCGAGTCGCGCACCCAAATCCGGCTGCTGACCCGAAAACAAATCCGATTGTCTCTGCAGCTGCAGATCGCCGACACCCACCCCGAGCAGACGAACGGCCGCGCGGGGCTGCGACGCCATCCAGCCATCGAGCAGTGCTTCCGCGGCCGCGGACAGAGTTGCCGTATCCTGGGTCGGGGGCTCCAGCGCACTTTGGCGGGTATAGGTCGTGAAATCGGCGCGGCGAATCTTGACGCTCACGCGGCCCGCAAGCAGGTTCTGCGCCCGCAGCCGCGAAGCGGTCCGATCCGCCAAAGCCTTAAGCTGCGCTGTGAGCTCGGCCGGCGCGCGGATATCCGCATCGAAAGTCTCCTCTGCGCTAATGGACTTTTCCTCACGATCGGGTTCCACCGGCCGATCATCCCGCCCGCGGGCACGATCCCGCATCGCCTTGCCGTGCTTGCCGAAGGCGTGCCACAAGACTTCATCGCAGGCCAAGCGCGCTTCGCCGAAAGTGCGGATACCGGCAGCCAGCACAGCAGGCAAGCTCTTCTGGCCCACGCCCAACAATCTGTGGATAGGCAGCGGATCCAAAATTTCGCGCAGATTGCCGGCATCGATGCGGCACATCCCATCGGGCTTGTTCAAGTCCGAAGCAACCTTGGCCAGCAGCTTGTTGGTTGCGATTCCGACTGATGCCGTGAGCCCGGTTTGCTTGGCAATGCGGCGGCGAATTTCCGCGCCGATTTGCTCAGGATTCCCCAGCAATTGCCGGCTGGCGGTGACGTCGAGAAAGGCTTCATCCAGCGACAGGCCTTCCACGAGCGGCGTGAATTCGCGAAATATCGCGAATACTTGCTCCGAAATTTCCTTATATCGTGCCATGCGCGGATGCACGACGATGGCCTGCGGGCAACGCTGCAGCGCTTCTCGCATGGGCATCGCGGAGCGCACGCCAAAACGGCGCACCGCATAACTCGCGGCTGCGACGACGCCGCGGCCCCCGGTTCCGCCGACGATGAGCGGCTTGCCCTTCAACTCCGGGCGATCCCGCTCTTCAACGGACGCATAAAAGGCGTCCATGTCGATATGCAGTATCGCTCGGGCGTCAACGAGCCGCACCGCATCAATCCACGGTGATGGTGATTTTTTTCGAAGTCAGCGGCGGATCGAAGGACTGGTGCAGGTAGTCGGCAAACACCAGCTGCAGGGTGTGCTTTCCCGGAGCCAGGGTCAGCGTCGTCTCGGTTTGGCCCTTGCCAAAATGCACGATCTTGTCAGTCGCCGGCATCGGCACATCCAGTTTCAGCTCGCTCAATTCCGTGTCGACCAACAGATGATGGTGTCCGGTGTTGTCGAATTTGATGCCTGCGGGAGCAATCCCCATGCCTTTCAAGCCGAACTTTATCGTAACCGGGCTATGCATCTTTGCCGCATTTTGCGGCGCGATGAAATACACTTTCGCGCCCGCCGGAGGGGCCATGCGATCCGCGGCCACGGCAAGCGCTGCCATCAAACAGACGCCCAACGCCAAAACTAGACGAACCATGGGGACTCTCCTTATTTAAAACAGGCATATTACAGCTGCAGCAGCGCGTACACGAATACTCCGGCCAGGGTGAGCCCGAATACGATCATGTAGACGAAAAAGAGCACCGCACCTTTGAAGAGTGTGCCGACCCAGCTTCGGTGGAATACGCGCCGCATCGCGAGAACCGTGTAAACCGGCAATGACCAGCCCAGTGCCGTTTCGAGAACACCTGCAAGTCCCTCGAGCTTGGGCCAAGAGTTGGCCGCTTCGATGAGCGAAACCATGATGATTGCTGCCGAAAAATACAGGGCGTGTAAATGCACGAAGAACAACAATTGCTCGGCGTATCGATATCGCGGGCGCCAATACATCAACATGTTCAGAAACGCGATCAGCGGCAGAAAGATGAACATCGCTTTTGACATCGTGCCGATGGCAACGTGCAACAAGTTTTCGCCATTGTCGCGCGTAATTTCCTCACAAACGTGCTGAACTCGCGGGTTCCAAGTGGGATGGCGCGAAAACGTCACGAAGTTCAAGTTCCCGCAGCTGGTGATGCGCTTTGCAGCAGGCGCTGAGTTGCCCGCCGCATTGGGCGCGGCAGCGGGTTTCAGAGCCTCGTCAAACTTGATGACATCGCCGCTGGTGTGCATGAAGGAAGCGATCAGAAAAAACAGGATGCTCAAAATCAAATACAGGCGAAACGGCGGCAGATAGGCGACGCGTCTGCCGGCAACGAACTCCTCAGTGAGCTTGCCTGGCTTGAACCACAGCGTCGTCAGGGTTCGCCACAGACGCGAATCCGAATGTGTCAATCCCTCGAGCAATTCGCGCACCAGTTCGCGGGTGGTCGGGACGTGCACATCGGCGGCCTGGCTGCAATTGGCGCAGAAACGGCCCAACAGAACCGCGGTGCAGTTCTTACAGCGTGCAGGCGCTACCGCGGCCGGTTCCGAAACGGCGACTTCGCCTTTGGCGCAAGGCTCTATGGAGTTCATGAATCGGCGCCCACGCCCAGTTCTTGCGGCGCGAAGTCATCAACATTGATGATGTCCTGCACTTTGGCATCGTAGTCGCGCAACAGAGCCGCCTCGGCATCACTGATGATGCCGAGCGCCAGGGCCTGCGCGATTTGGCCCGGCAGGTCCAGCGCGGTGACCCGACCCGTTTTCACGCCATCGACTCGAAGGCGTTTTTCAAGCGGCTCCGCGGCGGCGGATAGAACCAATGCCTCTTGAAGCTGCCCCAGAGGATTGTGGGAGCCTGCAGTTTTATAAATATGAGCGCTCAACCGGTCGCGAGTGCCGCTCGGATTCATGACGAGATCGCCAATGGCGTGGCCCAGCCGATCGCTCGGCGGTGAATACGCGAGTCCGCGCGGAAATATGCACAGCCGCATGAACAGCGCCAACGAACGATTGGGAAAATTGCGCAGGAACAAGTGCAGCTGTTCCTGTGCCTGATACAACAGGCTGCGGCAGGCCCACTCAATGAGCGGCAGATCGTCCTGTTGCCGCCCCTGATTCTCGTGGTGCTTCAGCACCATCGACGCCAGATACATATACGAAAGCACATCGCCGAGGCGAGCGGAAAGAGTCTCCTTCTTCTTCAAGTACCCGCCAAGCGCAAGCATGGCCACATCCGTTGCCAGCGCAAACGATGCGCTGTACCGATTGACGTGTTGGAAATAGCGCACCGTTGCGCCCGTGTCAGGCACGCGCGTATATCGGGCCGAAGTCAGGCCGAGAACCAAGGAGCGAACCGCATTCGAGATTGCAAATCCCACATGACCAACCACTGCGGCATCGAATTCGCGCACGCCGGCTTCCCGATTCGGATTCTTTGCAGCATTCATTTCTCTCAGCACGAACGGGTGGCTGCGCACCGCACCCTGACCGAAGATGATCAGGCTGCGCGTCAGAATATTGGCACCCTCGACGGTAATGGCGACAGGCACAATTTGGTATCCGCGCCCGAGATAATTTTTCGGTCCCAGGCAAATACCTTTACCGCCGTGAACATCCATCGCATCGTTGGCGATCATGCGGCCGATTTCGGTGGCGTGATACTTGAGCATGGCAGAGGGCACCGACGGCTTCTCGCCAGCGTCGATGGCGCCCGCCGTTACCGAGCGCGCCGCATCAATGATGTAGGTGCGTGCCGCCATGCGCGCCAGAACCTGTTCAATACCCTCAAAGCTGCCGATTGCTGTGTTGAACTGGCGCCGGATGCGCGCATACGCCCCCGACGCATACACCGCTGCCTGTGCACCACCAGTGGCGCTGGAGGGCAGTGAAATGCAACGACCCACCGATAATTGCTCCACGAGCATGCGCCAGCCCTGGCCCGCGGTGGCAAAACCGCCGATGATGGCGTCAACGGGTACGAAAACGTCATGCCCTTGTATCGGCCCGTTTTGGAACGGGATATTCAAGGGGAAATGCCGGCGGCCGATCGCGATGCCGGGCGTGTCGCGCGCAATCAGCGCGCACGTTATCCCTAAGTCTGCCTTCTCCCCCATGAGATGCTCTGGATCGTAAAGACGGAATGCCAGCCCGATGACCGTGGCGATGGGCGCCAGGGTTATGTAGCGCTTCGAGAAATTCAGCCGGATACCGATTATCTGTTGGCCTTGCCATTGTCCTTTGCAAATGATGCCGGTGTCCGGCATGGACGCGGCATCCGAGCCGGCGCGCGGGCCCGTCAGCGCAAGGCAGGGGACATCGTCTCCGCGTGCGAGCCGCGGCAGGTAGTGATTCTTTTGCGCCTCAGTGCCGTAGTGAAGCAGCAGTTCTGCCGGGCCCAAGGAGTTCGGCACGGCAATGGTGGAGGACGCCGTGGTGGAGCGCGAAGCGATTTTTATCAATACGCAGGAGTGCGCATAGGCCGAGAATTCCAGGCCGCCGTAACGACGCGGTATGATCATTGCAAAGAAGCCTTGCGACTTGATGAACGACCAGACGCCGGCAGGCATATCGGCGCGGCGATGCGTGATATCCCAATCATCGAGCATCGCGCACAGTTGTTCGCAGGGCCCGTCGAGAAACGCCTGCTCTGCCGGTGTCAGCACCGGAGCCTTAGCTGACATGAGCTTTTGCCAGTTCGGACTCCCGCTGAATAATTCGCCGTCCCACCATACGGTGCCTGCATCGAGTGCTGCTCGTTCCGTGGGCGACATTGCGGGGAGCAACTTGCGGTATTTCTTCATGAAGGGCCGCGTGAGAAGGCGAATGCGCAGCGCCCTGAGATTCAAAAAGAACAGGATTGCGAAGGGGACCGATACCAACACCCTCCACCACAGGGGCGCAGTCCCGAGAGCCCAATAGACAGCGAGCAGCAGCAGCAGAACCCCAGTGCTCGCCGCGAGACTGGCGCGCCGATAGGCAAGAATGCAAATGGCGCCCACGAACAACAGCAGCCAGCCTACGACGATGCTGGCTTGCAGCAGCAGCTCATGCATCGGACCGCTCCTTTTTAGATCAAGTCTTTGACACCGTCGCGTTCTTCCAGCAACTCGCGGTGCGTCGCCTGCATTTTCTCGCGGCTGAAATCATTGATTTCCAATCCCTGAACGATGCTGAACTCGCCGCTCTTGCAAGTAACCGGATAAGAATAGATGACCCCCTCGGCTATTCCATAGCTGCCGTCAGACGGCACACCCATGCTCACCCAATCGTCCGCAGGCGTGCCAAGCATCCAGTCATGCACGTGATCCATGGCCGCCGCTGCCGCCGATGCGGCCGATGACGTGCCTCGCGCCTTGATGATGGCGGCGCCGCGCTGCTGCACGGTGGGTATGAAGCTATCCTTGAACCAGCTTTGATCAACCAGCGAGAGCGCCGGCTTGCCGCCGACGGTGGCGTGATGCAAATCGGGATATTGAGTTGCCGAATGGTTGCCCCAAATGATGACCTTCTTGACTGTGCTCAAGGGGGCGGCGATTTTCTCAGTGAGCTGCGCGAGTCCCCTGTTGTGATCGAGACGAGTCATCGCGGTGAATCGATTGCGAGGCAGCGACGGCGCATTGCGCTGCGCGATGAGCGAATTGGTGTTGGCCGGATTGCCCACCACCAGCACACGCACGTCGCGGCTTGCGACCGCATCTAGCGCCTTGCCTTGAGCAGAGAAGATCTTGGCGTTTTCCAACAGCAGATCCTTGCGTTCCATGCCGGGCCCGCGCGGCCTGGCTCCGACCAGCATCGCAAAATTGCAATCCTTGAAGCCGACGTTGGCGTCGGAGCTTGCCGAGACTTTGTTCAGGGTCGCAAAGGCGCAGTCGTTTAACTCCATCACCACGCCCTGAACGGCAGCGCTGGCCGCGGGGATCTCCAAAAGATTCAGGTTTATCGGCTGGTCCGCGCCTAGCATTTGGCCCGAAGCCACACGAAACGCCAGCGCATAGCCGATATTGCCGGCAGCGCCCGTGATGCTAATGGTGACTGGTTTCTTCATGACGTGCTCCCGCGCAAAAACCAAGAATGTTATCCGAATTCGTCCAAGATCGTCATTGACCGATGGCCAGCGGCGCTAGAGTCGCGGCCGGCAAGCGCACACCGAGCAGCTGCGCCACGGTGGGCGCGATTTGCCGCATGTCGATCAGCCCCAAGTCGCGATGCGGCGCGATTCCAGATCCCGCGATAAAGAAGGCGGCACGCATCTCCGGGTATTCCGGCGAAAATCCATGGCTGCCCCGGGTGCCTGGCAGCTCGCTCACCAAAGCACTGCTGGTATCGGTGATGACGTAGTAGCCCAACTTCATGACGACCAGGAATGCGGCGTCCGGGAATGCGCCGCGCTGTCTGATGGCGTTGCGCTCCAGGACTTCTGCGATCCCGTTGCGAGGATCTGCCTCGAGGAATTGCAGCAGGCTGCGCACTTGAGCTTCCGTCTGCGCGTCGGCGGGCGGGTTCAACATGACGGCAGCCATTCCGCCGGCTCCCCACGGCTGCGCCGTCCATGCGCCGCCACTGTGGATGAGTCCAGCCTGCAGAAATGGCAGCATTAAATTGACTTGGTTGGTAATAGGCGCAAAGCCGTGGTCCGAAACCACCAAGGCGATCGCTTTCGGATCGATCGCACGCGCTGCGGCAAACAGCTGGGCGAGTTCGCGGTCGATTATTTCCAATTGCTGGTTCGCTTCGACACTGAATGGACCGTGCAGGTGTTGCTCCAAATCGAGCGAGCTCAAGTGAATGGTCATGAACCTCGGCTTCTGCTCACGCAGGATCTCCAGCGAAAATCGCGTCTTGATCTCATCGCCGGGAGGGCTGGGGTCGTTTCCCGCCATGTAGGGCCCCAGCCGCGCCTGCAATTTCTGCAACATGCCCTGCGGACGCGACAACGCCGCCATGAGATCGGCGTCGGACGGGTTTAGCTCCGCGGTGGGACGAAATATCCGCCAATACTCCGGGATTAGGAAATCCACATCCTTGGCGCCGACGCTGACCGGCCAGCCCACGCTTGCGACGCCCAAGCCGGCCGCATGTGCGGCACTCCAGAGTGTTGGCACGCGAATTTGCTGCGCGTACCAATACCAGCTGTCCGCGTACTTGTGCTTGGGATCGAATTCCAAATTGTTGTAGATGCCGTGTTCAGCAGGCGATACGCCGCTCAACAGCGTTGTGTGACTGGGATACGTCACCGTTGGCCAGACGCCGGTGACGCCGCGAGCATAGGCGCCGTCGCGAATCATGCTGCGCAGAAACGGAATCTTCAGCCCATGCGCATCCGCATCGAGAACGTATTCGGGTCTCAGTCCGTCGACCGAAACCATGAGCAGCGAAGCGCCGAGCGCACGATCGCCGGCGGCAAACGCCAGCAAGAAGAACGGCAGCGCCAGCAAGGCGCGCGTAGACGGAACGCGACGGCGTATCACCTTAAGGGTACTCACTCGTTGATGGGAATAACGAATTCCGGATAAGCACTGCGAAAACGCCGCATTTTCAGTTCCGCTGCGGCAAAAGCTGCCGAGTCACCGTCTCGGTAACGCAGCATCAGCCCCGCGTCGTCGAAGAAATATTTTGCCAGAGGTGGTTGCATGTGGTGGTGTTGTATATTACTATATCACCAAGTCACCGAAACACTGTGGCGATGGACCGAAGATCGAAACAACTTGGATAGGAGACGAATCATGAACACCTCAATCTCAACAAAACTAGCAGCCTTGGGTTTAGCACTGATGATCAACAGCATGATCATGGGCGGCATGGCTTACTTGTTCAACGTCCAGCTGCAACAGCCGACGGCTGTGATATCGCTGATGAACACTGCGGCTACTTCCGCGAGCAATGTGGCCTGAGCCTTTACAAGCTCAGCGCTCTGGTAAATTACCGTGCTATATGGCCCCCACACGCGGGCTAAGCACATCGAGCGAGCAATGGACCCGAACTGGAACGACAACCAACCGATCTATCGCCAGCTGCGCGATCGAATGGTCGCCCTGATTCTTGAGGGCGCGCTGAAGGAGGGCGATCCCTTGCCTTCCGTGAGGGCCGTGGCTGCCGACTACCGGCTAAATCCTCTTACCGTGCTCAAAGGTTATCAACAGCTAGTCGACGAAAATCTAGTCGAAAAACGCCGCGGTCGGGGCATGTATGTCAGCGATGGCGCTCGGCGGCTACTGCTCGCAGGCGAACGCGAGCGATTCCTGAATGAAGACTGGCCGCAGATTCTCGCGGTCATCAACCGCCTGGGGTTTTCTTCGGAAGAATTATTCGCGCAAACACCGGCACTAACCCACCCAGCACCGCCGCCTCGCGGCAGCGATGCCAAAGAAGAATGAGACTCACTATGGCTCCGCTCATCGAAGCTCGAGATCTGACGAAGAAGTACGGCGCCCACATTGCGCTGGATCGCGCCAACCTCAAAGTTGAGGCGGGCCGCATCGTCGGGCTCATTGGTCCCAACGGCGCCGGCAAAACCAGCGCGCTGCGCGCCATTTTAGGACTCACGAATTACGAGGGTCATTTGACCGTGCTGGGCCGCGAACCGTTTCGCGACCGCACCGAATTGATGAACGAGTGCTGTTTCATCGCCGATGTGGCGGTGCTGCCCTCCTGGTTGCGCGTCGATCATGCCATCGATTTCGTGGCCGGCGTGCATCCGCGATTCCGCCGCGATCGCGCCGTGGCATTCCTCGCGAAAACCCAGATCACCGGCAAGCGGCGCATGCGCGAATTGTCGAAAGGAATGAAAACCCAAGTCCATCTGGCGCTAACCATGGCAATTGATGCGAAGCTATTGGTGCTGGACGAACCGACCCTCGGGCTGGACATACTTGCGCGCCGCGCTTTTTATGACGCCTTGGTCAACGACTACATGGATGAGACGCGCACCATCCTGATCACCACACACCAAGTTGAAGAAGTCGAAAATCTGCTCACGGATATCATATTCATCGACAAGGGCCGCATCGTCTTGGACACCTCGATCGAGGATGTCGCGACGCGCTTTACCGCGGTGGTGGTGACGGCCGATCGCCTCGATGCGGCGCGCGCCGAGAAACCGTTTTACGAACGGCATATCCTCGGCAAAGTCGTGCTGTATTTCGAAAACGCCGACCCCGGCAAACTCGAGGGATTTGGCGAAATCCACACCCCGAGTGTTTCCGATCTTTTCGTCGCGAAGCTTTCGGGAGGTGCAGCGTGAACAACAGCACATGGCTAATCCGCCGAGAATTCTGGGAAAACCGCGCGATTTGGCTGATTCCGGCCGTGTTCGGCGGGCTCTTGTTGCTCGCCGCACTGTTCGGCCAAGTGAGCATCCCGCACCTTAATTCGCCGCGCGAATCAGAGGAAGCAGCGGCCGCTTTTCAGGTAGTCGTCGGCGCGATGTTCTACCTGGTTATGGGCGTGTATTTGACCTGGTATCTGCTCGACTGCCTGTATACGGATCGCCGCGATCGCAGCATCTTGTTCTGGAAATCCCTGCCGATTTCGGACTCGACGACTGTTCTGTGCAAGCTGTTGGTGGGAATGGTCATCATTCCGCTGGTGTATTTCGCCGCTGCCGATGCAACCGCGTTGCTAGCGGCTTTCATACTTTCGATACGGGCGCGGGCATCGATCGGCAGCTCGCTGTGGAACGGCGATGCCTGGGGGCAGATGCAAGTGCTTTGGATGTACGCCATCATCATCACGGCGCTCTGGTATCTGCCGATTGCCGGCTGGTTGATGCTGGTGTCGGCTTGGGCGAAGCGCGCGGTCATGTTGTGGGCAATACTTCCGCCGCTCCTGCTGTATATTCTCGAGCGGGTATTTTTCGGGACTCGCATAGTGGGTCATCTGATCAATCGACGCCTCACCGGCTTGCCGTCAGTGTCCTTCAACGTCTCAAAGTATATGTGGACGCACGACGGTGGCGTTGTGGATAATGCGAGCGGCGCTCCGGTCGCCAGCGTATGGCACCTGATTAACCCCAGTGGATTTTTTACCAGTGCCGAGACATGGATAGGCGCCGCAATAGGAATCGTGTTGATCGTGGCCGCCATCCAGCTGCGAATGCGCCGTTCAGAGATTTGACCTGATGCGGAGCGCCGGACGCCGCGAATCGCGGCGCGCCGCTCCTCCCTTCCCGGCCATCGCAGCCGCGCTACTATTTGTCGCCCCGAGTTGCGCGCACGCGGATGAATTTTTTCTGGTGCGCGACGAAAATCCTCTCATTCGCAGCTTCTATGTGCCGTTACCGAGCGATGGCCGCCTGGCCGATGGCGCAAACTTATCGGCAACGCTGTCGATCATGAATACGCTCAATGTTGAAAACAGACCGAATGAGAGCGCATTGGTGGACGGCGAGAGCGACGCACTGCGCTTGACCTACGAGGACGCCCTGTACCAGGCTTGGCGATTCCGATTCACGGTCCCCATCATTCATGACAGCGGCGGCTTGCTGGATTCAGCCATCGATCATTGGCACCGCTGGTTGGGTTTTAATCCGGGAAACAGGCCCTTTTATCCCCAAAATGAGCTCGTTTACTCCTACTCGGGCAAGGCCAGCGTCAATGTCACCCAGCCGCAAACCGGCGTTGGCGATATTTCCGGCGAGTTAGGTTGGTATCCGATCGACGATGCCGATCGAACGCTTTCTGTTTGGGCAGGGCTGGAGGCGCCGACAGGTTCGGTGGCCAAACTCACAGGCGACGGCGCCTGGGATGGCGCTGCATGGGCGCACGGCGCATTGCGCTGGCCGCAATGGCAGCTGGCCGCAGAGTTCGGCGTCGCACAGCCTTTCGGCGATGAAACATTTGCCGGCGCCGCGCATCGCACTTCGCTCTTCGCTCGATTTGCGGCCACCCGCGCCTTAGCGTCGGCGTGGTCCGTGCGCGCGCAGCTCGACGGCCAGACGGGCCGCGTCGAAGACAGCAACATCCGATTATTGGGGCCTAGCTTGCAGCTTACGGTCGGCGCGGTGCGGCGCCTCAGCAATCACTGGCGTTTCGAATTCGGCTTCGCCGAAGATGCCGCGGTCAACACCGCTCCCGACATAACTTTCTTTTTTGGGATTCGCCGCCAAAGCAGTGCAAAATAGCATGAAGTTATTTCGTTATCTCGAAGGGGCGCCCATGTATAAAACGAAGATCGATCTGGCGGAGAAGGTCCGCCGCAATGTTGTCACCATCCTGAATGAGCGCTTGGCATACGCCATTGACCTGCAGAGCCAGATCAAGCAGGCGCATTGGAACGTGAAAGGTCCGAATTTCATCGCCTTGCATGAGCTGTTCGACAAGCTATCCGATGTCCTGCTGGAACAGATCGATGAGATCGCCGAACGGGTCACGAGCTTGGGGGGTACCGCCGAGGGCACCGTTGCCGTGGCCGCGAAGCGCAGCAAACTCAAGAATTATCCCCTGAGCATCACCGCCGGCAAGGATCACCTGTTTTACTTGTCGACGCAAATTTCCGTATACGGAAAGGTGGTGCGCGCGGCGATCGCCGATACCGGCGAGCTGGGCGACGCGGATACCGCGGATTTGTTCACAGGAATTTCCCGCGATATCGACAAGTACCTCTGGTTTCTCGAGGCACACTTGCAAGACAAGGCCTGATGCATGAGCGATTCCGCTGTCGACGCTGATAATTTAGGCCTGGGTGCGGCGCTGGCCACGCTGCAGGGATTGTTGACCAGCGGCGAAACGCTCGAAGCCTGGGCGGCGCAGCGGCGTTTGTACGCACTCACCCATCGTCGAGCAGTCATCGCAGCCACCAGCGGGCGCTTCATTTCGCTCAAGCGACGCGTTTTCGGCGGGTACGATTCAGCCGACATCCGCTGGCAGGACCTCAAGGAAACGCGCATCAGCGCCGGGATCATCGCCGCGGACCTGATCCTGATCGCGCAAAGCAGTTCCGACCTTAACATCGGCGCCGAGGTGAATCGCGTGTGGAGCTTCGAGGGATTGCACAAGGAGCAGGCGCAGGCAATGTATCGAATCTGCCAGCAGCATGACCAAGTGTGGCGCGAGAAGCGCCGCGTGCGTGAACTCGAGGAGTTGCGCGCAAAATCTGGTGGTGTGCAGATCAGCGGTCAACCCGTCTACAGCGGTTCGGATCCGGCCGGCGCTGAATCCGAACCCGCCCGCCGCCTGCGCCAAGCACGCGAGATGTTCGATGCCAAGCTCATCAGCGATTCGGAATTCGAATCGATCAAGGCCAAGATCGTAGCGGGTCTGTAGGCTCCCGGGCCGCTAACCCAAAAGGTACGCGAAGTAGCTGTTGCGCAGGCGATTCAAAGGGTCAGTGCGCTGCCGGAGAGCTCGGAACAGCTTGGCTCGCTCGCCGAATGCCTTTGCAACGTGCTCGGGCTGCAAGGCGCGTGTCTGGTTGAACGTGGGCACACCGCCGTGCGATGACGCGAAATCGTTGAAATCGATGAGAAAGTCGTCCCATCCTTGTTCGCCGCTGGAGGAGGGCTCGAGCGTAAACATCGGTCCCGCGTAGCTTGCGCTAAACAACGAACCGCGGTCCTGATGCAGCCGGCTCGCGCCGCTCACGACATTGCCGCGGTATCGATGCTGCTTGTAGTACGCCTTGCAGAATGCGAAATAAGCGCTGAGCAGTTTCGGAAAATCGGCTTGCGGGAAGGCCCATAAGCTATAAGTATGGCGCGCCTTCCAGGCCTCCTTCGGCATGTCGCGCATCCATTCGTGCGAATACATCATGACGCCTCGAGCGCCGCCGCTCAGGGCGCGGCGCATGCCCGATAAGACTGCATTTCGCAAGCCCGGAGCCGCCAGGACGCTGCCGACCGTCGAGCCGAAAGCGGGAAGCACATTGCGCATCACGGACTGTTTGATTTGCCAAATTCCGGAACGGTTGATGGCTGCGGACTCATCGAGCGTCCGGCGCTCGAGCGTGATCCGGTCATGAAAGGGCGAAACGTGCAGGCGCAGGGCGCCTGCCGAGCTAGCCAGCCCGGCATACCGAGACGTGAATTCCTTCAGTGTCATGACCTGGTAGTCGATCTTCACCGGCGTCAGAGGACGTACCCTAACCACGACCTCATGCACGACGCCTAGCAAGCCGAAGCTCGAACGCAGCACCCGCATCAGGTCGCGCTCGCGTTCCGTCACTTTCATTTGCTTGCCCTGCGGCGTGATCATGCTGACTTCGGAAACGCACGACGACAGTTGAGCCATGCCCTCGTCGTAAGAGGCCTGAGGCAAGGTGGTAACGGCCATGGCACCCAAGGAAATCCGCCCCATTTCGGGCGTTAGCTCTAGTTCTTGGCCGCGCTCGGCAAGTGCCCGGACCAGGTCACTCACGCGCACGCCCGCCTGGGCCCGCACGCTGTGTTCGCCAAACTCCAAGATTCGATCAAGTCCACTGGTGTCGACCGTAGTCCCGCCGTCGCCGCCCACGCAGCGGGTCTGCGAGTAATCAGCACCGACCATGCGTATCGGCGTCGGATAGCTCTTGGTCTTTTCGAGAAGACTGGGAAGGTCTTCGAAACGTTTTAGGCGCAACACCAGCCGCGGCCGTCGATAGATGCCTGATGAATCCGCGCCGCGCGGATCGATGACTTTATTTACCATGTGCTTCCCCCCGGAAGACAACGAAGCTTAAGAAACGCTTGCTGTCGGGGGCACAAAACCTGGCGGTTCTGCATGCGCGCGTGCGCGTTGAGATTCACTGGCGACCCCGCTATCGTCAGGCTTCCGAGGAAGCCCCTTAGACCGGTGGTTTTGCGTCCCCACCTTTCGGTGGGTTTGCCCTTAAACAGCTGTCAATACTATGCGATGGGCGATGGGGGCTTGTAAAGCGGTATTTCCGGAGTTGAGCGCTGCTGCTGCTTATCCCATCAAAAGCAGCGTTGCGGCGTGTTCCACAGCCTCCGGAGTGCCATAAACGACCACCACATCCCCCTCGTTGAACACCGTACCGGGCCCAGGATCGCGAGCTACGATGCCGTCCCGCCGCACCGCGTTCACGGTGGCCCGTGAGCGGAGATCGCGGCAGGCGCAGCCCAGGCGCTCGACGCCAAATAACGGCCGACTACTTTTCGACGGCCTCGGCCGCTTCGATGGCCGTGCCGATCTGCATCCACTGAGATTCGAGATACGCCGCATCTCGCTGCAAGTTGGCGCGCCGCATGGCAAGCTTGCTCTCCAAAGGATCTGCGGCAAGTTCAGCCTCCAGCAGCGCGCGCTCGGCTGCGACCGTAGCGATGCGCCCTTCGACTTGCTCGAGTTGTTGATGCAGCCTGGCCAACGGGTCTCGGCGGACGGATTTTCTTTCGGCCGGCGCATCGGCGCGCGCAGCCTTCTTTCCCGCCGCCGCGGGTTCATTGCCGCGCGACCGCAGCCACTGCTGGTAGTCATCGAGGTCGCCAGCGAACTCCTGTAATTTTCCATCTGCCACGAGCCACAGCGTATCCGCGACCGATTTGATCAAGTGTCGGTCGTGGGAAACCACTACCAGGCCGCCTTCGAAGCTCTGCAGTGCCACGGTCAGCGCTTGCCGCATTTCGATATCCAAGTGATTGGTCGGTTCGTCCAGCAGCAATAAATTGGGCCGCCGCGCCACCAGCAGCGCCAGCGTCAGTCGCGCCTTCTCGCCTCCGGAGAATCGGCTTACGGGCTCGAATGCGCGGTCGCCCTGAAAACCGAAGCTTCCGAGGCGGTCGCGTATTTTTTGCTCATCGCCCACCGCATAATCCGGACCCGCGAGATTGCGCAGATGCCAAAAAGCGTCGCAGTCGAGCTTGAGCTGCTCCAATTGCTGTTGTGCGAAATAGCCGACGGAGAGGTCCGCAGCCGCGATGCGTCTTCCGAGGAGCGGTGGCGATTCGCCGGCCAGGAGTTTGGTCAAGGTCGATTTGCCCGCGCCATTCGGTCCGAGAAGCGCGATGCGATCCAGCGGCCCGATCGATACATTGATGCCGCCGACGATTGGAATGCCGGCGTAGCCGCAGGCGGCGTTCTCCAAGGTGATGAGCGGCCGCGGCGTTTTCGGCGGCTTGGAAAACTCGAATTCAAATGGACTGTCGACGTGCGCGGGAACGATGCGTTCCATCCGCTGCAGCATCTTCAGACGGCTCTGTGCCTGCCGTGACTTGGTGGCAGAAGCGCGAAATCGATTCACAAACGTTGTGATTTCCGCGATGCGCTTTACTTGCCGGGCGTGCAGCACGGAGAGCAGCGCCAACTCTTCGGCGCGCTTCTGCTCGAATTGCGAGTAGTTGCCGGCGTATGCGCGGACGGTTCGATTTTCGATGTGCAATACGCGATCGATGATGGCATCCAGAAATTCGCGGTCATGCGAAATCATCAGCAGCGTGCCTGGGTAGGCGCTGAGCCATTCCTCCAACCAGACAATGGCGTCGAGATCCAAGTGGTTGGTGGGTTCATCCAGGAGCAGCAGGTCAGCGCGGGAACAGAGCGCCCGCGCCATGGCGAGGCGCACGCGCCACCCCCCGGAAAATTCCGATAGCGAGCGTTCATGATCCGCCGCCTTGAATCCGAGGCCGTGCAGGATCGCAGCCGCGCGCGCTTTGGCCCGGTAGCCGTCGATCGCTTCCAATGAGGAATATAGCTCGGCGTGCACCATGGCGGCATCGTGTCTTTCCGCATCTTGGATGGCGTGCTGCACGCTGCGCAGTTCGACATCTCCGTCCAGCACGAACTTGATCGCCGGCCGCGAACTCGCAGCGATTTCTTGTTGGACATGAGCTAATTTGATGGCGGACGGCAGCTCTATATCGCCGCGATCTGGAGTGAGTTCCCCCAAGATCGCCGCAAACAGGCTCGATTTCCCCGTGCCGTTGGCCCCGGTTACGCCAACCTTGTTGCCGCGAAAGACGGTGAAATTGACTTGCTCGAAGAGCGGCTGCGGGCCTCGCCGCAGCGTGAGATCTCTCGCGATCAGCATCGAGACCTGTTACGAGGAGAGACGCATCGGCCGAAGCACGGTCGGCGCGCACAGATTGCCATGATGCGGCGTGCCGCCTTCCTGGCCAGCGAGAATGCCCAGCAGTTTATTCGCTTCCATGGCATCGCCGAACAGCAGGCCTTGAGCGTAGTAGCAGCCGTGCGAGCGCAGAAATTCGAGCTGTTCGGCCTCCTCAACGCCCTCGGCAATAACCTCGAGGTCAAGGCTCTTGCCCATGTCGATGATGGTCCGCACGATGGCCGCATCGTTCGCGTCAACCGCGACATCGCGCACAAAGGACTGATCGATTTTCAACGTGCCGATGGGGAACTGCTGCAGCGCCGAGAGCGACGAATAGCCGGTGCCGAAATCATCGATGGCGAGGCTCAAGCCCATCGCATAGAGCTCATTCAGCAGGCCGATGGTGCGCTTCGGATCGGTCATCAAGGTGGTTTCGGTCACTTCCAGCTCGAAGCAGGTGGGCGAAACGCCGTGCTTGCGGAATATGCCGCGGCAGCGGGAGATAAAGCTCGATTGCTTGAGTTGGCGCAAGGAGAGATTGATGGCAATGCGTCCGGGGTGGGGCACGACTTTCTGCCATTCCCGATAGTCGCAGCAGACGCGATTCAACACCCATTCGCCGATATCGAGAATCAAACTGGTCTCTTCGGCGAGGGGGATGAAATGCGAAGGAGAAATGTCGCCGTAACCGGGGAGGCGCCAGCGCAGCAGCGCCTCGGCTCCGACCACGCGTCCGGTGCGCAGATCCACTTTCGACTGATACAGAATCACAAGCTCGTTGCGTTCCAGCGCACGCCGCAGCTTGCTCTTTAGCATCAATCGCTCGACGGCCGCGGCGTTCATGCTGGGCACGTAGAACGCACAGGAATTGCCGCCGTTCTGTTTCGAGTGATACATCGCCGCGTCGGCATTGCGGATCAGGTCGATCACATTCTCGGCATCGTAGGGACAAATGGCGATACCGGCACTGGCCGTGAGATAAACCTCTTGCTGATTGACGTAGAAGGTCCTGCTGATCTCATCGAGTAGAGTCCGCGCAAGGGTCCCCAAGGCGGCGCGGTTGTCGGTGTCGACCGGCAAATCGTCGATGAACATGGCGAACTCATCGCCCGCGAGCCGGCCGATTACTGCATCTTTGCTCAAATTTCGCGTCAGCCGTTCGCTGAGGATTTCCAGGGTTCGATCGCCGGCTGCGTGGCCGAAGGTGTCGTTAACCTCTTTGAAGCGGTCCAAGTCGAGGTACAGCAGCGCCAGGGAGCGCTGATTGCGGCGCGCGCGCGCAATCGCCTGCTGCAGCAGATGCTGGAACTGCATGCGATTGGGCATCTTGGTGAGCGTGTCGTACCGCGCCAAGTAGCGGATGCGGCGTTCGGCGCGCTTGCGCTCAGTGATGTTGCGCGCGACGTAAATGTTGCCCTGAAACTGCGGGTCTTCCGAATCGATCGCTGAACTCGCCATGGAGACCGGAATGGTCTGGCCGCTGGCGGTGCGCAGCACGGTCTCGCGCGCTTCCTGCCCGGAATGTGTCGAGTCGAAGGCACTGCGATGCACGTCATCGATAAAGCCGATCAAAGGTTTTCTCACCAGTTGATCGGAGGAATAGCCCAGCAGCAATTGCGCGGCTTCATTGCAGCTTTTGACGATGCCGTCCGGCGAGGTCACGAATACTGCATCGCTCAAGCTGTTGAGCACAGTATTGAGGTAGTTCTTGGTAATTGTCGTTTCGTTCAGGTTCTGCCGCATGCGCTCGAGCGCAAATTGCAGATCGCCGAGCTCGTCGCGTCGCACGACGGCGAGCGGCCGCGTGTAGTCGCCGTCGCCGATTCGATCCGCGCTCTTCACCAGCGCCGCAATAGGACCGGAGAGCCGGCGGGCGATGAGCCATGCACCCAATAGCCCCAGGATAAAGAGCGGTACGGTGATGATGGTGAATACGCCGCGAATCCGCTTGGTCTGGATTCCCTGCTTGCTCAGCAGTTGAGTGCGAATGCTGGACAAGGTCTCCTGCATTTCAGCGCGGCTCATCCAAATCTCGAGACTTCCCGATTGGGAAAGCTCAGTCCGCAGGACGAACGGGCCCGAACTGGTAGCCCGAGCCTGCGGATTGCTGCCGAAATAAAGAATGTCGTTATGCGGGCCCCAGACGGCGACCCGCTCGATGTCGCGTTCATCGAGGAGCCTCGCGGCAATCGCGGCCACCGCCGCGCGGTTGCCGTCTTTGAGCGCGGCAGCGAGTGAGGTACTGGTAATATTGCTCAATGATCTGGCGCGGGCCTGTAGATCAGATTCCAGCTTTTGCTCGACCGTGGCATAGGTGAGCTGGTTGGCATCGGAGGTGGTGACCCGATGCTCGTAGTACGCCAACCCGCCCAACAGCAGCGCAAGCACCGCGCTGACGCCCAAGGCAAGCAGCAGATAGCTGGTTTTCAGGCTTCGTGCCATCGAATCTCTCGTCCCCCCGTCTCGGAACCGACAATCATACCTGTTCAGGCCAACCCCCATAAGGGGCGGCGTACAATCACGTCTCATGGCCGGCTTATATGCGTATTGACATCTATTCGGACACGGTCTGCCCGTGGTGTTATTTGGGGAAGCGACGCTTCGACCTCGCGGTCGCCACTCGCCCACAATACGAACCCGCGGTCGTGTTTCGACCCTTCGAGCTGAATCCGGACGTGCCGGTTGAGGGCGTCGATCGTGAGACGTACATGGCGGCAAAAATGCCGGATCAGGCCCGGTTGGAGCAGTCGCATGCGGAGCTCGAGCGCCAGGGGGAGGCCATCGGCATACATTTCCGCTTCGACCTGATTGGCCGCATCCCCAATACCCGGCGCTCGCATCTATTGATTGCGCACGCAGCCCGCCGTGGACTGCAAGCAGCAGTCAAGGACCGCATCATGCGAGCCTATTTCGAGGAGGGCTGCGATATCGGCGACACAGGTGAACTGGTGCGTTTGGCCGCCGAGGTGGGCTTGAGCGCTGCCGAGGCTCGAAATGCACTGGTCTTGAGGGTCGGCCAGGATGGGGTTGTGGCGGCCGAGCGACACGCGGCGGTGCTCGGGATTACCGGTGTCCCGACATTCATCTTTGACGGCCAATACACGATTTCCGGCGCCCAGGAAGTGGGCATTTTTGCCCGAGTGTTCGATCAGGTGGCGGAGTTCGCTTCCGCTCGCGGCGTTGCCTCGTGAATGAGGCCGAGCTGACCGGCCGAGCGCGCACCCATCTTGCCGCTGTTGACGATCCCGCGTGCCTGCTGCATGCGCAAGCGGTGACGCCGTTTCTCAATCTGCGCAGCGCCGCCCAAGCAGACGGGATCGACTTGGTGCCCTTGAGCAGCTTTCGCGATTTTGACCGTCAGCTGGCGATTTGGAACAGCAAGTTCAACGGTGAGCGCCCCCTGTACGACGCCTCTGGAGCGAAGCTCGATGCAGCCCGGCTGACGCCTTGGGAAAAAATCGAGGCGATTTTGCTGTGGTCGGCGTTGCCTGGAGCCAGCCGCCATCACTGGGGCACCGATCTTGATTTGGTTGATCGCAATGCGACTGATCCGGGTTATCAGGTCAAACTGACCCGCGAGGAATTTGCACCGGGCGGACCGTTTGCACGGCTTGACGGCTGGCTGCGAAGTCACGCGGCGCGCTTTGGATTCTTTCGCCCCTTTCAGGGCGTACGTTCCGGGGTGCAACCGGAGCCTTGGCATTTCAGCTTCGCGCCGATTGCGGAAAAAGCCAGACGAGGCCTAAGTCCGCAAGTTTTGCGTGCCGCGATCAGCGCGGCACCGCTGTTAGGAAAGGAGGTCGTGTTTCAGCATTTCGATGTGCTGCATGCGCGCTACGTGGCGACGATAGATCTGCCTTAGGAGGCTAGGCTACTAG
>JBEPVT010000002.1:0-191924 GCA_041690895.1 Gammaproteobacteria bacterium
GTTACCTAAAAATTTGAGATTCGCCATGATGATCATTGAACCGAAGACTACTAGTCCGACCACCGGCAGCACGGGCAAAGCCTGGCGCGCCGCCCACCGGTCCATGCGGGTCGAGAACGCCGGAGGCACTGCAGCCGCTCTCGAGGAAGGCCAGCATGAGGCAGGCTTTCGTCGGCACGCGCACCACTTAGAGAAAATCCTTAAGGACCGTCATGAAAGCATCCAGCTGATCGTGATGCACCCAATGTCCTGCATCGGTGAAACTGATGACGCGCGCCTGCCGGAAATACGTGGCGCGCCCATCTTTCTCGGGATTCGACGCCCAACTCTTCTCACCGTAGCAAAGCAACGCGGGGCAATTGATCGCGCCCCACAACTCGTGCAACTGCTCCGGCGCAATGTCGAGCGGCGGAAACACATGCACGTAGTTGTCGAATTTCCAGCTCCACGTACCATCTTCGTTGCGGCTGGCCGCATGCTGGGTGAGATGCTGCGCTTGTTCAGCGCTCAAGTATTTATTTTCACTACGCATACGTTCCAAGGCATCAGCCAGCGTTGCGTAGCGGCGCGGACTTCGAGCGCTCACAGCGCGCCGGTCGCGGATCCATTCCTGCCAGCGCTGCTGCAGCGATTGTTGTTGCCGCTCTGCAAACATTTTGGGTGAGGGCCCCAAGCCTTCGATGGCGCACACACGGCGCACGTTGTCCGGGCACAAACCCGTATAGCGAAGCGCAATATTGCCGCCGAGAGAATGCGCTACGATTGTGACGGGCGACAGCTCGAGCTGATGGATCACTTGTGCGAGGTCATACACATAGGCCGTCATCGAATAATCGCCGTCCGGCGACCAGGCGCTATCCCCATGACCGCGCAAATCGATGGCCATTACATGCCAATCCGCGCGCAGTCGGTCCGCTACCCAGTCCCAACTGCGGCAATGGTCCTGACCGCCGTGCACGAGCAACAGCGGCGGCGCCTGAGGATTTCCCCAGTCGACGTAATGCAGCTTTAATCGTTGCGAAATGTAACTATTCGAGGTGGGACTGGCGGTGATCATTTCGAGAACGGCATAGGTCGAGCGAGAAGGATATCGAGCGAGAAGGAGAAGATGTCGAGCCAGAAGTATAATCCGATCCCGGTGATCATTGGCGTAGGCCAGATCAATGATCGCGACGGGCACGACAAGAAAAGCGTCGGTCTTGACTCGATGGGTTGATGGAGGCGGCGCTGCGTGCCGCAGGCCTCGACGCCGGCGGCGGGTGGCTGGAGCGGCTCGATTCCCTCGGCGTAGTCGACCAAATATCCTATCCGGAACGCGGTGACGTGTCGGCGCCGTTGACGAAGCGCGTCGGTGCGGCTCCGCGTATTTGCTACAAATCCGCTTATGCCAGCGGCGACAGTCCAATCCTCTTGCTCAATGAAGCGGCCAATCGCATCGGCGCCGGAGAAATCAAAGTAGCTGCCATCGCTATGGGCTTGTTGCACCCGTGGACGTGTATCCCCTGTATGAGAATGCATGTCGTGCCGCCTACGGCCAGACCTTGGCCCAGGGTCAAGAGGAAAGCGCGCAGATTTGGGCGCGCTTTTCGGAAGGCGGAGGGCAATCCCGGGGCGTGGCTGCGACGCCGCGTTGCAGCCGACGAAATCAAGACCGTGTCGGCGGCAAATCGTCCTATTGCCTTTCCGTATAGCAAGTTGATGGTCGTCAACAGCAGCGTCAATCAAGGCGCCGGCTTTCTTGTGACCAGCTTGGCCGCGGCGCGGGCACGAGGCATCGGAAGGGCGCAGACGGCGATACGTGGTGGGTCAGAGACGCTCGATAATAATGGCGGGGGCCATGCCACCGCCGGCGCACATGGTCGCGAGTCCCCGTTTGAGGTCGCGCCGCTCGAGTTCATCGAGCAAGGTGCCGATCAAGATGGAACCGGTAGCGCCAATCGGATGGCCGAGCGCTATCGCACCGCCGTTGACATTGACGTTGTCCCGGTCGAGCTTCAAGTCGCGAATGAATTTTTCGGCGACCACGGCAAAGGCTTCGTTGATTTCCCACAGATCGATGTCTTGCACGGTGAGTCCGGCGCGCTGCAGTACCTTTCTCGCTGCCGGCACCGGCGCGTTGAGCATGAGGGTGGGCGAGTCGCCCATGTTGGCGTAGGCCAGCACACGAGCGCGTGCCTTCAGTCCGCGTTTGCGCGCGTACGCGGGAGAGGCAATCAACAGCGCCGCTGCGCCGTCAACCACGCCGGAGCTGTTGCCGGCATGGTGAATATGCGTTATCTCAAGACCGGGGTGCTTCTGCTGAATCAACCGGCGGTAGGTCGTGCCGCTCTGGTCCAGGGCGTAATCGGCGATCGCGGCGAACGAGGGTTTCAGAGCCGCAAGTCCTTCGGCGGTCGTTTGCGGTCGCGGAAACTGTTCGTGATCGAGAGCCACGGTGCCATCAAGATTCAGCACGGAAACAATGCTGCGCTTAAAGTGACCCGCCTGAATGGCGCGCGCCGCGCGCTTTTGGCTTTCCAGCGCCAACGCATCGACGTCGGCGCGACTGATTCCTTCCAATGTGGCGATGGCGTCGGCGCAGACACCTTGGTGCGATTGCGGGTGCAGCGCGCGCAAATGTTCATTGCCTCGGTCCAAGAAGGCAGAACCGTGCGGCAGATTGGCGGTGAACGACATCATTTCAGTGCCGCCCGCAATCACCAGGTCTTCCATGCCGGACATGACCGCCGCGCTTGCCATGTTCACGGTGGTGATGCCGGACCCGCAAAAGCGATCCAGGGTGACGCCGCTGGAGACGATATCGTAGCCTGCGTCCAAGGCCGCCATCCGGCCTAGGTCCGCGCTCTGTTTGTCGACCTGCGTGGACGTGCCCCAGATGACATCGTCTACTTCCTTGGTGTCCAAGTGGTTGCGCGCGGCGATGGCCTTGAGCACGGTCGCACCGAGATGTTGAGGGTGCAGGTGCGCGAGCGCTCCTTTGTCGAGCTTGCCGATGCCACGTGGCGTTCGGCAGGCATCAATGATCAATGCGTCGGGCATGAGCTTCCTCAATGAGCGGTGTGGCATGATAGTAATGTTGGCCGCAACGGTTGGCCACTTTTAACAGTAAATCATCGCGTTTCGGGGTGTCCGTGCAGGAAGGCAAGGCGATCACGTCAGCGGCATTCAGTGTGAGCGATGCCATCTTGTCGCGCCACTCATGCCGATCATTCACCGATCAAGCGGTGGCCGGCGCGACGATTCACAAGTTGTTGGACACCGCGCGCTTCGCGCCGTCGGGAGGCAACTTGCAGCCTTGGATTGTGCACGTCATCTCTGGAAGTTCCATGGCGCGGTTTCGTGCGCAATTGACGCCGCAGTTTTTGGCCACGCCTTTCGGCGGCACGGCGGAATATCACGTCTATCCGCCGGATCTGAAGCAACCATATCGCTCGCGCCGGCACAAAAATGGAGAGGACCTGTACCACCTCATCGGCGTGCCGCGCGAGGATAGAGCCGCGCGGCATCGGCAGTTTGCGCGCAACTACGACTTCTTCGGTGCGCCTGTCGGGATGTTCTTCTTCCTCGACCGTACGATGGGATTGCCGCAATGGTCGGACCTTGGCATGTTCATTCAGAACATCTCGCTGCTGGCCCGCGAGCAAGGACTGGAAACCTGCGCACAGGAATCTTGGGCCATTTGGCACAAACAAGTGGTCGAATTCCTCGGCGTGGATGCAGCGTTGATGTTGTTCTGCGGCTTGGCGCTGGGCTATGGCGACTATGCGGCGCCGATCAACCGATTGCGCACCGACCGCGCGTCAGTCGAAGAGTTTTCGGTATTCCACGATTGATGGGGCGCGTCAGGCGCAACGGAGTGAGCGATGCCAGTGCTTGATGTGCCGCCGCCTGCCTTCATGCAGGATCCTGACATGCAGATGTTTGCCGACTCGGCGAATCGCTTTTTCGAACGGGCTGCGCCGCCTGAGCGCGTCGTGAGGTGGCGCGAAGCTGGGCAAGTTGAACGCTCTTTTTGGCGCGAGACCGGGGCGGCGGGGTTTCTAGGTGTAACGGTGCCGGAGGCATACGGCGGCCCTGGTGCCGACTTTCGCCACGAGCTGGTGCTGCTCGATGTGGTCGCACGGCAAAATCTCGAAGGTTTCGCATTGGGCTTGCACAATGTCATCGTCACCCCGTACATCGTACTGCACGGGACGGAGGAGCAGAAACGCCGCTGGCTGCCCAAGCTCGTCTCCGGCGAGCGGGTTTGCGCCATCGCCATGAGCGAGCCTGGCGCCGGTTCCGATCTGCAGTCGATTCGCACGACAGCGCGCCGCGATGGCGAGGGTTATCGAATCAGCGGCTCGAAGACATTTATCTCCAACGGCCAGATTGCGGATTTCATCGTTGTCGTTGCGAAGACCGATCCGGCGCAAGGATCGCGCGGCGTGTCGTTGTTAATTGTGGAGACAGAGGAAGTGCACGGATTTCGGCGCGGCGAGAAGCTCGACAAGATCGGGCTCGATGCACAGGACACCTCCGAGCTGTTTTTCGATGACGTGTGGGTGCCCGCCGAAAATCTGCTCGGCAGGCAGGAAGGCAAGGGATTTTCTCAGCTGATGGCGGAGTTGCCGCGCGAACGCCTGCTGATCGCGATCGGTGCGGTCATCACCATGGAAAAGGCGCTGGAAACCACCATCGAGTATGTGAAAAATCGCAAAGCCTTCGGCCAGCGACTGATGGATTTTCAGAACACGCAGTTCAAGCTGGCGGATGCCAAGGCCAAAGCGACGGTGGCCAAGGTATTCATCAATGATTGCATCGAACGGCTGCTCAATGGCACGCTCGATGGCACTACGGCAGCGATCGCCAAGATGTGGACGACTGAAACCGAATGGCAGATCGTGGACGACTGCCTGCAGATGCACGGCGGCTACGGCTACATCAATGAGTATCCGATTGCGCGTATCTTTCGTGACTCGCGCATCACGCGCATTTACGGCGGCTCGACAGAAATCATGAAGGTCATCATTGCGCGTTCGCTTTAACCGCTAGCGGCGAATTGCTGGAGATCATCAAGCATGAGTGCATTCAAAGAACAGTTGCTGGCCGGCAAGGTGGCCTTTGTCGCCGGAGGCACCAGCGGCATCAACTTGGGCATCGCCAAGCGTTTTGCAGAGTTGGGCGCGCGCGTGGCAGTGGCGGGGCGCAATCCGGAGAAGGCGACGAACGCCGCGGCTTTTATCGGCATGGACGCGCTGGGATTTAGCTGCGATGTGCGGGACTTCGCAGCCACCCGAACCGTGCTCGAGAACACCGTGAAACAATTCGGCGCGCTGGACATTGTAATATCCGGAGCGGCGGGGAATTTCTTGGCGCCTGTGGTGGGTCTGTCGGCCAACGGCTTTCGCAGCGTCGTTGATATCGATCTGAATGGCACTTTCAATGTGTTCCGCGGCGCCTATGACCTGTTGCATAGGCCGGGCGCGTCGTTGATCGCGATCAGCGCCGGGCAAGCGGTGCGCCCGATGATGCGCCAAGCGCATGTCTGCGCCGCAAAGGCCGGCGTGAATCAGCTGATTCGCGTGTTGGCGATGGAATGGGGCCCTGAGGGTGTGCGCGTCAACGGGATCTCGCCGGGCCCGATCGCCGGCACCGAAGGGATGGCGCGCCTGGCGCCGACTCCCGAAGCCGAGCAGGCGATAACCGGGCGAATTGCCTTGCGCCGCTATGGCGCCATTGCGGAAATCGCCGAGAGCGCAGTGTTCCTGTGCAGCGATTCCGCGGCCTACATCACCGGCACGATCTTAGACTGCGACGGCGGTTCTCAATTGGGCGATGCACGCTAAGCGCGATGGTAACCATACTAGCGTTGTGTTGAGCGGCATCGCCGAGGCGACGAATTCGCAGTGGTATGCCGAGCATGCGCTGTCGCGGGCAAGTGCAAGCACTCCCTCAGACTCGATCTCGTACTCCGTGCCGAGCATGAGGCTTTCTGCCTCTTCTTGAATCTTGATCGCCTGTGCGGAAGAGATCGATTTTCTCCGCAAATATCCCAATTTGTCCAAGTCATTGGTCCGGAACGCCTTCTTTTGAAGACCACTCCGCAGTTCGCGCGCCCGCGCGAGTCGTTCGGCAGGACTAATTTTGTTCCGCACCGGAACCGATTCCAGACAAATGATCGCTTCGCTATTCAGACTGCGCCCATTTTGGTTGCTCCTAATAGAAGCTAGAATCGGTGAAATTGTAGTTTTCCGCCGCATTTGCCGCAAAGCAAAATGCTGGTATTTAGTGCGAAGAGGTATCCATAGAAGATTGATTTTGCATTGATTGTATTGACGATCTGAGCATCTGCACCGCGGCGTAGATCACCACGATCACGACCAGCCAGCGCAGCCAAAGCAGCGGCAGCGACCGGACGATGTAGGCGGCCACCAGCACGCCGGGGATGCCGCCGACTGCAAGACCCACTGCGGCGCTCACATTGTAGCGGCCGCTGCGCACGAATCGCGCACCGCCGACCGGCATCAAGAGAGCACAGGATCCCATCATGATGGGAAAGGCCGCCAGTGGACTCATGCCGAGCAGACTCACCAGAATGAGACACGGTGCAAACAGCCCCACGCCGAGCATCATCAAGGCGCCCAGCAAAAAATTGATGCCGACCGCAAAGACTAAGACGGCTCCGTGTAGTTCCAAGGCATCGCCGCCGCCCGGCACCCAGTGCAGGTTGCTCGCCAAGAAAAGCAACGCCGCACACATCAGTGCGCCGCCCATGCCGAGCTGAATCGCGCGGCGCGACAGACGCGAAACGACTCCAACCCCCAGCCAGGCGCCGAGCACGGCCGCGGCAATCATGCTCATCAGCGTGATCAGGTCGACGCTGACGATGGCAATAAAAATCAGCGCTTCGGTCATCGCCGGCAGTGCATGGCCGGTGTTCAAAGTGCCCGGGATCTCATCGTCCGGCATGCGCGCGCGCAACTTGAAGTAAGCGGTGGTCGGCGCAAAACAGCCTATGCCCAGCGTGTCGAAAAAATTCGTCACGAATCCCACGACGAGATCTGAGAAGCGCGGCACGCGGCGCCGCGCGGGATCAGGGCCGCGCCGCCGCTCCAACCCCCACCAGCGCCCGATATACGTCAATGCGACCAGCGCGATCACTGCGAGCAGCAGGTTTCTGCCGATGTTCACCCCGAAGGCCCTTATTCCATCTCGGGGTAAGGGCCCTTGCCGCCTTCTTCGATGAAACGATCGATGCGTTTCTGCAGCACCGGGATCGGCACGGATCCCAATTCCAGCACGGCGTCATGGAAGGCACGAACATTGAATTTCTCGCCCAGCGTCTTTTCCGCTTTAGCCCGTGCTTTCAAGATGGCATCCTCGCCAAGATAGTAGGACAGCGCCTGCGCGGGCCAGGCAATGTAGCGGTCAATCTCGGTATCGATTTCATGCAATGGCAGCGCGGTGTAGTCGCGAAAATAGCTAATCGCGCGATCACGGCTCCACCCTTGGGAATGAATGCCGGTATCGACCACCAGCCGCGCGGCGCGCCAGATCTGATAGTTCAGCATGCCGAAGCGATCATAGGGCGTGTCGTACATGCCCATCTCGAGACCCAAGATCTCGCAGTACAGCGCCCAGCCTTCACCATACGAAGACAAATAGGTGTGCTGCCGAAATTCCGGCTGCTGCTTATGCTCGAGCGCAATCGGCATCTGGAAGGCGTGGCCCGGCGCAGACTCATGCAATGTGAGCGCCGTCAAATTATAGAGCGGGCGTCCGGGCAAGTTGTACGTGTTGAGCAAGTACACGCCCGGGCCACCGCGTCCCGAGGTGTAGAAGGGCGCAAGATCGTCGGGGACCGGCTTAATGGTAAATCGAGCGCGCGGCAAGAGTCCGAAAAACTGCGACGCTTTGCCGTCGAATCGCTTGGCAATCCATGCAGCGCGCATCAGGAGCTCTTCGGGCGTTTTTGCGTAGAACTGCGGGTCCTTGCGCAAAAACGCCAGGAAGGCGGGAAAATCGCCGCTGAATCCCGTCTCTTTCATGGCGGCGAGCATCTCTCCGTGCAGCCGGGCGACTTCCGCTTCGCCAAATTCATGAATCGTTGCCGGGTCTTCATCGAGCGTCGTGAATTGCCGGATTCTCGATCGGTAGTAGGCCTTGCCATCGGGGAGGTCGTACGCGGCTAGGGTGGTTCGCGTTCCCGGAACATACTCGGCACGAAAGAAGCTCAGGAGTTCTCGATACGCGGGTTGCACGGTGTCGCGAATGACGTTGATCGCCTGGTCGCGAAGCGTCTTTTGATCGGCTGCCGAGATGCCCGGCATGTCCTTGAACGGCGTATAGAAAAGGCTCGTCTCCGGTGCCGCATCTGTGACCGCCGTAATCGAGGCATCGCGCCCCTCGAGCGTGATCCGCGGCGGCGTGAAGCCGCGCTTCAAGCCGGCCCGCATTTCATCCATCTGCTCATGGAAGTAGCGCGGAATGTCCTTCATCTGGCTGATCCAATTGCGGTAGTCCTGCAAGGAGCGGTACTGGCGCCGCGCGGTGTAGCCAAGATCGGTCCAGAACGTCGTGTCGGAATTGGCGGGCATTTCATATTCGTGAAATTGCTGATCGGCGATCAGCGCCTCGATCTGCGGGTGATACACGTCGTAGTTCAGTTGCTCCGCGGGGGAGAGTTCCGCGCGCGGAATCGCATCGAGCTTTTGCAGCACCTGCTGCCACATATGTAGGCGCTGCTCCTGGCTGGCGGCGTCGACCTTCGGCAGGTGGTCCTGAATCCGCTTTTGCGCATCTTCGTTATCCGGGAATTGTTCTTCGCGCCACTTCCACTCATCGCTATATATCTTTTGCAAGCGCGTATCGGCATTGGGCGTCTGGCTGCAGGCCGCAATCGTTAAAGCCAGGGAGGCCGCTGCAAGCGCCCAGGGTAAGCCTGTGTCCATAAAAAATCCCTTTGATCTTCGAGATTAAAAGCGTTGTAAATCGTAGGCTGCCACGGGAATCGAGGGCTCGCGGCCGGCCACCAGGTCCGCGACGATTTCCGCCGTCATGGGCGCCAGAGTGAGTCCAATGTGCTGATGGCCGAGGGCATAAAAAAGCTTTGCCGGTCCCGGCGCGCGGCCGATTCCCGGCAGGTAGTCGGGCAGAACGGGACGCGAGCCCAACCAGCTTGGGCCTTCGAGCTCGCAGCCATAGCCAAGGGCGCGCATTTTCTGCCGCAGGCGAGCAGGCTTGCGGGCATCGGCGGGCGCATCGGGATCGGCGAACTCCATGTAACTGGTCGCGCGCACGCGTCCGGTCATCGGCGTCACGATCACCCGATCATCGACGTAGGCGACCGGCGCATCGAAAAAAGCGCTCTGCCCGGGCAATTCGATGTGATATCCGCGCACGGCCTGCAGCGGAGCTCGCAATCCAAACGGCGCGAGCAGCGGCGCGGAGCGCACGCCGCCGCATACCAGCACAGCGTCGGCCACCAAGGAATCTGATTCGCCCGAGACTTCGATTTTGCCGCCGCGAGGGCGCAACGCTTTGATGTCCAATTTCCGAAACGTTGCGCCGCAATTCATCGCCGCCGTCACCAGCGCGCGCACCGCCTCCAAAGGATCAACGATGTAGGCTGAGTCCTCAAACCACAATCCCGCGGCGGTCGCAGCATTCGCGCCGCGCTGCAGCGGCAGGAGTTGTTCGGCGGGCACGGGCCGGGTCTTGACCCCGATTCGAGCCATCTGTTCGCCGTACGCGTGCATGTGCGACCGGCTCTTTGGACCCAATGCAACTTCATAGTGTCCGTGCCGCCGCAACAGCTCCGGTCGGCCGATCGCTTTGACCCAGCGCCCCCAGAGCTCCGCGGAGGGGCGCACCAGCGGCGCCAAGTGCCGCGTGTTTTCGGCACGGTGAAACGCGGCGGCGACAAATTTGCTGATCCAAGGTGCCATGCGCAGCGCTTGGCGCGGGGACAGATCGAGCGCGCCGCCGAATCGAAATAGCTCGCGGTAAAAACCAAACAGCAGCCCCAGCGAGGGCAGCGGCTGGACCATTTCGGCGGCAATGTGCCCGGCATTGCCGAAACTCGCGCCCGCAGTTCCCGGTTCGGCGCGATCCAGCAGCAGCACCCGCCGCCCTTCGCGTGCCAAGGCGAAAGCCGCAGCCGCGCCGATCACGCCGGCGCCGATGACGGCGATCGTATCTTGCTGGCCCATGGCCGTACCGTATACGATCTACGATCTGGCAGGCAACCCCCAATGGATGAATTCATGACTACGCCTTTCAAATGCTCGTGGTCCGGGGTGTTTCCCGCGGCCACCACTCAGTTCGATACCTGCATGCAAGTCGATTTGCCCGCGACGCAACGCGTACAGAAAGCCCTGCTCGACGATGGCGTTCATGGACTGGTGCTGATGGGCACGGTAGGCGAAGGCAATTCTCTGTCGGCAGAGGAAAAACGCAGCGTCTTGCGGGCGGCCGTCGAGGTGAGCGCGGGCAAAGCCCCGGTCATTGTCGGTGTTTCTGAATTCACGACCGCGACCGCTGCCAACTTTGCGCGCGATGCCGAACGCTTGGGCGCCAACGGCCTCATGGTGCTCCCGGCCATGGTTTACGTGCCCACAGCGGCAGAACTCGAATACCATTTTAGAACCGTGGCGGCCGCCAGCGGGCTGCCCGTCATGCTGTACAACAATCCGCCTTCCTACCGGGTGAACATTGACATGGCGACGCTTCAGCGTCTGGCAGATGTGCCCAATATTGTCGCGATCAAAGAGTCTGCGCCGGATTCGCGCCGCTTCACCGACATCATCAATGCATTCGGCGAGCGCTTCGTGCTGTTCGCCGGCCTCGACGATGTTGCCTTCGAAGCTCTGACGCTAGGCGCCAAGGGTTGGGTGTCCGGTCTCACCAACGCGTTTCCGGTGGAATCCTTATGGCTCTATGAGGCATTGCGCAAAGACGACCTGAATCGGGCGCGCAGCATCTATCGCTGGTTCATGCCGCTGCTGCATCTGGATGCGGAACACGATCTGGTTCAATCCATCAAGCTCGCTGAACAAATCATGGGCCGCGGTTCAGAACGCGTGCGTCCGCCGCGGCTGCCGCTGGCGGGCGAGCGGCGCGCCGCCGTGATCGCCATGATCGAACGTGCGCGCGACACGCGGCCGTGAGCATGCACTCGATTCGCGTCATCGATTCTCACACCGGTGGGGAGCCCACGCGCTTGGTGCTCGAGGGCGGACCGGATTTAGGGGAGGGATCGCTGGCGGAACGCGCGCTGCGCTTTCGCGAGCACTTCGATGACTATCGCTGCGCCATCGTCAATGAGCCGCGGGGCTCGGACCCTTTGGTCGGTGCGCTGCTCGTCAAACCCCATCGCGCCGACTGTGACCTCGGTGTCATTTACTTCAACAATGTGGGCTACCTGGGGATGTGCGGCCATGGCACGATCGGCCTGATCGCGTCGCTCAAGTTCGCCGGCAAACTCGCCCCGGGAGCAATAAAAATTGACACGCCGGTGGGTGCGATCGACGTGCAACTGCAGGAGGATGGCCGCGTCAGCGTGGCCAACGTGGTGAGCTACCGCTCGCTGCCGCACCTCGCCGTGAGTGTTCCGGGGATCGGCAGGGTGATTGGTGATGTCGCCTGGGGAGGCAACTGGTTTTTCTTGGTTTCGGAGCATAGCCAGAGCATCGATCTTCAGCACGTGGATGCGTTGACCGATTTCTCCTCGCGAGTGCGTGCTGCGATCAATGCGCAGGGTCACCCGCTCGTCGACCACGTCGAGCTTTTCGGACCTTCAGTTTTGCCCGGTGTTCAAAGCCGCAATTTCGTGCTGTGTCCGGGCAAGGCGTACGACCGCTCGCCTTGCGGTACCGGCACGAGCGCGAAGCTCGCCTGCCTTGCCGCAGACGGCAAGCTTGCCGAGGGTGCGGTGTGGGTGCAGGAGAGTTTGATCGGCAGTACTTTCCAGGGCAGCTTTCGCTGGCACGATCGCAGCAAGGGTGAAGTGGTGCCCACCATTACCGGTACGGCGCACGTGACCGGCGAGAACGTGCTGCGCCTTGATCCTAACGATCCTTTCTGTTGGGGCATTCGAGCGTGACGGAAACGCTGGTGCAGTCGATGACCAGCCAGCTCATCGTGCGCTTCCGCGAGCGCATTCTCTCAGGTGCTTATGCGCCAGGTTCCGCGCTGCGCCAAGACAACCTGGCCGCTGAATTCGGCACGAGCAAAATCCCGGTGCGCGAGGCGCTGGTGCAACTGCAATCGGAAGGACTGGTCGACATATTTCCGAATCGCGGTTTTCAGGTGCGCCCGTTGGCGAGCGCAGAACTCGACGAAGTTTTCCGGCTGCGGCTGCAGATCGAGCCCGGTGCCGTGGCGCGCGGCGCGGCGCTGGCGGGCGCCGCTGATCATGCCGCCGCACGCCACGCGCTGGATCAACTGAACCAGGCAACCGCATCGGGAGAGTTCAGATCTTCCGGCCAGCTGAATCGCGCCTATCACTTGCTGCTCATCGTGCCGCGCTTGCAGCCGGTGGCGGCTGAAGTCTTGGGCCGCTTGCACACCTTGGCGCAGCGCTATGTGCAAGCTCATCTGCGGCCCGACGGACGCGCAACGCGCGCAACGCGCGAGCACGCCGCGCTCCTGAAAGCGTGGTGCGCGGGAAAATCGCGCGAAGCTCGTGCACTCGTGCACGAGCACATCAAGTCCACCCGAGATGATCTTAAGCAGCGTGACCGTTAGCGAACAATGTGTACAATCCAGCGCCCGCTGCGCGTAAACTCGCAATCATTCGAGCGCATGCGCAAAAGTCTCGAGAAGGCGCTGCGCCTCTTCGGGAGCTAGAGCATGGCGCGAGAAGTGTTCATAAGTTACTCGCAGCCGGACTATGACTGTGCCATGGAGTTGATGGCTCGCGTCGAAAGGGAAGGGATCAACTGCTGGATTGCGCCGCGCGATATTGCGCCATCGGCAGATTGGGCGGCAGAAATCATCGATGCCCTTTCCAATTCGCGCGTGATGATTTTGATTTTCTCCAGGAGCAGCAACGAATCGCCGCAAGTGCGCCGGGAGGTGGAGCGGGCGGTGCACAAGCAAGTGAGCGTCTTGCCGTTTCGCATCGAAAATGTACCGCCGTCGAAGAGCCTGGAGTATTTCTTAAGTTCGCAGCATTGGATGGATGCGTTCCCGCCGCCGCGCGAGCCGCATTACGAACGGCTGTGCGCCTCCCTCAAGACTCAACTGTCAAAGAGTGAATCGAGCCGTGCCGCGACGCCGGACATTGCGAGCACCCAACCGGCACCTATCCTGACCAGCACGCCGGCGTTGGATGCTGCTGAAGTCGGGCGCATCGAGCGGCTGCTTGCCGGCTATATCGGACCGATCGCCAGGCACCTGGTCAAAGCGGCCGGCCCGCGCGCGTCGAGCCTCGAGGATCTGGTGGCCCGGATGGCGGCGGAACTGGAGACGGAAACGGAGCGGCACGAATTTACGCAGCGTTGGCGCAACGGCGGTCCCCTGGCCCGTTAGTCCCCGGGCCCGTAATCCCAGGGCCTAGAGTCCTACACGTCTGATTGCCCTCATCAATTGATATGTTAACTCCGTCGCGGACCCGGCACGGTCCGTCAGCCTATATTTGCTGATCGAAAGCTGGCTGAAGGTTGTGCTAAATGTCCCTGAGCGAAGAACAAGCCAAGTCCTACATGCTCAAGCTGCTGACGGCGATGACCCGGGCCGGCGGCTCAGACCTGTTCGTCTCGAAGGATTTCCCCCCGAGCATGAAGACCCAGGGAAAGATGCAGCCGCTGGCCACTCAGAAATTGACCTCGGAGGTCACGCGCGAACTGGCAAACGCCATCATGAGCGAGCGCCAGCGCATTGAGTTTGCCAAAGAGCTGGAATGCAACTTCTCGCTCGCAATTCCGGGTGTGGCGCGCTATCGCGTCAACGTATTCGTTCAGCAGCTAAACGTCGGCATGGTCATCAGAACCATTCCCAACGAGATGCCGAGCTTCGACCAACTGGGACTTCCCGAGACGTTCAAGGAAGTCGTCATGACCAAGCGCGGCATGGTGCTGGTGGTGGGCGCGACGGGCTCGGGTAAATCCACATCCCTTGCGGCGATGATCGATCATCGCAACCGCTCCTCGCCGGGCCACATCATCACGATCGAAGACCCGGTCGAATTCATTCACCAATCGCAGATGTCATTGGTCACGCATCGCGACATAGGTCTGGATACGCACTCCTGGCATCAAGCATTGAAGAACACCCTGCGTCAGGCTCCCGATGTGATTTTGATCGGCGAAATTCGCGATGCCGAAACCATGGAGCATGCTATCGTGTTCGCGGAAACCGGCCACTTGTGCATGAGCACGCTGCATTCCAATAGCGCCAGCCAAACGCTCGATCGCATCATCAACTTCTTTCCCGAAGAACGCCGCAAGCAGCTGCTCATGGATCTGTCCAGCAACCTCAAGAGCATTATTTCTCAGCGCCTGGTGCGCAAAGAGGATGGCAGCGGCCGCACTGCCGCCATCGAGATTCTGCTCAATACGCCGATCGTGGCCGACAAACTGCTCAAAGGCGAATTCCACGAATTGAAAGAGATCATGGGCAAGTCGCATGAGCAGGGCATGCGTACCTTTGATTTGTCGCTGTTCGAGCTCTACGACAACGGCGTTATCGACTATGAAGAAGCAATCCGCAACGCCGATTCCGCCAACGAGCTGCGTTTGAATATCAAGC
This sequence comes from Gammaproteobacteria bacterium, assembly GCA_041690895.1. Classification (GTDB taxonomy): domain Bacteria; phylum Pseudomonadota; class Gammaproteobacteria; order Steroidobacterales; family Steroidobacteraceae; genus Bog-1198. Next base: position 14,734 of record JBEPVT010000002.1, read on the forward strand.
TCAACAGCAAGCGCAGCCCACCGTCCAACACCGGCATCTATCATCAATTGAGCTGATTTTGTCATTTTGGCGATATTTCGCTAGAATGCAATCGCATTAATTGTTGCTACAGGCATTCATGTCGCGCGCCCTGTCGAAGTCCAAGCCCGCACCGCGTCTCGTTCTGACCGGCGCCGTGCTGCGCGCCTGCGTGCTGCTGGAAATCACGCAATCCAGCCTCGCGCAAATACTGGGCTTAAGCCCCTCGACCATCTCGCGCATGGCGAACGGCAGCTACAGCTTGGATGATCAAAAGAAGGAGTGGGAGCTGGGCGCCTTGTTTGTGCGCTTGTTTCGTTCGCTCGACGCCGTCATCGGTTCCAACGACTCGGCCGCCAGGCGCTGGCTCAATGGAGAAAACAGCGGTCTGGTAGGTCGGCCGATAGAGCTGATTCGCAGCACAGAAGGATTGGTTCGTGTCGTCCAATACCTGGACGCCGCCCGCGGTCGACTCTGAGGCGAGTCGGGCAACGAGGCGACTGTGGCGGGCGGTGGAGGCCCAGCACATCGCTTCGACGCTGCGGCTGGTCGCCGGCGTCGAGGAGCAGCTGATCCTCGAACGCATATTGGAGCAGAGCAAGCCCGCGCTGCCGAAGGACGCAGCCGCTTTACACTATTTATTGGCGACGCCATTTCGGTATACCTCGCCGATCGGATCCCGCTTTCGCGCTGCGGGCGATCCCGGAGTTTGGTATGGAGCGGAAAAGGAGCGTACGGCGTGCGCGGAATTGGGATTCTGGCGCTGGCGATTCTTGATGGACTCGAACGGCTTGGACAGCATCGGTCCCTCGCCTCAAACCGTATTTCGCGCCGCAATCGACGGCCGCATGGTCGACCTCACGGCAGCGCCGTTCCGGCGGGCGCGTGTGGAATGGACCGATCCGAACAGCTATACCGCCTCGCAGCGCTTCGCGCAGGTTGCACGCCAGTCGAATGTGGACGCCATCCGCTATGAGTCGGTGCGCGATCCTGAACATGGCGGAGCGGTTGCAGTCTTGCGGCCATCCTGCTTTAAGCCGCGTCAAGCTTATGATCAGCGCATCTGGCTATTGACGGTTCGGCCGGAGGCGGCGATCTGGCAGCGCGAAGGACAGAGCCACGAGTTCTTGGCAAAGAACTGGAAGTCATGACGCGGCCGATGCGTCATGCGTACAATCCGCTGTCACACTCTCACTAAGGCAGTCAATTTTGGGTCGGAATTTTAGCAGCGACCATGTCGCTCCCGCGTGCGATGCCATCATGTCGGCAGTCAACGAGGCCAACAAGGGGTTCGTCACCTCCTACGGCGGCGATGACTTGACGGCCAGGCTGCAATCGGTGACCAGCGATTTGTTCGAAAAGCAGGTGGCGATATTTCCAGTGACCAGCGGCACGGCGGCGAACGCGCTGGCGCTGTCGCAAATTGTTCCCGCCTTCGGCGCGATCTACTGCTACGAGTCCGCGCATATCGTCACCGACGAGGCCGGCGCGCCGGCCTTCTTCACCGGCGGCGCGCAGCTCATCGGCTTTCCCGCGGCCGACGGCAAGATTCGTCCTGAACAGGTGACTAAGGCGGTCGCGTTTGCGGAAGACTTAGGGATACATCACGTGAAGCCGGGCGCAGTGACCCTGACTCAGGCCACGGAGTGGGGCACGGTCTACAGTCTCAAGGAGATCGCTGCGATCAGCCAAGTGGCCAAGCAGCATAAGCTCCCCCTGCATATGGACGGCGCACGCTTCGCCAACGCCTTGGTTCACCTGGGCTGTACGCCGGCTGAAGCCACCTGGAAGTGCGGCGTCGATGTACTGTCGCTCGGCGCCACCAAGAATGGTGCGCTCGGCGCCGAGGCGGTGGTGTTCTTCGATCCGGCCATGGCGCGGGATTTCGAGCGGCGCCGCAAGCGCGCCGGGCTCTTGATGTCGAAGCTTCGATTCGTCAGCGCACAATTGATTGCCTACCTGAGCAAGGGGCTGTGGCTCGACAATGCGCGCCACGCGAATGCCATGGCGTTGCGGCTGGCTCGAGGACTGACCTCGGTCGCGGGCGCGAAGCTGCTGCAGTCCGTCGATGCCAACGAATTGTTCGTCGCGCTGCCCGAGGCAACCGCCAGCAACCTGGAAATGCAGGGCTTCGATTTTTACCGCTGGCCGCTGCAGATCGCCGAATCCGGGGTGACGATTCGCTTGGTGACTTGCTATGCCACGGCAAGCGCCGACGTCGATGCATTCTTAGCAGCGGCGGCCTCAATCAAACCTCGCGGGTAATAAGCCGTTGAACGATGTCGATTGCGTGGTGATCGGTGCGGGGGTCATCGGCCTCGCGGCGGCCAGAGCGTTGGCGCACGCTGGCCGAGAAGTGTTCATTCTCGAGGCCGAACGTTATTTCGGCATGCACACCAGCTCGCGCAACAGCGAAGTGATTCATGCCGGCATCTATTACGAAGCCAATTCGCTCAAAGCATGGATGTGCGTTGCCGGCCGCGATCTTTTATACCGCTATTGCGCCGAGCGCGGCATCCCGCACCGCCGCTGCGGCAAGTTCACGGTCGCCACCGCCGATGCGCAGTTGGCGACGCTCGGGAAAATCGAATCGAACGCGCGCGCCAACGGTGTCTTGGATCTTGAGTGGCTGGATGCCAGTCAAGCCCGCCGTGCTGAACCCGCGCTCAACTGCATTCGCGCGCTGTCATCTCCGTCCACGGGCATTATCGACTCGCACAGCTTCATGCAGTCCTTGTTGGCCGATGCCGAGAGCAACGGCGCCAACATTGCCTATGGCACTGAAGTTACCGCCATGCGTACGACGCAGGCCGGCATCGAGATCGCAATCAATGAGGAGCCCGCGCCGGTTGCGCGCGCCCGCCTCGTTATCAATTCGGCGGGCCTGAAGGCTGATCGCGTCGCAGCCTGCATCGAGGGCTTTCCACGCCAATACATTCCAAAAATAAGTTTCGCCAAGGGCAGCTACTTTGCTCTGTCGGGCGCGGCGCCATTTTCGCGGCTGATTTATCCCGCGCCACGGGCCGGTGGACACTTAGGGATTCACATGACTATTGATTTGGGCGGAGCGGCGCGCTTTGGTCCCGACACGCAGTGGGTCACGTACAACGACTATGCCGTCGATTCAAAGCGCCTGCCGCTATTCGCCGAGGCGGTACGGCAGTACTGGCCGCGGCTGGAAGAAGCGCGTCTTTACCCGGCTTACGCTGGGATCCGCCCCAAGCTCTCGGCGCAAGGCGAGCCCACGCGAGATTTTTGCGTCTCCGGTCCCGAAGAGCATGGCGTTGCCGGGATCGTGAATCTGTTTGGCATGGAATCTCCGGGACTGACCGCATCGCTGGCGTTAGGGGAATATATTGCTGGCTTGGTGCATTGATCGCCGCGCCTTCCTGTGCTGCAATGCTGCGCCAAATCCTTGAGCCCTCAATCGGGTGACAACAACCGGATGACAACAACAATGCATTACTCCTCTTTAAAGAATCGAACTTCCGTCGCAAGAACGCTCACTGTGGGATTCGCGGCCCTGCTGTCGGTCGGCTTAAGCCGAGCGGCCGACGCGCCCACGCCAAGCGTGACCGGCGCGCCCGCGTCTGGCGTGACCGCGCTGCTGTGTGGGCACCTGATTGATACCGCGGCGGGCAAAGTGCTGGGTGAATCCACCATCGTGATCGAGTCGGGCCACGTGCGGGAAGTACTGAGCGGCGCGCAGGCACCCGCCGGCGCCACCGCCATCGATTTGAAGAGCCAGACCTGCATGCCGGGATTGATCGACAGTCATACGCATTTGACCGACCAGACCAGCCGCACCGAATTTGTGGACCGCTATCATTGGAATGTCGCCGATTACGCCATCAGGTCGACGGTGTATGCGCGCCGCACGCTGCTGGCTGGATTCACCACCGTGCGCAATTTGGGCGATTCGGCCAACGAGTCGGCAGCGCTGCGCAACGCGATCAACGCGGGCGTGATTCCGGGCCCTAGAATCTTCACCGCCGGCAAAGCGATCGGCTCGACCGGCGGCCATGCCGATCCGACCAACGGATACCGTCAGGATCTGGCGAAGGATTTAGGGGCGGTGGACGGCATCATTAACAGCCCCGAGGATGCCGTGAAGGCGGTGCGCGAGCACTACAAGCTCGGCGATGATGTCATCAAAATCATGCCCTCGGGCGGCGTGCTCGATGAAGGTGCGAGCGGCGACAACTCGCAAATGACGCTGGAGGAGATTCGCGCGGTGGTCGCGACGGCCCATGACTACGGGTTTGCGGTAGCCGCGCACGCGCACGGCGCGGAGGCGATTCGCCGGGCCGTCATCGGCGGTGTCGACTCCATTGAGCACGGCACGTATATGGACGCCGAAGACATGAAATTAATGGTCGAGCACGGCACCTACTTTGTGCCGACCATCATTGCGGGGGATTTTGTCGCACGGCAGGCGAAAATTCCGGGCTATTATCCGGCGCAGATCGCGGCCAAGGCCTTGGTCATTGGTCCGCTGATTCAGGCCACCGCGGGCCGCGCCTACAAAGCGCACGTGAAAATCGCCTTCGGCACCGATGCTGCCGTTTATCCGCACGGCGAGAATGCGCATGAGTTTGAACTGATGGTGGGCGCGGGAATGCCGCCGATGTTCGTCATTCAAGCAGCGACGGTGAATGCCGCGGCATTGCTGCGGCAGAAGGATTTGGGCGCGGTCGCCGCCGGCAAGATCGCCGATGTGGTGGCGGTGCCTGGCAATCCGATCGATGACATCAGCCTCATGAAGCGCGTGAGCTTCGTGATGAAGGACGGAGTGGTGTACAAACTGAATTCCGTGCCGATCGACACGGCGCTGTAAGCGATCGTGGAGACGAGGCCTTGAATCTGCAACTCGCCAAAAAAATTGCGTCGTTATCCGCTGCGACCAACGGAGCGGCGCTGCGCGTCGACGGCGGTGTCGTCAAGAGCGCGTTTTGAAACGCGCTCGGCGTTGATTTGCGCATGCAAGTCAGCGGCGGCGGCGCGAATCGCGGCCGGCGTGCCGCCGCCGGCATAGATGATGCTGCGCGATGCACTGATGAGCAGTCCCATTCCCCGCGCGTCCAGGCCCGCGGCCAGCACGGCCTTAAGATCGCCGCTCTGCGCGCCGATCCCCGGCACCAGGAATGTCACGTTGGGATGTGCGGCGCGCAACTCCGCCATTTCCTGCGGCACCGTGGCGCCCACGACCAGCAGCACATTGCCGTGTTCGTTCCACTGACCTGTGGCGCGCCGTGCGACGTGACGGTACAACGGCAAGCCTTCAAGGATGAGATCCTGAAAATCCTTGCCGCCCGGATTGCTGGTTCGACACAGCACCAGAGCGCCGCGATCCTTGCGCGCGAGAAAGGGACGCACCGAGTCCTCGCCCATGTAGGGATTGACCGTGACGGCGTCCGCGCCGTAGCGATCGAATGCTTCGCGCGCGTACGCTTCCGCCGTATTGCCGATATCGCCGCGCTTGGCATCAAGAATGACCAAGGCGCAAGGCGCACGCTCTCGGATGTAGCGAATCGTTGCGGCTAGCTGCTGTTCTGCGCCGAGGGCGCTGTAGAACGCGATTTGTGGTTTATACGCCGCCACGAGGTCATATGTCGCATCGATGACTCTGCGGTCGAAAGCATGCAGCCGCGTTGCTGCCTCGCCAAGGTCATTGGGTAATTTAGCGAGGTCCGGATCGAGTCCGACGCAAACCAGACTGCCCGTGCTCTCAAGCGCGTGCTGCAGCCTTTGGGCAAATGTCTGGGGCACAGTCCATGATACCAAGCTATTAGGGAGTATGCTTGAGGGCCACCTTTGAGAACCGCATTGCCCGGCAAGACTCGTACTGGACCGCGATTGGTGTTGCAACCGGCGAGTCGCCGCGCCGCGCGCCATACCAATACCAGCGCGCTCAAACGTTTCTTTGCGATCGCCGATGCGTGGGAACTCTCGCCGCTGCAACAGTGCCGCCTGCTCAAGATTCCCTCGCCACAAGTCTTGCAGCGCTATCGCTTGGGCCAGGCGCCGCGGCTCTCCGCCATGCAACAAGAAAGAGCGGCGCTGATTGCGAATATTCAGTATTCGCTGATGGCCGAGCCGGGACCGAAGGATCGAGCGTGGGCCTGGGTGCACGCGCCGGCGACCCGTGCGCCGTTCGACGGCGATAGCCCGCTTTATTTCATGTTGGAAAATGGCCTTCCGGCGCTGCGCGAGGTCGCGCGCCTTCTGGTTCGCGAAAGCGAACCCCGTTAGCTATAATAGCCGGCTGAATTGACGCGAATGTGGCGGAATTGGTAGACGCGCCAGACTTAGGATCTGGTGGGGTAACCCGTGCGAGTTCGAGTCTCGCCTTTCGCACCAGCGCTTATGTTCGCTTAACCCTATAAGGACAGTCATGCAGGTTTCCGTCGAGAATACCGGCAAGTTAGAGCGCCGCATGCAGGTGCAGGTGCCAGCCGAGCGCGTCAGCCAAGAAATCGCGGCGCGGCTTCAAAACTTGAGCCGCACCGTGCGCTTGAACGGCTTTCGCCCCGGCAAGGCGCCGCTCAAAGTCATCCGGCAGCAATTCGGCAGCCAGATTCACCGCGAAGTGATCGGCGAATTGCTGCAGTCAAGCTACGCCGAGGCCGTGACGCAGAATCAGCTGACGCCTGCGGGCAGCCCGCGCATCGAGCCGCAAAGCATGGATGAGGGCCAGGACCTGAAATACGTCGCGACCTTCGAGGTGTTTCCGGAACTCGTCCTGCAACCGATGGAATCGCTGGAAGTCGAGCGCGTGACGGCGGAAGTCACCGAGAGCGATATCGATGCGATGATCGAGCGCTTGCGCAAGCAGCAAATGAAATATTCGGCGGTGAGCCGTGGTGCCGCCAACGGCGATAAGGTGACAATCGATTTCGAGGGCGCCATCGACGGGGTGACCTTTGCCGGCGGCAAGGGCGAGAACATTGCCATTGTCTTGGGCGAGGCGCGCATGTTGCCCGAGCTGGAAAACGGTTTGATCGGCGCAAACGTCGGCGAAAAGCGCGCCGTCACCGTGAATTTTCCGCCCGACTACCGGGCCACTGAGCTCGCCGGCAAACAGGCGATCTTTGCGACCGCCATCAAGTCCGTCGAGGAGCCGGTGCTGCCGGAGATCGATGAGGAATTCTGCAAATCGTTCGGCGTCACGGAAGGCGGCTTAGTTAAGCTGCGTGAGGACGTGGCAGCCAATATGCGCCGCGAGCTCGAGCAGGCGCTGCGCAACCGCAACAAAGCCGCGGTGATGGAAAAACTCTACGCGGCTAATCCGACCGAAGTGCCCAATGTGCTGATCGAAGGCCAAATTCGCGACATGCAGGTTGAAGCGATGCGCCGCGCGGGAACCAAGGATGCGGCCCAGGCGCCGCCTCGCGAACCCTTGGTGGAACCGGCGCGCCGCCGAGTGGCGCTCGGGCTGCTGCTGACCGATGTGATTCGCAAGCAAAACCTAGTCGTCGATCGGACCAGGGTGAATGAGCGTCTCGATGAAATGCTGTCCGCGCACGGCGATGCCGGCGCGATGAAGCGTGCCTATATGCAAAACGCGGAAGCGATGCGTCAGGTGGAGAGCCTCGCGTTGGAGGACCAGGCGGTGGATTGGATTCGCGCGCACGCCAAAGTGAATGAGGTAAAGTCGACTTTCAAGCAATTGATGAACTTTGAGGGCTAGACATCGGCATTTCTCTTGAAATGGTGCTAAGAAGTCCTTACTAAGGTCAAGGCAACGCTTACCCGCAATTTAAAGGCAGTTATTCATGACCACGCGCGCGCTCAATTTGGTTCCGATGGTGGTGGAGCAAACCGCTCGTGGCGAGCGGGCATACGATATTTACTCGCGCCTGCTCAAGGAACGCTTGATCTTCATCGTGGGTCCGGTCGAGGACTACATGGCGAACCTGATCGTGGCGCAACTGCTGTTTCTGGAAGCGGAAAATCCGGATAAGGACATTGCCATCTACATCAATTCGCCCGGCGGCTCGGTAAGCGCGGGACTTGCGATCTACGACACCATGCAATTCATCAAACCCGATGTGAGCACGACTTGCATCGGCTTGGCCGCCTCGATGGGCGCGGTCCTGTTGGCAGGCGGCGCCGCGGGCAAGCGCTACTCGCTGCCGAACTCGAAAATCATGATCCACCAACCGTCCGCCGGTTTTCAGGGCCAGGCCTCCGACATCGACATCCATGCCCGCGACGTGATGGAGACCAAAACCCGACTGAATGCCATATTGGCCAAGCACACCGGCCAATCCGTCGAGCGCGTCAAGGCCGACAGCGACCGGGACAACTTTATGACCGCCGAGCAAGCCCGGACGTATGGAATAGTGGATTCCATGCTCGAAAAGCGCGGCGAGATCCCCGTGAAGGCCTAAGTGAGGCCTGATTTGACCTCTCACTGGTTAGTGCGGAACCCGGTCACGCCCTGAAAGACCTTATCTTTGCGCGGGGTCGGCTGGGTGCTATATAGTCTCTACTGTAGCTGTGTTGCGGGGCTTCTAGAGGCCTGCAGCGTGGCCAATTTGAGGACAGCATGAGCGAAGATTCGCGCGGCAAACATGATGACGGTAAGCTGTTGTACTGTTCTTTCTGTGGGAAGAGCCAACACGAGGTCCGGAAACTCATAGCCGGCCCCAGCGTTTTCGTCTGCGACGAATGCGTGGAGCTTTGCAACGACATAATCCGGGAAGAGCTGGAAGAGCGCGCCGAGCGCACCCGCGACAAGCTTCCCAAGCCTCAAGAAATCAAGAAAGTCCTCGATGAATATGTCATCGGCCAGGAACGCGCGAAGCGGGTCCTGTCGGTGGCTGTCTACAATCACTACAAGCGATTGCAGACCCGCGGCGCCGAAGGCGTGCGCTCGCGTGATGATGTGGAGCTGGCCAAGAGCAATATCCTGTTGATCGGGCCCACGGGCTCGGGCAAGACGCTGCTGGCGGAGACTTTGGCGCGCCTCTTGAATGTCCCCTTCACGATCGCCGATGCGACCACCCTGACGGAAGCCGGCTACGTGGGCGAGGACGTCGAGAACATCATTCAGAAGTTGCTGCAGAAGTGCGACTACGACGTCGAGAAGGCCCAGACCGGCATTGTCTACATCGATGAAATCGACAAAATCTCGCGCAAGTCCGATAACCCGTCGATCACGCGTGATGTGTCGGGCGAGGGCGTGCAGCAAGCGCTTCTGAAGCTGATTGAAGGCACGATCGCCTCGGTACCGCCGCAGGGCGGTCGCAAGCACCCGCAGCAGGAATTCCTGCAGGTCGACACCACCAATATCTTGTTCATTTGCGGCGGTGCGTTTGCCGGTCTTGAAAAGATCATCATGAATCGCACGCACAAGAGCGGCATCGGCTTCGTCGCCGAGGTTCGCGAACATAACGCGCGGCCGCACGGCAACGATGTGTTTCATGACACCGAGCCCGAGGACTTGATCAAGTACGGTCTGATTCCGGAATTCGTCGGCCGATTGCCCGTGGTCGCGACGCTGGAAGAGCTGGATGAAGAGGCGCTGATTTCGATCTTGATGCAGCCGAAGAACGCGCTCACCAAGCAATATCGCAAGTTATTCGATATGGAAGGCGTGGAACTGGATTTCCGCGAAGAGGCACTGCGGTCGGTGGCGCGCAAAGCCATGCAACGCAAAACGGGAGCTCGGGGTCTGCGCACAATTCTTGAAAATGTGCTGCTCGACACGATGTATGACCTGCCGTCTTTGCGTAATGTGCAGAAAGTCGTGGTCGATGAGCAAGTGATCGAAGGCCACAACAAGCCCTACATTATCCACCGGACTGAGGAAACTCGTTTGGTGGCTCCGGTGGAGGAACAGCGGCGCCCGACGGGCTCGGATCATCTTTGAGCCGAGCTTGAAACCACTCTCGGCGGGCCGCATGTACTCAAGGGTGAAGTATTGATGTACGTGCCACAACCTAAAAGGCCAGCCTAGTGAGCGATGAACCCTTAAGCCTTGCTCCTGAAATCGTGCCGCCCGCGAGCGGCACGCCGGTATTGCCGCTGCGCGATGTAGTGGTTTACCCGCATATGGTGATCCCGCTGTTCGTGGGACGCGAGAAATCCATCGTCGCCTTGGATTTGGCCATGAAGGCCGACAAGCGCATTCTGTTAGTCGCTCAGAAGCAGGCCGACGTGGATGATCCGAAGGCCGACGACCTGTATCGAGTGGGCACCATCGCGACTATCTTGCAGCTCCTGAAGCTGCCGGACGGCACTGTCAAAGTCTTGGTCGAGGGTGTGGATCGCGCCAGCATCGATAAGTTGACCGAAGGCGATTTCTTTTCAGCCGAGGTTACCCCGTTGCCGGATCAGGAGCGCTACGAAGAGCGCGAAATGGATGTCCTGACGCGCTCGGTGATCACGCAGTTCGAGCAATATGTCAAATTGAATAAAAAGGTGCCCCCGGAGATCCTCACCTCCCTGGCGGGCATTGAGCAGGCCGGCCGGTTGGCGGACACGGTTGCCGCCCACATGTCCTTGAAGCTGTCCGAGAAGCAAAAAGTCCTCGAGATCCCGGACGTGCGCAAGCGCCTCGAGCACATGCTCGCCGTCATCGAAGGCGAGATGGACGTGCTGCAAATCGAAAAGCGCATCCGTGGCCGCGTCAAGCAGCAGATGGAAAAAAGCCAGCGCGAGTACTACTTGAATGAGCAGATGAAGGCCATTCAGAAGGAACTCGGAGAGTTGGACGACGCGCCGAATGAAATCGGCGAACTCGAGAAGCGCATCAAAGCGGCAGGCATGCCCAAAGAGGCGCGCGAGAAAGCGAATTCCGAACTCGCCAAACTGAAATTGATGTCACCCATGTCGGCGGAAGCCACCGTGGTGCGCAACTACATCGACTGGCTGGTGAAGTCGCCGTGGAAGAAGCGCAGCAAGGTGCACTTGGACATCGCGGCCGCCGAGAAAGTGCTCGAGGCCGATCATTACGGTCTGGAGAAGGTCAAAGAGCGCATCGTCGAATACCTGGCGGTACAGCAGCGCGTGAAAAATCTCCGCGGACCGATCCTGTGCTTGGTGGGACCGCCCGGCGTCGGCAAAACATCCTTGGGTCAAAGCGTGGCGCGCTCCACGAATCGCAAGTTCGTGCGCATGTCCTTAGGCGGCGTGCGCGACGAGGCGGAGATTCGCGGCCATCGACGCACCTACATCGGTTCGATGCCCGGCAAGATCATTCAAAACCTCGCCAAGTGCGGGGTGCGCAATCCCTTATTCCTGCTCGATGAAGTCGACAAGATGTCGACAGATTTTCGCGGCGATCCCTCATCGGCGTTGCTCGAAGTGCTCGATCCGGAGCAGAACAGCACCTTTAACGATCACTACTTGGAAGTCGATTTCGACTTGTCCGAGGTGATGTTCGTGTGCACGGCGAACAGCCTGAATATTCCCGCGCCGCTGCTGGATCGCATGGAAGTCATCCGGATCCCAGGTTACACCGAGGACGAAAAGAGCAATATCGCGCGCCGCTACTTGCTGCCCAAGCAGGTCAAGCAAAATGGCTTGAAGGACGGCGAACTTGCGATTGCCGATCCGGCCATTCACGACATGATCCGCTTCTACACGCGCGAAGCCGGCGTGCGTAATCTGGAGCGCGAGATCTCCAAGATCGGCCGCAAGGCCGTGAAGCAGCTGCTGCTGGCGCCCGCGGAAAAGACCGTAAGCGTGGATTCGAACAATCTCGACAAGTACTTGGGCGTGCGCCGCTTCCGTTACGGCAAGGCCGAGGAAAGCAATCGCATCGGCCAGGTCACCGGCCTCGCCTGGACCGAGGTCGGCGGCGAACTCTTGACCATCGAAGCGGCCGTTGTCAACGGCAAGGGCAAGCTCACGCACACCGGTCAGCTCGGTGAAGTGATGCAGGAATCAATTCAAGCGGCCATGACGGTGGTGCGCAGCCGCTCGGCGGTGCTCGGGCTCGATGTGGATTTCTACCAGAAGGCCGACGTGCATATTCACGTGCCCGAAGGCGCGACTCCGAAGGATGGCCCCAGCGCCGGCGTCGGCATGGCCACCGCGTTGATTTCGGCACTGACGAAAATTCCGGTGCGCTCGGACGTCGCGATGACCGGCGAGATCACCCTGCGCGGCGAAGTGTTGCCGATCGGCGGGCTCAAGGAAAAGCTACTGGCGGCGCACCGTGGGGGCATCACTACCGTATTGATACCCGACGACAACACCAAGGATCTGGCTGAGATTCCTGACAACATCAAGGAAAAACTCGACATCCGTTCGGTGAAGTGGATCGATGACGTGCTGCAAGTTGCACTCGTGCATATGCCGGTGCCGTTGCCGCCGCCCGCCGACCCGGTGAAGCCGCCGGAGGCGATAGCGGAGGAGAAAAAGCGCCGCGCCGGACGGGTAAAGAGCCAAGTGCGGGCGCACTAAGCCCTAGCCAAGAGCCATCGCCTCGCGTAGACTTCCGCGCCTCTTCCAGGGGGTGCTTAGCTCAGCTGGTAGAGCATCGCCTTTACACGGCGAGGGTCGGGGGTTCGATCCCCTCAGCACCCACCAACAGCGGAGTGGTAGTTCAGCTGGTTAGAATACCGGCCTGTCACGCCGGGGGTCGCGGGTTCGAGTCCCGTCCACTCCGCCATTTCCTGAAGTGATCCTGCGCGAGCCGCTTGGCCGCGCTTAAGGTGACGCGGTAGGTTAGGAACTTAAAGGTTGGGGTCATGCTGCAAACTATTCACGACAAGCTCAAAGGGTGGGTAGCCGGCGTGGTGCTGGGCGCCATCGGCCTGGTGTTCGTTTTTTGGGGTATCAACTGGACTTTGAGTGCGCCCACGTACGCGGCCAAGGTCAACGGCAGCGAAATCTCCCCCAATGAAGTGCGCCAGACCTATCAGCAGCAGCTCGCGCAAATCGAGCGCCAGAGCAGCGTTCCCTTGGACGATGCCATGCGCAACGAGATCAAACAGCGCGTGCTCGAACAGTATGTGAGCAGCGAGGCGTTGGTCACGCGGGCCGATGATCTGGGTTATCGGGTCAGCGATACTGAGCTGCTCGCCGAGATGGCCAAGGTCCCGGCGCTGCAAGTGGACGGGAAATTCGATTATGGGCACGCCTTGGCGGTGCTCAATGCGCAAGGCCGCTCGCCGGCCGAAATTGAAGGTTTATTCCGGCGTGATGCCAAGCTGCGGCAACTCGACACGGCGCTCAATGCGTCGAGTTTTGCGACACCGACCGAACTGAAAGAGTTTCGCGCACTCACACGGCAACAGCGCGAACTCGCCTGGCTTACGGTATCGGCGGCTAAATATGCGGCCAGTGCGACGCCGGATGAGGCGGCTGTCAAAGCCTATTACGACGCGCACAAGTCCGCGTACATGACCCCGGAATCAGTGAATCTGCGTTATGTCGAGCTCAGCCTGGAGAAGCTGGCCTCCAAGGTCAGCGTCGATGATGCACAGCTCAAGGCCTACTACGAAGAGCAAAAGACCAAGACACCCGAGCGCTTTCAGCAAGCCGAGCAGCGCCGCGTGAGCCACATCCTGTTGTCCGTCAACGATCCGAAAGAGGATGCCGCAGTCAAAGCCAAAGCGGAGAGCATGTTAAAACGTGCTCAGGCGGGCGAGGATTTCGCGAAATTGGCCAAGGAATTTTCTCAGGATCCCGGCTCCGCGGCGCAAGGCGGCGATTTGGGATTCTCGGAGCGCAAGATTTTTGTCGCGCCCTTCGCTGATGCGGCCTTCAGCATGAAAGTCGATGAGATTCGCGGACCGGTTAAAACACAGTTCGGCTATCACATTCTCAAGCTCGACGCGATTCAAGCGCCGAGCGTGAAGACCTATGAGCAGGCCAAGGCGGAGTTGGAAACCGAATACAAGCGCAACGAAGCCGAGCGCTTGTTCAACAATGCCCAGGATCAGCTCGCGGACGCGGCCCTGCAAAATGCCACGGACATCGATGTCGTCGCAAAAAAAGCCGGATTGACCGTGCAAGACATTCCTGATTTCACCCGCAACGAGGGTGGCGGGGCGCTCGGCAAAGTAGCGGCCGTGATCGATGCGGCGTTCAGTCAAGATGTGATCGACGGCCGCTTGAGTCCCATCGTCGAGGTTGAAAAAGGACGGGGCGTCGTGCTGCGCGCCACGGATCACAAGGTGCCCCAGCAGAAGCAGCTCGAGGCTGTGCGCACGGAAGTGGTCGCTGCGTGGAAGAAGCAGCGCGGCGTAGAGCTGGCCTCCGCTGCGGCCGCCGATGCCGTTAAGCGCTTGAATGCCGGGGAGAGCTGGGACGCTGTGGCCAAAAGCGTGGGCGCTGCGGTGCAAGCGCCGAAATTCATCTCTCGGTCCGATCAAGAGGTACCGATGGAAGTGCGCATGACCGGTTTCAGGGCGCCGAAACCTGCGCAAAGGCCGCTTTATGAGACCTTAAAATTAAGCAGCGGCGATGCGGCCGTGCTGGCGTTTAGCGCGGTGCGCGAAGATCCCAACGCGGCGACGATTAAGGATGCGGACATGCGTCAGCAGTACGCGGCGCAAATCGCCTCCGGCGAAGCGCAGAGTTACGCCGCGGGCGTGCGCGCGGAGGCCAAAATTACGCTGAATCCAAAAGCGATCGATTAGGCTCTGAAGTTGACCGAGTTACTGCACCAATTTTCGGATTGGTACCTGTCGGTTTTAGGCCAGGGTGGCTACTGGCTCATCGCGGGATTGATGGCGCTCGAAAGCACTTTCGTGCCGATCCCCAGCGAAGTGATTATCCCGCCTGCGGCCTACCTTGCGCATACGCAGGGGCAGATGTCGCTGCTGGGGATTGTCCTGGCCGGCACGATCGGCTCTTGGGTCGGTGCCGCCTTGATGTACTGGGCGGCGCGTCTCCTCGGAAGGCCGCTGGTGGTGCGCTTTGGCCGCTACATCGGGATCTCGCCGGCAAAGATCGAATTGGCCGAACGCTGGGCATCCCGTTATGAGTCGGCGGGTGTGTTTTTCTCACGCTTGCTGCCGGTCATCCGCCATCTGATCGGGATTCCAGTCGGCATCTTGCGCATGGACTTTCGCTGGTATGCGCTCGCGACCCTGGCCGGTTCGCTGCTGTGGTGCTCGGTGCTTGCCGGGCTGGGAAAGACCATCGGCCAGCACCCTGAGCTGCTGGCCGGTTCGCTGCACCGCTTCTTTGCGCTGGTGCTCGGCGTCGCGGTCGTACTGGGGGCGCTGTACTACTTTTTCGTACAGAGGCCTGCGACAAAACGATAGGAGACGCCGGTAAAATACCCGGGTAGAATACCCGTGTCAAAGGAGAGTGCCATGCGAGATCCGTTGTTTGAGCCCAAGGCCCCGAAGCAAACCGTGAGCATAACTCTGAATTCCGATCTCTATGCCAAGGCGAAGAGCATGGGAATCAATACATCAAAGGTCGCCGAACAAGCGCTCGCTCACGAATATTTGGTGGGGCTCCGCGAGGCGCTTCGTGCCGAAATCCGCGACGAGCTGGCCGCCTTAGAGAAATATGAGGCCCAGCACGGGTCTTTCCCAGAGCTGGTGCGCGCTCACTACGAGCGCGACGATGGCACAGTTTGACGTTTTCGCAAATCCTTTTGCGACCGCCCGCCGCGCGTATCCCTTTGTCGTTGCGATGCAGTCCGATTTTACCATCAACGGGGCCGAGCAACTCGTTGCGCCGATCGCGCCAATCGAGCACGGACAATCGATCACTCGGCGGGTCATGCCGGTGGTCGCGCTACGGGGCAACGATCACATCGTCGTGGTTCCAAGACTGACAGTCATGCGATCCCGAGATTTAATCGAGAAAGTCAGTTCCATTGCGACTGCGCGCAGCGAACTTCTCGCGGCAGTGGACTACCTCTTTTTCGGAGTCTGATGGCCTGATGGCTAAGTCTTAGCGCCAGCGCTGGCCGAAACTCCGACGGGGAACTTACTGAAAATCGCCGCAGTCGCCAGCTCGATCTTCTGCACAGCCTCGGGACCCGACAGATCGTACACATTCTGGCTGGCGCTGGCATGCCAGATCGGCTTGTGCGACTTGGCGTCGAACAGGTCTACCGAGATGCGGGTTTCATTCTCGACCCACGGACCGTCGTAGCCCCAACCGCCGGCGAAGCCCCATCCGCGGCGATAGCCGCCGAAGCCCCAACCCGCGCCGTAATAGCCGCCGTAGTAACCGTCGAACACCTGGCGCGAGCCCATCGCGTAGCCGACGACGCAATCGGCAGATGCGCGATCGACGAGCTGGATGCCGCGGCTGGCCATATTGGATTGAATGGCAACGCGCAGGCGCTCTGCATTCAAGGGATTGCCGTAAGCGGCAGGCTGATCGGCGTTGGCCACATGCTCCATGGCGAAGGCATAGGTATGGCAAATCGACGCCGACATATCCTTGGCATAGTCAGTTCTCACCGCCACGGTGTTGCATGCGCTTAGCCCCAAGGCCACGGCAGCGGCGACCACAGGAAGCAAAATCCGATTTAACATGCGACACCCCTTTGAAAACATCATTTGCACAAACGTTGAATCCTATAAACCGTTGACACGGCGATGATCACATAGTTCGAACCGTCGCCTGTTTCATGCAGTGTCTCCATCTGATGGAAAACTCATGCCTACCGTGTGAAAGCCGCCGTCCACGTAAAGCACTTCGCCGCTGATGCCGCCGGCCAAATCCGAGCACAGAAAGGCTGCCGCATTGCCCACATCGTCAATGGTGACATTGCGCCGGATCGGGGCGGTTGCCGCCACGTGGCTGAGCATCTTGCGCAGGCCCGGGATGCCCGCCGCAGAGAGGGTCTTAATCGGTCCCGCCGAGATGGCATTGACGCGAATGCCCTGAGGCCCCAAGTCGGCAGCCAGGAAGCGCACGTTGGCTTCCAGACTGGCTTTGGCCAGCCCCATGACGTTGTAGCTCGGAATGGAGCGCACCGCGCCCAAGTAGCTCATGGCCACAATGGCGCCCGCGCGGCCTTGCATGAAGGGTTGCGAGGCGCGCGCCAAGGCGGTCAGACTGTAGCTCGAAATATCGTGAGCCACCTGGAAAGCCTCCCGCGAGGTTGCGCTGATAAAGTCCCCGGTGAGCGCTTCCCGCGAGGCGAAGGCGACGGCATGGACCAAGATATCGAATGCAGGCCAACGGCTCTTAAGGAAGCGAAAGCCTTTCTCAATGTCGCTATCGGCGGCCACGTCCATGACAAAGGTGATATCGGACCCTAATTGTTTGGCCAACGGCACGACGCGCTCGGTCATGCGCTCGATATGCGCAAAGGCGAGCTCGGCACCTTCGCGATGCATGGCCTGCGCGATGCCCCAAGCAATCGAACGATCGGTGGCAAGGCCCACGATCAATGCGCGCTTGCCGCTTAGAAACCCCATAGGCGTTGCCTACCCCTGCTGTCGATTCGAATCCTTATACATGACCAGGCGCTGGCCGGCTTTTATTTGATGATGCTCGTTCAGTCCGTTCCAGCTCTTCAGCTGAGTGACCGGCACCTGAAACTGGTGAGAAATGCTGTAGACAGTGTCGCCGTTTCGAACCGTGTAGAGCAAGCGGCGTCCGGATACCACGCCCTCGTTGCGAAAGCGGCGGGCGCTGGCTTTGATGACCAATCGCTGGCCCTTCACCAAGACGTCTTGCGCGCCCATATTATTCAAGCGCGCAAGTGTACTGACCGGCATGCCATGCCGGCGGGCAATGGAGTTTAAGGTCTCGCCCGCCCGCACGCGATAGACGATTTGGCGCTGCTTGCGGCCGACATCCGTCTCCGGCCGATCGACACGTGCGGCGGCGAGCAATACCTTGTCCGGCAACTCGCCGCTGATTTCCGGAATTTTCAAGGTATCGCCGGGCGTTACTTTGCCGCCTTTCAGATCGTTGATCTTGGTGATGACGGCGGCCGAGGTGCCGTATTGCTTGGCGATCATCGCCAGGGTTTCCTTGCGCGTCACTTCGTGGCTGGCGAAGCGCACACGGTCATCGGCACCCAGAGTTTTTAAGGCCGTGTCAAAGCCGTCGGCATTGTCGATGGGCACCAACATGCGATGCGGGCCGTCAGGATCCGTGGCCCAGCGGTTGTAGCCGGGATTGAGCGCGACCAGTTCGTCGTAGCTGGTGCTCGCCAGCTGCGCGGCAATTTTCAAGTCGATCTGGGAGTCGGTATCGATAACGGCGAAGTAGGGCTGGTTCGGTATGACCGCAAACTCCAGCCCATAGCGCTCCGGCTCGGCCATCAAGCGCTTGAGCGCGAGCAGCTTTGGCACGTAGGCGCGAGTCTCGGCGGGCAGCCGCAAATGCCAGAAATCGGTCGGCTTGCCGTTGGCGCGGTTGAAATCCATTTCGCGCTGCACGCTGTTCTCGCCGACGTTATAAGCGGCAATGGCGAGCAACCAATCGCCGTCGAACTGATCATGCAGCGCCTGCAAATAGTCGAGCGCCGCGCGCGTCGATTCGATCACATCGCGACGGCCGTCGTACCACCAATCCCGTTTCAGCCCAAAGCGCCTGCCGGTGTCCGGAATGAATTGCCACAGACCCGCAGCGCGGCTGCTTGAGTATGCAAAGGGCTCGTAGGCGCTCTCAACCACCGGCAGCAGCGCGAATTCCAACGGCATGCCGCGAGCTTCCACCTCGGTAATGATGTGATACAGGTAGCGCTGGCCGCGTTGAAATACGCGCTCGAGATATTCCGGATTGTGCTCGAACCAAGCGAGCTGCACGTCAATCGCGGGCTCCTGGACTTCATCGAAGGCGAAACCGGCGCGCATGCGGTCAAACAAATCGTCGTAGTCCTCGCCGTTGTGATGCTGCCATTCACGCGGCATGCTGATCGAGGGGGTCAAGGCGACCGAACCGGCGTCGGAAGGAGTGATCGGCGTTGCCGCCGGCGGTGGCTCCGCCACTACCACGGGTTCGTGCTTCGGCGGCACTGCCGGCCGATGGGCGCAGGCGCTCAGCAGCAATGCCAGAGAGCCAAGAAGACAATGTCGCTTGATCGGTGTCATGAGGTTTTCCGCTAGCGGAACTCATCCTTCCAGGCGCGCAGCACGGCGAACACTTCGTAGGGTTCGCGCAAGGCTTTTCCCGCATGGCTTTCGGCGGCCGAGCGTACGCTCGGCTGGTCGCAGCGCAAAAAGGGATTCACTTTGATTTCCAAGCTCAAGGTCGACGGCAGACTGGGTTCGCCGCAAGCGCGTATGCGATTCACGCTCTCCTGGTAATCGAGGGCGGCACTATTGGCCGGCTCTACTGTCAGCGCAAAGCGCAGGTTGGCGGCGGTGTACTCATGGCCGCAAAATACTCGCGTCTCGGGCGGCAGCTCGCGCAAGCGGTTCAACGATTCATTCATCTGTTGAGGGTTACCTTCAAACATCCGACCACAACCGGCGCTGAAAAGCGTGTCGCCACTAAAAACGGCGCCATGGCCCCAAAATGCAATGTGACTTACGGTATGCCCAGGCACTGGTAAAGTCTGGAATCCAAGTCCCAACTCTGGCAACTCGCAGCGCTCTTCGCCGTGAACTGTCCGTGTTCTGAAGCTGATGCGCTCATCGTCGGGTCCGATCACGGGTACTTTCCCCAGGCGCAGCAGCTCGGGTACGCCCCCAATATGATCCAGATGATGGTGAGTCAGTAAAATGGCCGATAGCTTCAGGTTGTGGCGCTTGAGTTCGGCGATCACCGGCGCCGCCTCGCCCGGGTCAACGGCAACCACCTGCGCAGGCAACGTCGGAGACTCGATCAGCCAGATGTAGTTGTCGGAGAATGCGCGCACCGGGCGCACGTTAAGATGCGTTGCAAGGATTGACATTTTGCGGCGTATTTAACCTGTAACATTAGAGCTCCGCTAGTGTTTTTAAGAGGGAGGGTGGGTTGGAATCGACGGCGAACACCGCTTTGGGCGACTGGTTCAAGGGCCCGCTGGGGGCGCGAGTGCTGCGCGAGGAAGCCGCGCTCGCAACCTTGGCGCTCGACACGGTTTTCGGCTTCGAGCTATTGCAAGTCGGCGCTTGGGGACCGGGGCGCCACCTGTTGGCCGGCGCGCGCACTCAGCACACCACGTTGCTGGCGCCGGGACAGAGCTCCGACGTAACGCTGTGCGCACCGCTCGATACCCTGCCGTTTAAGTCCGATTCCATCGATGCGGTTCTGCTGCCGCATACGCTCGAGCTGGTCGACGACCCCTATGCGGTGTTGCGCGAGGCCGAGCGCGTGCTCACCGGAGAAGGATGTCTGATGATTTGCGGTTTCAATCCCTTCAGCGGTTGGGGTGCGCGGCGGCTGTTCGGCCGATACTTCGGCTTTCCGGTCTTTCCACCGCACACGCTGCGCATGCTCTCTGAGCGGCGACTGCGCGACTGGGTGGCGCTGCTCGGGTTCGATATCGACAGCGTGCAGGGCTATTTGGGTTTTCTGCCCTTGACGGGGGGCTTGAACGAGGTAAGTCCGCGGCGTGCGCTGAGGGCCGGCGCGTACTTGCTGAAGGCGCGCAAGCGCGTGTCGACTCTGACTTGGGTGCGTCCGCGCCGGCGCGTGCGCCAGCGGGTACTGGTTGGTGCGGCAGAACCGACCCATAAAGTGGGGCCATGACGGAAGTCGAAATCTTCACCGACGGCGCATGCCGCGGTAATCCGGGTCCGGGTGGATGGGCGGCGCTGCTGGTTGCCGGCGCCGACCGCAAGGAAGTCTCGGGCGCTGAAGCGGCGACCACCAACAACCGCATGGAACTTACCGCGGCCATTGGCGGCATAGGGGCACTGAAGCGGCGCTGCACGGTGAAGCTGTACACCGATTCGAAATATGTGCTCCAAGGCATCACGCAATGGCTGCCGAATTGGAAGGCGCGCGGCTGGCGCACCGTGGCACGCGAACCGGTGAAGAATCAGGACCTGTGGCAGCTGTTGGACGCGGCGGCCGCGACGCAGGATATTCAATGGATTTGGGTGAAGGGGCATTCGGGACATGACGGCAATGAATACGTTGATCAACTCGCTAATATCGCCATCGATCGCATGCTGGCAGTGCGGTAATCCCTGGGAGCCTGTCTGAGTAATCCGCGTGGCCGCGACCGTGACAGATTTCGCTTCAGGCGAGGCGGAGCCGACGCGGTTGGGCCTATTCCCGATAAGGAGGTGACAACAATGCATGAAGCGAAATCTGTCCGGTCCCGAAGGGTTAGCAGGGAGAGGCGCGTCTGCGGTGTTGCGCGTCTTGGCGGTGGTGCCCGCCACCGCCTGCGCCGCGCGCCTTGCAGCCACATCCTCTCTCTGCCAACGCGGCTCACGCGGATTACTCAGGCAGGCTCCTAGATGCGCCAGGTCGTCCTCGATACGGAAACCACGGGTCTCGAAGTAGAGCAGGATCACCGCATCATTGAAATCGGTTGCGTGGAACTGTTCAACCGGCGTTTGACGGGCAGATCGTTTCATCAATACCTTAATCCCAACCGCGACATCGATGAGGGCGCGGTTCTGGTGCACGGCTTGACGCGCGAGCGCTTAGCCAAGGAACCGAGCTTTTCACAGGTACACGTGGAGTTCTTGGAGTTCATCCGCGACGCGGAGCTGATCATCCACAATGCGCCCTTCGACGTCGCTTTCCTCAACGCCGAACTCAAGCGCATCGAAGTCGAGCATCGCGTCGCTGATCTGTGCCGCGTTCTCGATACTCTGGCGCTCGCCCGGCAGATGCATCCAGGGCAACGCAATAGCCTGGACGCGCTGTGCAAGCGCTATTCGGTCGACAATTCGCATCGCGAGTATCACGGCGCCTTGCTGGACGCGCGCATTCTGGCCGAAGTGTATTTGGTAATGACGGGCGGGCAGGGCAGTCTGACCTTAAGCGCCGAGTCCGACACGGTGCGCAGCCGTGCGCGCCAAGCCGCGCCGATGCGCTCGACGACGGACATGCGCATTGTCGTCATCAACGCCAATGAGGATGAAAGCGCAGCTCACGAACATATTTTGGCGCTGCTCGACAAGGCGTCCTCAGGCAACACGGTATGGCGCAGGTTGTGACTTCTCGTGACCGGCACCGGTGTTATCTTGTGCACTCTCACCCGCAAACATCATGAGTTGAGACCGATATGAGCCAACTGAACTCGTCTCTTCCGGCTTGGGGCGCGGTTGCCGCACACGCCAAGGATCTGGTCAAAGCAAAATTGCGCGATCTGTCGGCCAGCGATGCGAAACGTTGGCAAAACCTGCACGTCGAACACGACGGTTGGCTGTTGGATATTTCTCGCCAGCGCATCACACATCAGACGCTGTCGCTGCTATTCGATCTGGCCAGGGCAGTGGATGTCTCAGGCCGCATTGCGGCCATGTTTCGCGGCGATCCAATCAATACCACTGAGCAGCGCGCGGTGCTGCATACCGCATTGCGTTCAGATTTTGCGGGCGGACCCGCCATCCAGGCAGAAGTCAAAGCGTCCCGGCAAAAGCTCATCGCCTACGTGGCTGCGGTGCGCAGCGGCAAGAAGGCCGGCATCACGGGTAAGAAATTCAAGCATGTCGTCAACGTCGGCATTGGCGGCTCGGACTTAGGACCGCTGCTGGTGTGCGACGCGCTGCGCCACGAGTGGAGCGGCGATATCACGCCGCATTTCGTTTCCAATGTCGATCGCACCCAGCTCCAGGATCTCATACGCACGATTGATCCGGCGGAGACGCTGGTGATCATCTGCTCCAAGACCTTTGTGACCCAGGAGACCCAATCGAATGCCAATGCGGCGCGGGAATGGATTGTCGGTGCGTTGGGAGAACAGTCGCCTGCGAATCACTTTGTCGCGGTATCGACAAATGCCCCGGCCATGGATAAGTTCGGCATCGCGCCGGATCACCGCTTCACCATGTGGGATTGGGTCGGTGGCCGATATTCGGTCTGGTCTGCCATCGGCCTCATCGCCGAAATCGTCATTGGCAGCGATCGCTTCGAAGAATTCTTACAAGGCGCCAGCGATATCGATCGTCATTTCACCACGACGCCATTCGAGAAGAACTTGCCCGTGCTGTTGGGGCTCATCGGGGTTTGGAACCGCACTTTTTTGAATCTACCCACGCTCGCCGTGCTGCCTTACGATCAGCGCCTGGCACGTCTGCCGGCCTATCTGCAGCAGCTCGAAATGGAGAGCAATGGCAAGTCGGTGTCGCTCGATGGCCTTCACGTCGATTTCGCGACGGCACCCATCGTTTGGGGAGAACCCGGATCGAACGCGCAGCATTCGTTTTTTCAAATGCTGCATCAGGGGACCTTGACGCAGGCACTCGATTTCATTGCGCCGCTGCGAGGCTCGTGGGGCGGCACCGAGGGACAGAATCTGGCGTTGCAGAATTGCTTCGCTCAATCCCAGGCGTTCGCCTACGGACACACACTGACGGACGTCGAGACTGAGATGCGCAAGGCCGGGGTCAGCGCCGCGGAAATCGCGCACATGGGACCGCATCGTGTGCATGAAGGCAATCGACCGAGCTCGCTGTTGATGTATCCGCAGACCACGGCCAGAACGCTGGGGCAGCTGCTGGCACTGTACGAGCACAGCGTGTTCGTGCAAGGCAGCGTCTGGGGCATCAATCCTTTCGATCAGTTCGGCGTGGAATTGGGTAAGAAGTTGGCGGCCGGCATCGATATGAGCGGTGCCAAAGCGCCGCAGGGAAATGGCGCCGCGGGTTTGTCCGCCCTGATAAACTACGTAGCCACGCATCGATAGTGAAATTGATCAGCAGTGAAACCACGTAAGGGCATTATTTTGGCCGGCGGTGCCGGCACTCGTTTGAATCCCATCACGCTGTCGCTGTCCAAGCAGCTGCTGCCGGTGTACGACAAACCGATGATTTACTATCCGCTGGCGACGCTGATGTCGGCGGGCATGCGTGAATTTCTGATCATTACGACGCCGCGCGATCAAACGGCGTTTCGCGATCTGCTGGGGAGCGGCTCGCAATGGGGATTGTCGTTCGAATACATTGTTCAAGAGACGCCGAATGGCATTGCGCAGGCGCTGATCCTGGCGGATGTATTTCTCGACGGTGCACCATCCGCGCTGATTCTGGGCGACAACATATTCTACGGCGCGAACCTGACCTCGCTGCTGCAAGCGGCATCGCGGCGTGAATCGGGTGCGACGGTGTTCGGCTACTACGTGCAGGATCCAGAACGCTACGGCGTGGTGCAATTCGATGCCGGCGGCAAGGTGGTCGATTTATTGGAAAAGCCAGCAGCGCCCCCATCGAATTACGCGGTGACTGGGATTTATTTCTACGACCATCGAGCACCGCAACTGGCCAGAGCGCTGCGGCCCTCGCCACGGGGTGAGCTCGAAATCACGGATCTTAATCGGGCCTACCTGAAGCTCGGGGAATTGCACGTCGAGCGCTTGGGTCGCGGCACAGCATGGCTGGATACGGGCACCCACAATTCGCTGCTCGATGCCGGCGTGTTCGTGCGAATCATCGAGGAGCGGCAGGGACTGAAAGTTGCCTGCGTTGAAGAAATCGCGTGGCGTTCAGGATTTATCGATACCGAGCACCTGCTGAAGCTGGCGCAGCCGCTCGCCAAGAGCGGCTACGGCGAGTACTTGACACGGCTGGTCAAGGAACAAGGGCCGCCGTGACGCGCAGGGTATGAAATTTCAAAATACTCCAATTCAAGATGTGGTTCTGATCGAGCCGCAGGTCTTTGGTGATGCGCGCGGCTTCTTTTTGGAATCCTGGCAGTCGCAAAAATTTTCGGCAGCGGGCATTGCCGCCAATTTTGTGCAGGACAACCACAGCCGCTCCTCGCAATGGACTCTGCGCGGTTTGCATTTTCAGACCGAGCACACCCAGGGCAAGCTGGTGCGAGTAACCGCCGGCAGTGTCTTTGACGTAGTCGTTGATCTTCGGCGCAGCTCGCGTACCTTCGGGGCTTGGTGGGGCGTGGAGTTGAGCGCTGACAATCACCTCATGCTGTGGGTGCCGCAAGGCTTGGCGCACGGCATTTTAGTCACCTCCGAACAAGTTGATTTCTTGTACAAGTGCACGGACCTCTATAGCCCGGCGCATGAGAAAACGCTGGCCTGGGATGATGCGACGTTAGGCATAAAGTGGCCGCTGCCCTTAGGGATGCGACCCAAGCTCTCGGCGAAGGATGCCATGGGCACCTCGTTTACGGACATCGAGAAGTTCGCGTGAAAGTGTTAGTGCTCGGCGGCGGCCAGATCGGCGCCGCGGTTATAAAGTCGGCGCCGAAGCAGCACGAGATCATCGGCCTCACGCGTGCGAAACTGGATATTGCCGATGCCAAAGCCGTGGCGAAGTCGCTGGCAGAAATCAAGGCCGACTGGGTCATTAACGCGGCTGCCTACACCGCCGTCGATCGCGCGGAGGACGAGCCGCAGATCGCCGCGGCCGTCAACGACGCGGCAGTTGCGGCACTCGCGGCCGGCGCGGCGCGCGAAAATTCCAGGCTGCTGCATTTATCCACAGATTTCGTATTCGACGGCACTTCCGGACGGCCTTACAAGCCTGGCGATGCGACCAATCCCTTAAGCGTCTACGGATCGACCAAGCTGGCCGGAGAGCAGCATGTTCTTGCGCTTGCCACGGGTATCGTCCTGCGGACCTCGTGGGTGTACGCGTCTGTGGGCAAGAATTTCGTGCTGACCATGCTTAAGCTGATGCAGGAGCGCGAACAGCTGAACGTCGTCTGCGATCAGATCGGTTCGCCCACGTGGGCGAGCGGCGCGGCTGTGGCCATTTGGGGACTGATCGACGCTTCGGCACAGGGCGGCATCTACCACTGGACGGATTTGGGCGTTGCCAGTTGGTACGATTTCGCCGTTGCGATTCAAGAAGAGGCGCTCGAGCGGGGCATGCTGACGCGAGCCGCAGGCGTGCTGCCCATCCCCAGCAGCGCGTATCCGGCGCGCGCTACACGTCCCAGCTTCAGCGTGCTGGACACCTCTCATACTCGGACGATGCTCAAAATCCCGGGCCGACATTGGCGGCTCAACTTGAGGAAGATGCTCGATGAGCTTCGAGCCGCGTAATGTATTCATAACGGGTGGCGCCGGCTTTATCGGCACCAATTTCGTGCGCCATTGGTTGGCGAAGACTCAGGAAGGGCGAGTCATCGTTTTTGACGCATTGACGTACGCCGGCAACATCGAAAATCTCGCCGGCCTCGATCAAAATCCACGCTATGGATTTGTGCGCGGTGATATCTGCGATGAGCCCACGGTACGGATGCTGCTCGAGCAGCATCAGATCGATACCGTAGTGCATTTCGCGGCCGAGTCGCATGTCGATCGATCGATTTTGGGACCGGATGATTTCATCCGCACCAATATCGTCGGCACGCACGCGCTGCTCAAAGCCGCCAAGGCACAGTGGATCGACCAAAAGATGGTCCCCGCACACCGCTTCCACCACGTTTCGACCGATGAGGTGTACGGATCGTTGGGGCCGAATGACGCTCCCTTCAGCGAGAGCACTCCATATGCGCCCAACTCACCCTACTCCGCGAGTAAGGCCGCCTCGGATCATCTGGTGCGGGCCTATCATGAGACCTATGGACTCGATACCACCGTAACGAATTGCTCTAACAACTACGGGCCTTATCATTTTCCGGAGAAATTGATTCCGCTCACCATCGTCAACATTTTGCTCGGCAAGCCGTTGCCGGTGTATGGCGACGGTTTGCAAATTCGCGACTGGTTGCATGTGCAGGATCATTGCGAGGCGATTTCAGCAGCGCTCAAGAATGGCGAGCCGGGCAGCGTCTACAACGTCGGCGGGAACAGCGAAACGGCAAACATCGACATCGTGCGAACGCTGTGCGGATTGGTGGATTCGCGCCTACGGGCGCAACCTCAATGGCAAAGCGTGTTCCCAGCGGCGCCAGTCTTCAATGGCAAGAGCGCAGTGGAGTTGATCACTCACGTGCGCGATCGACCGGGGCATGACCGCCGCTACGCCATCGATTACGCCAAGGCCGCGCGCGAGCTGAAGTACGCACCGGCCATGAATCTCAACAGCGGCTTGGCCGCAACCGTCGACTGGTATTTGCACAACTTGCCGTGGTGGCAGGCGTTGCTCGGCCGGGATTACGCCGATTGGATGGCCAAGAACTACCAGGTCTCAGTTACCGTAACGTAATTGCTAGTACCCTGCGACACCTTTACAATCCGGCCTCGCTTACGAGCACAAATACTTGTTTTTCACCGACAAAGTTTCAATTCATGAACAAATGCGATACTTGCCGCCGCTCTTGGCGCAGCTGATTCAATAGATGCGAATCCATCCATTCGCGTTCCTTTTGGCAACGATCTTCGGTGCCTTAACTGCTGCTGTAGCGCAGACGCCAACAGCTGATCAAATGTCGGTGCTCAAGAATCTGCCGGCTGATCAGCAGCAGCAACTGCTGCAAGGCGCTCTGGGCGGAAAAAACGACGGAACGGGAAAGAAGACCGATCCAAGTCTGCAAACGCCGGAAACCGTACGCCAAAAGGACCAGCGGCTCGATCAATACGACAAGTACGTCAAGGACAAGACAGTTGATGGCAGGCCCTTGCGGCTGCAGTATGAAGATCCGGAACTGAGGCCCAGCGACAGCGTCCTCATTGACCTCGTGACCATCGAGCGGAAGCGCAGGCCCGTCATTCACGACGCCACGACGACCGCCAGCGCCGCGGGTACGAGCGCGCTCACTGGGCGGAATGAGAGCGCAGCCGATTCATCCCAAGCGGGCAATAGGACCAGCGAAAGTGACCCGAATCGAAGCTACGGTCGATCGCCCTATGAGGACAGGCCTCTGACTAACGCGGAGAGCGACGAGATCGAGGATTTTCGGCAACGCATTCTCAAGAATAATCCTTACAAGCTAAATCGTTTCGGCGACTTGGAAATTCCGGGACTGCCGTCGATCCCCGTGGCGGGACTCACGGCCTCGGAAACCGCCAGCCGATTAAGCGCGGACCCCGATCTGCGCGATTTCATCGTCAAAGTAAGCTTGTTGCGTCTCAAAGATGTGGGCGAAGCCGCGCTGAAGCCCTTCGGCTACGACCTCTTCGAGGGAGTGCCGAGCACTTTTGCGCCAGTGTCGGACATCCAGGTGCCCAGCGACTATATCGTCGGTCCCGGCGATAAGCTGGAAATTCAGCTCTATGGTAATGAGCCGGCCCGATATTCGCTGACAGTGGAGCGCGACGGCCGGGTCAACTTCCCTAAACTGGGCCCCATCAGTGTCAGCGGGTTGACCTTTGAGAATGCTAGGGCTGCGATCGATCAGCGTGTCTCCAAGCAACTCCTCGGCAGCCGCGTCAGCGTGACGATGGGTGACTTGCGTTCAATCCGTGTGTTCGTGTTGGGGGAGGCTGAGAAGCCGGGCTCGTACACAGTCAGTGGGCTGTCCACGATGACGAACGCCTTGTTCGTCAGCGGCGGCGTCAAGAAAATTGGATCGCTGCGCAATATTCAGCTCAAACGCAACGGCAAGCTGATCACGGTTCTCGACCTTTACGATTTGCTGCTGCACGGTGATACCAGCGGCGACCGGCAACTTTTGCCGGGCGATGTCATTTTTATTCCTCCAATTGGTCCCACTGTGTCGGTGGACGGGGCGGTACGGCGGCCGGCAATCTACGAGGTCAAACGGGAAAAAACCGTAGCTGATGCGGTCGAACTGGCGGGAGGCCTGAGCCCCGAGGCCGACGCGAAGCTCGCGCAGATGGAGCGCATTTTGCCGTTCAGACTGCATGAGATGCAAAATGTTGACCTCACTTCCGAGGCGAGTGCCAAATTGCTTCTGACCAACGGGGACAAACTGCGAGTACCCCTTATTCGACCCACGCTGGAAAACTCTGTGACGCTGACCGGCTATGTCTACCGGCCCGGAGCCTTCGAATACAAGCCCGATTTGCATCTGAGCGATGTTCTGGGGAGCTTTGATGAGCTCCGTCCGAACGCTGATCGGCACTACCTCATGATCCGGCGCGAAGTGCCGCCTGAACAAAAGCTCGAAGTCGTCTCTGCCGATCTGGTGCGGGCCCTGTCGAATCGTCATGGGGCCGGCGACCCCGAACTTCGGCCTCGCGACAAAATATTCGTATTCGACCTGTCGGCGAGCCGCGAACGCATCATCGCGCCGATCATTCGGGATCTGGAGCTTCAGGCAACGCCCGAACAGCCGGCCCAACTGGTGAGCGTCGACGGCAAGGTTAAGGCACCCGGCAAGTATCCGCTGCAACCGGGTATGCATGTCTCGGATCTCATTCGAGCTGGCGGCAGTTTGGAGGATGCCGCCTTCGGTGGCCAGGCGGAACTGACCCGCTACGAGGTGCGCAACGGTGACGCACGCCAGACTGATTTGATCGCGATCGATTTAGCAGCGATCCGGCGCGGTGAGAGTGGCGCCGACGTGGAGCTCAAACCGTACGATGTTCTGGTCATCAAGCCGATCCCGATGTGGGACCAACCTGGATCGATTGTGCTCACGGGCGAAGTACGCTTCCCCGGCAAGTATCCGATTCATCGCGGCGAGACCCTAAAGTCCGTCTTGGAGCGCGCAGGCGGATTCACCGATACGGCGTTCCCCGAAGGTGCGGTGTACATTCGCGAAGAACTCAAGCAGCGCGAGAAGGATCTTCTTAATCTCCTTGTGAATCGGATGCAAAGCGATCTGGTGGTGTTGACCCTCGAGTCGATTTCTTCGAGTGTTGCGACTTCGAGTGGCAATGCCAGCGGCAATGCAGCGACCAGCATCGCGATCGGGCAGCAATTGATTACGCAACTGCGTGAGTCAAAGCCGGTCGGACGACTGGTGCTCAACGTCGAACGAGTTTGGAAAAGTCCAGTGGGTTCGGGCGACGATGTTGAATTGCGCAGTGGCGACCAACTGTTGATACCGAAGCGCAATCAGGAAGTGACCATCCTAGGCGAGGTGCAAAGTCCCACATCGCATGTGTATCGGGCGGGACTTACACGGGATGACTATATCGCTAAGAGCGGCGGGACCACGCAAAAAGCCGATCGAAAGCGAATTTACGTCGTCAGAGTCAACGGCGATGTGTTTTCGGGCGAGCGTACTGGGTGGTTCAGGCGATCGCAAAATCTTGAGATTCATCCGGGCGACACGATCGTAGTTCCGCTTGATACAGAGAGAGTCCGGTCGTTGCCGCTTTGGCAGGCTGTTACAACGATTATCTATAACCTGGCAGTGGCGCTATTGGCTGTTCGAAGCGTATAGGTGAGCGCAGATGATGGCTCCCGTGCACGCAAAACGTTGATTGGGCTCGGGGAGACGATCGCCGAGCCGTCGATGCGAAGCGAGTGCGGGCTTTTGCTGCTATGAATGAAGGCTACGACGATCATGTACAACATCGCCATTGCGATTCTCCCTCTCAAGAATCTGTAGCTTGATGTTGGACTTTGCGTTAGTCGGATGTGGACGAATTGCGAAACGGCATACGGAATTGTTGGGGCTAGAGAAGATCAAGGGCGCACGACTTGCCGCCGTATGCGATATCGTTCGAAGTAAAGCCGACAAGATCGGCAAGCAGTTTTCGGTGCCGTATTTCGCCGACATGCACGAAATGATGCGGACGGTGAATCCACATGTGGTGGTCATTCTCACGGAAAGTGGCAATCACGCACGCCAGGGCGTCGAACTTGCGCGATACGGCAAGCATATCGTTGTGGAGAAGCCGATGGCACTGGTGCTTGATGACGCCGATGCCATGATCAGAGCGTGTGACAAATCGGGCGCGAAACTTTTTGTCGTGAAGCAAAACCGGTTCAATCTTCCCGTCATGAAGTTACGCGAGGCATTGGACAAGGGCCGATTCGGGAAAATCGTTCTCGGGACGGTGCGAGTTCGATGGTGCCGTCCGCAATCCTACTACGACCAAGATCCTTGGCGGGGGACGTGGGCGCTCGACGGCGGTGTGCTCTCGAATCAGGCGAGTCACCATGTGGATCTTCTCGAGTGGATGCTGGGTGAGGTTGAAAGCGTTTTTGCTATGAGCAGCACGGCGTTGGCGAATATAGAAGCGGAAGACACGGCGGTGGCCACACTGCGCTTCAGAAGCGGCGCTTTGGGCATCATCGAGGCGACGACGGCGACTCGCCCTAGAGACCTGGAGGGGTCGATCTCGATACTTGGAGAGCGTGGTTCGGTAGAAATCGGTGGTTTCGCTGTCAATAAACTGAAGACGTGGGAATTTTCCCAATCCTTGCCCGAGGATGGCGATGTCATGAGCAAGTATTCCGAGAATCCCCCTGATGTCTATGGCTTCGGACACAAGGCCTATTACGAACACGTTGTGGACTGTATCGAACACAATAAACACCACCTCGTTGACGGATTAGAAGGCCGCAAGAGTCTGGAGCTCATCAATGCAATTTATGAGTCAATTGAGACAGGTAAAGAAGTAAGTCTGCGATTTCGACCCAAACATTGCCGTCTCGGGGGCTGAAGGTTGCCGCCGCACCAGAAGGCTCATGCAAAGATCAATGGCTTGCAGGCACTGCGCGCCATTGCTGCCTTTGTCGTCGTCTACAATCATGCGTATACCCGGGCGATACTGACCTGGCCGGATCAGTCGACGCAATCGCTAGCCATCGGGTTTCACGATCTTGTTGCGGTCGGCCAATTTGGGGTCGATCTGTTTTTCGTGTTGAGCGGCTTCTTGATGACGCATTTGCACGCTCAACAATTTGGAATTGCAGGCGTATGGCGAACGTTCTTGACACGCCGAATCATACGAATCGTCCCCTTGTATTGGGTTTTGAGTGCGGTTGGGCTGGCGCTACTGTTCGCGATGCCGAGCCTATTTACCTTTCACACGTCGACGGAATGGCCCTGGATCGCCGGCTCCTTTTTATTTGTTCCGTGGCCGACTTCGAGCGGTTTTTTTGCGCCGATCATCGGCGCCGGCTGGACGCTTGATTATGAAATGTACTTTTATATGCTCTTCACGATTGCGCTGCTGTCACGCCGCGGCCTTGTTGGTTTGTGTGTCTTTCTCGTAATCAGCGCTGTTGCCGGCAGCGTATTTCGTCCGAGCCATCCATGGTTGGCGCTTCTAACGGGGCCGCTGCTCCTCGAATTTCTCATGGGCATCGCAACGGCGAATTTGGTCGCGCGCGTGCGCTTGCCAATTTGGGCCGTGCGAGTTTGTTTCATTGCTGCCGCATCGTGGATCGCGGCAACGGCGCTGAATTTTCCAAGAATTGATCGAGTGCTCATTTGGGGATTGCCGTCGGCCGTGCTTGTTGCGAGCGTGGTCTGGGCGGATCTGCCGTGGAAGAGCGCACCGGGTCGACTACTGGTTCTCCTCGGAAATGCGTCCTATTCGATCTATTTGTTTCAAATCTTCGCCGTGCCGGGATTTTCGCGCCTATTCGCCGCTTGCCATCTTGAGCAACGGTTCAACTTCGACGCGATGGTGCTGATGCTTGCCGTTTGCGCGACCGCGGCGGGGGTGGCGGTTCATTTCGGTCTTGAACAGCCCTTGACGAAGTGGGCGCGGCGGATTTTGCGCAATAAACACACCAATTTAGCCTCCGCAGCCTGAGTCGAGTCTTGGCTTCCAATAGCGAGATGCCTGCGCTATCCTATGTGTTCAATCATTGAACGCACCTGATACCTGGCATGCGGATATCGCAACAATCATGTCTAGTTGGTATTTGATCCATACGAAGGCTTCCTGCGAGCTGGTCGCACGGGCGAACTTGGAGCGCCAAGGCTATGAGGTTTATCTGCCGCGGATTCTTCAGCCGTTACGGCGCGCAGGCCGCTGGGTTGAGGCGATTGTCGCACTCTTTCCGCGATATCTGTTTCTACGGCTTCGGGAGGGCCATCAGACACTGGCGCCGATTCGGTCCACCTTGGGCGTGACGAATGTTGTGAAATTTGGCGTCCGTTACGCCGTAGTTCCGGCTCAAATCATTGTGAATCTTCGGTCGCGCGAAGACCTCGGTTCGGGACTGCACCGGCTAAACGGCGTATTACCCCTGGCGGCAGGAACACCGGTCAGAATCACGTTCGGGGCATTCCGCGACCTTGAGGGCGTCTTCGAACGTAAAGTCGGCTCTGAGCGGGTGATTGTGCTTCTCAAGCTGCTGGGCCGCGATGCGCAGGTGCGCGTTGCAACCAACCTTGTAGTGCCGAGCGCCGCCGTCTTATGAGGGTCACGTGCTGACGGACGAAATGCGGTACAAGCTGATTCGTCTGTTTCAGGCCAATCCTGAGATGAGTCAGCGAGCCGCTGCGAAGTATCTTGGCATCAGTGTCGGCAAGGTTAATTACTGCCTACAGGCATTGAGCCGTACGGGATTGATTAAGGCAAAGCGCTTTCGGAACAACAAGAATAAGGCGGCCTACGTATACTTGCTGACGCCCCGCGGAATCGAGGCGAAGGGCAGCCTGGCGGTACGCTTCCTGCAAATCAAGATGCAGGAGTACGAGACGTTGCGGGCTGAAATCGATGACATAAGACGCGAATTCGAGGGCGTGACTTCGCGCTGAATTCGGCGCGCGTGCTGAAGTCCTTGAGGCTGGGGATCGAGACGATCTCCGGACCGAAGTTACATAGATGCGAGAAACCGCTTGAGTTTCTTGCAGGGCGGTAGCGTGCCAAAATTTTGGAGAGAATCAATCTTGAAATTCCATCTGCGCCTGGTGCCTTTGCATCATCACGGTGCCTGGTGATTTCCGGCGAAGGAATTCCGGCACCTAAGCAGAATGAGCTGGATGTGGCGGCGATATTGCACGCCGTGTGGCGCCGAAAGCTCGTCCTGGTCATCACGATCATAGCTGCCGTAGGCGCCGCTGTGTGGTTGGCGCTTACTGCGACGCCTATTTTTCGCGCTGATGTAACGGTGACCGAAGTTAGCGACTCAGCAGACGGCGGTGGTGGCGGTATGGGAAGCCAGTTGAGCGGGCTCGCGAGCCTCGCCGGCGTCAACTTGGCCGGCGGAGAACGCTCCCGCGAGCGCGCGGCAATTCTTCAGTCACGGCGCCTGGTCGAGGAGTTCGTGAAGCGTAATGGTGTGGTTGACTTGCTGGCCGCCGGGTCGCCAAAGTCCCTGTCGCTTTGGCAGACAGTCCGGCAGTTTCGCAAGGATGTACTTGTCATCAACGAAGACAAACTCAAGGGCGTGACGGTTATCAGCATGCAATGGACGGATCCGGCAACAGCGGCCCGCTGGGCCAACCAGTTCGTAACCTTGGCGAATGAGTTGATGCGGGATCGGGCTATCGACGATGCCAATCGGAACATCGCTTACTTGAACAAGCAGATCGCGGGCACCAGTGCGGTTGAACTGCAGCGGGTCATGTACAACATCGTCGAATCACAAATGAAAACACTCATGCTCGCCAACGGCCGGAACGAGTACGCATTTACCGTAGTCGATCCGGCGGTACCACCCGAGGTGCGATTCAGTCCGCGCCGAACATTGATGGTGCTCACGGGATTTGCACTGGGTATTTTCTTCGGCGGCATATTGGCGGTGATTTACCACAAAGTGGCGGGAATGCGATCTCGCAGGCAGTGAGCACCGTAGCCCCGCTTCCCGTCTTGCTCGCTGGCCTCTGGCGTCATATCAGTCGGCGCCGGCGGCGGCAGTTCTTGCTGCTTTCATGTTTGATGATCGTCAGCGCATTTGCGGAAGTGGTTAGTCTTGGAGCAGTTCTGCCGTTCATCGCGATCCTGACGGCGCCGGACAAAGCGTTTCGCAATCAATTCATTGCGCGTGCGGCGCACGCTTGGCAGGTTACGACGCCGGATCAACTGGTTCTTCCTTTAACGATAGCATTCGCAGCGGCGGCGTTGGCCTCCGGGGCGATTCGTATCGTACAGCTGTGGGCCAGCATGCGATTCACGTTTGCCGCGGGCGCGGATATCAGCAATGACGTCTATCGGCGCACGCTTTATCAGCCTTATCGGGTGCATATAGCTCGCGGCAGCGACGAAGTCATCAGTGGGATCACTCAGAAAGCTGGCAACGTCGTGCTCGGGATTCTGCTTCCGTTGATGACACTCATCAGTTCAGTGCTGTTGCTGGTGGCCTTGTTGGGCGCGCTCATCGTGATTGATCCCATGGTCGCCGGGGTCGCAGTGATCGGCTTCGGCGGGGGTTACGCGGCCATCAGTGCTCTCACCCGCCGCCGGCTACAGGTCAACAGCCGGCGGGTCGCAAACGAATACACTCGAGTGATCAAGGCGCTACAGGAGGGCCTCGGGGGTATCCGCGATGTGCTGCTCGATGGTACACAGCCAGTCTTCTGCGAAGTCTATCGCAAGGCCGATCGCGAGTTCCGTCGCGCCCAGGGCGAGAACACGTTCATTGGTCAGAGTCCGCGTTTTGCGATGGAAGCACTCGGCATGATCCTGATTGCGGGACTCGCGTTTGGCCTGAGCCGTCGGCCTGGTGGGGTCGCCACCGCTTTGCCGGTACTCGGCGCGCTGGCCGTTGGCGCCCAGCGCCTGATGCCGGCGCTGCAACAGGCGTTCGCAGCCTGGGCCACGATGATGGGCTCGCATGCTTCACTGGCCGACACGATTGCCCTGCTCGATCAGCCCGTCTCGGCTCAGATGCTCGAGCCGCTGCGGCCGGCGCTGGCGTTGCGCGATGCCGTGCGCTTCAACGCGGTCCGGTTTCGATATTCCGCCGACGGTCCTTGGGTCCTGGACGGGCTCGAGTTGAATATCGTCAGGGGCTCGCGCGTGGGCGTCGTGGGCAGCACTGGCAGTGGCAAGAGTACTCTGCTGGATCTGCTGATGGGCCTGCTATTGCCTACTGAAGGGGAACTCATGGTAGATGGCGAACCCCTGACCGGCGGTCGCATCCGGGCGTGGCAGCGCTGCATCGCCCACGTGCCGCAAAGCATTTATCTTGCGGATACTTCGATTGCCGAGAATATTGCCTTCGGCGTGCTGCCGGCAGAGATCGACATGGAACGGGTTCGTCAGGCGGCGCATGGAGCGCAGATCGCAGATTTCATCGAAAGCGCCACCCAAGGGTATGCCGCGCAGGTTGGGGAGCGCGGAGTCCGGATCTCCGGCGGCCAGCGACAGCGCGTCGGAATCGCGCGCGCGCTGTACAAGCGGGCGAGCGTGCTCGTCCTGGACGAGGCCACCAGTGCCCTCGACAGCGCAACGGAGCGCTCAGTGATGGACGCAATCGAAGGGTTGGACCGCGATCTGACGGTTGTCATCATTGCCCACCGTCTCAGCACAGTGCAGCGCTGCGATACGATCGTAGAACTTAGGCAGGGCCGCATCGTCGCGCAGGGAAGATTCGAGCAGTTGCTTGAAACCAGCCCAAGCTTCCGTCACATGGTGCACGCAACCCACACCGCATGATAGGCGACGTACAGCATGTTCAATGACAAATCCATTCTGATCACCGGGGGCACCGGCTCCTTCGGCAAGCGGTACGTTAAAACGATTTTGGAGCGCCATACCCCAAGGAGGCTGGTGGTCTATTCGCGCGATGAACTCAAACAGTTCGAGATGCAGCAAGAGTTCAATCAAGACTGCATGCGTTACTTCATCGGAGATGTTCGCGATCGCGATCGATTGATTCAAGCTTTGAGCGGCGTCGATTTCGTCATTCACGCTGCGGCCCTGAAACAGGTGCCGGCGGCCGAATACAACCCCATGGAGTGCATCAAGACCAACATTCACGGAGCGGAAAACGTCATTCACGCCGCGCTGGTGAACAACGTCGAAAAGGTGATCGCATTGTCCACCGACAAGGCGGCGAACCCGATAAATCTGTACGGTGCCACAAAACTCGTGTCGGACAAGTTGTTTGTGGCGGCCAATAATCTTGTTGGCGGACATAGAACGCGGTTTGCCGTCGTTCGCTATGGCAATGTGGTGGGCTCACGCGGCTCCGTGGTCCCTTTTTTTAAAAGGCAATTGGAGAATGGTTGTGATCACTTGCCGATAACCGATGAGGCCATGACGCGGTTCTGGATCACATTGCAGCAAGGCGTTGATTTTGTGCTTAAGAACTTTCAACGCATGCAAGGCGGAGAGATCTTCGTTCCGAAGATACCCTCGATCCGGGTGGTCGACCTTGCCAAATCGATCGCTCCACACTTGCCGCGCAAGATCGTAGGAATTCGTCCGGGCGAAAAATTACACGAAGTGATGTGTCCGGCGGACGACTCTCACCTGACCCTGGAATTCGAGGATCATTACGTGATCAAGCCCTCGATTTCGTTTGCAGGTCCCATTGAATATTCGGTCAATGGAATGGGGGAGACGGCCCGAGCGGTGGAGCCCGGGTTTGAATTCCATTCTGGAAGAAACACCCGGTTCCTCACTGTCGAAGAACTCATGGTCATGAACGGTCTTTCGGAAAACTGATGATTCCATATGGCCGCCAGGATGTCACGCAGGCGGACATGGAGGCCGTTGCGCAAGTCTTGCGCTCGGACTTCCTAACGCAAGGACCCGTGGTGCCGCGCTTTGAGGAGGCCGTTGCCGCCCGGGCCGGTGCCCGGTGTGCGATTGCGGTCAACAGCGCGACATCGGCGTTGCACATTGCCTGTGCAGCCCTGAATCTAAAACCAGGGGATCACGTATGGACGGTACCGAATACATTTGTCGCGTCGGCAAATTGCGCGCGCTACTGCGGGGCGTCGGTCGACTTCGTCGACATTGATCCGTCGACATGGAATATCAGCATTGCGGCGTTGACGGATAAGCTGGCAGTTGCCGAGCGAGCCGGGCGATTGCCGAAGATCGTGATCCCGGTCCATTTCGCCGGTCAGCCGACCGAACAGGAGGCGATTTGGGAACTCGCGCAGCGATATGGGTTTAGTGTGATTGAAGATGCGTCCCATGCCATAGGGGCATCGCGGGGGGGCGAGCCTGTCGGAAATTGCCGGTGGTCGCATATCACAGTGTTCAGCTTTCATCCTGTGAAAATCATCACTACCGGCGAGGGCGGCATGGCGCTTACCAACGATGCCTACCTGGCTGATCGAATGTCGATGCTGCGTTCTCATGGAGTTACCCGCGACCCCGCTCGATTCCGGAGAGACGACGACACCCTATCGTCGAGCGAGGGCCCGGATCCATGGCACTACGAACAACAAATGCTCGGTTACAACTACCGCATCACGGATATTCAAGCAGCGCTAGGGTTGAGTCAGCTGACGCGCCTCACGGACTATGTCGATCGCCGCAATATGCTGGCGCGACGCTACCACGAAGAATTGCGCGGACTTCCGCTGCAATTTCCTATAGTGCAACCCGAAAATCGCTCGGCATTCCATCTGTACGTCATCAGGGTGAAGCACGCCGGAAGCGGCTTTAAGCGCCGGGATGTTTTCGATCAGCTGCGTCAGCGCGGTATCGGCGTCAATGTTCACTACACGCCTGTGCATTTACAGCCGTATTACCGGGCGCTTGGATTTGCCTCAGGGCAGTATCCGGAAGCAGAAGCTCATGGGCGCGAAGCAATCACTCTTCCTTTGTTTCCCATGTTGACGGAGAGCCTTCAGGATCGGGTGATGAAATCACTGCGCGAAATTCTGTGTCGTTGACATGAGGCGACGGTTTGGAGCCGACGGGGACGTGCAAGAGTTGGGGGTGTATTGAATAGTCGGCTGGCGCTTGGAACTGTTCAATTCGGTTTGCCTTACGGCATCGCCAATCGAACGGGACAGGTGAGCCTCAGAGAGGCCGCTGCGATCCTGACGTGTGCCCGGGCGGGTGGAGTCGAAACGCTCGACACAGCCATTGCCTACGGCGAGAGCGAGCAGCGGTTGGGTGAGATCGGTGTTGGCGGCTGGCAAGTCATTTCCAAACTGCCGCCTGTACCTGAGTCGAACCCGGACGTTTCCCGGTGGGTGCGGACGGCAGTTGACGACTCATTGCGCCGGCTGCGCACTACCGGTTTGAGCACTCTGCTGTTGCATGATTCCAGCCAATTGCGTGCAGCTCATGGTGAAACTCTGTTCGCGGCCCTAGTCGCGCTCAAGGATGCGGGAAAAGTCCAAAAGATCGGGGTCTCCATCTACGATCCGGAAGAGCTCTCTGATCTCTCGCCACAGTTTCGGATCGATGTTGTTCAGGCGCCCTTTAATCTGTTGGACCGGCGCTTGGCTACCTCCGGATGGATGGCCCGGCTGAAAGACGCAGGGATCGAGATCCACACCCGCTCGGCATTCTTGCAAGGCTTGTTGTTGTTGAGCGCAGCCGATAGGCCAGTGGGTTT
Organism: Gammaproteobacteria bacterium; assembly: GCA_041690895.1. Lineage (GTDB taxonomy): Bacteria > Pseudomonadota > Gammaproteobacteria > Steroidobacterales > Steroidobacteraceae > Bog-1198. The sequence continues at coordinate 53,949 of JBEPVT010000002.1, forward strand.
CGACCGCTGGAGGCGCCTCTGGGATCAGGTAGACGGTTGGTTTGCGGAGCAAACTTCCACGCGTTCGCAGGCGTGCTTGGGCCACGTGCTGTCCCAGACCGAAATCGACCGGGTAGTAGTCGGAGTGGATACAGCCAAGCAGCTTCAGGAGATCCTGATGAGCCTCGACCGCATGGTCACGGCTGCTCCTGATAGGCTCACATCTGACGACCCGGACCTGATCAATCCTTCGCGCTGGAGCAAGACTTGAGAACTATCGCCATTGTTCAAGCGCGCATGGATTCGAGCCGATTGCCCAACAAGGTGATGAAACACATCGGCGGAACGCCGATGATCGGACTGCTCCTCGAACGCCTGGCAAAATCGAAGCGCATCGAAAAGATTATTCTCGCGACCTCCGTGAATCAGTCCAATGCGCCATTGGCGCAATATGTGGATGAGCTCGGATATGGCGTCTATCGGGGCAGCGAGGACGATGTACTCGACCGGTATTTTCAGGTGGCGCGGGACGCTCATGCGGATGCAATCGTGCGAATTACCGGCGACTGTCCGCTAATCGACGCCAACCTTGTGGATTCAGTGATCGATCGATTCTGGGCCACGGGTGCAGACTATGCCAGCAACGTTTCGCCACCGACTTATCCCGACGGCTTGGATGTCGAGGTATTTTCGTTCCGGGCGTTGGAATCTGCGTGGACGCTGGCGACTGATCGGTCGGCGCGTGAGCACGTGACTCCCTTTATCCGGGAGTCCGGCAGGTTCCAAATGACTAACGTCGCTCACCAGGACGATGCTTCTGCCGAGCGCTGGACCGTAGATGAGTTTGAAGACTTCGAAGTCGTGCGACAGGTTTTCGAACAATTTCTTCCGCGGCGCGACTTCGGCTGGCTCGAGATTTTGGAGTTGCGCAAGTCTAATCCGGAGTTGTTCATGAGCAATCGACATTTGGTGCGAAATGACGGAGCGAAAATCTGCACGGGACAAAAACTTTGGAACCGCGCCAAGAGGGTGATACCCGGCGGCAACATGTTGTTGTCGAAGCGAGCAGAGATGCATTTGCCGGAAAAATGGCCTGCTTACTTCAGCAAGGCAAAGGGCTGCGAGGTATGGGATTTAGACGGCCAGAAATACGTAGATATGGCGTACATGGGTATAGGCACCAACACACTCGGTTACGGTCATTCGGAGATCGACGAGGCGGTGCGGCAAACAATTTCAGCGGGGAATATGTCGACGCTGAATTGTGCGGAGGAAGTCTATCTCGCGGAGCGGCTCGTCGAACTCCATCCCTGGTCAGATATGGTGCGGCTGGCCCGCTCCGGCGGCGAGGCCAACGCGGTAGCAATTCGCATCGCTCGAGCCGCATCCGGCCGCGACAAAGTTGCCATCTGCGGCTATCACGGCTGGCACGACTGGTACCTCGCAGCAAATTTGGGAGACGAACAAAATCTCGCGGGGCATCTTCTGCCGGGTCTCGAACCCAAAGGCGTGCCGCAGAATCTTCGCGGAAGTGTCCTGCCGTTTCGCTACAACAATTTCGCCGAGCTGGAAGAGATCGTTCGAACCAATTCTGTGGGCGTGATCAAGATGGAAGTATCACGCAACATGGGACCGGAAGATAATTTCTTGCAGAAGGTTCGCAAGTTGGCGAGCGACCAAAGTATCGTCCTCGTGTTCGACGAATGCACGTCGGGGTTCCGGCAGACCTACGGCGGACTGCACAAACTCTACGGTGTCGAGCCGGATGTCGCCATTTTCGGCAAAGCCTTAGGCAACGGCTACGCGATTACGGCGGTGATTGGCAGGAGAGAAATCATGGAGGCGGCGCAAAGCACCTTTATTAGCAGCACTTTCTGGACCGAACGCATCGGACCCTCCGCGGCGTTGAAGACGTTGGAGATAATGCAACGTGAGAGATCCTGGGAGCGAATAACATCGACAGGACACGAAATCGGATCTCGTTGGCAAGCGCTCGCGGCAAAACATGGACTAGCGCTCGAGATAAATGGGTTGCCCGCCCTAATTGGATTCAAGTTCCCGACGCCTGACATGCTGAAATACAAGACGCTGATCACCCAGGAGATGCTGAAGAAGGGTTGGCTTGCGGCGAATTCCGTATATGTTTGCACCGAACACACGCCAGAAGTTCTCGACGGGTATTTTAACGCCCTGGATCCCATATTTGCGTTGATCCGGGAGTGCGAGTCCGGGCGTCCGGTGGATGGGCTGCTCGAGGGCCCCGTGTGTCATGCCGGATTCAGCCGCCTCAATTGACGTCCAATGAAAGTTGTATTTCGTGCCGATGCATCTATCTCGATTGGGTCGGGTCATGTCATGCGCTGCCTCACGCTGGCCGATGCCTTAAAAACCCGCGGCGCAAGTTGCCATTTTATATGTCGAGAAACAGAAGGAAACCTCCTCGAGTACATCCGCGAGCGCGGTCACGCAGCTTATTCGCTGCCGACGATGGGCGAAGAGAGCGGCGATTGGAGAATGGATGGCAGGGATACCGAGAAAATACTCGCTGACCTGATTCCGGACTGGCTCATAGTGGATCATTATCGGCTCGGCGAGGAATGGGAAGCCGAGCTCCGCCCCTTTGCGCGGGCCATTTTTGCGATTGATGATATTGGCCGCGCGCACGCCTGCGATGTGCTGCTTGATCAAAATATGCCCAATCCGATCCACGATTCGTATAGGAATACCCTGTCTCCCAAAGCGGAATTGTTGTTGGGACCCCGATATGCATTGGTTCGCCCCGAATTCGCCGCCCTTCGGCCCCTCGCGTTGGCACGCCGCAACGGTTCGCTCGCCCGCGTGGTCGTTTCCATGGGGGGCACAGACCCTTACAACGAAACGTGCAAGGTACTGAACGGGTTGAGAGAAGGAATAGGATTGAAGTTGGCTGTGGATGTCGTTATTGGGTCCGGTAATCCAAATAGAGAGTTGGTGGCCGCGGCTTGTGCGCGCATGTTCAACACCAAACTGCACCTGCAGACATCTAGAATGGGCGAGCTGATGCTGGCGGCGGACTGCGCGATCTGCGCGGCAGGGTCGACGACTTGGGAGCGGTGCTGCATGGGGCTGCCGGCGCTCGTGACAGCATTGTCTGCCGATCAGCTGGCTATCGCGGAGTCATTGGCGGGGATCGGCGCACATGTTTACTTGGGATCCCATGCCGAACTTTCGTCGGTGGATTATGCGGGAGCGTTGCAAGGACTCGATGCCGACTCATTGTGCGCAATGTCGTTCGCGGCTGCGGAAGTTTGCGACGGACGCGGCACCGAGCGAATTGTGGAGAGGTTGCACTAATGACCATGAACTTGCGGGAAATTGTGTTCGCTGGGCGACCGGTAGGCGACGGGCATCCGCCCTTCATTATCGCCGAGGCCGGGCTGAATCATAATGGTGAACTCGCCAAAGCGATTGAAATGGTTCAGATTGCCAAGGAGGTCGGCGCAGACGCGGTCAAATTTCAGACCTTCAAGGCAGCTGAATTCGTCGGAAACTCGCAGCAGCTTTTCACCTATAAATCCCAAGGGCGAGACGTCACGGAATCGATGCTCGCGATGTTTCAACGGTATGAGCTGACCCGCGAAGCGTGGTTCACCATCAAGTCAGAATGCGAGCGGCTGGGAATTCTGTTCATGTCGACGCCTCAAAACCGATCGGATCTGGATTTGCTGCTGGAGGTTGGAGTTCCGGTGGTGAAAATTGGCTCGGATGACTTTACGAACCTGCCGCTGATCAGGAGCTATGCGGAGACCAAGCTACCCTTGATTCTTTCATGCGGAATGTCGGATTTGTCCGAAGTATATCAAGCGCTGGATGCGTCGGGCGCTCTGGACGGGTATCCCGTGGCACTGCTGCTTTGTACGTCCCAATACCCGACCCCCCCCTGCGACGTCAATCTGCGCAAGCTGAAGACGCTTCAGGCGGCATTCTCAAATCTAGTCGTCGGTTTTTCGGATCATACGCAGGGTCCGCTTGCCTCATCGCTTGCGGTCACTATGGGTGCTGCAATTTTTGAAAAACACTTCACTTTGAGTCACGAACTGCCGGGCCCAGATCATTGGTTCTCGGAGGACCCGCGCAGTCTAGCCCAATGGGTGAGCGGTATTCGCGAGGCAGCCGAGATGCTTGGCAGCTTCGAGGTTCGGCCAACCGCGGCGGAGTTGGATATGCGCAAGGCTGCGAGGCGAAGCATCGTAGCCTTGACGGCGATCTCGAAGGGCGAGCAGCTCACCATACATAACGTGGGTGTGCGCCGACCGGGTGACGGACTGGCACCGAGTCTGCTCGCCGAAATACTCGGTGTCGTGGTTACGCGCGATATCGCGGCAGGAGAAGCAATGCACTTGGCCGATATATGCAACCTTTAGACAACGTTGCTTTTCGAAAAAGCCTGTCCGAAATCACCGGAATGAAGGAGAACAGGTTTCATCCGTTCGTCTGGATCGTCGGCGAGCCGGAAATAGGAGAGGACGTTTATGTTGGCGGCTTTTCCGAAGTGAACGCACGCCACGCAAGAGTGGTCATCGGTGCTCATTGCGACATCGCCTCTTTCGTCAGCATAAATTCTGCGGATTCCCATAAACTTTGTATCGGATTGGCAAATGAGATCACACGCCGCGACATTTTCATCGGCGACCATGTGTTCATCGGCACGCACTCGGTTGTCAAAGGAGGCGCTGTCGTGGGTCATCACTCTGTCATCGCTGCGGGAACCATTGTTGGACCTGGCGACATTCCCCCATTCTCCCTAGTTTCGGGTAATCCAATGGTCGTCAAGCCCGGTTATTACGAAAGGCAACGAGTCGCCGAGTGATTCCCCATAATAGGCCCACCATGGGGCTCGCGGAGCGAAGGGCAGCCGCTCGCGTTCTCGCGAGCCGCTGGGTAGCGCAAGGCCCGGAGGTTGAGGGTTTCGAGCGCGACGTGTGCGAGTACCTCGGGCTCGAAAGCGGTCACGCCGTAGCGGTGTCAAGCGGAACCGCCGCGCTATTTTTGGCCCTGTGGACGCTTGGGGCAAAGGACAAGCGCATTGCGATACCGGTCTATTCGTGCGCGGCAGTGCGCAATGCTGTGCTCATGGCCGGAGGCACGCCGGTGCCGATCGACGTCTCCGAGAATTCTCCGAATATTGATTTCAATTTGGCTGCCGCCGCCAAGGTCGATCTCATCATTGCGGCACCCATGTTCGGCATTCCGATTCGGCTGCCGAGACAGCGCGCTGCCGTCCCCATTGTTGAAGACTGTTCCCAGGCATTCGGCTCGCGAATCGACGGCCGGCCGGTGGGTGTAAACGGCACCGTAGGCGTGTTTTCCTTTTATGCTACGAAGATGATTACGTCGGGCGGTCAGGGCGGGATGTTGGTGTCGTCAGAGAAACAGCTGATCGAAGCTGCGCGGGATTATCGAGAATTTGACGGCCGCCACGACCACATGTCGCGGTTCAATTTTCAAATGACTGATCTTCACGCTGCGATAGGCCGTGCGCAGTTGACTAAATTGGATGCCCTGCTTCGTAGGCGCCGCGAAATATACGCGAGATATCGGTCTGCAGTGCTGCCGCTGTGGCAGCCCGCCGCTCCGGTGGGAGCGGAACCTTGCAACTATCGCGCAATTCTTCGCGTCGCAGATACGAATGCGATGATTGCCAGGCTCGAGCAGAGTGCCGTACGCGCGATCATACCCATTGCAGATTGGGAGCTTCTCGATGACCCCAGAAATCATCCTCGCGCTGCCGCGCTCGCGAGAAGCACTGTTTCAATTCCAATCTATCCGTCCTTAACTCGGTCTGATATAGCTGCCGTAATCAAGGGCGCCTCTGAGACTGATCTCCCGTGATTCTCACTGCGCACCAGCCGGTCTACATGCCGTGGTTAGGTCTCTTCCACAAGATTGCACTGTCCGACCTATTTTGCTACTTCGATATCGCGCAATATCAAACCAAGGACTTCAACAACAGGAATAAGATCAAAACCAATAGCGGGGACATTTGGCTGTCGGTGCCTGTCGAGTCAAAGAATCATTTCGAGAAGAGTGTCGGGGATATTAAGATCGTGCAAAGCGGCTGGCAGCGCAAACATTTCAAGTCCATACAGCTTGCGTACCAAAAGGCTCCATACTATCGAGAGTACGGCGATGAACTGGAGGGGCTGCTGCTGGCACGTTCGTTTGAGACCCTTGCCGCACTGAACCTTGAAATGCTGCGGTATTTGGGCCGCTGCCTCGACATAGCGACACCCATCGTCAAGGCGAGCGACTACTCCTTCAAGGGGTCAAAGTCCGATCTTGTTCTGGACATGTGCCTGCAGCTCAAGGCGGACGTCTATATATTCGGCAGCCACGGGCGCGACTACGCGAATGTTGGAGATTTTCGGGCGAAAGGCGTCGAACCATACTTCCAGGACTACCGACATCCAATATACAAGCAACTGCATGGGGACTTTCTCCCTTACATGTCGGTCATTGACCTGCTTTTCAACGAAGGACCGCGCAGCCGGGACATATTGCTGGGCGGAAACATTACGAAGAGCGAAGTGGCGGAGTACGCAATTGCTGACTCCTGAGAGGTACTGAAGTGGCGCTTTCAACTGAATGGGAAGAAGCGTATCGACGCGGTCAACAGCGGAGTATTTGGCCGTGGTCCGACCTCGTAAGCTACGTGATGCGCTACGCTCGGCCGGATCGCGAGCCGTACCGTGTACTAGAACTTGGATTCGGCGCAGGGGCAAACGTTTCGTTCTTTCTCTCCATCGGTGCGGAGTACAGCGGCACCGAGGGAAGTGCGACCGCGGTTGAATTGGTGCGAAAGCGCTTTTCCGCTGCCGAGAAATTTCGTGTCGAGTGTTGCGACTTTACTCGAGAAATTCCGTTTGACGGAATGTTCGATCTCGTCGTAGACCGAAGCTCCTTGACGCATAACGGCACGGCGGCCATTCGCGCATGTTTGCAGCGCGTGAGCCGCATGGTTCGCCCGGGCGGCAAGTTTATCGGCATTGACTGGTTTTCTACTGAAAATGCAGAATTTTTGACGGGGAAAGAATCGGAAGACTATTTCACACGCAATGCGTTTCCGGCGGGACAGTTTCAAGGCATCGGTACGGTGCATTTTTTCAATCAAGGCCACTTGAAGGAATTGTTGGATGAGGCGGCCCTTGTCGCTGAGCGCATTGAGCATAAACAAGCGGATATATTGTTGCCGGGCGGGAATGGCCGGATGGCCTGGTGGAATTTCGTTGCAGTGAAGCCCTAAAGCTCGTTAGAAAGTGTCTATCACCATGTCAAACGACGTTGATACTCCGCAAAATGAAGCAGTCCTGGTAGTAGCCGCGCACCCGGATGACGAGGTTCTTGGTTGCGGCGGAACGTTGGCGCGCTTGGCCAGCGAAGGTCGGCAGGTGCACGTCCTCCTGATGGCGGATGGCGAAACATCGAGATCATCGCACTCGCAATCCCCCGCAGGATCCGACCGGGTGGCCGGGCGCCGGGTTGCGGCTCAGGTGGCGTGTAAGACTCTCGGCGTCACATCGCTGCAAATGTTGACGCTCCCCGACAATCGTATGGATAGCCTGGATTTGTTGGACGTTGTTCAGCAGATAGAGACCGTAGTGCATCGCTTGAGGCCGTCGTTGCTTTTGACGCACCACGCGGGAGATGTCAACGTCGATCATCGGATTGTGCACGATGCGGTACTGGCAGCGAGCCGACCGCAGCCGGCGTGCTTCGTCCGAACATTGATGTTCTTCGAAGTGCCGTCATCGACGGAATGGCGCCCGCCAGGGTCTGCGGCGCTATTTCAACCCAATTGGTTCGTTGACATATCGACCACGATCTCGCTGAAGCTCCGGGCATTGAATGCGTACGAGCACGAGCTGAGGCCGTTCCCGCATCCGCGATCGATCGAAGCGATCGAATCGCTCGCCAAGTGGCGCGGTGCATCCGTCGGCGTCATGGCGGCAGAAGCGTTCATGCTTGGCCGGAACGTGGTCTGAATTCCGTCAATCGATGCTAATATTGCCCTGGACTCAACGCAAATGAGTCGCTGCGTACGGGCGCTACGCTGAAACCAATCCTAGAGCATCTATTCATGCCACTGCCGATGGCAGCGCTGCTCGTGCTCTGCGGATTGATTGCGTCTAAGTTGGGCAAACGAAGGATAGGCCGCGCTGTATTGATCGGCGGAATCGCGATCGGCGTGTCCGCGACGCTCGGTCCGGTTGGCAACGCGTTGCTGTATCCTCTGGAGCAACGCTATCCCCCGCTGGTGAATGTGTCCGCGTTGGGCGTCACGCCGAAATACGTGGCTGTTTTGGGCAGCGGTTATTTGCCGCGCGCAGGGTTGCCCGATTCTGCCGCTTTGGATGCCGTCGGAATCGTACGCTTGACCGAAGCGCTCAGACTCCATCGGGAGCTTCCCGGCTCCGAGCTGATATTTTCCGGAGGCCCGGCTGCGAACCAGCCGCCGTCAGCACTGGGCTACGCCAAGATGGCGATGGCGCTCGGTGTACCCATGGATTCGACAATCATGGTAGATACGCCAGTGGATACCGGCGCAGAGATCAAAGCCTTGTACGATCGAATCGGCAGCGCGGATGTCCTGCTCGTGACGTCCGCCTCGCACATGGCGCGCGCGATGGAGCATTGCAGGCGTGTTGGATTGCGCGCCATTCCCGCCCCAACGGGGCACCTCGCGACGCCACCAGGAATTTGGGGCGTATGGACCTGGATGCCTTCAGGAACGCACTTGCGTAAGACTGAAATTGCGGTGCACGAATATTTGGGTCTGCTTGCCCTGAGTCTCGGAGCTTAGGCGGCTATCCGATGCGCACTTCATGAGGACGACGCAAAAATGAAGCAATTGGATAAGTTGCATTTGGTCACCGAAGGCATGAGCGCATGGTTGATAGAGCACCTCTGGAATCGGCTAGCGACAAAGGGAGGATTTGAGTTCTCACACATCGTTCACCCCAGCTATGCGCGCGCATCCTGGGCCGAAGATCAGATTCCCGAGAATATTCACTTTTTGCGCGAGTACTACGATACACAGATGCCGCCTGCGGACCGCCTATTTCTTGCCTCGCTGGAGCGCGAAGGAGTTCCCACGATTCACAACATGATTATGAGCGATCGGCATGTCTCAAAGCTGCCTTATGGCGACGCTCTCGGGTATGCGACATTTCTCGCTCGTCGACTGAGCGATTTGTTCCTTGAAGCAAAACCGTCGGTAATAATCGGAGGCTTCGACGGACTTCACGGCAGCATGGCTCTTGCGGTGGCACGTAAAATGGGTATCCCGTGGTATGCACTGCTGTTCAGCGTCATTCCAAGCGGTCGAGCTGCGCTATGTGCAAGTCTTTCGCCGGCTTCGGTGGTAGTCTTCGACGAGCTTCGCGAAACCACCTTGCGCGGAGAGGCCGAAAGGCACCTAAGCACCTTCGAGACCCGGGCGCTGCATGCGCCAGCGTACATTCCGCCGAAACTGGACTCACCCACGGTGTTACTGAAGCAGGTCCCGTCTCAGATGCGGGCACTGAGGCGGGTATTGCTGCGCCGGAAATTGAGGAACTTCCTGAAGTATACGGACTATGCGAACTCTTATTCTGTGTCTGCACAATTCAAGGAGGCATTCCGACTGCGAAAGAATATGTGGCGGCTTCGCGGATGCAGCCTGATCGAGACGCCGATTGAGGGACGGTACGCCTTCTTTGGCCTCCATACGCAGCCAGAATCGTCGATCGACGTGCTTGCGCATTTCTATAGCAACCAATTGCGCGTGATTGAACTGATGGCGAGGTCTCTCCCGCCCACCCACACGCTTTTGGTCAAACTGCACAAGAGCGATGGGGCAAATTATTCCCGCGAGCAGCTCGCGAATTTGGCGCGCTTCCCGGGTGTCGAGCTGGTGTCCCCATATGCCGACTCGTTCGAGCTAATTAGGGGTGCCGATCTTGTGTTCACCATTCAAGGTACCATCGGCTTGGAGGCAGCTTTGCTCGGTAAGCCGCTCATATTATTTGGTGACTCTCCAGTGAAAATATTTCCGAGTGCTTCCAGCATAGGCAAGGCGATCGACTTACCCGAGCTCGTCCGCGGCAAGCTTGCAGAGATCCCTCCGGATCGTTCACAAATCGTTGAAGCGTTCGCCTGCTTTCTTGCGCCCTATTATTCCGCGTCGCTCAACGAGTGGTCGATCCCGCCAAGCGACGCGGAGATTGACGGATACGTGAAATTGTTTTCGGCTCTGGAAAACCATGTGCGGGAAGGGTGCGAGGTTGGATGCAATTCGGTCAATGCCTCGAATCCTCAGCCCGTGTAGCCGGCAGCTGTACGTTGCGAATGCGAGTAAGTGACATGACGGCTGGGCATTGACGTGAGTTATCGATCTGTCTGGGTGTTCTTCGTCAGTTTTTCGAGCGGCCTTGCAGTTACCACGAATGCGTTTTTGGGCGGCAGCCATCCGCTGCGTTTCAGCGGCATACTGATCGTACTCATCCTGGCACATTTGGCGGTGCGCCGCCGCATCTGGCTTTCCCGCGAGAGCATTCTGTACGTAATATTTACTTTTTATAGCGTGTTATCGCTGGTTTGGGCGGGCGATGTGGGTCTTGGCCTGGCGAATATGAATCTAACGATAAATTTTGTACTCGTTTTCATTCTGTTCAGTGCGCTCGTCAATTACCATAGTCTTCGCGCGGTTTTTACCGGGATCTTCGTGGGTTTCCTTGCGGGCGCGCTCGCATATACGCGTATTACAGGGTTTCCATTCGCTTATCCCGAGGACCTGTCCTATAACACAATCGCCGGAATGTACCTGTTTGGCTTGTTTGCCACTGCGGTGTGCGGCTGGTATCTGCGTCTGAGGGTGATTCCGGTCGTAATCTCGTTGGTCCTCGTACTGCTCATTGCGGCCACCACCTCCATCAAGACGAATCTTGGAGTCATGCTAGGAGCAGTGGCGCCCAGCGTCATGTATTTCAAGTTTTCATTGCGTTCCTTCGTGCGAAGTATCATCCCGGCTGCGGTATTCATTGGATTGTTTGCCTACGGCATTGCATCCAGCGACACCCTGATGGAAAGATTTCAAGGGGGAGTGACCCGTGTGTTGGTGGGAGCAAACTTGCTCTTGTCGCGAGAAGAGGACACCGGCAGCATTGGCCTCGATCAGCGAAAGCGTTGGAAGGATGAGGGCATCCAAGGCTGGCTTGCAAATCCGATCTACGGAGAAGGCGTCGAGGCATTTCGTGCCGACTACGGGATCACGTCCCATTCAACACCGGTCGATCTTCTGTACAACACAGGGCTGATCGGATTTACTTTGTTCTACGCAATGTTCGCATCGATTGCCTGGCGCGCGCTTCGTAAACGGGACCCGCGCGGGCGGAATGCGAACGGTCTGGTACTGGCCGCGTTGACGTGTTATTCGTTCATGTCTCTGTCCGGAACCATGTATTACGACGTTTTTCTCGCGGCAGTTTTTGCCATCAGCGCTGCGCTTCTTTGTCGTGCCGACGTACAGGCTGCCACGAACATTGCAAGCGCTTGATCAATTTTCCGGCGTAAACCGCGTTGCGATGCCGCGCGCGGTGTTGATTACCGGCGCTATGGATTGTGGTGGAGCACAGCGGGTACTGGCGGACATGGCGAACTACTGGGCCGACAAGGGGTGGCAAGTAACGTTGGCGACGTGGAGCGGTGCGCACGTGTCGGATTTCTACCTGCTGTCGCCGACAATCGGGAGAGCTTGGCTGCACGTCGATCGTCGCGGCCCCCCGTTGCTTGCGAACATGCGCGTATTCGTCGGCCGGGTTCTAGGATTGCGAAGACTTCTACGCGAGATTAGACCGGATTTCGTACTGAGCTTCATAGACGTATCGAATATCCATACCATTTTTGCGGCCCGGGGCCTCGGAACTCGAGTGGTAGTAGCCGAGCGGACAAACCCGGGCATAAACCGCACGATTTCCCGCTCTTCAAGATTGTTGCGCCGATTTTGCTATCGCTGGGCTGGCCAGGTAGTCGCACAAACAAAAGACGCAGCCCACTGGTTGGATCGTGAATGCAAAACGGAAACGCTCGTAATTCAAAATTCTCTCCGGCCTTTGCCTGAACTACGCTCGCCAAGAGTGCATTTGATCGTGGCGGTCGGCAGGCTTTCCTCGGAAAAAGGTTTCGATGTCTTGCTCCAGGCTTTTGCCCGCGTCTTGCCGCACTTCCCCGACTGGCAACTACGCATTCTCGGCGAGGGAGCCGAGCGGTCTGCGCTGGGCGAATTGATTGCCAGCTTGCATCTCGAACAAAGTGTCGAGCTCCTCGGGCAGGTTCAGGATGTGGATGAGTGGATGGCGCGAGCGGGATTGATGGTACATCCGTCGCGCCGCGAAGGCTTTCCGAATGCGGTATTGGAGGCAATGGCAATGGGTGTCGCAGTGATATGCGCGGATTGCCGTTCCGGTCCCGCGGAATTGATACAGGATGGGGTCAACGGACGACTGATCCCTGTCGATGATCTAGAGACCCTTGTCCGGGTCATGTCGGAATTGATGACAAGTTCGAAGCTCCGTGAACAACTTGGGACTCAGGCCACAAAAGTCAGGCAACTTTATCGCCTGAGCACTGTCATGGAAAAGTGGGAGGCGTGCGTGCTGCCGGAATTGACCGCTGGGGATGGCGATGCAAGGCCCAGCACCGCCAAGGCGAACCATTCACGGAATTCTCGTGAAAATTAGTTTCTTTGCGAATAAGCTGCTCTCCGTCGCGGGTCTCAAGGTCACAAGGATCGGTCCATCACAGAAGCGATTTCCCGTGGAATTGTCGGACGCCGATAAGAGCATCTTTTCCTACGTGCGCGAGAATCGCTTGTCGACATCGTCCGATGAACGATTGTTCGCAACGATACTGGCGTGCCGGCACGCAGTTGAGGCAAACATTGAGGGTGACTTTGTCGAATGCGGTGTGTGGCGGGGTGGAAACTCGATCGTTGCAGCAGACGTATTCAAAAACTTGCGATCCAGCAGGGACGTATGGCTATACGACACATTTGCGGGTATGACTGATCCAACGAGCGTCGACGTTGATTACCGGGGTAAATCCGCGGATTCGAAGTATCAAACTACCCGCAGAGAGGATCACAACGAATGGTGCTATTCGCCGCTTGACGAGGTCAAAGGATATTTTGCAAAGGCAGGATTGCTGCAAGAACGTGTTAAGTTCGTAGTGGGCGACGTCGCGCAGACGCTCTTTCAAAGTGGTTCCCTGCCGGCTCGCATTTCAGTTCTGCGGCTTGATACCGACTGGTACGCGTCGACCAAAATTGAGCTCGAAGTTCTCTACCCGAGATTGAGTCCGGGCGGGATTATAATCCTCGATGATTATGGCCACTGGGGGGGTGCGAGAAAAGCGGTAGATGAGTTCTTTGCGACTACCGCTCGCCCGTTTCTGCACTACATAGATCAAGCGGCGAGAATTGGCGTGAAGCGTTCTTGATCAGCATGACCGGGGTTACGGACTGATGGACTGGGTTTCAGCGGACGTCAGTTCGACGGTGACTTGTGATCGTACTTTGATCGGCGCATTGCGCTGCCGATGTGATCGTATTTGGTTGCGAGGATTGCGGTACGCATTTGGATTCGATGCTTGGCATGCCGGTGCGCCCTACGCGTGCCGGCCCTACAAGAGAACGGTAGTAGAACTCGCCAATTCACTTTCACCACGGACCATCGTCGAGGTTGGGTGCGGTCTTGGCGACATTGTGAGTCGTGTCAGGGCGGTAGAGCGATACGGATTCGATTCCGATTTGCAGGTCATTCGGGCGGCGCGGTTTCTACACCCTGGTGGCGTGCGATGGATTCATGGCGACGCATTGTCAGTCGCGGACGTGGTTCCTGCCGACCGCGCCCTGGACTGCGTGATCATGGTGAATTGGACTCACAACTTGAGTCCGGAGCAATTGGCGGCTTGCATTTTGCCGCTCCTGACAAGGGCAGGGTACTTGATTCTCGATTCGATTGATGTTGACGCGCCGTCGACCTATCGATTTCGACATGATTTCTCATTTTTGTCGGACGTCACTGAACGTCTCTCGCTCACGCGAGTGTGTGGCGAGCCTCGAAGCTTCATCGTATTCAAGAGTTTGAGATGAACGCTCAATATCTTGTTCGGTTGGATGATGCTTGCGAGACCATGAATCGGCACAAATGGGGCCTGATCGAGCGTCTGCTCGATCAACTTGCGATTAAGCCGATAGTTGCGGTGGTGCCGGACAATCAAGATCCCTCGCTGGTATTTGGTGAGCACGATTCATTGTTCTGGGAAAAAGTTCGCGCATGGGCGGCAAAGGGATGGACGATAGCGATGCACGGCCATACTCACGTCATGCAACCGACCAACAGCAAATTATTGGTACCGTACTATGCTCGCAGCGAATTTGCCGGACTTGCATTGGATCATCAGGCTGACAAGATTAGGGCCGCTTGGCAGAAATTCCAAACTGAAGGCGTAGTGCCCGATGTGTGGGTGGCGCCGGCGCACAGCTTCGACGAAGTAACACTCGAAGCACTTGGCAAGGAGACGTCGATCCGTGTGGTCAGCGACGGGATCGCCTTCAGTCCGTATTACGAGCACGGATTTCACTGGATACCGCAACAACTTTGGAATCCCGTGCGTCGCACGTCCGGCCTGTGGACCATATGCCTACACCCGAACGGAATGAGTGACTCCGAAATTTCGGCGTTCGGCAATACCATGACGAGTGGGTTTGGCGATAAAATCACGAGCTTTAACCAAGTGCGCCTGTCGTCCCACGGGAAGACCCTCGTCGGCTGCATCTACCATCAGTATTTTTGGTGGCGGTGGCGAAACAGGCCGAAGGCCGCTGCGTGAAGACGATGATTTACAGAGTTATCAAGTGGTGGCGGCTTCGGCGGCATATCAGGAATGGTCTGCAAATCGCGAATGATTGCCGCCTGGTGGGAATGCCGGATTTCGGAACGGAACCCTATCTTATCAGCATTGGCGAGCATGTAACGATCTCGACAAGGGTCACGTTCATCAACCATGACGGCGGCACGTGGGTGTTTCGCGACCGACCCCGCTTCCGCGAGGTCATCAAGTATGGGCGCATTGTGATTCATGACAATTGTTTCATCGGTCTGGGCGTGACCATCATGCCCGGCGTGTCCATCGGACCCAACTCAGTGGTGGCGGCACAGTCGGTGGTCACGTCGGATGTCCCGCCGAATACGGTCGTTGGCGGGATCCCGGTGCGCATTCTCATGACGGTTGATGAATACGCGGACAAAGCATTGGCGCAGACACCCGATTATGATCGGGTCGCGTACCGGTCCAACAAGGCGACCGAGCTGTTGCGGATTTTTACCCGCCCTTGGTAAAGCACTGACGCATGTGTGGAATCTTTGGTGTCGTTGATCGAAACCCCGTCAATAAATTGTTGGATGTGGCCGAGGTCATACAACAACACAGGGGCCCTGATGGAAACGGCAAACACACGTGGCATATCGGCGATTGGCAGATTGGCTTCGCACATCAGCGGCTTGCGATCATCGATCTGACAGCCGCTGGTGCGCAACCGATGTCCCATGACGGCGGAACGACTTGGATTACTTTCAACGGTGAAATCTACAACTACCTCGAACTGCGCCTGGAACTCGAAGGCAAAGGCCGTCGATTTATGACCCAGACTGATACCGAAGTGATTCTCGCGGCAATCGATGAATGGGGAATCGCGGCGGCCTTGGGTCGTTTCAATGGAATGTGGGCGTTTGCGTGGCTTGACGTGCGTCGCGGAGAATTGTGCCTTGCCCGGGATCGCCTAGGTGTCAAGCCATGTTACCTGCTTTCGTCGGGGCAACGGCTCCTGTTTGGTTCGGAAATCAAGACATTGCTCGCTACTTCTGGCGAGCGCCGGGCCGTGAACAAGGCCGCGGTTGCGGCGTACCTGGATCAATTGCAAGTCGATTTTGACAATGACACGTTTTTCGAAGGAATCGTCAAACTGCCGCCGGGACACTTCGCCCGAATAGATTTGAAGCGCTCGAATCTAGAATTAAAAATGAATTGCTACTGGTCGCTTGATCATTCGGTCTCGCGCGCGCCGATGCGGCTAGAAGAGGCAGTCGAGCAAGTCCGCTTTCTTCTTGACGACGCCGTTAAATTGCGTTTGCGCAGCGACGTGCCGGTCGGAATACTTCTCTCAGGCGGCCTCGATTCCTCCGCGATTGCGGGCGCAGCACATCGACTTGATGAAAGTGGAAAGGTCGTTTTTCTAGGAGCGGTCAGCGATGATCCCACGGTGGACGAGTCGCGTCACATGAAAGTCGTGGCGCGATTCTTGAATCGACCATTGCATGAGGTGCAGCTGAAGTTCACCAGTCAAGCGCTGCTGGATTTGATACGTCGCGTCACTTGGCACAATGACGAACCGATCGGCGGATTTTCTTGCATAGCTCAGTACTTGCTGATGCAGCGGGCAAAAGAGCGCGGCGTAACAGTGCTTCTCAGCGGCCAAGGGGCGGATGAGGCCTACTGTGGGTATTTGAAATATGTCGCGTTCTACGTGCAAAGCATGATTCGACTCGGGCGCATCGATCAAGCCATTGCGATCATTGGATCCTATTTGATCCAGAAGACTGTTTTTGGAGAGTTTAGAATGGCGACCGCT
The DNA here is from genome assembly GCA_041690895.1 of Gammaproteobacteria bacterium. GTDB lineage: Bacteria > Pseudomonadota > Gammaproteobacteria > Steroidobacterales > Steroidobacteraceae > Bog-1198. Next base: position 70,633 of record JBEPVT010000002.1, read on the forward strand.
CGACGTTATTTGCCGGCGCGCCTGCGAAGAGACGATCTGTCGCTGCGCGGGCCGGCATTGAGTGGTCAGCGAAATCTGACACTGACGTTGGCATCTGGCAACAGCGTGAACGAGCGGCAGGCTCTCGATTTTGAGCGCTATTCGGTGCCTGCCCTCACACATTGGGAGGATCGAAATTCGATGGCGTGGTCAAGAGAAGTGCGTAGCCCGTTTCTGGACTACCGGCTTGTTCAGCACGGCGTCGCGATGCCTATGGAGTACAAGTTGCGCCGCGGCTGGACAAAATACGTGCTGCGGCGCGCGACCCAAGGACGCATACCCGCACAAATCAGCTGGCGCCGCGACAAAAAGGGATTCACGACACCGGAGGCAAAATGGATGCGACGAGAGCTCCGATCCGCGCTAGACACGATTGCGCGCGGCAACGCACGCTGCGTGAGGAGCGGCCTCGTCAGTCCCACAGCGCTGACGCGTCGGTATCAGAATTTCCTGACGGGCAAGGGTCCCGCCGTCATGAGCAGGGAACTGTTTCAGTGCTTGTCGCTTGAGAGTTGGCTGGAAAGCTATGGGCCCTATTTAGAGAGTGCCTGAGGTCTTGCAATTCCGTTCTAACGTAAATTCAAACGCTTCAAAACCAATATCCATGGTTGCTGGTCGGACCTTGATTAGGGTCTTATTTATTGTTCGGTCCTTGAATTGCGGTGGCGCAGAGCGCCAGCTTACCTACCTCGCCAAGGGCCTTGCAGATGCCGGTCACGACGTGTGCGTGGCGACCTTTTATCGCGAGGGTCCTTATATCGCAGAGTTGACGCGCGCAGGAGTACCGGTCGTATCGCTGGATAAGGGGGGCAGTTGGGATATCATTTCGTTTCTACGCACGCTCGTTCGACTAATCCGCCGCAAGAAACCAAACGCGATTTATGGGTTCATGCCGGTAGAATGTCTTGCCAGCCTCCTGGCGAGCCGGCTGGTACGTCCACGCCCGACGGTTGTATGGGGCATTCGAGCGTCGGACGTTGATGCGGGAATTTACGGATTCCTGCCGAAAGCCGTGCAAAGGCTTCAAAGACTCTTCGCGGGATCGCCGGATCTTGTCATTTCCAACTCCCACTCGGGCTTGGATTGTCTCGGTCTCGGGCTCAGGTCCGGCAAGGAAATCGTCATTCCAAACGGGATCGATACGGCGCGGTTTCGCTTCGACCCGGAGCTTCGCCGAGCTGGAAGACACCTGTTGAAAATGCAGGATAACGACAGGATTGTCGCGGTGGTGGGACGGTTGGATCCGATGAAGGGCCATGATTGCTTTCTGCGAGCCGCTGCTATCGTGGCGGCGCAATTCGAAAACGTTCGCTTCCTGATCGTCGGCAGCGGCCCGGACGAGTATCGAATGTCACTCATTAGACTCGCGGACCATTTGGCAATATCTGATCGGCTGATCTGGCAGCCGGCGATTCCGCAAATCGAAATCGTCTACAACGCCATCGCGGTGTTGGCGATGAGTTCGATATTTGGAGAGGGATTTTCCAATGTGTTGGCTGAGGCGATGGCATGCGGCGTCCCGGTGGTTGCCGCCGATGTCGGAGATACCGCACGCCTACTGGGGTCTCACGGGAACCTGGTTCCGAGGAACGATCCGCCGGCGTTGGCTGAAGGAATTATCCGCGCGCTGCGCAGCGCGAATAGGGAAGCGAGCGCGGCGCGTCGCGATTGGATCGTCGATCATTTTGGAATCGACTCCTTAGTTGTTGCCACGCAGGCCGCGCTGGTTGCGGCCTGCACATGCGATTCGTGTTAAGACGTGACCCAGGTTAACATCACTACCTGGCGCGCCGATATCGATGGCCTAAGGGCCGTCGCAGTGCTCTTGGTGGTTGGCTTTCACGCGTTCCCGTCCGCGATTCCGGGCGGTTTCGTCGGCGTTGACATCTTTTTTGCGATTTCCGGTTACTTGATTTCCGGCTTATTGCTCAAGGAGCATCGAGACGGTCGGTTCTCGTTGATACGGTTTTACGAGCGGCGCGTTCGTCGCTTGTTTCCCGCGCTCGCCGCGATGGTGGTATGCACCGTGGTCGCTGCATACTTCATCTCGCACCCCTATCAGGTGATCCAGACGGCCCGACACGGAATCGCCGCCTCGCTATCGGCCGCGAATATCGCGTTCTGGCTCGAATCAGGCTATTTCGATACAGCGTCGCGTCTGAAGCCGCTGCTAAATCTCTGGTCACTTGGCGTGGAAGAGCAGTTTTATCTACTCTGGCCTTTACTTCTGGCAGGTCTAGTTAGAACTCGCTTCCTGCTCACCGCGGTGATGTTAGGCTGCCTCGCTTCACTTGCAGCTACCGAATCGATTAACGAGGTGCGCCGCGGTGCCGTATTCTATCTCCCGATGTTTCGAGCCTGGGAACTGGGGCTTGGGGCCCTGGTGGCGATAATAGAATCCAAGGGCTGGACCGCCGAGCGATTCTTTGACAAGCGAGCGGCCGAAGTTGCGGTAACCGCGGGTCTGGGGCTGACGATCGGTAGCGCATTTTGGATCAACGCAAAAACGCCGTTTCCCGGATTGAGTGCCCTCCCGGCGGTCGCCGGATCTGCGCTCGTCATCTGGTTTGGTAAGCGATCGTCGCCACTTTCGGGTCTCGCAAGTCGCTTGCTTTCGAGCCGGCCTTTCGTCTTCGTCGGTCTGATTAGCTATTCGTTGTACCTGTGGCACTGGCCGTTGCTGACGTTGCCCGCGACCGCTGGCGTAAGTTTGAACCCAAGCTCACGTCTGGTAATTGTCGCTCTAGCGATCGTCCTGTCGGCCGTATCGTATCGCTACATCGAGGCTCCAGCCCGCTATGCGAAGTCCTCTCGACGTGCCGCACTGCTTGCGGTCGGCGCGCTGTTTGTCGCCGCCGCGGTCTCGGCGGGAGTGATCGTCGAAGAACGGGTCGCCGGCGCTACACCCGAGCGCATCCGGCTCGCTGCCGCCTTGGATTGGCCGTCGCGTGAAGAAAGTCGTGAGCGTTGTCCCGTCGAAATCAGCCAGATGAAGCCTGAATTCGCGTATTGCCGCGCGTCGAGCCTCGATGTTCCGAGTCGGGTTGTCTGGGGCGATAGTCACGCTGATCACTTATTTCTAGGCCTCGCCTCGCGGGACCCGCACCACACCTGGCTAATGCTGGGGCAGATGGATTGTCCGCCCGCGGTCGCGATTGACGTAATCGCCGTGGGCCAGCCCGATTGTCGCGCGCGGGCAGAGAACGCATTGCAGTGGATCACGGCACAGCCAGGAATCAAAGCTGTAGTCATTGGTTTTTTCGGCCAGTACGCCGAGAGCACCGACGTTGCCCAGGACCACTTGGGCGGCATTGGGGGACCCTCGACGATCCGCATCAACGGTGCATACGACAAAGCGACCAAGGCCGAAGCGCTCGCGCAGGGGCTGGATCGGTCCATTGCGCAGCTGCTCGCTGCCGGTAAGTCTGTCGTCGTCGTGATTGACGTGCCGGAGCTGCCATTCTCGCCCCGCGACTGCTTTATGCCGCCGCGCATCGTGATAGCGATGCCGCGCTGCGAGGTGTCGCGCGCATTGGTGGGTGAGCGGCAAGCCAAACTGCGCGCGATTTTGTCGAGCCTGGCGGCAAAATACCCTGTCATCCGTGTCGTGGATCCGCTGCCGACGATCTGCAATGCAACTACTTGTGGCGTCGGCACGGCGCTGAATCCAATTTATCGGGACTCGAATCATCTGTCGCAATTTGGTAGTTACACCGTCGCCGGTCCAATACTCAATGCGCTCGAATTGCTTGCGCGTTAGCGCCCTGAAGGATTTGGCCTGATGTGCGGCATACTGGGTTTTGTTCCGGCCGCAGCCCAAGTCGAATCGATTGTGACGCATCGTTTCGGCCGGGCGTTGGATTCACTGCGCCACCGCGGTCCCGACAATCAGGGGCAATACCAAGACGGTAAGGTCTGGCTGGGCCACAATCGCTTGAGCATTCTCGATCTGTCCGCGGCTGGGTGCCAGCCAATGCATTCTGATGGCGGCAGATACGTGATCACATACAACGGCGAGGTGTACAACTTCAGGGAACTTGCCGCACGGCACCGGATGGAAAATCTCCGCTCCAATTCCGATACGGAAGTCATTCTGCGAATGTTTGAAAAGTTGGGTGTTGGTGCGCTGCCTCTATTGAACGGAATGTTTGCGTTCTGCCTGTATGACCGAGAGCTGCAAAAGCTATGGCTGGTGCGGGATCGGTTGGGAATCAAGCCGCTATATTTCATGCTTAACGAAGGTGGTTTCGTTTTTGCCTCTGAAATAAAGGCAATTCTGGCTTTGAGCGACGACTCCGTACCGTGCAACGTATCGGCACTAAGCGAGTGGCTGTACTACGGCAATACGCTGGGCGGCCGCACTCTGTACGCGGGGATTCAACAATTGCTACCTGGGCACTACCTCGAACTCGACCTCAGATCGGTCACCCATGAAATCCATGAATATTGGTCCGTCGACCGGCAGGCCTCGGCGGTACGGGCACGCGTCGACACGCGAGTCGTCATCGACGACGTGCGACGCTTGCTCGAGGAAGCTGTCCGGCGGCAACTGATCAGCGATGTACCGGTGGGAGTATTCCTTTCGGGGGGCGTGGATTCGAGCGCAATTACCGCTTTCGCATCCCGCCACTACGAGGGCCGCCTGGCGACCTATTCGGTCGGCTTTGATTTTTCCGTGAACGGCGGAGAGTTGCCCAGGGCGAAACGTGTCGCGCGGCAATTCGGCACCGATCATCATGAGATACACATCGGCGGCCAGGATGTCGGAGATCTGGTGGAAAAAATGGTGTCGCACCACGATATGCCGTTCGCTGATGCTGCGAATATTCCTTTGTATCTGATGGCGGCGCAAATCCGGGAAAACACGAAAGTCGTGCTTCAGGGGGATGGCGGCGATGAACTGTTTTGCGGATATCGCCGTTATGCCACGCTGAAGTACCATAAGATCCTGCGTCCTTTGGCGCGCGCGCTACAACACATTCAAGGCGTAATGCCGAAGTCGCCTCTTGGCTTCAGAATCACACGCTACATGCATGCCTTTGCCGCCGAGGATCTGCCGACTACCATGGCGCTGTTGCTGTCGCCGGAAGACCGTCGCGGGAATCCGTCCGCCGTGTTTTCGCCGGCCATGCGGCAGTTCTTGTCAAGCACGGACCCGTTTGCCCGTTATCGGGACTTGTTTCCTCTTTTCGATGGGCACGACATTGGAAACACGATGTCATTTTTGGATCTGTCGATCATTTTGCCCGACACTTATCTGGAGAAAGTGGATCGCTCGACGATGGCGGCGAGCCTGGAAGTGCGTGTGCCATTCCTAGACCACGACCTCGTGGACTACGTCGTGCAACTGAAGGGCACGGAGAAGATGCCATTCGGTAAGAAAAAATGGCTGCTGAAATGCGCTCTGCGAGACATCGTGCCCGATGAGGTGCTCGACGGCCCCAAAACAGGCTTCAATGTTCCGTTTGGACGTTGGCTGCAGACCTCTCTGAAACCGGTGTTTTTCGATCATTTGAATCGATTTGCCCGCAGGCAGCCGGAAGTTCTCGACGTTGCACACATCAGGGCGCTGTTTGCGCGGACAAATGCGGGCGTACAAGACCATTCACCTCTGCTCTGGAAAATGTTGAATTTCATGGTGTGGGCGAACGGCAGAAACATCGAACTCACCACGTCAAGCGTCAGTTAAGCGAATGCCGATTGAATCAAACGCAATGTTCCCCAGGTTGATGTGTCCGTTGCACCTTTTACCGCTGGCGAAGTCTGCCGAAGGCACGTTCCACTGCAGCCATGGGCACGCGTATTCCAACTCCATGGGAATCCCGAGGCTGCTTGAATCGGAGCACAACTACGCCGACGCGTTCGGCGAACAATGGAAAAAGTTTCGCTCTACTCAGCTAGATTCCTATTCCAAGACGACAATTTCCAGGGATCGGTTGCGGCGCTGCCTCGGAGAAGAGCTATGGCAGTTGTTGCAGCAGCTGGGCAGGATCGAGATTCTTGAAGCCGGATGCGGGGCGGGACGTTTCACCGAGATCCTGCTGCAGCTCCCGGCGGTGTCGCTGACGTCCACCGACCTGAGTTCTGCGGTTGAACCGAATCAGATCAATTGCGCGCAATCCGATAGACATAGAATCATTCAATGCGACATCAACGCGGCCCCTTTCGAGCCCAGGCAGTTCGACGTAGTGTTCTGTTTGGGCGTGATTCAACACACGAAAAATCCCGAACAGACTATCTCCAATCTTTATGAGCAGGTGAAGCCGGGCGGTTGGCTCGTAATCGACCATTACGCGCCCACACTCTCCCGCTTTACAAAGTTTACATGGCTCCTGCTAAGGCCAATATTGAAACGTCTGGCGCCGGAAAGAAGCATGGCGATAACGGAGAGATTGACCGTATTGTTCTTCCCTCTACATCGAGCGGTTAGGAAACACCGATTTCTTCAAGCGCTACTGTCAAGATTATCGCCGCTGACGACTTTCTTTCATGTGTTTCCCTATCTTGATGACCGCCTGCAGTACGAATGGGCCCTGCTCGACACGCACGATGGCCTTACAGACTTCTACAAGCATTTACGGACAATGTCTCAAGTGCGGCGGGCACTATGCCGACTAGGTGTTCAGGACATCCATATCGTCAAGGGCGGCAATGGTTCCGAAGCGCGCTGCAGGAGACCGCAGCAGCGCAGTGAGCGTAGCCGCAGCGCGATGGAAAACGCCAAGTGTTAGACAGGTTTTTTTAAGCAAAGAAATGCAATTGAATTACTTCAGTCTTTGACTGCGGTACATACTCCCGAAACTAGAAAGCGGCGAACCATTATTTTGCTGGACAGTTAGCTCAATGCGCGTGTTGTGGACTCACAATTTCAATCCAGCTATTCCCGGCAAGGGTTCCTTTCTGCTTGCAGCGGCAGAGGGGCTGCGGTCCCGCGGTATCGATCTGCACATGGAGTATCTTGGAGATCTACGATCGGCCGCGCAAATACTGCGCGCGCGCACACACGTCAAGCAACTGGCCAAGAAATTTGATTTAGTCCACGCGCAATACGGGTCCGCGTGCGCCCTGGTCACCGCGGTGGTCCAAGTTATTCCAAAGGTGCTGACGATTCGCGGCAACGATTGGTCCACCTACAACGGTTCGCTTGGATTCCTCTACTTGCATACGCGCCTGGCGACAGCCTTTACCAGGCTCGCCCTCAAATCGTTCGATTACGTTTTCACGGTATCGCATAGAACCGCCGGCCAAGTTTCCCGCATGGCACCCAACGTCGTCATCACGGTGCTTCCATCTCCCATCGACTTATCGTTGTTTGTCCCTCGAAACAGAATGGAAGCCAAGGCTCTGCTTGGTTATCCTTCGTGCAACGAAAAGTGGGTATTGTTCAACTCGCTAGATTTGGAAAATCCGGTGAAGCGGTTTGCGATGGCGAAACAGGCATTTGAATTGGCACAGAAGCGCCACGGCAATTTGCGCCTTCGCCTGGCTACCAAGCTGGCGCATGATGAGATGGCCAATTTCGTTGCGGCCTGCGATCTAATTTTATGCACGTCCGAATCCGAAGGCTGGCCGAATTCGGTTAAGGAGGCATTGGCCTGCGATGTACCGTTCGTAGCCACGGATGTAAGCGACCTTCGCGATATTGCAGCCAACGAACCCAGCTGCCGTATCTGTCCTCCGGATGCAACGGTCATCGCAGCAAATATTTGCGAGGTCCTGGCGCTTCCGGAGCCTCTATCCTTGCGTCAATACGTTTCTGGAATGAGCGTGGATGCAAGCGCAGATCGGATGATTGCAATTTACAAACACGCGATCGCGGGATTTTGTATGCAAGGACGGACGGCAAAGGCAAGCCGCAAGAGCAACCCGCTAACTTGACGGCCCGTCAGGCCAGCGACGCGGGGGGGCGACGGATCTGAACCACAATCATTTTGTGGTACTCGGCCCCTGCTTTTGGCGCAGGAACGTCGAGCAAGGCACTAATTGTCGCACAATCGCCGAGAGAGTCCATTAGAAACACCAGAAGATTGGGAAGAGTGATTCCGAATGGATCGAGATCAGAGACACCCCTGGGGTCGGAATCCGAGGCCTTTTCGAGAACTATCATCCCCCCGTTCCGCACACTGGCGGCCCACGCTCGCAGCGCTTTTGCAGGGTCGTAGGCGTGATCCAGCGAGTTGCTGTATATGAGATCGGCGCTGCCCACCCATGCCTCGCGGATCTCGTGAAAATCGGCCTGCACAGTCATTGGGAAGTCAACTGCGGTGGAAGAAATTTCCGTGCCGACTACCTCGCAATTGAACTCGTCTTTAAAGATCCTTTGCTCAAATCCATTGCGCGTGCCATGACAAAGTATGAAGCTGGGCTTGAGTCCTCGTCCTTTTAGCCATTGGGATAGCCTACGAAGATTGGGTTCGTTGGTCCAAATCTGAGCGATCTTCGCGCGATTGCCTCTTTCTTGCTCCCGACGGTATCCCTCCACATCAATATTCCCATCGCGGCCTTCCCAGCTGGCAAGCCGAAACTCACTATTTTCAACGATTCGCCGACTGGAGGACCAGGTCGGTGCTCGAACGATCTGATAACCGAAACGATGCAGGCAACGCGTTACAACGATCTTAAACACATTCATCAAATCACCCCATCCACTGCACCAACCGCGAACCGGCGCCGTGGACGAACGCTGGGCGATCTCTCAAATCATACCCGGCCAACTCGTTCTCACGGTTGGGAGATCGGCAAGTATATTACTAAGCGTAGTGACGCGGGATACGGCGGCACCGATCTCATGTGCCAAACGAAACAGCTCCGCGCTCGTGCATCAACTGCCGTCCTGTTAACCTTCTAACTTGTGAGTTAGACAGCATTGGATCCGGAAATGATGAATTTGCGTGGTTGTCGTGTCGGTGTGATCGGCTTGGGCTACGTGGGGTTGCCGCTGGCGGTCGAATTCGGCCGGAATTTCGATACGGTCGGATTTGACGTCAAGGAGGAGCGCATCAAGGCCTTGAAGGCTGGGCGGGATGCCACTCTCGAGCTGACGCGAAGCGAGTTGAGGGCCGCCAAGCGGCTTAATTTCACTTCCCGGCCAACGGATCTGAAGCGTTGCCGCGTTTTCATTGTGACGGTGCCGACGCCGATCGATCAATACAACCGTCCTGATCTCACACCGCTGCAGCGAGCAAGCGAAACGGTTGGACAGGTACTCAAGCGGGGCGATGTCGTGGTATATGAATCCACCGTGTACCCGGGCTGTACCGAGGAGATTTGCGTGCCGATTCTGGAACGGTGCTCGGCGCTCAAATTCAACGTCGATTTTTTTGCCGGCTATAGTCCGGAGCGTGTAAATCCGGGCGACAAGGAACATCGGTTGACCGCCATCCGCAAGGTGACTTCAGGTTCCACGCCCGAGGCGGCCGATTTTATCGATAGCCTGTATTTCTCGATAATTCGTGCCGGCACGTACAAGACGAGCAGTATTCGCGTCGCGGAGGCGGCTAAGGTGATCGAAAACACCCAGCGCGATGTGAACATCGCTCTTATCAACGAACTCGCGCTGATTTTCAATCGGCTCGGCATCGACACTGAAGAAGTCTTGCTGGCGGCGGGCACCAAATGGAACTTCTTGCCGTTCCGGCCCGGGTTGGTCGGCGGCCACTGTATCGGGGTGGATCCGTACTACCTGACCCACAAGGCGCAGGAGATCGGCTATCACCCGGAGATGATCTTGGCGGGTCGGCGTCTGAATGACGGCATGGGTCAATACGTGGCAACCGAAATCATCCGGCTGATGAGCGCCAAGCGTATTCACGCCAAAGGTGCCAGCGTGTTGGTTATGGGTCTGACCTTCAAGGAGAACTGTCCGGACCTGCGCAATTCCAAGGTGGCCGATGTGGTGGATGAGTTGCGCAAATTCGGCATGAAAGTCGATGTGTATGATCCTTGGATTGACCGTGCGGAGGCATTCCGAGAATACGGCATACGGCCGATCAGCAAGCTGCGTCCGGGCGTCTACGATGTCGCCGTGCTCGCCGTCGGGCATCGTGAATTCAAGGACATGGGCATCTCGGCCATCCGCAGATTGTGTCGCAAGAATCGTGTCATTTATGACATCAAATATATTTTTGGCGCTACCCAAGTCGATGGCCGGCTGTAAGATGCTACCGTGAAAATATTGATTACTGGAGCCGCGGGTTTCATAGGTTCATTTACCGCTCAGCGATTTCTTGATCGCGGCGACGATGTGACTGGACTCGATAATTTAGGTGAATATTACGACGTCAATCTGAAACTTGCGCGCCTGGCGCGTCTTGAGATCATGCCGAATTTTCGGTTCGTTAAGATCGATCTGGCCGATTCGGCAGTCATGAGTGCGCTGTTTGCCGTGGAGAAGTTTGACCGCGTTGTTCATCTCGGCGCACAAGCGGGTGTGCGTCATTCCATTGAGCATCCGCACGTCTATGTTTCAAGCAACGTCCTCGGCACGCTCAACGTGCTGGAGGGTTGCCGTCACAACGGAGTGGCGCACTTAGTCTACGCGTCCACCAGCTCAGTCTACGGCGCTGGTACGGCGATGCCTTTTTCGGTGCATGATCCGGCATCGCATCCGTTGACCCTGTACGCCGCCACCAAACGCAGTACCGAATTGATGGCGCACAACTACTCGGCCCTTTTTGCGCTGCCGACCACAGGGCTGCGTTTTTTTACTGTCTATGGCCCATGGGGCAGACCGGACATGGCGTTGTTTCTGTTCGCTCGGGCCATTGTCGATGGCGAGCCAATTCAGTTGTTCAACCATGGGAATCATACCCGTGACTTTACTTACGTCGAAGACATCGTCGAAGGGGTCGTGCGTGTGACGGACCAAGTTGCGAAGGCTAATCCAGCCTGGAACAGTTCGCATCCAGATCCTTCTAGTTCGTGTTTCCCTTATCGCCTGTTCAACGTTGGCAGCAATCGACCAATTAAGCTTCTACGCTACGTAGAGTTGCTTGAGGAATGTCTCGGTCGCAAGGCTAAGAAGATAATGCTTCCGATGCAGACCGGGGATGTTGCTGATACGTTTGCGGACGTCACCGAGTTGCAGGCAGCGATAGGTTACAAGCCAACCACGCCGGTGGAGATCGGAGTGCGAAACTTCGTGGATTGGTTTCGCTCGTACTACAAAATCGATTGAATTCCTCTCGGGCCTTCGTTGTCGTCAATCCGCAGCTCTGGATATCACCTGCTTTAGCGCGGAGCAGGTCCGATCTACTTCGGAATCCGTGAGAGTAGGGTGGACCAACAACATAATGGCCGTGTCGCCAAGCACGCGGGCGTTTGGAAGCGGCGCCGGTGGACGATAGCCTGTATTGTCGAATGCCCGCTCCAAGTAGATTTCAGGACATGTGCCTTGATAGCAAGGCACTCCGAGCTGGTTGATCTCCGCAATGATGCGGTTGCGCGACCAGCCATCCTTTAATCGATCCGGTCGCACGAATAGGTAGAACCGGTACCAGGCATGCGTCACATAGGCCGGTACCTCAGTGACTCTCAGTGCGGGTAAGGATCTGCAGAATTCAGTAAGATGTCCCGCGATCATGGCTCGACGAGAATGCCACGCGGGCATTCGCTGCAGCTGAATGCGGCCGACGGCGGCTTGAACCTCAAGCATTCGCCAATTAGTGCCGAACGATTCGTGGAGCCACCTGAAGCCCGGCGGATGGCTGCGTTCATAGACTGCTGCCCAGTCTTTTCCGTGATCCTTGTAACTCCACATTCGTTGCCACAGTTCCCGATCATTGGTAGTGACCATGCCGCCTTCGCCGGCCGTGGTCATGATCTTGTCTTGACAGAAGGACCAGGCGCCGACGTGACCGATGCTGCCGACCGTGCGTCCTCGATAGGTGGCTCCGTGGGCTTGCGCGCAATCCTCAATGACCTTAAGGCCATTCTCATACGCGAGCGCCATAATTGAATCCATCTCGCAGGGTATGCCGGCATGGTGCACACAAATAATCGCGCGTGTTCGGGTGGTAAGCACTCGAGCAATGCTGTCGGCAGTAATATTCTGCGAATTGAGATCAACGTCGGCGAATACCGGACGCGCGCCGGCGGTTACCGCACACGATGCCGAAGCAATAAACGAACGAGGCGAGACGATCACGTCGTCACCGGGACCGATGCCTAGGGCGTTCAACGCCAGTTCCAAGGCGACGGTGCCGTTGGTGAGCGCAATGGCGTGTTTGACGCCGATCCACGCAGCGAATTCGCGCTCAAAATCCCTGCATTCTGTTCCGGTCCAGTAATTCACGCGGTTTGACAGCAATACTCGAGACACTGCCTCAGCCTCTTCGAGCGTAAAATTGGGCCAGGACGAGAAAGGCGTGTTCAGCATGGGAGACTGCTTTTTTTGATCGGCTTGGCGGGGCAGCCGACAACCGTTGACCCAGGCGCGACGCTCTTAGTCACTACGGCACCCATTCCGACAAATGCTCCTCGACCGATAACCAAGGGGGCCGATGGGGTTCCTTGACGCAGTACACACCCGCTCCCCAGGTATGCGTAGTCGTCGATTCTGACGTTTCCGTTACATCGTACCCCCGGAGCAAGTGTCACAAAGTCCCCAATCACGCAGTCGTGTTCCACGTAGGAATAGAGATTGCCGTGAAAATGTCGTCCGATGATTATATTCGATGTCAGTGTGACAAATGGGGAAAGTACAGCGCCTTCGCCTATTTGCACTTCATCCATGATCACAACATTGGCAGCGTGCACGGAAAAGATATCGACGTCGGCTTTCCCGCATTTCTCGGCCAAACGATATCTGGTGCGAGGATCTGCGACCGCCAGGCAAATCCGCCGCGATTCAGCCGGCGTATGCAAAAATTCCGTGAACGCGAGAACCGGTCTGCCATTCACAGAAGACCCCGACAGCGCGTCGTCCACGAATAGCAGATCAAAGCCGTTGGGACCATGTTTTCCAGTCAACATCTCTTCTGCTACGGGCAAGATTCCGCGGCCACATCCCCCCACACCATAGATCGCAAACAGCGGCTTTAGATTCATAGATTATTTGTTGATTTAACCGAGCCTTCGAACTTTGGCATCGTTGCCTCGTTGCGATGAGAAATTCCACGACGTATCAAAACAGCGCGAATAGTATGGAGGAGAATTCGCATATCAACCCAGAAAGAACGATTGTTCACGTACCACAAATCACACTCGAACCGTTTTTCCCACGAAGTATCGTTACGGCCGCTCACCTGAGCCCAGCCGGTAATTCCTGGGCGAACCTCGTGGCGCCTCGCTTCTGTCGGCGTATATAGGGGCAAATATTCCAAAAGTAGCGGTCTCGGTCCAACCAAGCTCATGTCGCCAGTGAGCACATTCCACATCTCGGGCAGCTCATCAAGACTTGTCGCTCGAAGAAAACACCCGAATGCGTCCAGTCGAGCGGCATCGGGTGCCGGATTCTCTGGGTCCGCGGGCTCGTGCATCGTGCGGAATTTGAGCAATACAAACGGTTTTCCGCAGAGTCCTGGGCGAGTCTGGCGGAACAGTATCGGTGGGCCGAGCCTGATGCGTATGGCTGTAGCCAGTAGCGCGAGTAACGGAGATAGCACCACCACTGCGGCTAGCGAGACCGAAATGTCCACGAAGCGCTTAATAATTTCTTGCAGTGGCTCAGCGCGCCTCCGCACAAGCCTCTCCCAAGAGTTTGGCAAGTTCCAGCGCCTGCGTGTCACGGTTGAATCGGAGCACAGCAAGAGAGCGCGCAGCTCGTCCAGCTTGCTGCAGCCGACTAGGGTCGCGCAATAAATGTACTACGTCGGTCGCAGCCTCCTCAAAATTGGTCGCACTCAGTATCAGTCCCGCGCCTGATTCCTCGGCGATCTTCGATTGCCAACCTGGGAAGTTGTTAACTACCGGCTTGCCGGCGGCAAGCGAATCGAAGAATTTGTTCTGCACGGCGTCCCGCCAAACGATATCAGGTCCGGTGAACAGCGCTATCGTCATATCGGCAGCGTGTGTCCAAGCGACCGCCTCCTGCTTCGGTCGCTTGCCCAGTAGGAAAAGAGTTCTGTCCAATACCTTCAATTCCGAGGCCAGTCGCCGTGTCCGTTCGAATTCACGCCCATCGCCGATTGCTACAAGCCGCACTTCAGGATCGATATCTGATATAGCCTTCGCCAAACGCACCAGATAATCCATTCCATTGACAAGACCGAACGTACCGGTGAACACCAACAACGGGCGGTTACCCAGCCAACTGCATTCCTCCCGCAGTTTACGCCGGATATGAGGATTGCTGAAATTGTCGAGATCACATCCGTTCGGGATGACCGCGACGCGCTTGGCCGGATATCCCGTCGCGATGATTTCATCCCGCATCCCCGGCGCCAGTGCGACAATTCTGCTTGAATGCGTGTACGCGAACCGCTCGAGCCATCGAGCTGCCCATTTCAAAACGGGATTTCGGAGTGCCCCAATGGCGATGGGCACCGCAGGCCATAAGTCCCGAACTTCGAAGACCATCGGAACCCTTGTTCTCCACGAGGCGTACACGGCTGGAATCGCTATGGTGAGAGGCGTGCTTGTCGCAAAAATGACATCGCCGCGAAGAGACGCAGCTTTACGTGCCGCGCGCCACGCAAACGTAAAAAAAGCGCGCAGGCGCTCCCCGAACCCCATCGAATTATCATAAGGCACGGCCGTCCAGTGAACTTGTATTCCCGCTTCACTCGACTCTCGCCAGAGACCGGCCGAGGCGCCTGCGACCTGGTCGCTCGTTACCATATGTACCTCATGTCCGCCGGCGACCAGTCGACGTGCCATTTCAAACGAGCGGGACCCTCCCGCCATCTGCGGAGTCACGAAGTACTGATGCAAATATACGATACGCATTAGCCTCGCTTGGATGCTTGCGAAAAAAAATCCTTGATGCACTGAACGACGTACTCGACCATTTCGCCGGTCATTTCCGGATAAATGGGCAGTGACAAAATGCGGCTCTGATTTCGCGCGGCCCGCGGTATCGATGCCTTCTCCACTCCTTGGCGGCGGTAGGCAGCCAGCAACGGCAACGCAGTGGGATAGTGGACAGCGGTTTCGATTTCGCATTCTTTCAGAAACGCCCGCAGCGCATCTCTGTCCGAGGTATTGATGACATACAAATGATACACATGCGTAGCATTGGGCCTCACCATAGGTAACGTCAAATCGCCAACGCCTTCGAGCAGTTTATCGTAGAGACGCGCAACACGACGTCGCTCGTTGGTCCAGCTGTCGATGTGTTTCAGTTTTGCTGTGAGCAACGATGCCTGAAGACCATCCATTCGGCTATTGATTCCCTCGATTTCGTGTTCGTGTTTACGCAACGCTCCATGGTTCGCGAACATTCGACATCTTCGCGCCAGATCATCGTCATCTGAGATGATTGCGCCGGCATCCCCCCATGCGCCGAGGTTCTTTCCAGGATAGAAGCTGAAAGTTCCTGCGTTGCCAAACGTACCCACGCGGCGCTCGCTCCATTCCGCAAAATGCGCCTGCGCGCAATCCTCGATCAATTTAAGGCCATGCTCGGAACAGATCCGCGATATACGACCCATAGGTGCTGCCTGACCGTACAAATGCACTGGAATCACCGCGCGAGTCCTGGATGTAATGGCCCGCTCGATTTGATCTGGGTCGATTAGATAGTACTCATCCACATCAACGAAGACGGGCGTTGCGCCGGTTTGGGAAATAGTTTCCGAAGTTGAAATCCAACTTGAAGCCGTTGTGATTACTTCGTCGCCCAGTCCTATTCCAAGCATACGCATCACGATGTATAACGCGTCAGTGCCGTTTCCGCAGGCGATGCAATTGCGGGTTCCGTACGCCTCGGAAAATTTCCGCTCGAATTCTTTGGCAGGCTCGCCTGCAATAAATGCATTTTTCTGAATTACGGTAGCCAGAGCCGCATCAAATTCGCTTTTGTGCGCATGATATTGAGCGGTGAGATCGACGAATGGGATGCGCATCGATTATTCCGAATATTTGCGAACCAATCGAGCTGGATTGCCTGCGTAAACACCCCGTTCAAGAATGTCCTTTGTTACAACACTACCGGCCCCAATTACTGTTCCGTCCACTATGGCCACCGGCAGTATGGTTGCGTTCGAACCGATAGATACTCGGTTGCCGATTCGAGTCGCCCTCCACTTAGTACGAGCTCCACCTGCCGGACCACCGTTCTCAAATACGTCGTTGATAAAAACGACACCGTGTCCAATGAAGCAATCATCACCAATGATCACAAGCTCGCAAATAAATGCGTGCGACTGGATACGGCAACGGCAACCAATCTCGACGTTTTTCTGAATTTCGGTAAACGGGCCAATAAAGCTGTCAGCGCCCACGACACAACCGTAGATATTTACTGGCTTAACGATCCTTACGCCTGGGCCGAAAGTGGCGTCCTTAATCTCACTTTCGCATACAACCGGATTCGTGTGGGAAATCATATGTGCGTTGCCAGGAGACTTGCCACAAGACCTTCAACAGGTAGTGCAAATCGGAAATAAATTCGAAGTGACCGCAGTGGAAGAAATATGTAGATCCAAACTGGTGGATTCGCCAGCGATATCCGTTCTCATACATTCGGAAACCATTATACATCTTTGCAGCTGGAAACCGGAGGTCAGGATGACCAGACTCGGGAGCCGTTTTTAGCGTTGCTGTGTCCTAGAATGATGTCTCCATGGAAAAGCTATACAATATTGTCGCGTCCAAAGGGTATCTTTGACAGCCCGGCAAATCCATATGTTCATGGGTCGACCGAGGCAATCTGTCCGCCTCGAGATACAAAGGCGATTGGATTTGGAAGCAATTGTCGCCTCACTCAAGATGCAGCGCGAGTTTGAGACTCTATGCGTGCAATGGAATATTGTTTAACCGCGAATCGCCAATGCGCAGCGAAGCTTTTGTTTCACGCAAAATAACGCGTGCACTGACAAGAGTCAGCGTCGGATTGTAAAGGAATCTTCACCTTGGAAATCTCGATTCGCGTCGCGATAGGGGTCATGCGAGAGACTATGTCAAGGCTCAGTGGCTAATGCTCCAGCAAAATGTCGCGGAAGATTTTGTCATTGCCAATGGCAAGCAATATTCAGTGCGCGATTTCGTCGAGGCTGCGGGCTCTTTGCTCGACATGAAAATAGGATGGCGTGGGAAGGGGATTGATGAGGTGGGCATCGATGCGATCGCCGCTCGCAAAATCGTGCACGTGGATCCGCGCTATTTTCGGCCGACCGAAGTGGATGCTTTGTTGGGTGATGCAACGAAGGCGCGACAAAAACTTGGCTGGACTGCGGAGGTCGGCTTTGAGGAACTTGTATCGGAGATGGTGACGTCGGACTTATAAGAGGCAAAGCGCGATGCATTGGTGGCCAAGGAAGGTTTACAAGCATCACGAGTGAACCCAACGTGGCATTAAGTCAATCCGCAAAGATCTACGTCTCCGGACATCGTGGACTGGTGGGTTCCGCCGTGGTCAGAGCGCTCCAAAGGCAGGGCTTCGGAAATCTCATTATTCGAACACATCAGGAGCTTGACCTCACTGAACAGCGTGACGTCAGGAATTTCTTCAAGGATGCTCGTCCCCAGGTTGTGATCATGGCCGCAGCCGAGTAGGCGGCATACATGCGAATAATTCTCATCCCGCGGAATTCTTGCGCGACAACCTATCGATTCAAGACAACGTAATCGATGCGGCATACCGATTAGGGGTAGAGAAGTTTTTATTTTTGGGCTCGAGCTGCATTTATCCAAAAATGGCGCCGCAACCCATCAAAGAGGACTACTTGCTGACGGGCCCACTGGAACCCACCAATGAATGGTATGCAATCGCTAAAATCGCCGGAATCAAAATGTGCCAGGCGTACCGACGCGCATATGGCTTCAACGCGATCTCGCTAATGCCAAAGCTCTCACGTGCTTCCCGCGCTTATTAGAAAAAATTCACGAAGCCAAGAGCCGGGGCGATCAAAGTGTAGGAATTTGAGGGACCGGGACTCCGCGCCGTGAGTTCCTTCACGTCGATGATTTGGCCGACGCCGTATTGTATCTTTTGCAAAATTACGATGCAGCCATCGTCAATGTTGGTGGGGGTGAAGACCTGACGATCCGCGAATTGGCGGAACCCGTCATGTCGGCGATTGGCTACAGTGGCGCAATAACATTTGATCATTCGAAGCCCGATGGCACGCCTAGAAAGTTGCTCGATGTTTCTCGGCTGCATGATCTTGGCTGGCGTCCGCGAATTTCGCTGCAGGAAGGTGTCGAAAGCACTTACGCGTGGTTCAAGGAGCACGCTGCGGACGCGCGACTCTAAAAGGCGACGCAGTCAACCGCATTCCACGCTCCGCGTTGTTCGTTTAAGTGTTAGTAATACGTGAACCCATTGTTTTATTCCTTCGCGGATTCGGTACACTATGCGTGCGGAAGGAATTGTTGTCGAAGGGACCAGAACCAGAATAGGTCTCAACGGGCAAACGGCTGCTGGGGCTGATTCACGGAGGTTCGATTGGATCCCAAGTTGATGCTGAGGGGTGGAGATTTCGCGCGCAAAACAGTCGAGTTGCCGCGCCGCTTGAAGCGTCTGATCTCCGTTTGTACCGATAGCTTGATGCTTCCGCTGGCACTTTGGACTGCAATCAGTCTGAAGATCGGCCGCCCCGAGTCCAACTTATCCGACTGGCCCGCCTTCTTGGCAGTTATTGCCGTCAGTATCCCAATCTTTGTGCGCGCCGGTTTGTACCGAGCAGTGATCCGCTTCTTAGGCCACAAGGCGATTTTCGCCGTCGCCCTGTCTGTCGCTGTCAGCGCCGTGATTTTGGCGACCGCAGGTATGCTGCTTCAGATCCCGGTGCTGACCTGGAGCGTGGTGGCGATTTATTCGGTGGTCGCGCTGCTCTACGTCGCCGGGTCGCGCTTCGTGGTGCGCTACTATCTCCTGCGGCGTTACCTCATGCCGACGGTGGCACGAGTGGCGATCTACGGCGCGGGCGAAGCCGGAGCTCACCTAGCGAATCTACTCCTGACCACGCGCGCTTTTGATCCCGTCGCTTTCATCGACGATAACAAGGGCCTGCGCGGCCGCTTTGTTAATGGAATCAAAGTACAGCTGCCGGACCACTTGCCTTCGCTGGTCAAGACCCATGGCATCGATCGAATTCTGCTGGCCGTGCCGTCCCTGACGCGCCGCCGTCGCCGCGAGATTCTGACCCAACTCGAGCCATTGGGCGTGCACGTGCAAAGCGTCCCCGATATTGAGCAACTCGTGACTGGCACTGCCAATTTGGCGGATTTGCGTGAAGTCGATGTGGCGGATTTGTTGGGTAGGGATGCGGTCCCTCCGAAAGACGGATTGTTCGACGCTTGTATCCGCGACCGGGTAGTCATGGTGACTGGCGCGGGCGGCTCCATCGGATCCGAGCTTTGCCGGCAGATCATCGGATTGCATCCGCGGCGGTTGGTTCTGTTCGAGATGTCAGAACTCGCGTTGTACAACATCGAACGAGAACTTCGGTCGATGGCCGAAAAACATGCGTTGCAGCTCGAGTTGATCGGACTCATCGGCAACGCGCATGACCGCTTTCGGTTGCGCGATATCTTCACAGCCTACCGGGTTCAGACCGTCTATCATGCGGCCGCCTATAAGCACGTACCCATCGTCGAACAGAATGTCGTCGAAGGCATTAATAACAATGTCATTGCCACCTGGTATGCGGCCGAGGCGGCGCACGAGGCCGACGTCGAGACTTTTGTATTGGTATCGACCGACAAGGCGGTCAATCCCACCAACGTCATGGGCGCCACCAAGCGCTTCGCCGAGATTGTGCTGCAGGGTCTACAACGCCGCGGCAGCAAGACGCGATTCTGCATGGTGCGATTCGGCAACGTCCTGGCCTCATCGGGATCGGTCGTGCCGCTGTTCAATGAGCAGATCAACGCCGGCGGTCCCGTGACCGTCACCCATCCTGAAGTGATTCGCTACTTCATGACCATTCCTGAGGCGGCGCAGCTGGTGATTCAAGCCGGTTCCATGGCTGAAGGCGGTGATGTGTTCGTGCTCGACATGGGCAAGCCGGTGAGGATCGGCGATCTCGCGCGGCGCATGATCCATCTGGCCGGTTTGACTGTGCGTGATGAGAAAAATCCTGAAGGCGATATTGAGATTTCGTACACCGGCTTGCGGCCGGCGGAGAAGCTCTACGAAGAGCTGCTCATCGGCAATAACGTTACCGGTACCGAGCATCCTATGATCCTGCGTGCCATTGAACACTCTTTAGTATGGGATCGGGTACAAGAGCTTTTGAATGAGATCATGTCCGCGATGAGCCGATTCGACTGTCAGCGTACACTTCAATTGCTGAGTGAAGTGGTGGCAGAGTATTCGCCGGCGCCGCAACCGCACGATCTGGTATGGTCTCGGCAGAGCACCATGGCAAGCGATGACCGTAAGGTGACCAGCCTCAAGCCCCGACGAGCTGCTAGAATTACCGGACCTTCGGATTCGGCAAGGCCGAACTAGTTTTAGGCGAACGTCGGGAGAGAATTTGGCAAACGGCTCGATCTTGGTCACCGGCGGTGCCGGTTACATCGGTAGTCATGTCGTGCGGCAACTGGGCCAGGCGAGCGAAAGAGTCGTCGTGCTCGACAATCTTAGTAAGGGCTTCCGGCAGGCGGTAACTGCCGGAGAACTCATGGTCGGCGACGTCGGCGACTACCCCTTGGTTTCCCGGCTGTTAGCCGAACATCAAATTGACACAGTGATGCACTTCGCCGCACACACCGTCGTGCCCGAATCGGTGGCGTTGCCGCTCAAGTACTACGGCAACAATACCTGCGCGACGCGCGGCTTACTGCAAGCCTGCATCGAAAATCACGTGAAGAATTTTGTTTTTTCTTCCACCGCAGCGGTCTACGGCATGCCCCAAGACGGCTATGCCAGCGAAGACTCGCCGACCGTGCCCATCAATGCTTACGGCACCTCCAAACTCATGAGCGAATGGATGCTGCGCGACGTCGCGGCCGTCAATTCGTTGCGCTATGTCGCGCTGCGCTATTTCAATGTGGGCGGTGCTCATCCGGGAGGACAGATTGGCCAGTCGACGCCCGGCGCGACATTGCTGACCAAGGCGGCCTGCGAAGCCATGGTCGGCAAGCGTCCACACGTGTCGGTGTTCGGCAGCGATTACCCCACGCCCGACGGCACCGGCGTGCGGGATTATCTGCATGTCGAGGACTTGGCAGCCGCACACCTCAACGCATTGAGCTACCTGCGAGGCGGTGGCAAATCGACGACTCTGAATGTGGGGTACGGCCACGGTTATTCGGTGCGCGAAGTCCTGAGCATGGTGGAGAAAGTCGCCGGCAAATCCTTGGTGATCCGCGAAGAATCCCGCCGGCTGGGAGATCCTGCCTACCTGGTGGCTCGAGCTGAGCGCGTCCGCACTGAGCTGGGCTGGCAACCCCGCTATGACGATCTTTCAGCCATCGTCTCGAGTTCCCTGGCCTGGGAGCGCAAACTGCTGCAAGAGCCCTGGAAGAACTGACCTTAATTCTAAGGTAACCCCAGGTGGGTCAGCCTTTACTTGACCCTGCAAAACCGCTAGGCTTTCCTGCTCTTTTCCTAGTCAAATCAGAATATTACGATGCGGATTACGATTTTCGGTTCAGGTTACGTGGGCCTGGTCACGGGCGCGTGCATGGCGGATGTGGGCAATGATGTGCTCTGCGTCGATGTCGATGAACGCAAAACCGCCATGCTGCAGCGCGGCGAGGTGCCGATTCACGAGCCGGGTTTGGAGGCACTCATTAAACGCAGTGCCGATGCGGGGCGCCTGCGCTTTACGACTGACGCCAAAGAGGGCGTCGAGCACGGTTTATTCCAGCTCATCGCCGTCGGAACGCCGCCTGACGAGGATGGGTCAGCGGATTTACGCTATGTGCTGGCGGTAGCCCGCACCATTGGCGAACACATGAACGACTACAAGGTGGTCGTGACCAAGTCGACCGTTCCCGTCGGAACCGCGGACAAGGTCCGCAGCGCAGTGCGCGAATCCCTCGCGCGACGCAAGGCCAGTGTGGACTTCGACATGGCCTCAAACCCCGAGTTCTTGAAAGAAGGCGCCGCCATCAGCGACTTCATGAAACCGGATCGGGTGGTGGTCGGCACAGACAGTGCCCGGGCAGCAGAGTTGCTGCGCACCCTATACGAGCCCTTCACCCGCCAACACGACCGCATGATTGTCATGGATGTGCGATCGGCGGAGCTGACCAAGTACGCGGCCAACGCCATGCTCGCGACCAAAATCAGCTTCATGAACGAATTGGCGAATTTGGCGGAGCGCTTCGGCGCCGACATCGAGTCGGTGCGCATTGGTCTTGGCTCCGATCCTCGCATCGGCTACGCCTTCATCTATCCAGGAGCAGGATACGGCGGCTCGTGCTTCCCGAAGGACGTGCAGGCCTTGCAGCGCTCGGCTCAGGACGTCGGCTACGATGCCAGCATCCTGGCCGCGGTGGAAAGCGTCAACAACCGCCAAAAGCAGGTCTTGTTCAACAAGATGAAGGCGCACTTTGGCGATTTACGCGGCAAGACCGTGGCGATTTGGGGTTTAGCCTTCAAGCCCAATACCGATGATATGCGCGAGGCGGCCAGCCGCGTGCTCATGGAGTCGCTGTGGGCTGCCGGCGCCAAGGTGCGCGCCTATGATCCGGTTGCCATGCCGGAAGCCTTAAGAATCTATGGCCCTCGGCCCGACCTCGTGCTTTGCGAGAGCAGCCCGGATGCGCTGCGGGGCGCCGACACCCTAGCCATCGTGACGGAATGGCGCGAGTTTCGCAGTCCGGATTTCGATCACATCAAGGGCGCGCTGCGCTCGCCGGTGATTTTCGATGGACGAAACCTTTATGACCCGGAACAGATGCGCACGGCGGGTTTCGACTATTATGCGATCGGCAGGGGGAAACTCTCAGTGAGTAAACCGTGACCACCGTGATCCCGGTGATTCTGTCGGGAGGTGCCGGCACCCGGCTCTGGCCCCTGTCCCGGGAGATGTATCCGAAGCAACTGCTGGCGCTTACCAGCAAGCAAACCATGCTGCAAGACACCGCAGCGCGGCTGGCAACGATCGCCGGTGCCATCCCCCCTATCGTGGTGTGCAACGAAGCACACCGCTTTACCGTGGCCGAACAGATCCGCGCATTGGGAGCCCACGTCTCGGCGATCCTGCTCGAGCCCTGCGGCCGAAACACGGCACCTGCAGTGGCGCTCGCGGCGCTTAAAGCACTGGATATCGATGCCGATGCGACGCTGATGGTTGCACCGGCGGACCATGTGATACGCGATGTGCACAAATTCTCGCAAGCCGCCGATGTTGCCGTGTCGCTGGCACAAAATGACAAGCTCGTCACCTTCGGCATCGTAGCCCATGCGCCGGAGACCGGTTATGGCTACATCCGCCGCGGCGATGGTACGGGGCCTGCCTATCCGGTCGCGCAGTTCATTGAGAAGCCGCCGCTCGATCTAGCGGTGCAGTTTGTCGCAACCGGTGAGTACTACTGGAACAGCGGCATGTTTGTGTTCAAGGCAGGCCGCTACCTGTCGGAATTGCGCAATTTCGCGCCGGATATTCTGGCGGCGTGCACCGCGGCCTATACGGCAGCCAAAGCCGACTTGGATTTTGTGCGCATCGACAAGGCCGAGTTCGCCAAATGTCGCAGTGAATCGATAGATTACGCCGTGATGGAAAAGACCCAGGATGCCCTGGTGCTGCCGCTCGATGTCGGCTGGAGCGATGTGGGGTCCTGGTCCTCGCTGTTCGATGCCCTGCCGGCGGATGAGGAAGGCAATGTTTTGCAGGGCGATGTTCTGACATACGACACGCACGACTGCTACGTGCACTCAACCAGCCGCTTGGTCGCCGCGGTCGGCATGGAAGATCACATCATCGTCGAGACCAAGGACGCGATCTTGGTGGCACCCAAAGACCGTGTGCAGGACGTCAAGGATCTGGTGGCCAAGATCAAAAAATCGGGCCGCACCGAGTCGGCGCTGCATCGCGAAGTCTTTAGGCCGTGGGGCAGCTACGACAGCATCGATAGCGGCGAACGCTTCCAGGTCAAGCGGCTATCGGTCAAGCCGGGCGGCGTGCTGTCGCTGCAAATGCATCATCATCGCGCCGAACATTGGATCGTGGTGCAGGGCACGGCTCGCATCACGCGCAACGAGCAGACTTTCTTGCTGGCGGAGAACGAATCTACTTACATTCCGGTCGGCGCCACGCATCGAATCGAAAATCCGGGCAAGGTGCCACTGCATATTATCGAAGTGCAGTCCGGCTCCTATTTGGGCGAAGACGACATTGTGCGCTTCGAGGACAATTACGGCCGCAAGGGCACCGACACGTGACCTCGATCACGTGTTTCAAGGCGTACGATTTACGCGGCCGAATTCCTGGCGAACTCAATGACGATGTGGCCTATCGGGTGGCGCGCGGCTACGCTCAATTTCTGGATCCTAAGAAAGTCGTTGTCGGGCGTGACATTCGCCTGAGCAGTGCAAGTCTCACGGATGCCGTGTGCCGCGGTTTAACCGACAGCGGCGTCGATGTGTATGACATCGGCGTGTGCGGCACCGAGGGCGTGTATTTCGCCACGTTCGATGGCGGCTACGATGGCGGCATCATGATTACCGCCAGCCACAATCCGCCGGATTACAACGGCATGAAATTCGTGCGCGAGCAGTCCAAGCCGATTAGCGGTGACAATGGCTTGGCCGAGATTCGCGCCTTTGCCGAGCGCGGCGAATTTACCAGCCCGAAGCGAATCGGCGTCAGGCATGACACCGATACCACAGACTCCTATGTCAAGCATCTGCTGTCCTACGTTGATGTGGCGAAGCTTAAACCCTTGAAAATTGTCGTGAACGCCGGCAACGGCGGGGCGGGGCTCATTATCGATAAGCTCGAGCCGCACTTGCCGTTCGAGTTCATCAAGGTTCATCACGAGCCCGATGGCCATTTCCCGAACGGGATTCCCAATCCCATGCTGGAGGAGAATCGCAAACCGACCGTGGAGGCGATTCGCGCACACGGCGCCGATTTTGGCATCGCGTGGGACGGCGACTTTGACCGATGTTTTCTGTTCGATGAGCAGGGCGCTTTTATCGAGGGGTACTATATCGTTGGGCTACTGGCTTCGATTTTGTTGCGCGGACAGCCTGGCGGCAAAGTGGTGCACGATCCGCGGCTGACCTGGAATACCATCGAGATGGTGCAAACCAGCGGCGGCGCGGCAGTACTGTCAAAATCCGGCCATGCCTTCATCAAGCAACGCATGCGCGCGGTCGACGGCGTGTACGGCGGCGAGATGAGTGCGCATCATTATTTCCGCCGCTTTGCGTATTGCGACAGCGGCATGATTCCTTGGTTGGTGGTCGCGCAAATTCTGGCCGAGTCCGGTCGAACGCTGTCCAGCTTAGTGGGCGAGCGCATCGGCCGATTTCCGGTGAGCGGTGAACTCAATTATCGAATTCCCGATGCCAAGGCGGTCATTTCAGTGTTCGAGCAGCGCTACGCACCAAACGCGTTGGCAGTCGATCGCACCGACGGAGTCTCATTCGAGTTTGCGGATTGGCGTTTCAACTTGCGTACCTCGAATACCGAGCCCTTGATACGCCTCAACGTCGAGTCGCGCGGTTCGGTACCACTGATGCAAGCGAAAACTGCCGAATTGCTGCAGCTGCTGAAGTCGCACGGCGCGGTTGCTGCGGATCACTGACATGTCTACGCCCAAACTCAGCGTCGTGATTCCGGTCTACAACGAAGAGGCGGTGTTGCCGACCTTGTTCGGGCGCTTGTATCCGGCGCTGGATGCGCTGCAGCTCCATTACGAGATCGTGTATGTCAACGATGGCAGCACAGATAGGTCGGTGGCGCTGCTGCGTCAGCAGTTTCAGGCCCGCCCCCATGAAACGCGCGTGGTGCTGTTTCATGCGAACTTCGGCCAGCATTCGGCGGTGATGGCGGGTCTTGCTTATGCGCGCGGCGAGTACGTCGTGACACTCGATGCGGATTTGCAAAACCCGCCGGAGGAGATCGGCAAGCTGGTCGGCAAGCTCGATGAGGGCTACGACTATGTGGGCACGATCCGCCAACAACGGCAGGATTCATGGTGGCGGCGCACCTTCTCCAAGGCGATCAACAAGATTCGTGAATGGGTCACGCCGGTGCGGATCACCGACCAGGGCTGCATGATGCGCGGTTATGCGCGCTCAGTGGTGACGGCGCTCAATCAAACGCGCGAAGTGAACACCTTTATTCCGGCACTGGCCTCCTTGTACGCGATGAAGCCAACCGAGGTGCCGATTGCGCATGAGGAGCGTTTCGCGGGGCGTTCGAAATATTCGCTTTACAGCTTGATCCGCCTGAATTTCGATCTGATCACCGGCTTCTCGGTCGTGCCGCTGCAGTTGTTCTCCATGGTGGGCATGGCGGTATCGTTGCTCTCGGCGTTATTCTTCGTGTTCTTGTTCGTGCGCCGGCTGGTCGTCGGGCCGGAAGCCGAAGGATTGTTCACCCTGTTTGGCGTCGTATTCTTTCTCATCGGCGTGGCGCTGTTCGGCATCGGCTTGCTCGGTGAGTACGTCGGACGCATCTATGCTCAGGTGCGCGAGCGGCCGCGCTACATCGTGGAAGCTGTGCTCGAGGAAAGCGATGGCGCGGCCATTCTCGATCGGAGGGTGGCGCAGCGTCCGCAGGGTGTCTCGTGACCACGGCCGTGGTGTTTGCCTACAGCGAGGTCGGCGTGCGCTGTGTGCGCGAACTGTTGGCGCAAGGCGTCGAGATTCCGCTGCTCTTCAGTCACGCGGACGATCCGAATGAAAGCCAGTGGTTCGGCAGCGTGCAGCAACTCGCCAAGGATCATGGCCTCAAAGTGGTTACGCCGGACTCGCCGAACACGCCGCAGTGGATCGCGGAGGGCGCCGCGCTTAAGCCGGATTTGGTTTTTTCTTTCTACTATCGCTACATGCTCGACAAGGCGTGGTTGCTGCTGCCGCGCCTGGGCGCGCTCAACATTCATGGCTCGCTGCTACCGAAATACCGGGGCAGGGCCCCGGTGCATTGGGCCATCATCCACGGCGAGGCGACGACCGGCGCGAGCTTGCACTACATGGTCGAAAAGCCCGATGCGGGTGCGCTGGTCGACCAAGAAGCCGTGCCGATCCTGGAAAACGACACCGCCCTTGATGTATCGATGAAGGTGGCGGCTGCCGCCGAAGCTGTGCTGCGCCGCAGCCTGCCGCATCTGGTGGCGGGGAGCGCTGCGGCGCTGGCGCTGGACTTGAAGAAAGGATCCTATTTCGGGCGCCGCTGTCCCGAAGACGGACGCATCGATTGGCAATGCGGAGCACGCGCCATACACGATCTGGTCCGCGCGGTCGCGCCGCCTTTCCCCGGTGCCTTTACCGAAGTAAACGGGTGTAGGCTCGAGGTGCTGGAAACGCGCATGGACCCGCAACCCTTGAAATATCCCGCACAACGCCCCTGCCTGTACTCATCCGACGGCACCTGGTACGCCGACTGCATCGACGGCCGGCGCCTTAAGATTCTGCAATTGACTGCAAACGGTGCGCCTGTGGCCCACAATACGGCGCCGCGCGCGCTGTCGCATCAACCGCTGGCGCTCGCCTGACACGCACTCGTAGAGGTTTATTTTGAAAAACGTTCTGATTCTCGGCGTCAATGGATTCATTGGCCATCACTTGAGCAAGTACATCCTGGCCCACACCGATTGGGATATTTACGGCATGGACTTGCAATCCGAGCGCGTGGCGACGTTGCTCAGCAATCCGCGCTTTCATTTCGTGGAAGGCGACATCACCATCAATCTAGAATGGGTGGAGTATCACGTACGCAAGTGCGATGTGATCCTGCCGCTGGTGGCCATTGCGACACCCGCGACCTATGTGCGTGAACCCCTGCGGGTGTTCGAGTTGGACTTCGAGGCCAACCTGCCCATCATTCGCCACTGCGTGAAATATAAAAAGCGCGTGGTATTTCCCTCGACATCGGAAGTGTACGGCGCCAGCCGCGACAAGGAGTTCGATCCAGAGACCTCTGAACTGGTTCTAGGTCCGATCCACAAACAGCGCTGGATTTACTCCTGCGTGAAACAGCTCTTGGACCGCATCATTTATGCCTATGGACAACAGGGACTGCAATTTACCTTGTTTCGCCCCTTCAATTGGATCGGCTCCGGTCTCGACAGCATGGACGATCCGAAAGAGGGCAGCTCGCGCGTGCTGACGCAATTCCTCGGCCATATCGTGCGCGGCGAGCCGATCAAGCTGGTGGACGGCGGCACCCAAACCCGGGCGTTTACTTTCATTGACGACGCGGTCGAGTGCCTGACCACGGTCATCGATAATCCGAACGGCATCGCCGACGGCAAGATCTACAACATCGGCAATCCGCACAATCTGTACTCGATTCGCAAGCTGGCGGAAATGATGCTGGAAATTGCCTTGTCGCGACCGGAGTACGCGCCCACCGCGCGCAACACAAGGCTGGTCGATATCTCGGCGCTCGATTACTACGGCAAGGGCTATGCGGACATTCCGGCGCGCCTGCCGTCGATCAAGAACACCACGGCCGAACTTCATTGGACGCCGAAGACGGACATGCGTACCGCGCTGCAGGCCATCTTCGATTCCTACGCGCACGCCTTACCCTCAGCCTCGGCTCTGTTGTCACGCGATGCTTAAAGACTCGCACATCGGCCTCAAGGTCGATGTGGACACCCTACGCGGAACCCGTGAAGGCGTGCCCCGGCTCATGGCGCTGTTCAAGAAGTTGGGCGTCGATGCCACATTTTATTTTTCGGTGGGACCGGATCACACTGGGCGCGCCATGCGCCGGGTGTTTCGCAAAGGTTTTGCAAAAAAGGTCGCGCGCACTTCCGTGCTCAAACACTATGGATTGAAAACGCTGCTGTACGGCGTGCTGCTTCCCGGGCCGGATATCGGACGCGAAGCGGGCGCACTGATGCGCAGCGTGCATGAGCGCGGCTTTGAAGTGGGGCTGCACACCTATGATCATGTGCGCTGGCAGGACACCGTAGCCAATGCGACCGACGAGTGGACTCGGATCGAGTTCGAGCGTGGCATGAATGCGTTCGAGCGAGTGTTCGGGTTTTTCCCCAAGTCGCACGCGGCCGCCGGCTGGCAAATCAATGCTTACGCGCTGGAACTCGAACGTGAATACGGCTTGCGCTATGCCAGCGACACGCGCGGCGAGACGCCATTTTGGCCGCTGCTGAATGGCAAGCGCAGCACCTGCCCACAATTGCCGACGACACTGCCGACCTTCGACGAATTGCTCGGACGCGAAGGCATCGACGAATCCACGATCGCAGAGGCGGTGCTTCGAATATCCGAAAAGACCGCGGCTACGGATGCCGATAGGCTGCAAGTATTCACCTTGCATGCCGAGCTGGAAGGGATGCTGTTGCTGAATTCCTTCGAGTCCTTGCTGTGCAAATGGCTGGCCGCCGGCGTCACGATCACACGCACGGAGCTGATTCATGAATTGGCGATTCAGCGGCCGATGCCTGATCAGACCGTGATCATGGGTGAAGTGGCGGGGCGCTCGGGGTTGCTGGCTCTTCAGCCGCCGCACGCGGAGGCGGCGTGATTCTCGATTCGGACCCGAGTAGTCGCGCACGCTGGTTGTACGTCGGGCTCGCAGCGCTGCTGATTCTGGTGTGGCTCGCAACCTTGGCGAGCCGCCCGCTATTCAATCCCGACGAAGGACGCTACGCCGAGATTCCGCGCGAGATGCTCAGCGGCGGCGATTGGGTCATTCCGCACCTGAACGGCTTGGACTACGTCGAAAAGCCGCCGCTGCAATATTGGGCGACGGCATTGACGTATCGCCTCTTGGGTGTCAGCGAGTTCTCCGCACGCCTGTACAGCGCCCTGACGGCGCTCGCGAGCGTCGCACTCATGGGATTTCTCGCCGCTCGGTTGTGGGGGCGTGCCGCGGGCTGGCGCGCCGCGGCGGTTCTTTCCGGCATGTTCATGTTTGTCGTCTTGGGTCAGCTCATGACCCTCGATATGAGCCTGACGTTCTGGATGACGGCAAGCCTTGCGGGCTTCCTGCTGGCGCAGCAGTCAGTGGCGTCTGAGCGGGGCTGGATGCTGTTTGCATGGGCTGCTGCTGCGTTGGGCGTGCTGACCAAGGGTCTGGTTGCCGCGGCAATTCCAGCCGCGGTTCTCGTGATTTATAGCCTGTGCTCGCGAGATTTTGCGCCGTGGCGCAAGCTGCATCCGGCATTGGGATTGCCGCTGTTTCTAGTCATCGCCGTGCCTTGGCACGCGCTGGCGGCGCAGCGGCTGCCCGGTTTTCTACAGTTTTTTTTCATTCACGAACATTTCGCGCGCTATTTGACGCCCAGTGCCGATCGCCAGGAGCCTTGGTGGTTCTTCGGTTGGGTCTTTTTAGCAGGCACGGTGCCCTGGACGGTGCCGGCGTTGCGCGTGGTCGTGAGCGGCTGGCGGAGCCGTGACCCGCGGGGCCAATTCAGCCCGACCTTATTCCTGTGGATCTGGGTCATATTCATCTGCGTGTTTTTCTCGCTCTCCGACTCGAAGCTCATGCCCTACCTCTTGCCCGCAATGCCGGCGTTGGCGATCTTGGTCGCTGCGCTGCCGCTGCCCACCCTAAAACAGGATTTTCTGGTCACCAGCATGCTGACGACGGCCGCGGCACTGGCGCTGGGTGCGGCGACTTTCGCGCTGCCGGCCCTCATTCCGGCCTCAGGCGGCCGCGCGTACTTTCTGCTGCTGGCGAAGCCGGCGCGAGAAGTGGCGGTTCTACTGCTGCTGACAGGCCTGTTCGTCTGGGTGCAGGGTGCCCGCGATGCGACGCGCGCGGGCGTCGTGCTAGGGGTCGGTTGGTGTCTGGCGGTGCTGCTCTTGATCAGAGCCGCGACACTGGTGACGCCGATATATTCAGGAATCGGCCTCGCTGCAGCGTTGCCCGCGGCTGATCACGAGGCGCCGTTGTACAGCGTTCGTACCTATGATCAATCCCTGACATTTTATTTGCAGCGAACCGTCATGCTGGTCGAGTATCGTGGCGAACTGGAGTTCGGTTTGCGCAAGGCTCCCGGTCGCGAGATTAGCGAGGATGAGTTTCTGAGAACGTGGAGTTCGCAAGCCAAAGCCTACGCGGTGATGGACAACAGAACATTCGATAATCTTAAGCAGCGCGGTGTTCCCATGCGTACAGTCGGTCAAACGGTGAGTCAAGTACTGGTGGCGCGGCAATGAGCTTAATGACTTGGGTGTTGATATTCACGGGCGTGGGTTTAAACGCGGCGGCACAACTGCTGTTGAAAGTAGCCACAAAACCGCTGGGGCACTTCAGCGTGTTCAACGCCGATGTGTTGACCAGCAGCGTCGCCATTTTGTTTAAGAGCCTGCCGTTTTGGACCGGCATGCTTTGTTACGCACTCAGCGTCTGCGTTTGGGTCGCCGCTTTGTCCAAGGCACCGGTGAGCACCGCCTATCCCATGCTGTCCTTGGGGTATGTGGTGGTGGCCGCCGTCTCAGTGGCATGGCTGGGCGAGATCATGACGCCGGCGAAAATGTTGGGCATTGCACTCATTTGCACCGGCGTGGTGCTGGTGTCGAGGAGCACAGTATGAAGCCCTTCTTGCCATTTACGCGCCCCTCCATCGACGAGCAGAGCATTGCCGCGATCGCGGCGGTTTTTCGCTCCGGCCAACTTGCCAGCGGCCCCAAGGTTGCCGCCTTCGAAGCCGATCTCGCCGCTTACATAGGCGGCGATCGTCACGTACGCGTCATGACTTCCGCCACGGCCGGGCTTGAAATGGCGCTCGAAGTCGCAGGCATCGGCCCTGGGGACGAGGTCATTGTCCCCGCGATGAGCTTTGCGGCGAGTGCCAATGTGGTGGCGCGGCTGCGCGCAAAACCCGTCTTTGTCGATATTGATCTCTATACGCGGAACATCGATCTGAATCGGGTTCCCGCCGCGATCACGCCCAAAACTCGCGCGATTATGCCGGTGCATTTCGCAGGCTTGCCGGTGGACATGGATGGCCTCTACGGCCTGGCCGCAGAGCATGGACTTCGGGTGGTCGAGGATGCGGCGCATGCCATCGGCTCCCGCTACCGCGACAAGCCCATCGGCAGCTTCGGGGACCTGGTGGTATTCAGTTTCCACCCGAACAAGAACATGACGACGATCGAAGGCGGCGCGATCAGCACCGGCGATTCCATGGCGGCGGAACAGCTAGAGCAATATCGTTTTCACGGCATCAAACGCAACGCCGCCGGGGAAGTCGATGTGATGTTCCCCGGGACCAAGAGCAATCTGACCGACGTCGCGGCGCAAGTCGGCATTGACCAGCTACGCCGACTGGACGGATTCAATGCCCGCCGTCTTGCCTTGGCGAGCCGCTACTTCGAGGAGTTCGAAAGCTACAGCGGCGTGGTGCTGCCGGCGCGCGGCGATTCTGGGCACAGCTGGCATATGTTTCAGGTGCTGATCGATTTCGCCGCGCGCGGCGTGACTCGGCCGGGGTTTCAGCAAGCCATGGCCGACCGCGGCATTGGCATCGGCGTGCATTATCCCAGCATCCCGAGCCTCAAGTTCTATCGGCAGGCGGGTTATCGCGATGAAGACACGCCGGTGGCTGCCCGGGTTGGGCGCGAGACCGTGACGCTGCCTTTGTTTCCCGCCATGGCTGACGAGGATGTGACACGCGTGGTCCGGGAAGTAAAAAACGCCCTGAAATAGCAAGCCGCGTCCACGCTGCAGACACATTTAGCGGTTTTTGCGCGAGCCTTGAGTCCGCTTGCGGGGTATTTTTGGATGGCGCAAACTCCCATTCCCCAAATTTAATTCAACTCTACAAAGGAATACTTACATGAAGCGTTTAATGATTCTTGCGCTGGGCGGTGCCGTACTCGCCGCGCCGTTGTATGCGGCATTGGCGCCCGGCGCCCATGCGCCTGACTTCACCACCCAGGCGACGCTCGCCGGAAAGCCATTTACGTTTTCCTTGGCCGATGCGCTCAAGTCCGGTCCCGTGGTGCTGTACTTCTATCCGGCGGCATTCACGCCGGGCTGCACCGTCGAGGCTCATAACTTTGCCGAGGCGACGGATAAGTTCAAAGCCTTGGGTGCCACGGTGATCGGGGTCTCACACGACAACATCGACACGCTCAACAAGTTCTCGGTGAGCGAATGCCGCAACAAGTTTGCCGTGGCGGCCGATGCGGATCAGAAAATCACCAAGGAATACGACGCGGTGCTGGCTCAGAAACCGGAGTACGCGAATCGTACCTCCTATGTCATCGCGCCCAACGGCAAGATCATCTACGAGTACACGGCATTGAATCCCGACAAGCACGTCGAGAACACGATGGCGGCCGTCGAGAAGTGGAAGGCAGAGCACAAGAGCTAAAGCGTCTGTTACATGATCGGACCGGCATGCGCCGGTCCGGTTCACAGCCGGAATTCAGATTTAATTCTGCTTGCTATCGAGTCGGTTTTCGCGCTTTCCAAGCTGCCGCTGCTGTGCGAAATAAGCTCGGATGCATGACGCCGAGCTCAGGTATTTGGCCGAAAGGTGCCGCCGGCGGTACCGCAAACCAGTTCGAGTCATAAGGCAGCTCAACGGTTGCCGTGAGATTAAATTTTGTTGGATAACTGAGGCCCGCGAGCTTATAGGCCTCGCCATCGGCGAGTGCTATCCGAAACTCCGCCGCGTAAAGCTTGTGCGTCTTTTGGTTGGTGCCGTACGTCACGAGAACGCGGAACAAGGGATCACTGTCGTCAAATACCGTGAGAATTAGCGCTGGCCTGGGCTTCGGACCCGGTTTCGGCGGCTTGAACTCCGGGAAATGACACCACACGATTTGGCCGGCATGAGGCAGCGGCCATGGGTGCGGGCGCGGGCTCAAAAGAGAGACGAACGAACCGACGTGCCGCGAGGCCCGCCGGCCAGTTTCTGGACGACCTTGGCGTCGCGTGCGCTAAGCGGACCGTCATCCGGCGCATACGAAGGCAACACGTTGAGCGC
This sequence comes from Gammaproteobacteria bacterium, assembly GCA_041690895.1. Classification (GTDB taxonomy): domain Bacteria; phylum Pseudomonadota; class Gammaproteobacteria; order Steroidobacterales; family Steroidobacteraceae; genus Bog-1198. Next base: position 104,818 of record JBEPVT010000002.1, read on the forward strand.
TAGTTGCCGCTCCCGTCCAAGCCCGGCGGCAAAACGAGAGTCGGCGTCAAGGCGCCATTGGCGAAGGATTGAGTAGTAGAATCCACAGGCCTTGCTTCAGGAGTATATCGCGTGACGGACAAGATCACTTTTTATCACAACCCGCAATCGCGGGGCCGGATCGTGCACTGGATGCTGGAGGAGGCGAATGCGCCTTACGAAGTCAAGTTCGTGGACTTCGATAAAAAGGAACATAAGTCTGCTGAGTTTCTTGAAATAAATCCCATGGGGAAAATACCGGCTATCGTTCATCGCGGCACGGTAATCACGGAATCCGCAGCCATTTGCGCGTACCTGGCGGATGCCTTCCCGGCGGCAGGGCTTGCACCGGCGCTCGATGATCCGAAGCGGGGAAGCTATTTGCGCTGGCTGTTTTTCGGCGCCGGTTGCGTCGAACCAGCCATCATCGATCGCATGTTTTCTCGCCCACCGCCCAGCCGGCCGACCGCGATGGGCTACGGGAATTACGACGACACCCTCAATACGTTGGAGAAGGCGCTTGCGCCGGGACCCTTCGTGCTCGGTGAGCGTTTCAGCGCGGCCGACGTGTATTTAGGATCCGCCATCGGCTGGGGCATCATGATGAAGGCCATCGAACCGCGCCCGGCGTTCGGGGCCTATCTCGGACGCGTCGGCCAGCGGCCGGCGTATCAACGTGCCATGGCGCAGAATGAGGCGCTCGCGAAGAAGGCTTAGCTCTGTTTACTTCTGCGACTTTGCATGTGCCTCAGCATAACGATCCAGCAGTGACCGAATCATCCGCTGATACTGCGTGCGATGCAGGCGTGCCTCTCTCTTGAAAAAATCCACGCTGCGTTTAGATAGCGCAATCGTCACTTTCTCCGTGTCCTCGCGAAAGACCAACTCCGAAGGTGGAGGAAGAAAATCCTCGATAACACCTAGACGCCCCAAAGGCGCATTTGTGTACTTTGTTGATTTTTCCTCCACCCCGGCCACCGGCTTTTGCTGCGGAAATAACGACGCCGGCGATACCGAAGTTCGCGCGCTCGGCGTGCGCACCGCACCGCGAGTGGATCGAGGCGCAGGAAAATGACCTTCGACGCCGCCGCAGTCATGCGGTCCTATTCGTGCGCACGCGGCATGAGCAGCTTGGCGATCAGCGAGGTCCATCCAGATTGATGAGATGCGCCGACACCGCGGCCGGTGTCGCCGTGAAAATACTCATAGAACGGGATGCAATCTTGATAATTGGGGTCTGTTTGCAATTGCGGCTGGTGGCGCAATACCGGCCGTTCACCCTGGCTGTCTTTCAAAAAGATGCGCGACAGGCGATGTGACAGTTCGTTTGCCACATCCTCAATGGTCAGGAAATGGCCCGATCCGGTCGGGCACTCCACTTTGAAGTCATTACCGTAGTAATGGTGGAATTTTTGCAGCGATTCGATAATGAGGAAGTTGAGCGGAAACCAGATCGGTCCTCGCCAATTGGAGTTGCCGCCGAACTGCCGGGATTCTGATTCGGCCGGTGTGTAGCGCACCGATTCATCGACGTTTTGCACCTTCAACTCGAACGGCTGCCCGAGATGCCGCTTCGACAGGGCACGCACACCGTAGTCGGATAGAAACTCGGATTCATCCAGCATGCGGCTCAGCAGTTTTTTCATGCGATGGCCGCGCAGCAGCGACAACAGCCGACGCTCGCCGCGACCGGGCGACTGCCAATGCGACACCAAATTGGCAAGATCCGGCCGATGCATCAAGAACCATTCCAAGCGGCGCCGAAACCCTGGCAGTCTTTCCAGTAATTCCGGTTCGAGAGTTTCGACCGCAAACAGCGGGATCAAGCCGACCATGGAGCGGATGCGCAACCGCACACGCTGATTGTTGGGCAGGCAAAGGACGTCATAGAAGAACTTGTCCTCATCGTCCCACAGGCCCACATCATCGCTGACCATGGAGTTCATCGCTTCGGCGATATTCAAGAAATGCTCGAAGAACTTACTCGCGATATCTTCGTAGACGTGATTGTGTTCGGAGAGCTCCAAGGCGATGCGCATGAGGTTCAACGCATACATCGCCATCCAGCTGGTGCCGTCGGATTGATTGATGTAACCGCCGGTTGGCAACTGCGCGCTGCGGTCGAACACGCCGATGTTGTCCAGGCCTAAAAAGCCGCCTTGAAAAATATTGCGGCCCAGGTTGTCCTTGCGATTCACCCACCAGGTGAAATTCAGCATGAGCTTGTGAAAGACCCGCTCGAGGAATTCCAGATCCCCTTTGCCCGCATTTTGCTTGCGGTCTATTTGGTACACGCGCCAGGTCGCCCAGGCATGCACCGGCGGATTCACATCGCTGAAGCCCCACTCGTAGGCAGGAATTTGGCCGTTCGGATGCATGTACCATTCGCGCGTGAGCAGCACCAGTTGATGCTTCGCGAACGCGGCATCGATCAGCGCGAACGGAATGCAATGAAACGCCAGGTCCCAGGACGCGTACCAGGGGTACTCCCACTTATCAGGCATCGAGAGAATGTCGGCATTGTTCAGATTGCGCCAATCGGCGTTGCGGCCTTGCAGGTGCGAGCCTGGCGGCCGCGGCTGGCCCGGGTCACCTTTGAGCCAGCGCGACTGGTCCAGGTAGTAGAACTGCTTGCTCCAGATGAGTCCGGCGAACGCCTGACGCTGCACCACGCGTTCGTCAGCCGAGGTCATGCCTTTTTGCAGGTCCGCGTAGTAGGCGTCGGCCTCGCGCTGCCGCTTTGCGAGAATGCTGTCGAAATCGGCGAAGGGTGACGCGATCTCGCGCCGCGATAATCGGAGCCGAAATTCTCGCTTGCCGCCTCCGGCGATCATGCCCTGATACCACACGCCGGCCTTGGTGCCTTTGTGCGCGGGGTTCACGCGATCCGTACGACCGCCGATGATGCGTTCGTGAAAAGCGTCCTTGAAGTAACCGTCCTCATCGAATTTCCAGAGCTTGGGAGCGTTGGATTCATTCTCGGTGTACAGCACCTCGGCGTTGCCGTCGAAGTAGAGCCGACTCATACCCAAGGCCGGCGGTTCAATGCCAATGGCACCCTCTGCGGCTGCCTTCAGCTCCGGCTTCTCGGAGCCCGGTTCCCAACTCCAGGTGTTGCGCAACACCAGCTGCGGCATCAGATGCAGCACGGCAGTCGGACCGCGGTTCCACACGCTGACCTTCATGAGAATGTCGCCCGGCTCGACTTGGGCGTACTCGACGAACACGTCGAAATAGCGATCGTCGGCGAATATGCCGGTGTCCAACAATTCATATTCCGGCTCATCGGCGCCGCGACGCGCGTTCTCGGCAACCAGATCGGCGTAAGGAAATGCTCGGTGCGGATATTTGTAGAGCATCTTCAAGTAGGAATGCGTCGGGGTCGCATCCAGGTAGAAGTAATGCTCCTTCACGTCCTCGCCGTGATTTCCTTCGGCATTGGTAAGACCGAACAAACGCTCCTTCAAGATGGCGTCCGCGCCGTTCCACATGGCCAGTGACAGGCAGACCAATTGTTCTGCGTCGCAGACTCCGGCGATGCCATCCTCGCCCCATCGGTAGGCGCGGCTGCGCGCATGGTCGTGTGGGAAATATTCCCAGGCGTTGCCACCGGGACTGTAGTCCTCACGCACCGTGCCCCATTGGCGTTCGCTAACGTAGGGGCCCCAGTGCTTCCAGCCATCGGGTCCAAGCACATTGGCGAGCAGACGCTCGCGCTCGATGTTCATGCGGTTTTCCTTAGGCCTTCGAGATTTTGCGCTCAAGATAGATCCATGAGCGCAGTATCTCAGCGACGCTCCAGGCCTGCGCGAAACAGCCCCGTGCAGTGTGAGGCGCCTCGCCATCAAATATCTCGCTGATCGTGCCGATGCAGGCGCCGTTCAAATGTTGGGCGATCGGCTCGAGCAAGGATTGCGCAAGGCGCGCATCGCCGTACACGCGATAATGCGCGCGCGCAAAGGGCCCGAGCAGCCAGGACCATACCGTGCCCATATGATAGGCGGCATCGCGCTGCCAAGGATTGCCGGCATAGGATCCAAGGTAGTCAGGATCGCTGGCACTCAAGCTGCGCAGGCCGTAGCTGGTCAAGAGTTCCCGGCCGCAGCACTCAACCACTGCGCGCATCTGCTCTGCGGGCAGCGCGCAGTAAGGCAGGGAGATCGCGAGGATTTGGTTGGGCCTTACCCGGTCATCGCGCGTATTCGCACCTTCAACATCGATGACGTCATACAGGCATTTGCGCTCATCGTTCCAGAAACGCCCAAAACTGCGGCTCGCGCGCTCCAGCAAAGATTCATAAAAACGCTTCTCGCTCAACTTGTGCACGCGGCCCGCGGAGCGAACCATGACGTTCAGCGCGTTGAGCCACAGGGCATTGATCTCGACCGGCTTGCCGATGCGCGGCGTAAAGACGTGATCGCCATTCTTTGCGTCCATCCAAGTGACTTGCGTGCCCGCTTCACCTGCGTGCAGCAGACCGTCCTTCTCATCGACATGAATTCCGTAGCGCGTGCCATCCACATGCGCTTGAATGATCGACGCCAAGGTGGGGTACAGATGGCCGAGCAGCTCGGGATTGGGCTTGATTTGAAGATAATCCTCCAGCGCATGAAACATCCACAGCGTCGCGTCGGCCGTGTTGTATTCCGGTGCTTGGCCGCCGTCCGGAAATCGATTCGGCAACATGCCGCGATCGACGAAGGAGGCGTAAGTCTTCAAGATATTGGCGGCAATGTCGTAGCGAGCTAAAACCGTTGCGAGGCCCGGAAGAGAAATCATGGTGTCTCGGCCCCAATCCGCAAACCAAGGATAGCCGGCAATGATGCTGGCGCCCGCGGCACCCACTTCGCCCCGACGCACGATGAATTGGTCGGATGCGCGGGCCAAGGTGCGAATCCAGGTGGGCGCGTTTTTCGGCAAGCGTGCGGCCAAGATCTTGCTGTCGTTCTGAATCGTCTTCACAACATCGCTTCCTGGAGCCGGCGCCGCGGCCTCAGCGGTGGCAACGAAGAACATGGGCATTTTCGTGCCGAGCTCGGCGCTGAAGCTGCCGGGGAGAAATAAATCCTCGCAGGCCTCGAGTCCGCGCAGGCCCTCCTCTCGATGCCAGAATTTCCAGTACCAGGTGGGAGCGGCTGTGAACTGGCCCTGGGTAACGATGAGCCGAAAGGGACGAGCGCCGGCGCCAGCCCGAATGCCGCAGTGATCGGCGGCAGGATCCAATTCAAAGGCGCGCGCGCCTGATTCATGACTGTGATAATCGCGATACGCGACGTAGGGCTTGAGCGTGATGCGCATCGGGGCAGTGCCCCTGATCAATTCCAAGCGCAAATAACTGGTGTTGACTCCCTGCGCCATGAAAATCTGCAGCTCCAGAAGCGCATCGGCAACGACATAACGCCAGGTGGGAATGCCTTCGAGAACCGCAAAGGATTCGAGATGGACGAAACCTTGGGGACTGATGATGCCGCCGGCGAATTCATTCGCTCCCAGATCGGTCTTAACCCCCAAGTACTCCACGCTGAGGTCAATCTTGGCGACCAGCAGCGTACGTTGCACCGGCGGCGCGAGGCTTGCCATGAGAAAGCCGTGGTAGCGGCGCGTATTGGCGAGCGCCACGGTGCCGCATGCGTAGCCGCCCAGGCCATTCGTCACCAGCCATTCATAGCGCGAAGCGCTATCCCAAGACCACAAAATTTGGCGCCCGAGTGTCAGAATCGTGACCTTTTCAAAACAAACGTCCTAGTGCGACTGGCTGTAGAATAGCGGTTTAGTCCAACCAAGGTGTCGGATGGCGCTCAAAATTCCGAAGGATCCGGCCGCGTTGATTTGCGGTTCCGTGGCTTATGACACCATTTTAGTGTTTCCAGACCGATTCAAGACCCATATTCTCCCGGACAAGCTCCACACCTTGAATGTGTCGTTCCTGGTGCCGGAAATGCGGCGTGAGTTCGGCGGGTGCGCGGCGAATATCGCGTATGGCTTGAACTTGTTGGGGGACCGCGGAATCGCCATGGCCACCGCCGGTCACGATTTTGCGCCATACCGGGAACGCATGATCTCCCAAGGGTTGTCGGTAGAACACATTCGGCTGGTGGATGACATCTTTACGGCACAGGCGTTTATCACCACCGACCTCGACGATAATCAGATCACCGCGTTTCATCCCGGCGCCATGCAGTTCGCTCACCTGAACAAAGTGGGCGACGCAGGATCCGGCATCACACTCGGGATTGTGGCGCCGGACGGCCGTCAAGCGATGATCGATCACGCAGCACAGTTCGCAGCGGCATCGATCCCCTTCCTCTTCGATCCGGGTCAGGGCATGCCGATGTTCGGCGGCGATGAACTCAAGACCTTCATTCGGCAGGCTCGATGGGTGGCGCTGAACGATTATGAGTGGGGCATGCTGCAGCAAAAAACCGGCTTAACAGCAGCCGAAGTCGCATCGCAGGTCGAGGCCCTGATCGTCACCATGGGCTCGGAAGGATCAACGATTTATAGCGGCGGCCGCACATTGAACATCCCGAGCGCCAAGCCCAAAGCAGTTATCGATCCCACCGGTTGCGGGGACGCCTATCGGGCTGGTCTAATTCACGGGTTGCTGCGGGGCCTTGATTGGGAAACCATTGGCAGGACGGCCTCTCTAATGGGTGCGATCAAAATCGAATCGCGCGGCCCGCAGAATCACCGTTTTACCCGGCCCGAATTCGACCAACGGTATCGGGACAATTTCGGATAAAATTCAAGGAATTAGAATCATGAGTAGAAGTTTTTCATTCACTTCGGAATCGGTCTCAGAGGGCCATCCCGACAAGGTCGCGGACCAGATTTCGGATGCGGTCCTCGATGCCATTCTGGCGGCCGATCCACGCGGTCGTGTGGCCTGCGAGACGCTGGTCAAAACCGGCGTGGTGATCGTGGCGGGTGAGGTGACGACCAGCGCCTGGGTGGATGTCGAGGCCTTGGTGCGAAAGACCGTCTTGGACATCGGTTACGACACCTCGGAGATGGGCTTCGACGGCGCAAGCTGCGGGGTTCTGAACATTATCGGCAAGCAGTCGCCCGACATTGCGCAGGGCGTTGACCGCAAGGACGAACGCAAGCAGGGTGCCGGTGATCAGGGATTGATGTTCGGTTATGCCACCAATGAAACTGACGTGTTGATGCCGGCGCCGATCACCTTGGCGCACCGCCTGGTGAAGCGCCAAGCGCAGGTGCGCAAGAACGGCAAGCTGCCATGGTTGCGGCCGGATGCGAAGAGCCAAGTCACCTTGCGTTACGAGAATGATCAGCCGGTGGGACTTGAAGCAGTGGTGCTCTCCACGCAGCACTCGGACGACATCAGCACCAAGCAATTGCGTGAAGCCGTGATGGAAGAGATCTTGAAGCCGGTGTTGCCGAGCAAGTGGATCGACAAGCGCACCAAGTATCACATCAATCCCACCGGGCGATTCGTGATTGGCGGGCCCGTGGGCGATTGCGGACTCACGGGGCGAAAAATCATTGTCGATACCTATGGCGGATTTGCGCGCCACGGCGGCGGCGCATTCTCGGGCAAGGATCCGTCCAAGGTGGATCGCTCAGCGGCCTATGCCGCGCGCTACGTGGCCAAGAATATCGTGGCCGCGGGTCTCGCCGCTCGGTGCGAGGTGCAAGTCTCGTACGCCATCGGCGTTGCCGAGCCCACTTCTATCATGGTCGAGACTTTCGGCACGGGAAAACTCTCCGACGTGCGCCTGACGCAGCTGGTGCGGGCGCATTTTGATCTCACCCCGTTTGGCCTGCGCGAAATGCTCGACTTGGCGCGGCCGATCTATCAGAAGACTGCTTCCTACGGCCATTTCGGCCGCAAAGAAGAAGAATTCACTTGGGAGCGCACCGACAAGGCCGAAACGCTCGCCGCCGAATTCAAAGCAACGCGCGCTGCCTAAGCCGCTGAAAAGGAGTCGAACCGTAATGAATGCAGCAATCAAGCCGCAGGACGATTTCATCGTCAAAGATCTTTCACTCAAGGACTGGGGCCGAAAAGAAATCAAAATCGCCGAAACAGAAATGCCGGGGCTCATGGCAATTCGCCGCGAGTTTGCCGCACAGCAGCCGCTGCGCGGCGCGCGCATCGCCGGATCCTTGCACATGACCATTCAAACGGCGGTGCTGATCGAAACGTTGAACGAGTTGGGTGCTCAAGTGCGCTGGGCATCCTGCAATATTTACTCGACCCAAGATCATGCCGCCGCGGCGATCGCGGCGGACGGCACGCCCGTGTTTGCGGTCAAGGGCGAATCGCTGACCGAGTACTGGGACTACACGCATCGCATCTTCGAATGGCCGGACGGTGGCTACACCAACATGATCCTGGACGACGGCGGCGATGCCACAATGCTGCTGCATCTGGGCGCCAAGGCGGAGAAGGATGCGTCGCTGCTCGCGAAGCCGGGCAACGAAGAAGAAGAGGCGCTGTTCGCGGCCATCAAGACGAAACTTAAAGTCGATCCGAAGTGGTATTCGACCCGCCTCGCCAAGATCAAGGGCGTGACCGAAGAGACCACCACGGGCGTGAAGCGGCTGTATCAAATGGCGAAGGAGGATCAGCTCGCATTTCCGGCCTTCAATGTGAACGATTCGGTCACCAAATCGAAGTTCGACAATTTATACGGCTGTCGCGAATCCTTGGTCGACGCCATCAAGCGCGCCACCGACGTCATGATCGCCGGCAAGGTGGCTGTGGTGTGCGGCTATGGCGACGTCGGCAAGGGCTCGGCGCAGGCACTGCGCGCGCTCTCGGCGCAAGTGTGGGTCACGGAGATCGATCCCATTTGTGCGCTGCAGGCCTCCATGGAAGGCTACCGCGTGGTCACCATGGACTATGCCTGCGACAAGGCCGATATTTTCGTCTCGGCCACCGGCAATTTTCATGTCATTACGCATGATCACATGCAGCGCATGAAGGATCAGGCCATCGTCTGCAACATCGGCCACTTCGACAATGAAATCGAGGTGGCGGCATTGCGCCGACATACCTGGGAGAACATCAAGCCGCAGGTCGATCATGTGATCTTCGCGGACGGCAAGCGCATCATTTTGTTGGCGGAAGGAAGATTGGTGAACTTAGGCTGCGGCACAGGACATCCCTCGTACGTGATGAGCTCATCGTTCGCGAATCAGGTGCTGGCGCAAATCGAATTATTTACCAACACCAAGAAATATCCTGTTGGCGTGTACGTGCTGCCGAAGCACCTGGATGAAAAAGTGGCGCGGCTGCAGCTCTCGAAACTCGGCGCGCAGCTGACGCAGCTCACGGACGTGCAAGCCAGATACATCGGCGTCGAGCGGCAAGGTCCATACAAGGTCGATCAGTATCGGTACTAAGGAGCCGCTCATGACGGGCAAGATCGCTGCAACAAAGGTTTACCCCGACGCGCAGTCCGCTTTGAGCGGGGTGGTCAAGGACGGCATGACCTTGATGTGCGGCGGATTCGGGGTGTGCGGGATTCCGGAAAACCTGATCGATGCGCTGCACGCCTCGGGCGTGCGCGGACTGACCGTGGTGTCCAACAATGCGGGTTTGGACGGCGTCGGCTTAGGGCTGTTGTTGCAAGCACGTCAGATCCGCAAAATGATTTCCTCGTATGTCGGGGAGAACAAAGAATTCGAGCGCCAGTACTTGGCTGGAGAAATCGAGATCGAGTTCAATCCGCAGGGCACCATGGCCGAGCGCATTCGCGCCGGGGGCGCCGGGATCTATGGATTTTTCACCAAGGTCGGCGCCGGCACGCAAGTGGCCGAGGGCAAGGAAACCCGCAGCGTCGACGGCGAGACCTATGTGCTGGAGAAAGGATTGGTGGCCGACGTTGCGCTCGTCAAGGCCTGGAAGGGCGACACGGAAGGCAATCTCGTCTATCGAAAGACCGCGCGGAATTTTAATCCCAACATGGCCACCGCCGCTCATGTGACCTTGGCCGAGGTCGAAGAACTGGTGCAACCCGGCGTTTTGGACGGCGACAGCATTCATACTCCGGGCATCTTCGTGCACCGAATAATTCAGGGTGCGCGTTACTCCAAAATGATTGAAAAGCGCACGGTGCGCAAGCGCTCGGAGGCATCGCGTGCCGTGGTCTCGTGAGGAGCTGGCCGCGCGCGCTGCACGAGAGCTCAAGGATGGGTTCTACGTCAACCTCGGCATCGGTATCCCGACGCTGGTAGCCAACTATATTCCGCCGGGCATTCATGTCGTATTGCAATCCGAGAACGGCATGTTGGGCACCGGTCCTTTCCCTTTGGAAGGCGATGAAGATCCGGATCTGATCAATGCCGGCAAGCAAACCGTGACCGCCTTGCCGATGACTTCCTATTTTTCTTCCGCCGACAGCTTCGCCATGATTCGCGGCGGGCACATCGATTTTGCCGTGCTGGGCGCGATGGAAGTGGCGCAGAACGGCGATTTGGCCAATTGGATGGTGCCGGGAAAAATGGTGAAAGGCATGGGCGGTGCCATGGACTTGGTGGGGGGCGTCAAGCGCGTGGCGGTGGTGATGGAGCACACCTCCAAGGATGGCCAGCCAAAATTCAAGCCGCGCTGCGAATTGCCGCTCACGGGCGTGAACTGCGTCGACATGATCATTACCGAGCTGGGTGTCTTTTCGCGGCCGTCGCGTAAGGATTTGTTCAAGCTGATTGAAGTAGCGCCAGGCGTAACCCGTGCGGAAATCAAAAGCAAAACGCCGGCAAAATACCTCGAATAAGACTCTAAACCGCGGTTCGCAGCAGCGCGCGACGCTGCTGTTCTTCGCGCACGTCCGAATCGGCGAGACCGGTATTCGCGGCGATGATCTCGATCAAGCGGTGCGTGGGATCCTTGGGCAGGTTGACCTCGTGTATGCGCTCCCAAATGCGAATACGTTCTTCCGCGGTTTTCAGCCGGGAGGATTGTTCGGCTAAATCCAGCCGCCGCCGCTCGGCGGCTTCAGCTTGCTGGTGCACCAAGCGGGCGCGAAAATCCATCATCGGATCATCTGCGGACGGCGCTGCGGGGCGCCCCATGCTCGACATCGGCTTATATTGACTCACACACGCTCCTAGTGAGTGAGCACGATACCACTGTCCGGTACCTCGCGAGCCACATTCGTCGGGCGGGCAACACAGGCTGGTATACTGTTTGGCGCCGCGCAAACTGAAGTTCTTCGATCATGAAAGTCATCACCAATGCATTCTGGCTGTCATTTGGCCGGATCGGCGCGGATTTATTGAGCTTTGTGTTGTTCGCGGCAATCTCGCGCATCTTTGGCCCAAGTGGCACAGGCGAGTACTCATATGCATTCGCAATCGCAACCCTGATCGCTCTGACCTCGACGGCCGGGTTCGAGGAATATGGTATTCGACAGTATGCTCGTGCGGCGCCGCATGAACGGGCGCAGCTCTGGCAGGACATCCTCTCGACGCAGTGCGTGCAGCTGCTCATCGGGATTTCGGCGCTGGCGATCTTTCTATTGTCGAGCGACCAGCGCGGCGGCGCGTTGATCGTGATTCTGGAACTGACGATTTACGTGGTCGGCTGGATGATTTCCCACACATTCTTCGTGCCGGCTCTGGCCTCGCAGGCCATGATGCGGCCGGCACTCACGGACTTGACTTGCCGGGCAACGGCCATCATTTATGCCCTGGCGATGACCTTGACGCCGCATCCTTCGCTGCCCTGGCTGCTCGCCGGCTTTCCGTTAGCGGGGGTTGTGCTGGCGGCGCTTGCGCTGCACAGCGCGGTCCAGCACAAGGTATCGCTGCGCCTGGCACGTCATTGGCGCGGCGTGTTTGTCACCTGGCGCGGGACTTCGGCATTTGCCGGTTCCGAAGCCTTGAACCAGTTCTATGCTCGCGCCGATGTGCTGTTGATTGCCTACTTCTTGGGGAACGCGAGCGTCGGGCTGTATGCCACGGATATCAAATTCGTCGAAGTAGGCATTCTGCCACTGGTGCTGCTGGGCACTGCCGCCTATCCCTTGCTAAGCACACATGCCGCGCGCGATCAGGTCGCGTTCGGACATTCGGCACGAGATTTCACACGAATCGTGTTCTTTTTTAGCGGTTGGCTCGCAGTCGCTATCTATTTCTTGATTCCGCTGCTGTTGGTGCCGCTGTTCGGCGCTAAGTTCGCACCCGCCGTGACTTGGCTGCCGTGGTTTGCGCTGTTTGCGGCGCTGAAAGCGTGGGAGGTCGCCTTCTATCGGCTGTTGTACGCGGTGCGGCGCCAGTTGTTCTACTGCGGCAGCCTACTGGTCGGTACTGTTTTGATCGTGATCCTCAACTTTCAGCTCATCCCGCGGCACGGAATCTTGGGCGCCATCGGTGCAGCCATTGCCAGCATCTTGGTCGTCGACCTGATCTGTGCCTATGGACTCTTGCGCCAATTGGGCGGGGCGTTCTTGACCTCGGTCGCGGCACGCCTCGCGCTGGCGCTGGCGATCACCGCGGCCGCCGTTGCGGCGGCTCACAAGTTTGCCAGCATCGGGCCGTTGGCGACCGCGCTGTTGGCGTGCGGCTTGTTTCCACTGCTCGGGGTGCTGTTGGGAATGGTGCCCCATCCGCGGCGCAGTCTGTTGCTGCGCCAGCCGCACGCGGACCAGCCATGAACGCCGGCTTGAATCCCGCGCACCCCGCAGTCCCCGTTCCGCCACAGCTGTTTCCGCGCCCTCAGCTCACGGTGATCGTTCCCACGCTGAACGAAGAAGGCAACATTGCCGTGCTTGTCGATCAGTTACGGCAGGTGCTGGACGGCCACGATTGGGAAGTCATTTTCGTCGACGATGACTCGCGCGATGGGACCCGGTCGGCGACGTTGGAATTGGCGAGGAGCGATGGGCGCATCCGTCTGCTGCATCGCATCGGTCGGCGCGGGCTCGCCTCTGCCTGCATCGAGGGCGCGCAATCGAGCACGGCGCCGTTCATCGCGGTGATGGACGCGGATCTGCAGCACGATGAATCGTTGCTGCCCCAGATGCTGGAAGCGCTCAAGTCGGGCGAATTCGACGTGGTCGTCGGCAGCCGCTACATTGCCGGCGGTGATATCGGCGGCTGGGACGTGCGCCGCGCGGGCATGTCGCGGCTCGCGACGCGCTTCGGACAATGGATACTCAAGATTCATGTCGCGGATCCGATGAGCGGCTTTTTCATGCTGAGCCGCACGGCATTCGACGGCTCCGTCCGCCGTTTGTCCGCAGTCGGGTTCAAGATACTTGTCGATATTCTAGCTTCCGCTGAAAGTCCCTTGCGGGTCAAAGAGCTGCCGTATCGCTTTCGGCCGCGCGTTGCGGGCGAAAGCAAGCTCGACAGCATGGTCGCGTGGGAATACGCAGTGTTGGTCGCCGACAAGACGGTGGGTCGCTATGTGCCGGTTCGTTTCGTGCTGTTTGGCGTGATCGGCCTCTTGGGCCTCGGTGTTCACTTGGCAGTCTTGTGGGTCGCCCTCAATATCGCGGCGGTTCCATTCGCTGTTGCGCAGACGAGCGCAACCGGCGTCGCGATGATCGGCAACTTCACGCTCAATAATTGGTTAACCTACCGCGACCGGCGATTGACAGGGTGGAAATTCATTCGCGGTCTGGTGTCTTTCGTCCTGATTTGCGGCATCGGCGCGGTCGCGAATGTGGGCATGGCATCGTTCTTATTCGGCAATGGGCGATCGTCGTGGTGGATTGCGGGCATCGCCGGCGCCGCGATGAGCTCCGTGTGGAATTATGCGGTGTCCGCGATATTTACGTGGCGCGCGCGATGAGCGCAGAAACGCTGTACCGCTTGCCGAGCGCGCAGCACGAAATCGTAAAGGCGGGCGTCCCTGAGCAAACGGTAGTGATGTTGGCCAGCAGCCGGGTGAGCGGCCACATCGCACACCCCACACCCCGCCGCAGGCACTGAAATGCTGGTCGTCTCATGTTTGCGGCTTCTACCGGCCAATTGTCGTCACGACGTGACGGTGTCTTGTTCAATGACCGGGAGTTGCGGCGCTGTCTCGCGAAACGCCAGAATGGGCTGCGACACTTTTGGAAGCCATCGCAACGCAGGCTTCCAAAGTCCATTGCCCTAAACTGGAGCGGGGTGAGCGCGGCGCGCCCGCTTTGCGTTTATACATATTTATTTTCGGCTGCGACTCCGTCGACAGTTTTGAGTTTAGCCTGTCGCGGCGCTACGCAAACGCATTGATATGGTGGTCGGACGGCCCTGTATACTGGGTATCAGAGATCGCCGCGACTGCGCTTAGGAAAGAGCCAGACTGCGTCACGGCATAGGGTATGCTTTTATGGCCCCCGCGGGTGCCTCTGCGCGGAGCTTTTTGCGCGGTACGTAGCAGTATGAAAACATCGTGAAGGGAGGTCTTAAGACATGCGGCGAATGAATTGGACAGCGGCCATTTGCATGGCCTGCGCCCTCACAATCCTGGCGAGCACCACGCTGCGGGCGCAAACGCTGCCCGAGTACAAAATTCATCCAGGCGATAAGCTGATCGTCGGCGTCTACGACGATCCGAAATTATTGCCGCAAGAGATCACAGTGACTCCGGACGGCAAAATCGCCTATCCGATGGTGGGAGTGATCAGCGTCAGCGGCAAGAGCGTGGAACAAATCCGCGTCGAGATGGAAGCACGGCTGAAGAAATACATTTCCGATCCGATTGCCACGGTGATCGTCACAGATGTCAAGGGCAATGTCGTGTATGTGGTCGGCCAAGTCACCAAGCCCGGTGCGATTACCATGAACCCCACCATCAACGTGCTGCAGGCGTTGAGCATCGCCGGGGGGGCGAACCCGTATGCTAAGCTCGATAGCATCATCGTGATCCGCAGCAGCGGCGGTACCCAGCGCGTGCTGCCGTTCAGATACGGTCCGGTGTCCTCCGGTAAAGACCTGCAACAGAATATCGAGCTGGAAAGCGGTGATGTTGTGGTCGTTCCATGAGCGGCCTTCGGGGGTATACATTTAATAGGCATTCTCGGCGGTTGGTTCATGCATGCGTGGCGTGCGCCGCGGCTGCGTTGCTACAGGCGCCGGTCTTCGCTGCGGAAGTGTATTGGCAGCCGAGCGCCTCGCTCACCGCCGAGGGCGATACGAATTTGGACCTCGACCCGGGCAGTAATTCGCGTACCCTTGGCGCGCTAGCCATGGTGTCCTCGGTGGTCGGCATTACCAACCCGGACTCAGACGTGAATCTACGGCCGCGGCTCGAATACCGCGACTACCCTGAGGCCACTCAGGACAATCGACTTGAGGCCTACCTGGACATCAACGCCGTCAAGAGATGGCCGCGCAGTACACTCTCAGTCTTTGGAAATCTGGAGCACCGCGACGAATTCAATGCCGAATTTAATTCGGCTCTGTACGATAACTTCAATCCCACGTCGCCGACCACGCCGGAAACCGGCAAAGCGATTGTCGGTGGAACCCGCAACAGCGCGTATATCGTGCCGAGCTACAATTTCAAATTCACGCCATTGCTCACGGGCGGACTTTCGGGCATCTATCAGCGCATACAGTACTCGCCGAGCGACGAGTTTTCGCATGTGGATTTCCAGTATTACTTAGCGAAAGCGTCGCTCACCTGGACCGTGAGCCAGCGATCGGAGCTATCGGTCGGCGGCTTCGACTCGAAATATGACGCGTTGCGTTTCGATTCGCACGCCATTGGCGCGGGCGGCAGTGTGGATTTCGACAACCATTGGACCCAGAAGCTGTCAACCTCGGCGTCAGTGATTTTCGAACGCATCACTATTACACAGACCGCGCCGCAAATACTCGATACCAGCGCGAACGCGTGGGGTGGCACAGTGGGCGTGATCTACGCGGCGCAGGTCAGTCGATTCAAGTTCAACGGGGGCCGCGTAATTACGCCCTCGGGAGGCGGCGCGCTATACGCGTCGGATCAGATCCGCTTTCAATATGACCGAGATATCACTTATCGCTTCACGGCCACTGCGGCGGCCATCGGGCTGCGCGAGCGAGGCGTGACGAGCAATGTGGTGGGTGCCTACCGCAACTATTTACAAACCGTCCTCGAAGCGAAGTGGATGATGGCCCGCACCTGGTTTCTGCAAGGCGGTTACCAGTATTCTCGGCAGAAATTCCAAAACGATCCGAGCGGCGCGGCAAGCAATCGGATCTATATCAGAGTCGTCTACCAAGGCCTCGGAGCACAGCGATAATCATGATCAGCGAGCGAACAGCCCCCCCTTCCTCAGTCGGCGACTATTTCGCTGCGCTGCGCCGTCGATATATGTATTTCGCAACTTTGCTACCGATAACCCTCTTTTTATGCGTGGTCGCGGCCTTTGCGATTCATCCGCTGTATCAAGCGACCGCAACGATTATGTTGGAACCTTCATCGGTGCCGAAGGACATCATCGAGACCACTGTCGTCAGCTACTCCGATCAGCAGATCGAGATCGTTCAGGGGCGCGTCTTGACGGCGGCGAGCTTGGAGCCAGTCCTCCATCAGATCGATCCGTATCCAAAGGAGAAGAAGCTAACCGATGAACAGAAGGTGCAGCGTATTCTCGAGAATACTTCTATAGAACGCGTCGATCCGGTGACGCTCAAGCCGCAGGCGGAGTCAAACGCCTTTTCGCTGCATTACAACAATCCAGACCCGGAGATCGCGGCAGCCGTGACCAATCGGTTGGCTCAGCTTTTCCTTACCTACAATCAAATTCGACGCTCGGAGGCCGCGGCCGGAGCCACGGGATTTTTGCAAAAGCAATCCGAGGAGTTGGCGCGGCAAATGCGCGACGTGGATGCTCAATTGGCCGCGTTGAAGAGCAAGTACGGCGAGGCAACGCCAGAATTCATGATGCGCAATCAGGGAAACATCGAGGACACACAACGCCAACTCGACAATTTGCAACAACAGATATTGACCGCGCAAGAGAAAGAATCGGTGCTCAGTCTGCAACTCAGTCAGATGAGCGCAAATTTAATTACCCAATCCGGAGACCTGACGGACGTGGCCACGGTGAGAGCGAAACTGACCGAGGCGCAACAACGTTACACGCCGGATCACCCCGAGGTAAAGCGATTGAAGCGCGCCTTGGAAACGCTTATGGCGCAGTCTGGGGGCACTGCGGGAAGCAAAGTTGCTCCTAACAATCCACAATACTTATTGACACAGACAGAGTTGGTCGGGGCCCGCAACTCGCTCGCGAGTCTGCACGCGCTCGACGCCACGCTGCGGGCAAAACTCGAGCGAAGCCGCGGCTTGGTGCAAGGCGCCCCCACCGCCGAGCGAGAGTTCTCGGCAGTGTTGCGACGCAGAGAAGTGCTGCAGAGCGAATATCAGCATATCCAGGATCGTTTGCAAAGCGCTAACCTGGCGGAGACGTTCGAGAGCGCGCAGGGCGGCGAACGATTTACCATGGTGCATCCGCCGAGCATTCCGAAGCTCCCGGTTTATCCGAATCGAATCGGGCTCATTCTGCTCGGACTCGTGTTTGGCTCTGCGCTTGCGGGCATCGGGGCCGCGCTGTCTGAAAGCAGCGACAAAAGCGTGCGCACCGCAAGGGATCTGATATTGCCCGACGGCATTCCCATGCTTGCCAGCATTCCGTTCATCAAGAATAAAAAGGATCGCCGGCGCCGCGCGATTATGTTGACTTCATTTGTCGCAGCCTATGGTCTCGCGATTTTTGTAGTGGCCGCTGTGATAATATTCTCGCGAAATCATTAGCCTGTGATGTCCACAGATCCCCGAGCCGACACGTAGGTATTCATGTCGATCATTGAAAGCGCGCTGGAGAAAAACCGGGCTGCTGGGCAGCAACAGAATCGGCCCCGTGCGCGGCGTGCGGGTGAGGTCGATGCCGGGCGAATGGCCGACCGCGGACAACCGGCGGCTGCGATTGACCCCACGGCGCGTCTATTGGCGCTGGCCGTTACCGTCGATGAAAAACAGTGTCGTGAGCGGCGCGTGCTGCTCGGCAAGTCGAATGCGGACGATTCGGGAGCCGCGGCCGCGTATCGTATGCTGCGAACCAGGCTTTTGCATCGCGTGCGGACCAAGGGGTGGACTACGATTGCGGTCACCAGCGCGGGACCGAATGATGGCAAGACGCTGACCGCCATTAATCTGGCCCTCAGCATGGCGCGCGAGAAGAATCGCGAGATCGTGCTGCTTGACTTGGATATGCGCAACCCCGGCGTTTGCCGTGTGCTCGGGATTCATCCGCCACGCGAGCTGCGTGGCTATCTCGAGCAAGGTGAGCACGTGCGCGAGCTGTTCTTCTCCATCGGCAGCGACAATCTGCTAATCGCCGGCAACGTAACGCCGACCGACCAAGCCTCGGAGCTGCTGGGCTCGCACCGACTCGAAGAACTGTTGCGGGTCGTGCGCGAGGGCGCCGTCAGTCCCGTCGTGATCATCGATTTGCCGCCCGTGCTGCTCACCGACGATGCCTTGGTGATGGCTCCCAAGGTCGACGCCATTCTGGTGGTTGCTTCCGAAGGATCTACCGGCCGCGCCGATCTTTCGAAAGCGCTGCAATTGCTGTCGGAGTTCAACATTGCCGGCGTGGTGCTGAATCGCGCCGCCGACACCACCCCCGGCTACGAATACGGCTACGATTACGCTGGCGCGAAAGACTAGGGAACCCGACCCGCCCCCTGGAATCGAGTATGCCTTTATACGATCGCAGTAAGGCGCGCCGGTCGCTGTTCGACACGATGAGCTACCGTATCGTTTCGCAGGCGACAACTCTTCTTGGCTATGTGGTGCTGGTGCGCACCATGAGCAAAGAAGATTTCGGCGTCCTCAATTTGCTTTATTCCTTTATACCGCTCGTAGGAACGGCAGCTTCGCTCGGACTCGAACAGACGTTGCGTCGCTATCAACCCGAATACTTGCGCGGGGGGAATGTGGCGGCCGCCGCGTGGCTGGTGCGAAGGATCGCGCTAATGCGGTTCGCGACGAATATATTCGTGCTCGGCGCGGTGCTCCTGGCCTGGAAATACCTCGCGCCGCGCTTCGATCTCGGAGCTTACCGCGCCCAGTTCGAGATATTCTGCTTGCTGATTCTACTGTATTTTCAAACCCAGGTTTTGCAGCTGACCCTGGCCGCTCACATGCTGCATCGTTTCAGCGTCGGCTCCTACGCGCTGCTGTCGCTGTCGAAGCTCCTCTGCTACTCGGCACTGGCGTTTGCGGGCGCATTGACGTTGCGCAATGCTATCTGGGCCGATGTGTTCGGCTATGTCGTCATATACCTGTTCCTGCAATTCATCTATCGCCGGCGCTGCGCGCCAGAGGCGCAGGCGTATCGGCCGAAGTCGGAGGAACGCAAGCGGCTCTTGCGGTACGGGCTCTTCAACAACTTCAACGATGCGGGAACGCTGTTCATCGATTCGCGCATCGACAACTTCTTCATCGCGGCTTTCATGAATGCAGTGTCGGTCGGCATCTATTCTTTCTACATGCGCTTGAACGAAATGGCCATGAACCTGATGCCGGGACGGCTGTTCGACAACATCATTCAGCCGATGTTTTTTGCAGTCAAACCAGCCGAGGCGGACGAGCGACTGCCGCAGTATTTCACGTTCTTGGTGAATGCCAATCTGCTGCTGCTTTGGCCAATGCTGGCGTTTGCGATTGTCTATCATTCGGAACTCTTGCGTGTGGTGTTCGGCGGTAAGTACATCGAGCACGCCTGGCTGCTGCCGCTCGTTTTGGGGTTCGCGACCCTCAATACTTTCTCGACGCCGGTCGCGCTCGTTGCGCAGTACGAGGAGAAACCGCACATTCAGTTGCTCAGCAAGATGTTTGCCGCTTATAACGTGCTTGCCATGATCGTGCTCATCCCCATGATGGGTCTTTACGGGGCTGCGGTGGCGATCGGTACCTCGCAGCTGCTCAAGAACTGTTTTGTATGGTGGCATGTGCGTCGACGTGCCGTATGGCTCAACGCGGGCATTTCCTTCCTTAGCAGCGTGGCGCTGTGGAGCGTCACCGTCGCGGTGTGCTTCGCCATCAAAACGACGATCGCGGCGCCCGCGATCATTCAATTGCTGCTTGGAATCATCGTCATCGGCGCCGCCGCACTGATGCAAATGCGCGGGCCAGTCTTGTGTCCATCGGACCGCGACTTATTGTTGCGCCTGTTTCAGGGTAGGGAGGTGCGGGTGTTGAGGGCGCTGGGATTGCTGAATCCGCCCGCCGGTCCGCAGGCCGCGCGCTAAAGCGGTGCGTGCAATGCGGCGCTTGCGATTGCTGATCGTCTCCTCCGATACTTTTCCACCGACTCGCGTGGACTTGTTGGTGTTGTTTGGGATCAACATTGCCGAGCGCGGCCATGAGATCGATCTGCTGCTGCAGAGCGAAGCTGCTTGCTCCCGAGCGTATACGACGAGCTGGCGAGGCGGGCGAGCTTGGGTCGGCGCCACGGATTTGGGTGACTCATTGCTTCATCGGATTAGAAAGCATGCGCTCGGCATCGCCAACGACCTGCGTTTGTTTTCGCGCCTCCGACGTGGCGGCTATGATGCGGTGGAGGTCAAGGACAAATTCCTTTCCGGCATTTTTGCCCTGTTAGGTAGGAAGTTGTTTCATACCCGATTCATCTACTGGCTGTCCTATCCGTTTCCGGAACATTATCTGCTTCTCGCGGAAGATCCGGCGGCGCATTACCGGTTCCTGTACAGGGTACGCGGACTGGCATTCAAGTGGCTTCTGTACAGACTGTTGCTGCCCGCGGCCGACCACATATTCGTGCAGAGCCAACAGATGCGCCTGGATGTCGCCGAGCACGGTATACCGGTGAACAAGATGACTGCGGTTCCAATGGGCGTCAGCCTCGAGCTCTGCAGTCTGCCTGATCTGTCCGAGAACCGCCGGCAGCTGGCTCCGAGTGCGCCTTGTTTGCTATACCTCGGCGCGCTCAATCAGGTTCGCCGTTTGGACTTTCTCATCAGGGTGTTTGCCGATGTCAAAGCGGCGGTTCCGGACGCGATGCTGTACCTCGTCGGCAAGGGCGATCATCCGGATGACGAGGCCGGACTGCTGAAAGAAGTAGCGCGCCTCAATTTGCAATCCTCGGTGGTTTTCGTCGGGCAATTGCCTCAAGCCCAGGCACTGGTCTACGTTCAGGAGGCTGACGTCTGCACCTCGCCTTTGTATCCTACAAGGGTGCTTCGGCCCTCCTCGCCGACCAAGCTGGTGGAGTACATGGCGTTGGGGAAGGCGGTGGTTGCCAACGATCTTCCCGAGCAGCAGCGGCTCATCGAGGAGAGCGGGGGCGGCATTTGCGCTCCCTATACCGAGCAGCCTTTCGCCGCGGCAATAGTAAGTTTGCTTAAGGATCGCGACAAGGCGCGGCTCATGGGCCAGCGGGGACGCCGTTATGTGGTCGAACATTGCTCCTACGGCGTCATCGCCGACAAGGTGGAACAGCGCATACTGGACGTTGTCGAGGCGCGATGCTGATGGCTGAGAAAGTGAAGCTCTGCATCGTCAGCCCATTTGAATCCGGGGGCGGCGCGGAATATCAAATCAGCCTGCTGATCGACGCGCTGGTGGCTTCGAACCGCTATGAGGTTCACTACCTTGCACACTTCCTGGATGGGCGCGATCGCGCGCGCAACTATCAGACCACCCGAATAGGAGCGGGTGGGCCGATCCCCTCGATGGGATATCTCGTTGAAGCAAGATCGCTGTACAGCTTGCTGCTCCAGATAAATCCGCGCGTCATCTACCAGCGCGTTGCATGCGCTTATACCGGCATTTGTGCTTGGTATTCGCGGCGGCACTCGGTTCCTCTCATTTGGCATGTCGCTCATGATACCGATGTGTCGTCGAGCAGCTTGGATCCGGGGCGAAATTTCCTAAGGTTGCGGTTGGAGAAATGGGCGCTCGAATACGGCGTACGCAATGCGACCCGCATCGTCGCGCAGACAAGGCACCAAGCGACACTCTTGCAGGATAATTACGACCGAAAGCCCGACGCGCTCATCGGCAACTTTCATCCTGCGGGATCGGGATCACTCGACAAGGGCGGACCGCTCACGGTGCTATGGATTGCGAATCTCAAACCCTGGAAACGACCCGATGCTTTTGTGCGGCTGGCACAGCGGTTGGCCAAATATGAGCAGGTTCGCTTCATAATGGTCGGGGCGCCCGCGGCGGGATCCGGCAACCAGAGCTGGCAGCAAGCGCTCAAGCGCAGTATCGAATCCACTCCGAATCTTGAGTACTGGGGACAGAAAAGCCATAACGAAGTCAATGAGCTGCTTGATCGGTCCCACATATTGGTCAACACGAGCACTCATGAGGGCTTTCCGAATACGTTTATTCAAGCCTGGCTGCGGGCGGTCGCGGTAGTGAGTCTGCAGGTCGATCCGGATCAAGTGCTCGAGCGCCAGCGGCTCGGAATCGCTGCCCAGTCGGAAGAGGGCTTGGTGGAGGCGGTACGCCATCTAATTGAGAGTCCCGATGCGCGCGCCGACTACGCCGAGCGCGGCAGGCAGCATGCGGTGGCCAACCACTCCTTGCGCAACGCCCGCGACTTGATCGGCGTCATCGATCAGTGTGCGACCCAGATTGCCGATCTTCCGGTAAAGAGTTAGATTAAGTACGTAAGATATTGAATATAAATGAAGTATGACAGCTCAACAGGTTCGATCCGTACGCCGATGATGGTCTTGGCGAGCGCTGCGGTGCTCGCTGGTTTGTACGGACGTTTCAAGGGCCTCGGCACCTGGCCGCTCGGCGTCGATGAGTTTTACATTTCGCGTTCGATCGACAACGTACTGCGGACGGGACTGCCGTCATTCTTGTGCGGTGGCTATTACAATCGAGGTCTCACGTATCAATACCTTGTGGCCGGTGTACGTCTCGCGGGACTCTCGCCCGAGTTTGCGGCACGCTTCGTCGCGGCAATGTGCAGTGTGGCGATGCTGCCGGCGGCGTATCTGCTCGGCAAACGACTGCTGGGCCCAGTGACAGGCTGGTTGACGGTCATCATTCTGAGCGTGTCCATCTGGGAAATCGAGATGGCGCGCTTCGCCCGCATGTACGCCCCGTTTCAAGCCGTGTTCGTATGGTATGTCGTATTTTTCCTACGCTATACCATCGACAAAGAGCGCCGCGCGCTCGGTTGGATGATCGCCTTGTCAGTGCTGGGTGTTTTGACCTGGGAAGGCGGCGTGCTGCTCGGGGTTGCCAATATCGTGGCAGTTCTTCTCGCGCATGAGCATGGCCGACTCAAGCCGAAGGAATGGAGGCGCTTGAGCGCTCTGGTGCTCTTTCTGGGTCTGCTGCTCTTAGCAGGTACCAACGACTTGCGAGGCGGCGCCGAAGTCTCCGACGCGCAGGTCGGTGCGGGCGTTGCCGCGGCGCATCAGCCGGTGCATTTCGTCGCAATCTGGATGGCAGCACTGCATCAGCATCTCGCCTGGGGTGCTGCATGGCTGCTGGTGCTCGGCATTGTCTGTCTGTCATTGCCTTGGATTTGGAGTTTTCGCCGGCGCTGGCTCGCGGCTCTTGCTCTGTTTGCCGCACTGGCAGCTGCCGCGGCGCACCTGTTCACGCTCGCTGCCGGCATTATCGCTCTCAGCCTGCTCATGCAGTTGATCGCTCCTCAGGAGCTGACCGATCGGCGAGCCCGGTATTTTCTGATGAGCCTCGCTGCCTACTTCGTGTTCTGGCTGGCGTTCTATCAGTGGTCTGGTGGCGCGGCGAGTGAGCCAATGGTTGGCGGGGCGGCAATGCCGCCGACAGTGCAGCACCTGTTCGGATTCCCCGACATCTACGATACGATGGTTCGGCCGTGGGGCCGCACGATGCCCTTTCTGTCCATCGTACTGGCATTCGCGCTGGTTTTTATGTTCGGGCACAGCATTGCGATGCGCAGCGAGAGTCCGGGGCCGATCGCCGTCCTGCTCACCCTGATTCTCGCGATGGTTCTCATCATCGGCGTTGCCCCGACTCCCCGCATCGAGACGCGCTATACTTTTTTTCTGTACCCGGTATTTATTAGCCTGGCAGTTGCTGCAGCGCTGATTGCCATGCAGCGGCTCAAGTTTCTGCGGCGCGCACCGCTGGTTGCGTCCGCCGCGATCCCGCTACTGTGCTTTGGCGCAACGGAAGATTTTCAACCTAGACATCTGATCGGCGTCGATTCCGCGGAAATCAATTTTAGAGCCGGCATGTCCGCGTCGCTTTCCGCTCACTATTATCCTCACAATGATATGCGCTCGGTCGGTGAGTGGCTTGCGGCGCACGTTCTCCCGGGCGATGTCGTGATCACGGGCATTCCCAATCTCGATGAGTATTATCATGGCTACGATTACTTTTTCCTGGATGCGGAAGACAATCGTTTCGACGCCTATCTGTGTCGTGACGGCCTTACGGAGCGCTGGACCAATCATCCGCTGCTGACTACAGAATCCGCGTTGCAGCCGATCCTTGAGTCGGGTCACCGGGTCTTTGCAATACTCTATCCGGAGATCGCGGAACAGTTGCGAAGCGCCGCCCGGGCGGCGAATTGGTCGGTAACGCGGGTCTGGACGACACGCTATGGCGACACCGAGATACTGCTGGTAAACACGCCCTCCAGCGCGGCGCCGTAGCACGGGAACTCATGCAAGCATTCACACTCACCCTGCTTTGCTGCGTCATGTTGAGCGACTTCCTAGTGAAGGTGCTCGGGTTGCCGACGCTCCTGCGGTTTTTGCCCGAGGCGATGTCCGGCATTGTGATGTTATATGTGCTGTTCGCGGGAACGCGCGATCGCTTTCATTTGGTAGCCCCGAAGTATTGGTTCGCTTTCGGCGCAATGCTCGTGGTGATTATCTGCGCTCTCGTCAATAACCCAACCGGTGTGGGACCCGTGCTGAGCGGATTGCGCTTCGATCTGCGAGCGGCGCCCCTGTTTTTCCTGGCGGCAGTGTTGCCTATGAGCGAGGCGAATCTGAGGCGGCAATTAAAATGCTTGTTGGCGTTGGGATTGATGCAGGTACCGGTTGCCATTTATCAGCGTTACATCATCGAACAGGCCGGACGATTCTCCGGCGACGACGTGCGAGGCACGGTAATGGATTCCGGAATCCTGTCGCTGTATCTCATCTGCGCCGTGCTGATTTTGACAGGTCTGTTGCTGAGGAGGCGAATTCGGCCGCATTGGTACGCTTTGCTGTTTTTCGTCCTGCTCTTCCCGACCACCATCAACGAAACCAAAGTTACCGTGATTTTTCTCCCCTTAGGATTGGTGGCGACCGTGATGCTTGCTGCGGAGCCTGGAAAAAAGCTCAAATACATGGCAACAGGCGTTGTCGCATTGCTCGTGGCCGGCGCGCTGTTTATCCCCATCTACAATTATACCCAAGCGCACAATCCGTATAAGAACGAACGAGACCTAACGGCATTCTTTACCGACCAAAAGCGAATAGGGCGGTATTTGAGTTCGGACGTCGGGGGGCTCGGCACCAAGAAGGACGTACGACGCGGAGACGCCATCATCGTGCCGCTTCAATACCTGGCAAAGGATCCGGTGAAGCTGATGTTCGGCCTCGGGATCGGCGCAGTGTCGCCATCCCAGCTGGGAAAGAATTTCGAAGGTAAGTATTACTTGCTGTTTGACAAATTCTTGATTATTTCTTTTACGACCTTTTTGCTCGAGTTTGGCCTGCTCGGCTTGATGGTGATTGGCGTGTTATTTTGGATGGTATTTTCCGACACCTTGAAAGTTCTACGGCAAGACGATTCGCTCGTGGGGGCATTGGCCACAGGCTGGTCGGGTGTCGTGGTCATTTTCGCGATTGACGTTCTTTATACGAATTTTCATGAATTCACCTCCATCACCTATCTGTATTGGTATTTTTCCGGCGTGATTTGCGCCCGATGTGTCTCGCTTGCCTACGAGGGGCGAAGACGCGATCTTGTTGGAGCGACACTCGAAAAGCCGCCGGGCGAAAAGCCGCCGACGGAGCCTGCGTTTGGCGACCGCAATTCAGACAGCGTCTTCCGATGATCTCCCCTCTGAATCTCAAACGGTTCTACTCCTTCGGGCTGATTGGGGTCTCGCGACCGGCATTCAATACGTACTGTTGATCGCCCTTACGCGGCAGCGGTATAGGGCCGACGCTGGCTTCGGCGATAGGCTTCGTTGTCAGCGCCGCGTTCAACTATGGATTTGCTTCATTCGATTGTTTGCAGATCGGCTTTGACGGGCTGGACTTCGATCACCCTGCCCATCTACCTGCTCGGCGGTGTGCAGCTGCTGTGTATCGGGATAGTTGGGGAATATGTGGCAAAAAGTTATGCCGAAACCAAGGGTCGTCCGCTGTTTGACGCTGCTGCTACCATCGCTTGGTCCGGAGGGTGGCTTTGACGATAATGAACGCATCGAGTCCGTGAACTCCGGAGAATATGCACCACAGGGTCTTGCCGTCGACGCCGATCCATTTTGCCAGAACATGCAGGCCGAGGAAATCGCCCACGGCGGAAGGTCCAAACGCTCCCCAATCATCGTAATAGCCGATGGTCTTCCAAGGACCCCAAGGATCGGGAGATTCGAACACGCCCAGTTGTCCGACCGACAAATCGCTTTCGCGGCCCGACGCAAAGTGCCCGACCGTCAGTATGAAGCGATGCAATTTGAAGTCATAGACCGCCTCCGGGCCGTTGACGTTGTTCGCATCGAAGAAAATCGCACTCGCGTGTGCCTCTTGCGTCGACCAAGATACGCCGCGGCCGCCGGCGTCGACCGCCGTGAAATATTCGTATAAGCCCGGCGTGTTAGGATCCGAGCGCAAGCGATCTTGGGGAACTCTTTTCAGATAGACATGTTGCGAATCGGCCTGCCGGCAATAGTACAGGTATACGTAGTGGCTTAATGCTCGGGCGTTGTCGCGACCGAATTTGATGAATGAACCCAACCTCGACGCCGTGGACCAGGGTGCAAGCTGCCAAGTTTTGCCAAGATCGAGCGACCACGCCAGCGTATTGAGGGGCCCTTGCTCACTCGTGTGCACCGGGTCCGGCGTGTTTTGCGAAGTCCAGAATCCGCCGGTTGCGTATAGCACTCCGCCAACGGAAATCAGACTGCTGATTTTACCGCCAAAGGTAGCCGGGTATTCTGCGTAGGGCGGCTCACCCCACACGTTCTTCCCGACGAATTGTAAAGCTCCATTCCGCTCGACCCCTCCGGTAATTCGCGCAATGCCGACGCTCACACGCCCGATATGGTCATCGTTGCCGTCGAAGCCGCCGCCGTCGCCCCACGCACAGTATTGATTGTCATCGCGCGCCCACGTGCAGGGCCAGAGATCGCTCCCGAGAGCTCGCCGCGCGGGGGTGACGGGGGAAAAATCCCAGCTTAATGCGGTGATGTAACGGCTGGGAGGGTAGGGTGCCGGCACCGAAGGAATCGGGGCTTCGCGGATCGGCGGCGCACGGCATGCGGCCATTCCGAGCGCTGCAAGAATGACGGTCGCTATGCGGAAGGACTGCAACATAGAGTTATGATACCGCGCCACTAGTGCAACCGCGTCTTCTCTCCGCCGCGCGCACGGCACATACTTGAGTTCCTATGAAGCCCCCGCTTGAAAACACTTACTGGGTCGTGCCGGGACGCGTGCTAGGCGGCGAGCATCCTTGTGGGAATAGCGTAGCGCAAACGCAGGATCGCCTGGGTCGATTACGCGGTGCGGGCATCAACTACTTCATCGATCTCACCCAAGAAGGCGAGAGCCCAGATTACCGTGCGCTGCTGCCGAAGGAGAGTCACTATCTGCGTTGTCCGATAGCCGATACGACAGTGCCGCACGATGTCGCACAGATGCACGAGATACAATTGCGCATCCGCAATGCGCTCACGCTGGGCCGGCGCATTTATATCCATTGTCGCGCCGGAATCGGCCGTACCGGCCTCGTCGTCGGCTGCTACCTTGCCGAAGGTGGGATCGACGGCGAGTCGGCGCTCAAGACCCTGAATAAGCTGTGGGGCCAGAGCGAGCGAGCCAAGAGCTGGCCCACCGTGCCGCAGACCGATGAGCAGGCCGACTACATTCGCAGCTGGCCGCTGCGTCGAAAGATCGCACCAACCGTGAGTCCTGCGCCAGACTTCTCTCGACGCTAGCACGCCGCGGTGCAGAGCGTCGCGCGGCGTGTTCATGCGGCCGCTAGGGATAATTCGCCGGATAGTCGGTGTGAATCAGCGGATTCTTCGAGAGGGTGGCGGCCATACTGGACCAGATTGCAGCCGGCGGTACCGGTAGTCCATTTAAGGTCGTGCCGGGAGGGAAACGCGTCCAGAAGGCATGTGAGGCCCAATAGGTTTGATTCAGGGCGTTAACAATGTCGAGAGGCGTCCATGGACCGCCGTACGGGGCGACTCGGGTGCTCGCCAACTCATCCGACTCGACATCCATCATCGCCCGCGTTCTCGGTCGCAGGTCGCCTATACCGCCGGCCGAGTCAGTGCCGAGCAGCACCTGCATTCCGTCAGCAAGGTGCGAAGTTCCGTAAGTATTGATTGCACTTTGACTCCAGGTATCCGCGCTACTCGGTGCGATTCGATTGTTTAACATCCACTCCTGCAAGGCGACGGTCGCCGCAGGTCGCACGAACCAGGTATTCGCGCACAATACGCTCGTGTGAGGGAACGCCGCGGTACTCGCAGCGAGCAATCGTTCGAGCTGTGTCAGCCACGCTTGGTCCGAATATGCGGGATCCGAAGGAGAGGAGTTGCCACCGGCTTCGGCCACGGAGGAGTCCTCTTGAATGTAGAGACCCTCCACAAAGGGATCACTATCGAAGTGGTTGCCGAGCGCCTGTACCATCGCAATGTATCGGTCCATTACAGCGGGATTGTAAAATGCCGGCGCCCACTGACCACTCGACTGGCCATTTGAATTTAAGCCCCACCAGCCGTAACTGCCGGAGACCGGACTGGCGCCGTATTTCGGATCTTGCTGGATATACAGCGGCAGAACCCGCCAATCCCGATTGGCGTTTAACCCGTGCTGGCCATACATCCAAAGTCCGATGATCAAGTGTTTCGGTTTGTTGTAGGCGGTCTTAAGGCGCGCCAACGCCGCATCGAGAAGGGAGAAATCGTAAACTCCCGGAGTCTTCTCCATCGCGCCCCAGGTGATCCAGATTCGATATCCTACGATCGAGTCTTGATTGTTCAAGTCGTCCATCTCGGGCTGCAATATCGATATCGTTGACGTGTTGCTGCCGTACAGCACTCCATAAGAGGCCATGTAGTGCCCCGGATTCCACTTGATCTGATGAGATGAGGTCGTAGTGCCGCCGCTGCCGCTTGGGGGGGGTTGCGTCGTCGCGCACTGATTGTTTACGCAAATCTGCGGCGGCGGGTTCGGCTTAGTGGTTTGCCCGAATGCTGTGGTGAAACAAATAGTTCCGGTGAGCAATACGGTAAACGCAATAATCCTGTCTCGTCGGCTCATCGGTATCTCCTGCTGCGAACGGTGTCTCAAAATGCGCACGGCAAGTTAGCGGCCGCTGTCCTTTTCCGTCAACTGTCGACGCTACGCGACAATACAGAAATGCAAATGTGAAGTCGGTCACAGCGCGACAATTCAAGTGTAAATGGTAAAGGGCTACCACGTGTTGACTGTCGACGACGTCGCAGATTGGCCGCGGCATGCATCAAGGCGCGCCGAAGAAGTGAGGACCTTGAGAGTCTCGTCGCCCAGAATCTGCGTGCCGGTTGGCGTGAAGTGGCCGAGTCCTTTCTCGTAGTACAACTTAAGATCCGGGCGCGCCACCTTGCTGAGCGCAGCGAGCGGCGAAATGATCGGGATGCGCGAGCGCGCCGACTCCGGCATCGTTACAATCGTCGACGCGAATTCGGTTCGGGACAGTCGTGAAGAAATATCCACGACGTAGAATTCGTGACCACTCGAGACGATCTCATCCTGCGCGTGCAGAAGAATCGCGGCGGACAGTTCGATTTTATGGCGATGCGCGACGTCATCGATATCGGTGTCATCGCTCGAGGCGCGATCGCCGTCAGCATCGCCAGCCTGTGGCGCGCCGAGTCTCGCCTTTTGCTCGCTTACCAGCTGCCGCTTCACGATTCGATTGAACCGCTCTCTCACGAACGTATACAACTGACTGTGGTCGGCAATGAATCGATACACGGCGAAGCGCATGAGCGCGTCTTGGATTTTCACCGCGGGAAGATACGATTCATTGGCCCGCTCCAAGCGGCCGTTGTGGAGCCGATACAGATCGGATCGCACATTGTCGTCGAAGTCCGACATTTCCCACGAAAAAATCACGATGTCCGGATCGAACTTCACTCCGAATTTCTCATACGTCTGCAGCATTTCCGCAGTTCCGAAACCGCCTACGGCGAAATTTAGCACCTCGACATTGAATCCGCTCTCGCGCAGCCGCTGCTCGAGCACAGAGCCAAAGGTGTTTTTGTAGTCAGACTCGAGTCCGAAGAAAAATGAGTCGCCGAACAGTCCGATCCTGCAGGTTCCTGGAGATTTCCGCAGCGGATATTCTCGCTCGGCGCGCAGTCCCTGGCTGTTGATCCGATACTCCACGTCCACCTCGGGCGTGTGATGCCAATAGTGCGAATACGGAATGTTGCCGCGCACGCCCCAACTGGTGCCTGTGATGTAGCGGGGCATCACGGCCTGCGGGTCGAAGACGCGAATGAAACCCTCGGCGAACAAGAGGCTGTAAAGGATCAGCGCGATCCCCATCAAGGCGCCGCGGGCGAGGCTCTTGTGCTGCTCTTCAGAAGTCAAAATAAATGAACTCCTGCCCGCCCGCCGCGCTGAAAGCGAGCAGGGTCAGCAGCAGCGATAGCGCGGTGGTGTAACGCACTAGGAAGGGTCCTGCCGTCAGGAACTCGAGCCGGCCCGAGGCACGCTGATAAATCTCGACGACCACCAGAGGCGCTGCGTAAGCGGCGAGGGTTGAGAACGCGTCGGCTGTGTAGCCGGTCGTCGCAAACAGGCTGTTCAGCACGGTAAGGGCGTCGGCGAAGGTGCGCGACCTGAAAAGAATCCATCCCACGCACACCAAGCCCATGGTCGTTGCCCAAGAAGCGGCCTGAATTGCAAATCCCCGCGGCGTCAGAAAACGCGAACTTTCGATCAGCGAATCGATACGCAGCACGCGGTAGAGGACTTGAATGGCGCCGTGAAAGGCGCCCCACGCGACGAAGGTCCACGAGGCGCCGTGCCACAGCCCGCCCAGCAGCATTGTGATCATGAGATTGCGATACATGCGCAGTGTACCGCCGCGATTTCCGCCGAGCGGAATGTATAGGTAGTCGCGCAGCCACCGCGACAGGCTGATGTGCCAGCGCTGCCAGAATTCGGACGGCGTGCGCGCGCAGTAGGGTTGATTGAAGTTGATCATCAGGTCAAACCCCAAACAGCGCGCCAGCCCGCGCGCCATATTGGAATAACCGGAGAAATCGCAGTAGATCTGCAAGGCAAAGGCGAGCACCCCGGCCAACGCGGCGCCGGCAGTTTGGTTGGTCGGCGAATTGAAAACGGCATTCGCAATCGGCGATACATTGTCGGCGATCACGATTTTTTGATAGAGGCCCCACGCGAACAGCAGCGCACCGGTGGTGAACAGCCGTCGATCGAAGGGGCGCAGCGTCTCGAATTGCGGCATGAGGTGTCCGGCGCGTTCGATCGGACCTGCGACCAGCTGCGGAAAGAAGGCGTGAAACGCCGCATAATTGACGATCGAGTACTGCGGTTCGTAGCGTTTCTGATATGAATCAACGGTGCGGCTGATGGCCTGAAACGTGTAGAAGGAAAGCCCGACGGGCAGGAGTATCGACAGCGACGGAGCCTGCCCGTGCAGCCCGAGCGCATTGAGCAGCGCGGTCGCGGATCCGACAAAGAAATTGAAGTACTTGAAAAAAGCCAGGATGCCGAGGTTCGTGGTCAACGACAACAGCAGCCAATATTTCCGCCGTGTCTGCGCCGGCGTGCGCTTGATGGCGATGATCGCGATCGCGGCGAAAAGCATGCCGCCCGCTACGGGCGCCGCCAGCCACCAGTCTTTCCTCGCGGCAGCGAGAGATCCGATCGTTACGATCACCAAGAATAGCGCACTCTTCGCCAGGTCTTTTCCAGGCAGCGGCTTGCCAGCGGCGCCCAACGCCGCGAGGTAATCAACGGAAGTGGATATCGCCACCAAGATCAGAAAACGAGGATCCCACCAGCCATAAAATAAATAACTCGCGACGATCAACAGCAAGTTGCGCGCCATGACGCGGCCTCGACACAGCATGTAAAGCGGAAAAAACGCGGCAAAAAAAAGCGCGAAGACTGCGCTATTGAACAGCATTCATGAGCTCCTGAAGCATTGTGGCGCGCGCAGGCCGCCGTTGCTGTTGTGTTGGGCTGACCGTGCGCCTCCCTATTCTAAATGCACTGCGGCACACGACACCCGCAACACTTTTTGAAAATGCGAACCAGCTCACGGTGCACAGTGCTCTTCGCTGATTTTAAATCTGTGCTGTCGGTGCGAGACGACATGTTGCAGTTGGTTATGAAGCATAGTTGACTAGCTTCACGAAAAGGCAAACCCGTCGCGAGGCGGGGGCGCAAAGCTTCCGGTCTGGTGGCAGATAGCGGGGTTGCCGGTGGTAGGAGTGTGCCGTTATGGCGACTCTGCGACTGTATGCATCCCGTCGCTGCTTGACCGGCTTATAGGCAAAGGTCAGGGAGCGGTGGACATGACAACGACAACACGACTGGGTATTGCATTTTACTTGATGGTGTTTGCCGGGCTGATGCTCGGCGGGTGCAATGATGGCAACCGGTATTCGACTGCGGCGGCGCTTTCCTCGACGATTAGTCCCAGCAGCAGTGCGCTTTCCATCTCCGGCAGTCCCGCGCAGTTTGTCGAGGTCGGCAGCAGCTATGAATTTCGCCCGAGCGTAAGCAATGTCGCCGGCGCGGTGCTCACCTTCGCGATTCTGAATAAGCCATCGTGGGCAATTTTCGATGCCGCGACCGGCTCGCTGATGGGCACTCCTGGACCCTCGAATGTCGGAAGTTCTGGAACTATTGCGATCACCGTGAGCGACGGCGGCGTCACCAGCGCGCTGGTGACGTTTTCGATTCAGGTGACTCAGGGTACAGCTGATGGAACGGCGAGCCTGTCGTGGGTCTCGCCGCCGGTCAATTCCAACGGCACGCTGGAGGTCGAGGGTTACCACATTTATTTCGGCAACAGTTCGGCGAATTTGACTCACGTCGTCAATGTCGAGAGCCCCAACGCGACGAGTTTTGTCATCAATAGCCTTCCGGCCGGTAATTGGTATTTTGGCGTCGCCTCCTACAATGCCCAGAAGGTCGAGAGCCGCATGTCGGCCATCGTGAA
Source organism: Gammaproteobacteria bacterium (assembly GCA_041690895.1). GTDB lineage: Bacteria > Pseudomonadota > Gammaproteobacteria > Steroidobacterales > Steroidobacteraceae > Bog-1198. The sequence continues at coordinate 138,197 of JBEPVT010000002.1, forward strand.
CGTATCGATTTGAACTGATCGTTCATGGCCGCCGGTACGCCTCGTACAACTCACGGTAGCGTGCCAACGGCAGACTGCAGAAGGCCTCCGCATGGCGACAACACTCGCCGATGAATGCCGCCGAGCGGTAGGCATTGAGTCCAAACTGCGTGTGCACGTAGTCGGACTCGGCGAGCTGACTGCGATATTGCATCAGCGCAGTGCGCTTTGCCTCGAGCGTCGCATCGATGTTGACCAGGCAATTCGGGAACAGCGGCGTCCAGACTTCATACCCCAAACATTGCGGTGCGAGTCCGGTGTCGCGCACGGCACCGAGCAGCAGGGGACTCGCTGCGCGGTGGTCGGGGTGCTCTTCCAGGAAAAACGGCAAATAAACCAAGTCGAATTGCCCGCCTAAGAGTATGGCGCGCAGTTTCTCCGTCAAGAGCGGCGTGGGCATCAGGTGCCCATCCGGGCCATCGAGAAAATGACAATGCGATATGCCGAGCGTGGACAATGCAAGCCGCGCCTCCCTCTTGCGTGAGGCGGCCAGCGATGAGTTTGGCTCGGCTACTCCGCCGGCCGCGCCATCGGTAAGAAAGGCCACCGTGACGGATGCTCCCCGCGCGATGTGTTTCGCCAGGGTTCCGCCGCAGCCGATGACTTCGTCATCCATATGAGGCGCGAGCACCAGAACGCTTTCCGCTCCCGGTTCCCACACCAGCGCCGATCTGTTGAAGACTTTAACTGTCTGCAGTAAGCCGTAGGTCTTAAGATAGGGTCGGGCAGTGCGGCTGAAGGCCGTAAGAAGAAGTTTTGATAGGCTTCGCATCAGCCGGAGACAGACGACACAACGTCAGAATTCTGGCCGCTTCGACGATCGCCGCCGGCCGCACCGGCGTACTGAATCACTCGATCAACCTTGTAGTCCTTATTCTCCGCCGCATGAGTGAAAATGATCAACTCCCCCAGCAGTCCGAGCGCAAACACCTGCACGCCCAGCACGATGAGCAGCGATGCGAGCAGGATGGCGGGTCGATCCGCAAGCGGCGTGTGGAAATAGATTCTGTCGACAATCAGGTACATCATTTCGAGCAAGCCAAGCCCGCAGGTGGCGACGCCGATCATGCCGAAAAATCGCAGCGGCTTCTTGGCAAAACGAACCAAGAAAAATACGGTAAAAATGTCGATCAAGCCGCGCGTGTAAGTGCGCGGTCGATACATCTCGGCACGGCGGTCTTCCTTGGACTGTCGTAGCGCGACTTGCTTGACCCGAAAGCCGTGCCGTTCGGCGAGCAACGGCAAGAAGCGCTGCTGGTCGCCATACAGATGCACTTCCTCGAGGACTTTACGGGTGAACACCCGCGCGCTGCAGCCGAGGTCGCGGAAGCTCAGTCGAGTCACAAATCGAAGCAGTCCATGGTAGGCCTGATGCCGCAATCTCTGCGACCAACTACTCACCCGCGGCTCGCGGTAGCCGACGGCGAGGTCGGCGGCGCCGAGCGCCGCAAACAGCTTGCCTATTTCGCCGCCTTCCACCTGCAGATATGCCGGCAAAGTGAGAATGATGCTGCCCATCGCGTGCTCGAAGCCGATCATGAGCGCGGTAGCTTCGCCGAAGTAGCGCGTCAAGGTGACTGTCGTGATGGGCTCTCCGCGCGCGACCAGCAGTGCAAGAGCGCTCTCGACCGCCGGTTGCGGCGGACCATCCAGGACGAAGATGAACTCATACGGGATGCCCAGGCCGCTCAAGCCCGCCTTGTACTCCGCATAGAGAGCGTCGATCGGGATTTTTCGCTCTCCGACCGGCACGATCACCGACACGAGCGATAGGGAATGAGCGTTCGTCATTGCGGGACCTTATGTGGGGCCTTGGATTTCATGGTGAGCCGGGCAAAGTCCTCAGGACGCACATTGCCCGTTCGATAGATCAATTCGCCCAACGTACCGCTCGCCAGCAGCATCACCGATGCGCCGAGAAAGATGATGCCGGTACCGGTCAGGGGCAAGGACATTCCTGCATCGCCCGGCCGGCTCGCGAACAGACCCGCTATCAAGGCGACCGAGCCGATGAGCATCAGCGGCCAGCATAAAAGCGCGAACCAAAGCAAAGGCCGCGAGGTGAATGAGGCCACCGTTTTGATCACCATCAAATCCAGCAGCACTTTGTAGACGCGCGACAGACCATATTTGGATGCGCCGAATTGCCGCGCGTGATGGCGTACTTTTATCTCAGCGATGCGCGGACCGGCGATCGAAGCAACCGCCGGTATGAAGCGATGCATTTCCGAGTACAAGGGGATGCGTTTTATCAGTGAACCGCGAAATGCCTTCAAGGAACAGCCGTTGTCTGTGATCTCAACCCCGGTGACCTTGCCGATCAACCAATTCGCGATCTTGGACGGAATCTTGCGCGACACAAGCTTGTCTTGCCGCTTGTGCCGCCAGCCCACGACAATATCGTAGCCCTCGGCGATCTTGTCGAGGAAGCGTTCGATATCCGCAGGATCGTTCTGCAGGTCCCCATCCATCGTCACCAGAACCTCTCCTGTTGCGTACTCGATGCCCGCTGCCATCGCCGCCGTTTGCCCGTAGTTGCGGCGGAATTTCACGAAACGAACTCGCGGGTCGCACCGCGCAATATCCTCGGTGAGCCTTGCCGTAGCGTCGCGGCTACCGTCATCCACAAACACCATCTCATAGGTAATTCCAAGCGGGTCCAAGGCCGCGACGATTGCCGCATGCATTGGGCCGACACTGTCCTCTTCGTTGTAGAAGGGCACGATGACCGATAGTTTGGGTAGGGCGGGCAAGCCGAATTCTCTCTGCTTTCTTAGAGCCGGACGCGGCAATTTAGCACAGACACAGGGCTTTACCATCGAGGCGGCAAATGTGCGGAAAACTTGCGACACGCATCGCGGTTTTCAGGGACCAATGTTCAATCCGCAATTGCCATAACTCAGGCGAGAGTATACTCCGTATATCCATGAAACTTCTCGTGACGGGTGCCGCTGGGTTCATCGGAGCTGCCACCGCGCAGCGTCTGCTTGAGCGCGGCGACGAGGTCTGCGGCCTCGATAATTTGAACGACTATTACGCGGTCTCGCTCAAACGCGACCGCTTGGCGCGCTTGCAGCCGCACGGTTCATTTCGCTTCGCACATGCGGATTTGACCGATCGGAACGCAATGCAAAAGTTGTTCGACACCGAGAAATTCGACCGCGTGGTGCATTTAGGCGCTCAGGCCGGGGTACGCCATTCGTTGAAAGAGCCGCACGCCTACATCGAGAGCAACATCGTCGGCACCCTCAATGTGCTCGAGGGCTGCCGCCACAACGGCATCGCGCACCTCGTCTACGCGTCTTCCAGTTCGGTGTATGGGGCCGGCACGAAACTGCCGTATTCGGTGCATGAACCCGCCGCGCATCCGGTATCTCTGTATGCGGCCACAAAACGTGCCAATGAATTGATGGCGCATAGCTATTCGAGTTTGTTTGGGTTGCCTACCACAGGACTGCGATTCTTCACGGTGTACGGTCCATGGGGCCGCCCCGACATGGCGCTATTTTTGTTTGCGCGCGCGATCCTCGAAGGTAAGCCCATCGAAGTTTTCAACTACGGCCATCACAAACGCGATTTCACCTACATCGACGATATCGTCGAGGGCGTCGTGCGCACGCTCGATCGGATTGCGCAGCCGGATCCGCACTGGGACAGCAATCATCCGAATCCTGCCACAAGTCGTGCGCCGTTCCGGCTTTATAACATCGGCAGCAATCGTCCCATCGAACTGCTGCGCTATATCGAAGTGCTCGAAGAGTGCCTGGGTAGGACGGTGCAGAAATTGATGTTACCGATGCAGCCCGGCGACGTGGCGGATACCTTTGCCGATGTGCGCGAGCTCATCGAGGATGTCGGTTACAAGCCATCTACGCCGGTCGAGGTCGGGGTCCGCAACTTCGTCGAATGGTATCGGAGCTACTACACAGGCTAGTCGATGTCAATGCGACGGTCGGGGCCGAGACGCCGATCCTGTCCCGACCAGTGCCCACCGCGGCCCATCGATGCACCATCTGAGGCGCGCCGGCGCAAGCCCCGGCGGTCCTCGTGGTGCCGGTAGTGACAGCGGCAGCTTCTCGCATCACAGCTCGCAAACGGCAGCTGCGGCGCATCTTTCGACAAAAACCGCACACGCGATAAGCCGCGTGCTTTGGCGCACGCTCCATCGCTAGGCACGACCGATACCGCGTGCCAAGGATTTGAGATGAAGTGGTGGCGCGCCGTCCGTACTTTCGCGTCCGTCAGCTCCGCGACGGCGTCGCGCGGACGGAACAATGACTTGATGAGATTCTGCAGGTGCATCTCGCCGACCTCAGCGCGAAATTCGCTAATGCATTATTCTATTCTTTACCATATTTTAGCGGAAGAGCCGATTGCAGTGAAAGAGCATTTTCATCATTAAGAAGCTAAAGATTCTGCTCATTTCGGCGGATCGGTTCTCCGGCGTGGTCCCCGCGTTACTCTTGGCTCTTCAACGAGCGGGGCATGAGGTATTTTACAGGCGCCAAACCTTGCGCGAACTCGGCGTTTTGCGCTATGCCTACGCGTTGTGGATGATCCTCAGCGCCTACCGCGTGTATCGCGGATCGGCTCGCGTGTTGATAGACCGAACCCATGCCGCCTTCGTGGCCAAGTCGCGAGTCAATACGCGCCTGGTGAAACAGCACCCGAATGTCGACACGGTCATTCTGATCACCGCCAATTCTGGATACCAGCCTGCGCCGGGTCCTGGCCGACCGCAATTGCTGATCTACACCGACTACGGAAATCTGATATCGAAGGCGCTTGCGCCGCGCGGCTTCGCGCTCGAGGAAAGCAGGGTTTATCCGTTGTGGAATGCGTTGGAGCGCCGCGCTCTGCAACAGCAGGACCGGGTATTCGTCATGGGCCGCCTGGTGAAGCCTCGGCTGGAAGCGGCATACGGGATTGCGCCCGACAAAGTGCGGGCCGTGGGCGCAGGGCCTGGGCTCGATGCGGATATCGAGCGCGACCGGGGCTGCAAGGACCCGCTGAACCGAACGATATTGTTTGTGGGAAAATTGGCGCAGGTCAAGGGGCTGCCGGTTTTGTTACGGGCATTCGCGCTGGTTCGTAAGGCTTATCCCGACGCGACGCTGCATGTGGTGACACCCACGGCGCTCGCTGCACCGGGGGTCGTTGCGCATGCGCAGCTTGAGGAGCAGGAGCTCAAGAATCTGTTTTACGCGTGCAGCATATTCGCCATGCCGGCGTTCAAAGAACCGTTGGGGCTGGTATTTGTAGAAGCCATGTGGTCAAAGTGCGCCTGCATCGGCACGACCACGGGTTCCATGCCTGAATTGATCGACGACGGGATCACCGGATATCTGGTCGAGCCCGGAGACACGACCGCCTTAGCAGATCGGCTCATAACGCTGCTGGGCGATCCTGAGATGACCCGTGCAATGGGCGAGCGCGGCTATGCGTCTGCGAAACGCTACTGGAATTGGGGCGCGGTGGTGCAGCGCATGTTCGAGGATTGAACAGCGCAGCGAAAAACCTTGCTCTCTAGTGAGGTCGCGCCGGCTTCGTTTCTTGCAGCGCCACGGGTGCCGAGCGACCTGCAACCCGCTTCATGACCTGCATGGTCGATACCGCAATCTCGTCCCAGTTATAGCGCATGCAGGTCGCCCGCAAGCGCGCCGCAATGATTGTGCGTTCGCTTGCGCTCGCCGCCGCGACCTCGCGCAGCCGCATCGCCAACATGTCGGTGTCGCCGACCGGAAAGTAGCAGTTATCGTCGAGGCCCGTTTCCCGGTTCGCCGGAATGTCGCTGGCGATGATCGGCGTGCCCAGTCTCATCGCTTCGAGCAGCGAGATTGGCAAGCCTTCGTGCGAAGACGGCAACGCAAACATGCCGGCGTGCGACAGCAGCTCTTGCACGTCCGGGCCCGCCAAAAACCCCGTGTTGATAATCGCCGAGTTTTCGCCGCAATGTTCACGGACCAGATCGGCGTAGCGCTGAGATCCTTGCGCGCCGCCGACCAAGAGCAATTTCCAACCCGGAAGCTGGGCCTTATTGAAGGCGTTGATCAGATCGATCTGGCGCTTTTCCGGAACGAGGCGGCTGACTTGAATCACGTATCGCTGCGGCGTCAGTCCATACTTCGCAAGCAGGGACTGGTTCTCGACCGGCTTTACGTTGGCCACGCCATTGGGGATCAAAATTGCATTGCGATGGTATTTGTCGTGCGCCATGTCGTGTATCGAGCGTGAAATGACGATGCGCTCGTCCGCGAACCTCATCCCTAAGCGTTCACCCAATCGCAGCATCGCGCGAGCGGGCCCATGCCACTTTTCGCGCAGATAGTCCTGCCCGTGATGTGTGACCACGACCTTGAGCCCGAAGAGCTTCGCCAGCGGCACGAATAGCCATGGTCCCACCGCATGGATGTGCACGACATCAGGGCGGCGCACCGCCGCGTACAACACCCCGAGGAAGGTATGCACAAGGGCTTCGACTCCTTCCATTTTGGGCGATGCGAGCCAGCGCACGGTGACCCCCCTCCATTTGGAGGGCGAGTTCGATGGCCGGTAGGGGTTGCGCCCCAGAACCGTCACATCGGCGCCCAGCGCTTGCAGGCGCGGGTATAACTCCGAGGCGTGCACCTCAACGCCGCCGGGGACGTTCGGTATGCCGCGCAGCCCCAGGGCCATGATGCTCAATCCGCCGGCCGAAAACTTCCTCATTCTTCCTCCAATTCTCAAATCCCCAATCAATCTAACCTTTATCGTTTTATCTCAATCTTTTATTCTTATATCAATGACTTACGCCAATATCCTCATATAGTGAATACATTCGTTCGCGATATTGCGTCGGACTAAACTCGCTGCGCATCCACTCCCGTCCTGCGGCGCCAAGGCGGCGCAAAGTGGAAGCGGGAAGCCTCTGCACCTCTGCCAAGCGCTCCGCCAACGAGTCGACGTCACCGCTTTGGAATACAAAGCCAGTCTCTCCAGTTCTAATCAACTCAGGGATGCCCCCAATGTCCGCTCCAATAACAGGTCGTGATAACGCGCTTGCCTCCATGATGCTGAGCGGCGCATTTTCATACCACTCTGAGGGTATCACCACCGCGCGCGCTGCGGAAACGGCAGCGCGCAATTCAGCGCCGCTCAAGTATCCGGTAAACTCGACATTGCCGCCAAGTTCGTGCGCCAATTGCCGCAGGGCGGCCTCCTCGGGTCCCGTGCCGATGATGCGCAGAAGAACCCGCGCCTTCGCCGCAGCTCTTATTAAGGTGGCGACACCTTTCTCGGGCACCAGTCTTCCTAGGTAAACGAACGCATCGCCCGGCTCGTCGGTTGACTCGAGCGCGTCAACATCGATCGAATTGGGCACGTGGGCGAAGCGGCTGGTGTCGATGCCCCACTCGGCAAATTTGGCCAAGAAGAACCGGCTCGGTATCACAAAGCGCGTGACGTTTCGCATGTACAAGTCGAGCGACTTATGCACGGTAGCTTCGAGCCATACCAGTGCACTCATGGCCGTTGAATTCTTGATGCAGCGACGTTTAACGACATTACGCAACGCACCCCCACGACAGTCTTCGCAAATCGCGTCCTGAGTATGCATCTTGTACGCAGGGCAAACCAGCTTCAAATCGTGTAGGGTCAGGACGACAGGAATATTCTGGCGGTGCAATTCCACGAGCACTGAAGGGGACAAGTGATGATAAATATTGTGTGCATGCGCGACATCCGGCTTCGCCAGCGCGATTAGGCCGCGTATCCGCCGCGCGGCCTCGAGTGAATAAATCGCGCTTGCCGCGCGGGTAATTTTTTCAATCGGCGATTGGCCGGCGCGATCGGATTGATTCACGAAATGATTCGACCACACGGTGGGCTCATTCAGCGGGTTGTGCATTGAAAATGGTATGACCGTCCAGCCTGCTTCCTCGAATAGCCGGTTGTGTTCGAAAAATACTGCTTCGGAGCCACCGCGCCGGTAGTAATAGTTATTGATGGACATAAGCTGCGGCATAGTTAACTTACTCGGCGCCGATGAAACGCTGTAATTATTGCGGCACCGAAAATCTGGCGAAATTGCGAGCAGTGCGCGAAACGCGCCTGTTTAGCACAAATGCACAAAAACAGAGGTGCTGTGGTTCACACAATTGTGTTGTCATAAGGGGCATGTGCTGTGACGTAGGTCGCCGTTTCAATAATGACCTATAATCTTCACCGCGATGCACCACAGTATCGCGGCGAGTTTGGCATATAGTAACGCCGCCCGCTCGCACGGGTTTTTGTGAGCTGTAAACCGTAAAGTAACTAGAGAGGACGCCGATGGATTTAACCGTCATTCCGACGTTTCGATGCAACTCGCGCTGTCAGATGTGCTACATCTGGAAGAATCCAACCGAGCCCAAACTGGAAGTCACCGCCGAGACGCTGTCGAAGCTGCCCGGAGGATTCGATAACCTTAATCTGTCCGGCGGCGAACCGACGTTGCGCCGCGATCTCTCGACGCTGGTAGATATCCTCTATCCAAAAGCTCGCATCATGGAAATCAGTTCCAACGGACTGCATCCGGAAAAGTTGGTTCCGATCATCAAGAAATATCCCAACATCAAGGTGCGTTTCAGCCTCGAGGGGAATGAATCCACCAATAATCGCATACGCGGCGAAGATGACGGACATGCGACCAAGGTGAAGGGACTGCGCATGTTGCGCGAGGCGGGAGGCACGGATCTCGGATTCGCCTTCGTGATTCAGGACGAAAACGTTGATCAGCTGGTGCAAACCTACGAGTTTGCGCGCCGCCAAGGGTTCGAGCTGGCCACATCGACTCTGCACAACGCGTGGCAATTCTACAAGAACGACAATTATTTTTACGATCGGGTCAAAGTCGCGCGGCAGGTGGAAGGCTTGATCACCAAAATGCTTCAGAGCGGCAAGCTCAAGAACTGGTTTCGCGCGTATCTGAATCTGGGTTTGATTGAAAAGATCCTCGGCCACCCGCGCCTCATACCCTGCGTGGCGGGCACTGGGTTCGCCTTCATCGATCCCTGGTCGGATGTCTGGGCCTGCAATGTACGCAGCGATCTGCCGTTCGGTAACCTGGCGAAGCAGAGTTGGGCAGACATCATCGCGAGCGAGACCGCGCGCCAGTCGATCGGGAAAGTCGCCGCCTGCGAGCAGAATTGTTGGATGGTGACCACGGCACGCACCGCCATGCGCTCGAAGATCATTCCGCAGGCGCCCAAGGCCGGCCCGTTGCTGTGGGTGTTAAAAAACAAGCTGAAAGTCGCAGTAGGCCAGAAGATCGACTTTGACAACTACATCAACTACGCGGATGTGAAGCCCACGCCGCACGTACCGCGTGTGTCATATCTGGAGAAGCACGCCAAGGTGGTGCTGATCCGCAATCGCGATACCACGGATAAGCACTACCCGTTGAAGGTATTCGAGAACTCCTGAGCGGAAACGGAGCTTAAGTCGTGAATGACAAGCCGCATTTCACTCGATCCGGCCGTGCGCGACCTGTTCGGCGACCCGGTGCCGCATTTGAGTCTGGCCTTTACCTCGAATTTATTTGGCGCACACCACAGGGGCACCTGCCGCATGTCGGAGGATCCTGACCGCGGGGTCGTCGACCGCGATTGCCGGGTGCATGGCGTCTCGAATCTCTACGCGGTGTTCGGCAGCGTGTTTCCATCTGGCGGAGCGCTGCAACCGAGCCTCACGATCGCGGCGTTGGCGCTGCGTATGGCCGATCACCTGTGGCCCGTTTGAATTCATCAGTCAGCCACTATCGGCCCGACATCGATGGCCTGCGGGCGATCGCGGTCCTAAGCGTCGTTGCCTATCATGCCTTTCCGCACGTGGCGCGCGGCGGCTTCACCGGCGTCGATGTGTTCTTTGTGATTTCCGGCTACTTGATCTCGGGCCTCATTCTCGAGGATTTGCACCGCGGCCGTTTCAGCTTTCGTCGTTTCTACGCCCGACGCTTCAGGCGCATTTTTCCGGCTCTGATCGTGGTGCTGGCCGCGTGCCTGGTGTATGGCGCCGTTGCGCTCGCGCCCGATGAGTTTCGCGAGCTCGGCAAGCAGGCCGCAGCGGGCGCCGGCTTCAGCTCTAACCTGCTGCAATGGAGCCAGGCTGGCTACTTCGACGAAAAAGCGACCGCCAAACCGCTGCTGCATCTGTGGTCTCTCGGGGTTGAAGAACAATTCTATTTTGCGTGGCCGATCATCCTGTTCCTCGCCTATGGCCGCGCGCGGCGGTTTACGATTGTTTGCGCGAGCCTGCTGCTGCTGTCGTTCGCGATGAATCTGTGGCTGACGCACTCGAGTCCCAGCGCGGCATTTTATTTGCCGCTGCCGCGCTTCTGGGAGTTGTTATGCGGATCGCTGCTGGCCTATGCAGCACGCTCGGGCGGTACACGGTCTGCCGGCAATGACGGTGAGAGCCGGGTCAGCGCGATCGGCGCGGGCGACTGGCGCGCCGTCCTCGGCCTGGCGATGATCGTCGGCGGTTTTTTCTTGATCGACGCCGAGCGGGCCTTCCCAGGTTGGTGGGCGCTGCTCCCCGCGGTCGGCACGACACTGCTGATCTCCGCGCCGCAGGCCCGGCTCAATCGCAAGTTGCTCTCGTGGGCGCCGCTGGTGTTTGTCGGTCTGATTAGCTATCCCTTGTATCTGTGGCACTGGGTGTTGCTGACTTTCGCGCGGATGGCAAATTTCGGCGAGGAGCCCGCGCGCAACGTGCGCATCGCCGCCATCGCGATCAGCGCGGTGCTGGCGTGGCTGACCTACCGGTGGGTGGAAAAGCCGATCCGCTTCAGCGGCCACCGCGACGCGATTCCGCGTGGCCTCATCGCCTCAATGGCGGTATGTGCGCTCGCCGGGGGGGTGATTTACATGACCGATGGATTTGCGTTTCGTTATCCGGCACAAATTCGCTCTCTCGCGGCTTTTCACTATGACCAAGAGCGCGACTTTTACGAAACCTCTTACCGCGGCGGGGAGTGCATGTTGTCGGCGCAAGAGACATTCGCCGATTGGTCGCCGCGCTGCGTCGATGCGGCCGATGGCGCCGCTCCGCTCGTGGCCTTATGGGGCGATTCGCATGCGGCCTCGCTCTATCCGGGTCTGCAAGCCGAGCAGAAACAGCGCGTGTTCCGTATTGCGCAGTTCACCGCGAGCGCTTGCCCGCCGGTGCTGGGTCTGAAAAGCGAGCGCCGCCGTTACTGCGAGGCGTTCAACGATGCGGTGCTCGGACAGCTGCGAGCGCTCAAACCTGATGTGGTCATTCTCGAGGCCCACTGGGCACTGTATACCGGCAATAACGGCTGGCCCGAGTTGGACGCCGCCGCACTGCACCGGACAATCGAGGCGCTGCAACAGGTCGGATTGCGGCACATCATCGTCATGGGCAGCTTGCCCACCTGGAAGATCTACCAACCTCGCGTCGCCTTCGAGATCTGGCGGCGCGGCGGTGTGTTGAAAGACCGCACCGCTGAATATCTCGATGCCGAACCATTTGCCGCAGATCGATTTGCGCGCGCCGCCACGCGCGGAACGCAGGCCACGTTCATCTCGCCGCTGGACTTGCTGTGCCGCGACGGCGCCTGTTTGATTTCCACCGACCCGAACTCGGCCACGCCGCTCGCCTGGGACAATGATCATCTGTCACTCGCCGGTTCGGCATTCCTTGCGAATCTTGCCTTCAAGTCTGTGCTGATCGCTCGGCAACCTGCGACATGAATCGCAACCTCGCCACCTTGGCGAACGAATCGTTCGATCTGCTCGTCGTGGGCGGCGGGGCGTTCGGCGCCGCCGCCGCCTGGGATGCGACCTTGCGCGGACTGAAAGTGGCACTCATCGAACAGAGCGATTTCGGCAGCGGCGCCTCGGCCGAGTGCTTTAAAATGGTTCACGGCGGAATTCGCTATCTGCAACACGCGGACATTCGCCGTCTGCGCTCCTCGTGCGCGGAGCGCTCGGCCATGCTGCGCATCGCGCCGCATCTGGTGAATCCGCTGCCGATTCTGATCCCCACTTACGGCCATGGACGTCAAGGCAAGGCTTTCCTGGCCGCGGGCATGTATGTGTATGACCTGTTGACGCTCGGCAGGAACGCGGGCATCGCTGACGAAACACGGCGGATAAAGCGCACGCAGTTGTTGTCGCGCGCCAGGACCCTGGAGCTATTTCCGGCACTCGAGCAGCGGGCGCTGACCGGCAGCGCCGTGTTCGAGGATGGCCAAATGTACAACACCGCGCGGCTGGTGCTGGCTTTCGTCGAATCAGCCGTGCGGCGCGGCGCCAGCGCCGCCAATTATGCGCAGGCGACCCGGTTTCTCTGGGAGGAGCGCCGAGTCTGCGGCGCGCGAGTCCGCGATGTAATCAGTGGCGAGGAGTTTGATGTTCGAGCCAAGCTCGTGCTCAACGCCGCGGGCCCTTGGGCTGAATATTTATTACAGGACAATGCGAACTTCGGTGCGCACACCCGTGGCCATTTTTCGCGCGATGCGTGCTTTCTGGTGGACCGTCGACCGCAATCGGCCTATGCGCTGGCGGTGCCCGGTTCGAGCCGCGACAGCGACGCGGTGGTGAGCCGCGCGGCGCGTCACTTGTTCGCGGTGCCATGGCGTGACTGCACCTTGATCGGCGTCTGGCATAAGTTGTTTACGCAGCGTCCGGATACGGCGCGGGTCGAAGAATCGGAGCTGGCTGAATGGATCGCCGAGATGAATGCCGCATATCCTGCGTTGCGGTTGCGCCGCGACGATGTGATTTACGCCAACTGTGGCCTCGTACCCTTCGGCGACAGCCGCACCGCCGACGGCGAGCTGAGCTTTGGCAAGGAATCACGCATTACCGACCATCGCAGCCAAGGGATCGACGGGCTGGTGACGCTGATTGGAATCCGCTATACCACCGCGCGAGGCGATTCAGCGCGCGCGCTCGATCTGTTGCTCGAGCAAATGCCCCATGCGCCTGGGCGCAGCGCGACCGAGTCGACGCCGCTGGCGGGCGGTGAGATTAAAGACATCGCGACGCTCGGCGCCGCTGCGCAGCGCACGGTCGGCGACCGGGTCCCAGCGCCGACGCTCCAGGCTTGGCTTCGCAATTACGGCACCGACTATCAAGCGCTGGCGGAATTATCGATGCAGCCCGCTCAAGCCGAGCGTATCGGCCAGTCGGATGCGGTCACGGCGGAGATCACTTATGCGGTTCAAAACGAGATGGCGATGCACCTAAGCGATGTGATTCTGAGGCGCACGAACCTAGGCTCCGGCGCCCACCCCGGCGCGGAGGCATTGGCGCATGCCGCCGCCGTGATGCAGCTGCTGCGGGCCTGGAGTGACTCGCAGCGCCGAGAAGAGCTCGAGGCGACCGAAAACGCGCTGCGAGATCATCGGGCTTCGGTGCCCACACCGGCGCCGCGGCCGCACGCGGCGCACAGCGGAGCGATGGCATGAAAATTTTGGTGACCGGCGGCACGGGGTTTATCGGGTCGAGATTGGCATTGCAGGCGCGCCGCGACGGCTATGAAGTCATCGTTGCGGGTCAATTAAATTCCGATGCCGAACGCGCGCGCTTTGAGGAGCTGGCGCGCGCGGGCGTGCACATCGAACAAGGACCGTTGCAGGATGCCGCCTATGCGCGCCGCATCGCCGCGGGCTGCCAGGCTGTGATTCATCTCGCAGCGGCGCAGCACGAAGCCAATGTGCCCGATGAGTATTTTTTTGATGTGAACGTCAACGGCACTCGAACGCTGCTCGAGGCGAGCCAGCTCGCGGGTGTTTCGCGCTTCGTGTACGGCAGCACGATCGGCGTCTACGGCGAGTACCGCGGCCAAGCCTTGGATGAGAACTCGCCGCCCCAGCCGATGAATGTTTACGGCCGCAGCAAACTGGCCGCGGAAGAGGTGGTGAAGGCGCATCGCGGCGAGATGGATACCAGCATCGTGCGAATCTCCGAAACCTACGGGCCGGGCGATTATCGCTTGCTCAAATTGTACCGGGCGCTTGATAAGGGCCGATTCATGATCATTGGCGCAGGATTGAATCGGCGTCAGGCAATCCACGTTAGCGATTTGGTGCATGGACTCATGTTGGCTGCCGCGCATCCGGCGGCGGTCGGCGAGACTTTCGTGCTCGCTGGACAGGAAACCATGACGACGCGCGAGATGGTGGAGCATGTGGCTCACGCGCTGGGGCGCCGCGCACCGCGCTGGCATGTGCCGATGTGGCCGTTCCTCATCGCCGCGATCACACTGGAGAAAACTCTGGCGCCGCTCGGGATTCAACCGCCGCTGCACCGCCGACGTTTGGATTTCTTCCGCAAGTCCTTCGTCTTCTCCACCGCCAAGGCGACGCGTGTGCTCGGCTTTCAGGCGAGCGTGCCGTTCGCGCCGGGCAGCGTCGAGACCGCGACCTGGTACCGAGAGCAGGGCTTGCTGGCGCGCTAGCCCGCGGCCGGCCGTTCGGCGAGCGCCGCAATCTTCTTCGAGACGATGCTCACTTTCTTGCCGTACAGGCGGAAAATGATTTTCATGCCGATCTCGAGCACGCTGGTGACGGCAAGGCCGACGTAGTTGAACGGATTCTTCCAGAACACGTACAACTTGAGCGCGAAAGGCTGTATGGATTGGAATCCGGATAACTGCAGCACCTGGCCGATGCTGTATTCGGTGAGGTTGTAAAAGTGATCGATGTTATGGGCAAGATTCTCGGAACCCACCAACGGATTGGCGCCATTCATCGCATAGACGATGACGCGCCCGCCGGGGCGCAGCGCGGCGCGGCACAGCTGCAAAAATGCGATGGTTTCATCCAGCGTCAAATGGTTGAGCTCTTGCTCGGGGATGATGCAGTCGTATTCGCCGCTCTGATGCTGCGACAAAAAGGGGAAAACTTCGGCGACTTCACAGGGCAACTTGCGACGCACGGCGTGGTCCACCTTGGCGGCGTCCGAGTCGATGCCGAGAACGTTGCGATAACCGCTTTGCACCAGCAAGTCGACCAAGTATCCGGGCCCGCAGCTGATGACCAGGATTCTTGCCTGGCGATCGGCCGGGATGCGCGGCAAGTAATTCGCACGATAATAGGCGCTGAAGGATTTGTAGCCGCTGTCCACGTCCGCCGGCGCCTGCCAATAGGAGTCAAAGGGCTCCAGCCGTGCGGCCAGCTTCAGGGTTGCAAGACCGCCTGGCAGAGCCGTGACGCTGGCACGCGGCGCGGCGTCTTGGCGCGAGTTCGCAATGACAAATGGCTGATTTTTCGACATAACTCACGTCCCCAGGAGCGTCAACGGAAAACTCGCAAACAGGTTATATTGTAGATGACCAACCATGCTGGCGGGGCTCGATCTGCAATCTGACATAACTGCGCTGCGGCATGAAGATCCTTTTTTGTAACTACGAGTATCCGCCCCTGGGCGGCGGCGGCGGGGTGGTGATGGCCGCTCTGGCACGCGAGCTCGCGCGCCGTCACACCGTCACGGTGTTGACCTCCCGGGCGCTGGGACTTGCCGCCGAGAGCCGCGAGGGCGGAGTGCACATCGTCCGGGCACCAGTGTTTTTTCGGCGCGAACTGGCGGTCGCGAATTTTCCCTCGATGCTGGCCTACCTTCCGAGCGCCACGTGGCGCGGCCTGCGGCTGCATCGGTCGGACACGTTTGACGTAATCAACACCCATTTCGTCGTGCCGACCGGCCCGGTGGGGCAATTGCTGGGACGGCTGTGGGGTGTGCCCAATGTGCTGTCGCTGCACGGCGGAGATCTGTACGATCCCAGCAAGGGCAGTTCGCCGCATCGGCATGCGTGGTTGCGCGCACCCATCAGGCAACTGCTGAAGCGCGCCGACATGCTGGTGGGGCAGTCGCGCAACACCGTGCAACATATCGAAGGCATTTACGGCGTACGACGCAGCGCCGAGTTGATTCCGCTCGGCATCGAAAGACCGCCGGCGGCAAGCGCCGCACGAGCGAGCTTTGGAATACCTGCCGATGCCTTTGTCATCATCACCATCGGCCGGTTGGTGGCGCGCAAAGCGACGCTCAAACTGCTGCAGGCGATGCAGGCGGCGCAACGCGCGGACACGCATCTGTTGATCGTGGGCGATGGCCCCGACGCTCAGGCCATTCGCACTGCGGCGGCGCAGGCGGGCTTGAGTGATCGGGTGCATCTGGCGGGACAAGTTTCTGAACAGGGCAAATCACAAGCGCTGGCGAGTGCGGATATTTTCGCATCGTGCAGCCAGCATGAGGGATTCGGCTTGGTATTCTTGGAGGCCATGGCATTCGGCTTGCCCATCGTCTGTTTCGATCATGGCGGGCAAACCGATTTCCTGGCGAGTGGCGAGACGGGCTTTGTGGTGCGGTTGAACGATCTTGAAGCTTTTTCCCGAGCGATCGTCGAGCTGCACGACTCGGCGTCGTTGCGCGAGCGGATGAAGCAAACGAACTTGCAGCGTGTCGAAGGCTATTTGATCGATACCTGCGCTGCGCGTTATGAAGCGTTATTCGAGCGTGCGATACGAAATCGTGCGGGCGCACGAGGAGAAAATTGATGTGTGGTATTGCTGGAATCGTGGGAACGCTGGAGCCGGAGGGCAAGGACATCGCAGCCATGCTGCGGGCACTGGTGCATCGCGGTCCCGATGGCGAGGGAATCTACCGCGACAACGCTGCGGTACTGGGGCATCGGCGCCTGGCGATTATCGACTTGGAGGGCGGGCGTCAGCCGCTGCGCAATGCCGAAGGGACGATTTGGCTGGTGTGCAACGGCGAAATCTACAACTACCTCGAGCTGCGGGCGCAGCTTGTGGCGCGCGGCCATCAATTCGTCACCAACAGTGATTGCGAGGTGATCATCGGCTTGTATGAGGCATACGGTGATCAGCTGCTCGAGCACTTGCGCGGCATGTTCGCGTTCGCGCTCTGGGATTCGCGCAAGCAGCGCTTGCTGGCCGCGCGCGATCATCTGGGTCAAAAGCCGTTCTTCTATGTGGCGCAGCCACGGCGCTTCGCCTTTGGGTCCGAAATCAAATCCCTGCTGGCTCTCGATCCTGGCCTGCGACAATTGAACCTGGCGGCGCTCGATCAATATCTGGCGCTGCGCTTGATTGCTCCGCCGTTCACCATGTTTCGCGATGTCGTCAAGCTGCCGCCGGGGCATCTGTTGGTGCTGGAGCAGGGCAGAAGCCCAAGCGTGCGTCCCTACTGGAATCTGCAGTTCGAACCCAAGCGCGCGTCGAGCAGCGAGGAGCAGCTCATCGACGAACTGGAGCAGCAAATCGTCGAGTCGCTGCGCTTAAACATGGTGAGCGATGTGCAAGTCGGCGCATTTTTGAGCGGCGGCTTGGACTCGAGCCTGCTGGTCGCGATGATCGTGAAGCGCTTGGGCGTGCGTGATTTGCCGACCTTTACCCTTGGATTGCCGTACAAACAATTTGACGAGGCGCCGCATGCGCTCATCGTGGCAAAACGCTATCAAACCGATCACCACGAGTTGACCATTCAGCCGAGTCTCAAACAGCTGCTGCCGGATCTCGTGGCGCATCTGGATGAGCCGTCGGATCCTTTGTCGCTGTGCGCCTGGCACGTTGCCAAGCTGGCGCGCCAGTATGTCAAGGTGGCGATCGGCGGCGACGGCGGCGACGAGCTGTTCGGCGGCTACGATCGCTACTATGGAAATCTTTATGCGGGTTACTACGGCAAGGTGCCGCGAATTGTACGACGCCAGCTGCTCGGGCCCGCGCTGACGCTGTTGCCGGCTGCGGGCTGGTACAAGAGCGTCGGCCATCAGCTGCGCTGGTTGCACCGCTTGTCCTTCCTCGAGGGCAGCGAGCGCTACGCGGCGAGCTTGTCTTATTTTTACTTCGATCATGAGCGACGGACGAGCCTGTTTACCGGCTCGGCCTTGAACGAGCTAGCCGATGCGGATGCGGAGAATGCATTGAAGGCGCCGTTCGACGCGCTGCAAGGCTCACTGGTCGATCGCATGTTGTATGCGGACAGCAAGGTGCGCCTGCCGGATCATCCGGTGATGATCAGCGATCGCATGAGCATGGCACACGGGTTGGAGACACGCAGTCCGTTCATGGATCACAAACTGGCTGAATACGCCGCCCGTCTACCGTGGACGCTCAAAGTGCGCGGCCGCCAGCTGCGCTACCTGCAACGCAAGCTCGCCGCGCGCTACCTACCGCCGGAGATCCTCTCGCGCTCCAAGCAAGGTTTCTCATCGGCGTTGCCCTATGTGCTCAAGGATGAGTACCGCGAAATGTATGCGACTTACCTCGAGGATTCCGAGCTGGTCAGGGCCGGTGTGCTGGCGCGCGCGCCCATTCAGATTCTGTTGCAAGAACACTTGAGCGGGCGTGTCGATCACGGCAATCGACTCTGGCTGCTGATCAACTCCGAGATCTGGTATCGGATGATGATCCTGGGTCAGTCGAAGCAGGATGTCCGGGGGTCCGCCATAACCGCATCCATCGCAACGGCGGCCTGAACGGAAAAATCATGCGAATCGGCATTATGCTGCGGCATTACGACCAGCATGGCGGCGGTGTGCGCGTTTACACGCACCAAATTTTGCGTGCTCTCTTAGATTTGAATGCGCCGCATGAGTTCGTTTTTCTGTACAAGAATCCGAATCTGGTGGGCACGTACGCGAGCGACAAACAGGTCACCGAAGTGGCGCTGCCCGGCGAGAACATTTTATGGTGGGACCAAGTCGCGGTGCCGCGCGCCATCACGCGGCATGGCATCGAGGTGCTGTACAACCCGAAATATTCCCTGCCGCTGCGTGCGAGCTGCCCCACAGCATGGGTATGCCATGGCTTGGATTGGTATGTCATGCCCTGGGCGTCGCGGCGCATCGATCGTCTCAGCCATAAATTCTTGGTGCCGCGCTATGCGAAAAAAGCCGACGCCATCATCGCAGTCTCTGAAGTGACCAAAGAACACGTGCTGCAGTTCCTGCCGATCCCCGCTGAGCGCGTCTTTACGGTTTATTCGGGCGTCAACGACGGCTTCAGGCATACCGCCACTCCGGAGGCGCGGGCCAGCCTGCGGCGTCGCTATGACCTGCCGCAGCGCTTCTTTCTGTACTCCGGTGCGATCTATCCACCGAAAAATTTCACGCGCCTGGTGCAGGCCTACGCCAAGGTGGGGCCGGCCGCCGGCATTAGCTTAGTCATCGCGGGCGGCGAAAATCGATTTCTCTCCGAACACGAACTCAAGGTGCCCGACGAGATGGGATTATCGGCGTGGGTAAAATGGCTCGGATGGGTGGAGCCGGATCTTCTGCCGACCCTGTATCAAATGGCCGAGGTGCTGCTGCTGCCCTCGTTGTTCGAATCCTATGGGTTGCCGATCGCGGAGGCCATGGCCTCGGGTTGTCCGGTGCTGACGGCCGATCGCTTCGGCACCAAAGAAATCGCGGGAGATGCGGCGCTCTTGGTCGATCCGGAGTCGGTTGAGGCCATCGCCGCGGGAATGCAGCGACTGGTGAACGAGCCCGAACTTCGCGCCAAACTCATCGCTGCGGGAACCGAGCGCGTGCGGCCGCTCACCTGGACGCGCTGCGCGCAGCAAACCCTCGAGGTGCTCGAGCATATTGCTGCGCATCCTCGGCGCGAAGACCGCTAATGGCTGCCGTAGTGCCCCAAGTGCTGTCGACGGCCCGCGCCGCAACCGCCGCGAAGACCGGCGAGTTTTTCGTGCCGCTCGAGTCTCTGCGCGGCGTGGCCGCGCTCATCGTCGTCGTGTACCACGCGGTGTGGCTGAACCCGGTGACAAACTCGCGTTTCTTCATGAACGGCGCGCTCATGGTGGATTTCTTCTTCGTGCTTTCCGGCTTCGTCATTTTCCACAGCTACGGCGAGCGCTTGTCGAACTTCAGGGATTTCAGGCGCTTTCTCTGGCTGCGCCTGGGACGTTTGTATCCCTTGCACTTCGCTTTTCTGATGGTGTTCGTGGCGATCGAGGCCGCCAAGTATTTCGCGCAGGTTCGTTTTGGAATCGTGGCCGATAAACCGGCGTTCACGGTCAACGGCTTAAGTGCATTCATTCAAAATCTGTTTCTGGTGCATGCGCTGAGTTTCGACACACCGCTGACCTTCAACTATCCGAGCTGGAGCATCAGCGTGGAGTTTTACGCCTACGTGCTGTTCGGCCTGGTGCTGATCCTCATCGGTCGCGGCGTGCAGTTCTTGCTGGCCTCGTGCGCCATCGTCGCGTTGAGCGCGGCCGTGCTCTTGGTTGGCGGGCAATTGTCCCTGGCTGAGAGCGGCAACGGCTGGGCTTTTTTCCGCTGCTGCGGAGGATTTTTTCTCGGCGTGCTGACCTACGGCCTGTATCGAGCGACGGCGGCAGATGCCACGCACCGCCAGCAAATCCTCCGAGCCTGGCTGGCGCCGAGCATCCTCGCGTTCACACTGGTGTTCCTGTCGCTGGAACTTAAAGGCGCGTGGTCCTATGCTTTGCCGCTGCTTGGCGCGGCGCTGATTTATTCAACGGTGGTATATCCGAATCGCGTCCTCACTTCGGTGTTGACTGCCGGTCCCTTGCGTTGGCTCGGTAAGGTTTCTTATTCGATTTACATGGTGCACGCCGCGATCGTCTGGACATTGACGCAATTCCTCACCATGATTTTGAAAATTCCGCACGTCATGATCGCAGGCGAATCGCACGTCGCCACTTCGGCGCCGCTCGGTTTGCTCACCCTGACGATCTATCTGCCGTTGGTGCTGTTGCTGTCGCATTTTACTTTTCATTGGATCGAGGCTCCGTTTCGCAAGTGGTCGCGGCGGCTCATTGGTAAATAGGCAGTCTTATGTGGGTGCTAATTTGAGCGACGCACTGTCGTGCACTGGCGACAGTTGAAGGAATCTTAAGGTCGCTGTTAACTACAAACGTTGACTTGGCAAACCCGTTGAAAGGCGGGGACGCAAAGCCTCCGGTCTCAAGAGTTCTCGAACTCTAGATAGCGGGGTTGCCGGTGGTCGCATCCTTGCGCACTGTCGTTAATCCCCTTTGGGTCTCGGATGCTTAAGCGGCGCCATGCCGTTAATCCGCTGCACTCGAGGGGTATGTTAAATGGCGCACCGCATTATCTTGGGCTTGCTCCTGGCAACGAGCCTCGCCGCCTGCAACAACGACGGCAGTAATCCAATGAACGCCAGCACCCCGAGCGCGACGCCCGCCGGCTTCACGGATAAGCCGGTAATCAGCGGCACCGCGTCGACCACTGCGGTCGCGGGTCATGCCTACAGTTTTCAACCGACAGCCAGTGATCCGAATGGCAGCGCACTGACATTTTCAATTGCCAATGCACCCAAATGGGCAGCCTTCAATACGGCCAGCGGCCATATGGCGGGCACGCCTAACGCCGGCGAAACCGGCGCTTATCCCAATGTCACCATCACGGTGAGCAACGGAAGCGCGAGTGCGGTGCTGGCCCCATTCAGCATCACAGTCACTGCTGCAACGCAGCCAGCAGAATTGAGTATTTCCGGCACGCCCGCTCCGTCGGTCGTCGTCGGCACTCCCTACGACTTTACGCCGAGCACCACGGATCCAGGCGCCGGCAAGCTGACATTCAGTATTCAAAATGCACCGAGCTGGGCGGCGTTCAATGCCGCGACCGGTGAATTGTCCGGGACCCCCCCGGCGGGCGATGTGGGCAACGACCCCAACATCGTCATCAGCGTGAGCGACGGGACGACTCGCGCGGCTTTGCCTTCCTTCGCGATCGCCGTGATGCAGAGCGCAAATGGCAGCGCATCGTTGCAGTGGGTCGCCCCAACAGAGAACACCAACGGTTCGCCCTTGACCAACCTGGCCGGCTACCGAATTTATTACGGCACCAGCGCCACGACCATGAACCAAAGCGTGCAGATCGCGAATCCGAGCATCAACACCTACCTGCTCCCCAACCTGTCGCCCGCCACGTGGTTTTTCGCGGTGAAGGCCTACACCTCCGCGAACGTCGAGAGCAGCGCATCGGCGGTAGCCAGCAAGACCATCACTTAGCACTTAAGCTAGAAGGACTTGATGGCGATATCGGACAACGCGCCCTCAATGCCAAATGCGTTGTAGGCGCTCACGGCAAAATAATAAGTTCCCGACGCCAAGCTGTTGATGACATAGCTCGTCGAGGCCGCGCCGTCCACCTCAATGACTTGATTCAGTTCTTGCGTGCTCGCACCGAAGTGAATGCGGTAGCCCGCCAGATCCGTTATCGGCGTGCCGTCGATGTTGTCGGTCGGCGCTTGCCAGACCAGCGTCGCTGAACCGGTGATGGGCGGTGGAGTTGGGGTTGGAGTCGGCGTAGGGGCCGGAGTCGGCGCGGATTGTACGACCGGCGTCGATTCCGCCGCTGCAGAGTCGGCGGTGCGACTGATTTGTACCCCCGGGCACCCTGCCAAGCTTACGGTGAGCACGGCAGCGCCCAGGCGCAGCAGCGCTAGAATTCTTGTTTTCGGCGCGAAGCCGGGCCCTTGCTCGCTATCTTGCATGCAGATACCCGAAAGCCATTGTCGTCTTGACAAGGACAGTGTGTGAGACCGCGCATTAGATGACGCGCCCTCATCGTCCGCAACTATTTAATTGCTATAGGGCCGGGTCCATACTGCGGGGCGCGATTTTGCATAAACCACGCGCTTTTGCGCAGCGCGTCTTAGTGCATGGACTTCCGTTCGCTTAGGCTGCGTGGATTGGAGCGCAAGCAAATCGATATCGAGGTAGTATTAGCTCGCTGTTAGCCCTTAAAGCCATGAAAACACTGAAAATCCTCTCGAGCGCAGCAACGGTTTGTCTGGTGGCATTGTTCAGCGCGCAAGCCATCCTGGCTGCGGGCGCCGCGGATACTCCCGCGCCCGTGTCTGCCGATTACCTGATCGGTCCGGGCGATTCCCTCGAGATATTCGTGTGGCGCAATCCTGACCTGACGGTCACGGTCCCGGTGCGCCCCGACGGCAAAATATCCACGCCGCTGGTGGAAGACATGGTTGCGGTGGGCAAGACCCCTTCGGGGCTGGCACGCGATATCGAGAAGGCCCTGGCGGTATATGTCAAATCGCCCCAGGTCAATGTCATCGTCACGGTGCCGGCGAGCGCGTTCAGTCAAGTCAAAGTCATTGGGCAAGTCGTGCATCCGCAGGCACTCGCGTATCGCAGCGGCATGACGGTGCTCGATGCGGTGCTTGCGGTCGGCGGCTTGAGTCAGTTTGCCGCCGGCAATCGCGCGCACCTGGTGCGCAGCGTCAACGGCAGGTCGCAAGAAATCAAGGTCAAACTCGAGGCGTTGGTGAATGATGGCGACATGAAGCAAAACCTGCCGCTGCAACCCGGAGATGTGCTGGTCGTGCCGGAGACACGCTTTTGATTCACTTCACACTCGCATGACACCCGCTCTGGAAAAGGTTTTTGACGATGTGCGCAGCGCCTGGCGTTTTCGATGGCTCGCGATGAGCGTGGCGTTCGTCATCGCGCTGGCTGGCTGGCTGATCGTGTTTGCGTTGCCGGATCGCTATCAAACGTCCGCGCGTGTGTTCGTCGATACGCGCACCGCGCTCAAACCGGCATTGAAAAATCTGACCGTGGACCAGGATGTCGATGCGCAAATCAATTACGTACGTGAGTCCTTGCTCGCCGGTCCACAGCTCGAGAAGATCGCGAAGGACGTGGGCCTGCTGCCGGCGACGGTGACTGACGAGCGTGAGCGCATCCGGGTTCTCAACAAGCTGGCGGACCATATCACTCTCACCGTTTCGAGCGCCGGCAATCAAGGCGATGAGCGCAGCACCGCCGGCACGATTTATAGCATCGACTACCTCGACACCGATCCGCATCGCAGTTTCAAAGTGGTCGATACCCTGCTGAATAACTTCGTCGAGCAGACGCTGGGCGGCAAGCGCGAAGGCTCGGAGAATGTCCAAAAGTTTCTGAGTGAGCGCATCAAGGACTATGAGCAGAAGTTGAGTGCGGCCGAAGATCGCATCGCCAGCTTCAAAAAGCAAAATGTCGGATTGATGCCGAGCGAGCAGGGCGGTTATTTTGCGCAGCTACAGAACGAAGTGGATGCGGGCAAAAAGGCCGATACCGCGCTGGCCATTGCTCTCAGCCGCAAAGATGAGTTGACCCGTCAGCTACACGGCGATGTCGCTGTCTCGGCGGCCGGCACGGGGGCGGCGACCGTGGGTGCACCGGGCAGTACTAACGGCAGCGATACCTTGAGCCGCATCCAGGAAGCGCAGGCAAAGCTCGATGAACTGCTGCTGCGATTCACCGACAAGCACCCCGACGTCATCGCGACCCAGGCGACGCTCGAAGAGTTAAAGAAACGCCGCGCCCTGGA
The DNA here is from genome assembly GCA_041690895.1 of Gammaproteobacteria bacterium. Taxonomy (GTDB): domain Bacteria; phylum Pseudomonadota; class Gammaproteobacteria; order Steroidobacterales; family Steroidobacteraceae; genus Bog-1198. The sequence continues at coordinate 162,575 of JBEPVT010000002.1, forward strand.
ACTGGAGAGCTTGCGCCGTGGCGATGCCAGCGCGGTGGCCTCGAGCGGTGCGGGCAGCAATCCTGTGTACCAGTCGATCCAGCTCGAACTCAACAAGGTGGGCGTTGAAATCGCCGCGCTGCGGCGCGAGTCGGAGCAGCATCAGAACACGGTTGCCGAACTGCGCAAGCGAGCGAATAGCGCACCGCAGGTGGAGGCCGAGTTTCAGCAATTGAATCGCGACTACGAGGTGAACAAGGCGGAATACACCGCGCTGTTGGAGAATTTTCAAAAGGCCCGTTTAGGCGAACAAGCGGACAGCGCCGGCTCGGTGCGCTTCGAAGTGGTGCAGCCGCCGGAGGAACCCGTGATACCGGTATGGCCGAGGCGAAACCTGTGGATCGCGGAAATTTGGCTGGCGGGGTTGGGGTTGGGGTGCGCCTTGGCCTATGGCCTACAGATGTTGCGTCCCGTCGTGCACTCGGTACGCGGCGTGAACGAACTGACGAGCTTCCCTGTACTGGGGGCGGTGAGCGTAGCCTTTCCGAGCAAACGGCGGTATCTGATGTGGCGTTACGGATTGCGCTTTTCGGCGGCGAGCTTGTGCCTGTTCGGTGCGCTGGTGATGGCGCTTGCACTTAACTGGTCGGGTGCGCGGCTCAACGTCAGCGTCGTGAAAACCGCGGTGAGCTTATGAGTCTGGTCGAGCAGGCGATGAGCCGCATGCGCCGGCCGGGAGAACCCCTCGGCGAGGGCACGGTCACGCAACCGGTGGCGGTGCTTGGGGAGCGTGCGGGTGAACCTGCGAGGAATGCGAAGCAGCTGATCATCGATATCAATTTGCTGCGCGCCCGCGGATATCTGCCCGAGGAGGACAAGGATCGTCAATTCGCCGATGAGTACCGCAAGATCAAGCGTCCCCTGATTCGTAAGGCGTTGGCGGCACATCCCGGCGGCGCGGCTGCCGACCCGCGTCTGATCATGGTCACGAGCGCTCTGCCAGGGGATGGCAAAACCTTTACCAGCATCAACTTGGCATTCAGCCTGGCGCGTGAGCGCGATATCAGCGTCGTGCTGGTGGATGCCGATCTTCTCAAACCGCACGTCAGTAGGATATTTGGCGTACAGCAGGAGCGCGGTCTCACTGACGCGCTGGTCGATGAGACATTGTCCGTCGAGTCGCTGGTGATTCAGAGCAGCGTGCGTGGCTTCTCCATTCTGCCGGCGGGTGCTTCGGAGGAGGGCACTTCCGAGCTGCTGAGCAGCAATCGCATGCGGCAAGTGATCAAGAGTTTGTGCGCGAACAACCCGCGCCGCATTGTGCTGCTTGACTCGCCGCCGTTGTTGATCACCACCGAGGGTCCGGCGCTCGTGAGCGTATCGGGTCAGGTGGTCTTGGTGATTCGCGCCGGCCTCACGCCGCGCCGCGCCGTGGCCGATGCAATCGCCATGATCGATGAGGAGAAAGCAGGTGGGATCGTGCTCAATGAGGCTCAAATGGGCGTCATGCACGGCTACTATGGCTACGGATATGGAAGCTACGGCGATGCCGCTTCGCCGAAACCCTAAGCTAATCCGCCGAGGCTCGTTAATCCTGACACTCGCCTACGCACCCGCAATGGCTGCGACGCTGAACTACGGAGTGGATGCAGGGATCGGAGAGACGGATAACGTCAACTTGGTCAGCAGCAACAAGACCAGTCAGACCATCGCCATCGCAGATGCCGATTTTTCTCTGCAAGAGCAAAGACGCCTATTCGATGTCACTGCAACCGGAGCCTTCAGCTATCTCGATTTTTTACAGGGCGCCTACAGTCCAGAATTGATCGGTCGCTTCGACGGCCTGGCACGCTACGCGCTGATACCCGAAAGATTGATTTGGGTGCTTCAAGATGATTTCGGCCAAGCCCAAGTCGACCCGTTCGCACCGGTGACGCCAGCCAATCGAGAAAACATCAACTACTTGAGCACCGGACCCGATTTGAAGCTGCGGTTGGGCCCGCTCGGTTTCATGGGCGTGACGGCGCGTTATAACCGCACGGAGTATCAAGTCAGTCCGTTCAACAGCAATCGATTCTCCGGCAGCATCGCGTTTGGCCGCGATGTGTCAGCGGACTCGAGCATTTCGGTTCAACTCAGCACTGAGAAAGTACTGTTCGAGAATACGACGCTCAACACTGACTTTGATCGCAGCAGCGCGTACGGCCACTACGAACTCTTAGGGCCGCGTACCGAACTCAAGGCAGATGTCGGAGTGACCAAAGTCGATGAGGCCGGCACGTCGCTCACGGGGCCGCTCGCGAAACTGCAACTATCGCGCAAACTCTCTGGCGCGGCTAAACTGACGTTTAGCGCCGGACGGGACATCACGGATGCCAGCTCCAGCTTCGGCAGTCTCCAAAGCGGCGCACTGGGCAGCATTGGGACCGTGGGTACGATCGGAACCGGTTTGGCCGGTCCGACTGGTTCCACAACAAGTCCCACAAATCCCACAAGTGCCTTAGGTGCAGCGGGCTCGGCGGGTACGATCGGTACCGCACCGGCCGCCGTTACTTCGGCGAATTACACCGTCACCTACGCATCTGCCGGATGGGAGTACCTCCGAAATAGGACCACGTTCAAACTCAATGGCCAGTGGGAGAAGGACGCCTACGATGCGCAACCGTTGCTGAATCTGAATCGGGGCACGGTCCAGTTAAGCCTTGAGCGCAAGCTAACCGCGACTTTAAGCGCGCAGTTGGTCGGCAGCGTCTACAGAACCGACTACGCCAATACCAGTTTCACGGAGACAGACGGCTTGATTGGCGCCGTATTGACCTTGCGGCCCGGGCGAGATCTGGAGATCAAGCTCCGCGGGGACCATGCGTCTCGAGTAGCCGACGGCAACGGCACGGGATACACCGAGAATCGGGTATTTTTGACGGTGGGATATCGCCCGCCAAAAGCAGCGGCGCATTAAACCCAAGAAGACCGTCGCTTAGGCCTTGGGGTTCTTGGCGCGGCGGCCCCGCAGGACGGCGAGACTGCCCAACATCAAAGTGAGCGCGGCAATCGTGGAGGTCGGGTCAATCTCAGGGGCCATAATCACACCGCCGGCCTTCTTGGTGCACTCGTATTCGGGGAGATAGAAGGAGAAATCACCGATGGTGATTTTGACCTCTTCCCATCGACAGGTTTCTTTACCAGTTCCCGCCGCCGAAGCGACGCTGGCGGCGAATAGAAATACAGTTGCTAAAGCGAGCTTTCTGACCACGTTTTTTCACATCCCGACAGGTTACAAGGAGGAGCAATGCAGGGATGCTATCGCCGGATTCGCAGGCATGCAATGGCAATTCGCCATAAGGTCCGATTCATCGTGCCGAAGGCACAATAAGGTAAATTAGCCCTGATCTCGGGCTTAAGATCGCATGACAATCAACTTGCCGTAGGTTTCACTCGCCGACCGCGTAGAACGGCAAGGCCACCGATGGCGAGCGCGAGGCCCGCGAAGGCGGCTGTCGGATCAACTTCGGGAGCGCAAAGGACTTTCTTGTCCTTATCGTCTCTATCCATATCTTTATGGCACTTTTTCCAGTCCTTGGGGGAGGCAGAGGCGGAAACGACTAACAACAACGCTGCAAAGCCTAGTTTCTTTACCATGATTGAATCCCCTCGTAAGACGCACAACTCCGTTAGGTGGAGGGTAGCAATCTCGAGCCGAGGATGCAAATCCTATCCTTCCGCCAGCTACCAAAGCTGCCATTGGCCAAATCCCAGTACCGCAATTGCCACCAGCGCGTTGGTGACGGCATGCGCCACCACCGGTTCACCTAGGCTGCCTTTGCGCATCAACAGCAGACCATAGACGAGGCCGGCCGCCATTCCGGGCAGCCACATGGCTCCGTGCGCCAGGCCAAAGACCAGCGCCGACACAAACAATGCCAGCCAACCCACTGCCCGATAAGACACGGATTCGAAATCAGCGCTGCGCAAGCGGCGCATCAAATAGCCTCGGTAAGCGAGTTCCTCCGCCAAAGGGACGGTAACAACCGATGCGAGAACGTGACTCGCAATCCAAAGTCCGCGCGCGACGGGAGAGAATGCCGCCAATGGGTCAGGCAACCCGGACTCCGGTAGCAGGAAACGAGCGCTGATAATCCACAGCACGAAAACCGCCAGGCCGGCTACGGGCGCGCGCCAACTCCATAGCCACTCCAGGGCTTTCAGCCTATCGCGATAGCGCCACAGCATGGCGGCGCAGGCTACTAGCCTAAGGGGATAGAGCGTTTCAAACCTGCCCGACAGGGAGCGCGATAGCAGCCCGGCTGCAAGGATGGCCAATAGGGGCATCAGGTACGCGGCAGTAGGATTAATGGCCGGCACCCGCGTTCCGGTGGCAGAGACCGTGCGATTCAGCCACGCGCTGTGCCGGCTCATCAGCACTAGACCACAGGCGACGACATTGAATGTTATCCAGCCCGCTTGCGAGTGAAATCCATACGCTGCAATCTCCGGGAAGCCGGCGGTGCCGATGACAATCAGTGTGGCGATCCGTACGACATTCAGCGCAAAGATCGCAGCCAAACCCGCAGGGATCAACAGGAGCGCGCGTGGGAAAATGTATTCATGTCGAAAGTACAGAAGCCAAGCGCCCGAGAAGGCCAATATAAGGCCCATGCCTTCAAGCCCGGAACATACTTCGGTTACCTCAACCGCGAAACTATCCGTGCTTAGCACGCGAGTAGCCCCATCAGCGTTTAGCCTAGGTATGACCGGCAAGAGCAACACGCGCACAAGATTGAAAGTCAGTGCGGCCGTGGGCTCCCAAAGGGTTTGGCTGAGCTGCATGACGCTGACCGCAAGCAGCGCTGCAACAACGGCGTAGCACCAGATGATTCCCAAACTGCGCGCGGCACCGAGCCAAACTGAAGCGCTCGCCATTGCCAAGAGAGCGCTTAGCACCGCGCCTATCCCTAGCACTATCCAAAGGGAGAAAATGGCTGAGAACGGTAGCGACGTGTTGTATAAGAGGGAGCTTACCGGTATCAAGCAAGCGATCAGCAAAAAATGCGCGAGCATCCAGCTGACGCGCAGCCCGCACTCTTGCACACGCGCCGCGGAAACTACGCGTTGCGCCCCGCGGCGCACGATCGCAAAGATGGTCGTTGCGGCCAACATTGCCACCATAAAGCGAAACACCCAATGCTGTGCGATGCGCACCAAACTACCCAGACCTAAGGCAGCTTGCGCGCTTTGAGAATCCACAAACGCGTCGAGTAAAAGCTTCTCGGCGAAGAATACCGCGCCCAAGATTACCAGCCGTCCGGCAAGACCGAGCTTGGGAATCGGAATCACTACCCGATTTGAGATTTCATTCACAAAGAGATTCTGGCGTCGAAAGTTGGCGCAAATCCGTACGATTCCACAAGGATTGCGGGAAGCCCCACGACGAATTGTAGACGGTCTATAGAATCGGGACAGTATTACTGGCTATCGCGGCCGCGCTCGATTTGGCCGGCTCGCTGCTCATGGGCGACTTCCTGACTCTGAACTCGATTCTCGAGAGCAACAAAAAGATCAACGGTCCTCGCACAAGATAGCGTTTTGCCATTCGCCTGGGATTTCGCAGAAGGCGAAACAGCCATTCGAATCCGGCCCGCTGCATCCAAAGCGGTGCACGTCGTTCGATGCCGGTTAAGTAATTGATCGCAGCGCCAACGCATAGAGCAAGTCCACGCGCACGACCGCGTTCCTTAAGTTTTTGCGCAATGATTTCTTGTTGCGGTGATCCGATCGCAAGAAAGCAAAACCGGAACGGACCGGCCTCCTCTATCGATCGCAGACAACTTTCCACCGCTTCAGAATCATTGATGAAGTTCATCGGAGGATTGATGTGCTGAAGCCGTCTTAAATCAAATCGATCGCGGAGTAGTTGCGCTTGCTCCTCAGATCCGCCGACCAGCACAATGACGTCGAGTGGCTTCGCCACTTTTCGCAATACTTCAGTGGTCAAGTCACTACCTAAGCAAACCCGGAAAACCTGTCGTTTGACAAGCCCCACAGTATGAGAAAGAAAACGGCTGTCGAGCAACACGTAGGCGGCCTGGTCATACAATGCGCGAAAGCGCATGTCGGAATGGTGGCGAATCACATGATCTACGTTTGGGGTGACAACGTAACCGAACCGCTCAGTACCGTACGCTGAGGCCACCTGCAGGGCCTCTCGAAGATCGTAGTCATCGATATGTAGGACGCTTCTCATATTTTCCGAACAAGCGCACGCCAAGCACTTACGTTGTTTATGTAAATCATTGCTTCCAAAGTATATCGCGCGGTACGAAGCTCGTTTGAGCGACCTGTCTCGCTTCCATGGTTATCGGGATGAATTGCTTGTTAGTAAAGGAATCAAGCGGGTCTTAATAGTCGATTATTTCAGTACGCTAGGCAATCGCAATTTAAGCAATTTTAAAGCGGAAAGAGCTCACAACGCGTATTTACATCAAAATTGTTTGTTTTCAATGGCTTGGAGTATATTCATTGTCGCTCTTGAGGGTCTGACTTTTGAACCCCCCGCGGAAACCCAACATTAACCGATTGGTCTCCGCGCTGCCGAGGCACGCTGCCTGGATGGAGTGCACTCAGATAAACGCAGTGTGACTTGAGTCGCGATTTGATTCCATTCTTGCGACGGCGCTGAGTTCAATCGCCATATCCAGTCTGATAGTCTCATCGCCCTGATCAGCACCGCTCCTCGCAACAATCGCGAGGGAGCCGAGAAGACATGAGATGCCAATGCGAACTCTCACAGATTTGAACATAGGTTCCTTCCTACCGCTTGCGCGAATGAGTGAAATAACAGCGTCCGCTCATGCCGCCTATGTCAACGCCAAACCGTTTCCGCATTTCGTTATAGATAATTTTTTCGCTCCAGATCTCATTGATCAGGTTCTTGCGGAATTTCCCAAGCCAGATGCCATTCGCTGGAGAAGCTTTGACAACGCAAACGAGATCAAGCTGGAATCGTCCGCTGACGCATCTTTCGGTCCGATGACGCGTTTGTTGATGTATCACCTCAACTCTATGACGTTTTTGGAATTCTTGAGTGGTATTACCGGCATCGATAACTTGATCCCAGATCCGGGCTTCGAGGGCGGCGGGCTGCATCAAATAAAGCCCGGAGGCAAGCTTGGAATACACGCCGATTTCAACAAGCATCGTAGTTACGGCTTAGACCGGCGGCTGAATCTGCTGCTGTATTTGAATAAAGACTGGCGCGAGGAATACGGCGGGCACTTGCAGCTGTGGGATCGAGAGATGACTCGCTGTGAGCAGAAAGTATTGCCGGTGTTCAATCGCATGATGGTATTCGGGACGACCGATTACACGTATCACGGGCATCCGGACCCGCTGTCGTGCCCGGAGGGAATGACGCGAAAATCTCTCGCGCTTTACTATTTCAGCAATGGCCGCCCGGCGGAAGAAGTGAGCGGCGAGCATTCAACATTATTTCGAGCTCGAGATGAAAGGGATTTCCAACTGACCTTCAGACAACGTCTGAAAAAGGTTGCGGCAGACTTTATCCCGCCCATCGTTTCGCGCCAATTCCGCAAAGTCCGTTAGTCGTTGGCGCTAGGTACGGTTTCCATCTCGCTTCGAGCGAATCCACTCCCGTTGCCGAGCGAACAGAAACTTAAGATAGATGGGAATTTTTCCCAATGGGTAGAGCAGCGCCAATGCGAGACTCCCAAATGAAATGATGTTTCGGCCAAAGCGCGACCACGCTACCAGTATGGAGATGCCGACCAGCGCAGCGGCACCAGTAACAATGCCGAGCGGCAGTTGCTTGCTTGTGATGAGCCATAAAGCGACGCAGGCGACCCAGACTAGAGCAATCTGCAGCACCAGCAAGGCAAGCGGCGGCACGCTCAGATCCAGAGCCACCGCCAGCGTATTGAGATTCCTGGATTTGACCGATTCCCATAACAGCCGGGGTGCTTGATTCAAGATAACGCTCAAATGACCATGCTCCCAGCGCGTGCGCTGGCCGCGCGCGCCTTCCGCTGTCGTGGGGAAGCTGCTGGTGACAAGTGCATCGGGACAAAAAATCGGCGGCGAGCCGGCTCGAGCTAGATCAATCCCGAGCTGCAGATCTTCGACAATATGGCCGGTGGCCAACTGGGCAACGCTGATGCACGACCACGGAAACGCCATGCCCGTGCCCATTAGTTGGCACGGCAACCCGAGTCGCAGAAGTCCTAAGGGGCGAACTTGGTTTTTAATGGTCCATGCAAATTCCGCGATGCGCATCCTGAGTCCCGCATCTTTGCCGGCGTACATGAGATACATGGACTGAACTGGGCGATTGCTCAACGCGCAGATTCGGGCCAGACGATCGATAGTCTTCGGGGCGACCTGGCAATCGGCGTCGATGACGATGACGATCTCGGGCGCGTCGAGAGCGAGGTGGCGAATTCCATAATCGAGCGCGTACCCTTTCCCTCGGCGGTCAAGATCCGTTCGAATGATCACTTCAGCACCGTTTTCGGACGCAATTGCGGCAGTCTCGTCGGTGCAGTTGTCGGCCACCACTACAAGCCTGTCGATCTCGCCCAATTGCGGACTAACTGAGAGAATCGGTCCAGCAATGACGAGGGCTTCGTTATGTGCCGGCATCAGTATTGCGAGACGACGTCGTTCGTGATCGTCTGCAGTCACGTTCTTGCGGCGGGTGAGCGCGAGCATGACCTCGATGAACAGCACTGTGGCCGGCAGCAGGAGGATTATCGCCACAGCGAGCAGAAGGATTTCCACTAATGCCAGCAAGTCTTCACACCCGCTTCGTTAATTCCGCGATCGCTCCGCTGCGCCTGCGACAGTTATCTCCGAATTGGCCGTCGCCGCTGATAATCATTCCGCCAAGGTGCTCAATCATGCTGCTGAGCCGCCGATACCACAAAAAGTGCGGACAGCTTGGTTGCCTCCAAATCAATTGAATGGCGCTCTACGACGCGGTCGTGGGCTGCATTCCCCATACGACGTATATCTTCGTCGCTCTTGGCTAAGCAGTCCTCTATGGCCAGCACAAGTTCATCGATCGAGCCCGCGGGAAACAACCAACCATCAACGCCCGGTCGGATCAATTCGGGGATTCCCGCGATATACGTGGAGAGTACCGGCCGCGCCAGAGCCATGGCCTCCATAATGACGACTGGTAAGCCTTCAGCAAAACTGGGCAATACCAGCGCCCGGGATGCCAGTATCTCATTTCGGACCTCGTTGCTGCCAATCCACCCGGTAATGTGCACCTGCTTGGCCAGCCCATAGCGATCGATCAGTGCCTCTATTTCTTGGCGCATGGGTCCGTCGCCTGCAAGGACCACCTCCAAGGGTACCTGTTTCGCAGAGAGTCTCGCTACGGCGTCGATCAACAGGAGCTGCCCCTTGGCCTCGCATAGGCGCCCAACACAAACGAGTCGAGCTGCGAATGGAACGTTCGATGCGGCGGATTCGTAGAACGACTGTTCTACTCCGCAATGCACCACCTTAATTTTGGGCCAGTCCGCGTGCCGCGATCTTAAGTAGAGTTGACTCCGACCAAATGAGCTGACCGCCACCACGAAATCGGCTCGACCGATTTTCTCTTCGAGTCCCATAGGCGTTGCAAACTCGTCGGGGCCGTGGACGGTGAAGCTAAAGGGTGGTCCGCCCAAGACGCGAGTAAGCATCGCCACCTCAGCAGAATTTGTGCCGAAATGAGCGTGTAGATGTTCGGCGCCAGATTGATTTAACCACCTAAGAATACGGCAGGCCTCAGCAACGTAGACAACGTGATAAATCGCTCGATGATCCGAGTGGCCCGCCATATGCAGGGCTAAACGCAGCGCGGAGAGCAATCGCAGAGGGGAGCGAAGCAGGACAGCCACCATCGGCAGAATTAGACCCCACACACAATCTCGCAGTACGTAACGGGTTTTGGTCTGTTCCTCACGGTCGTCTGCGTCCGGGAGCGATTCCTTCCACCCGCGCAATGCAAAGCGCTGAATCTCAAAACCCTGCCTTTCCAGCGCGAGGATTTCACGTCGGATAAAGCTGTGGCTCACTTTCGGGTATTGGTTGATGAAATACGCGATCTTCAAGAAACACGCATTAGTTGTATGCAATGAACCGCGTCATCATGCAAAGTCTCGTCATAGCGCCCACAAGTTTGGAATGATTTTTTGAGATAGCGCTCACGTCTTAGCCCTCAAGCGGACCAGCAAGCCTGAGGAAAAACCGGCGCATATTCCGGTCCGTGATTGACATTATGGGGGTTTCCTATCAACTCAGGGTAGACTTCAATCACTCAAATTCATGGGTGCCGCGGCAATCGAGTCTAAGCTGAGTAGTAAGTATGGGTGCAAAAGAATCTGAGAGTCTGCCGCGCGACACAGTTTGTGTGGAAACCGAGCCGGCCGAGATTTCCGCTACTGCGGCGGATTGGTCGCGCGAGAAGAAAGCTTTATTTCAGTGGATTCCATCGCGTTCGTTGCTTGCCAGCATACGCGCTAACCAGTCCCATTCGGCATCGAAAGCTTGGTGGTCGATATTGCCGCGATTTATAGCCGTTCTTCGGCATCGTTTCTGGAGCATTGTAACCGGTGCCGATATTCCTCTGAATTGCCGGCTCGGCGGCGGTCTTATGCTGCCGCACCCAAATGGCATCGTGATTCATCCCGCCGCAGAGATCGGCCCAAATTGTCTGCTTTTCCAGCAAGTAACGATTGGCGCGGGTGAGGACGGAGTGCCCATACTCGAAGGGCACGTGGACGTAGGCGCCGGCGCAAAAATACTTGGAGCCGTTACGATAGGCAGGCATGCAAAGATAGGCGCCAATGCGGTAGTCGTGAATGACGTACCGAGTCGTGCAACCGCAATTGGAGTGCCGGCGAAAATCGTGCCACACTGATAATTTGCATGGGCGCGCGGATCGGGGACCGAACCCCTCGACCAAGCCAAGTTTTGCGTGCGGGACCCGGACAATCTGCGTAAGTTTTAATCGAGGACGGAGCACAAAATGTCGACGAGAGCGGCAGTAGAAGCACAATTCCAACAGGTTGCAACAGAACAGAAACGAAAACTCGCGCGGTTGTCCGATGATTTGAAACTGTTGGAGTCGGGCCTGGACTCGCTAAGCTTTGCCTTAATCGTCGCGAGGCTCGAGGAGGAGTTGGGGTTTGACCCTTTTGACACCGTGGATGAGGTGCGGTTTCCGGTGACATTTGGGGATTTTGTCCGCTTGTACGAGAAACCTCCCAAATAGGAAGTCGACCCGACGTCGCGAATAGCTACGGCCCAAGTAGTCGACAAACGACTTCAGGATGTAATCGGCGAACTAATTTTGCGCCAAATGCTTCGCGAGGCGCGTTGCGGCATATTCGGCGCCGTAGGCGAATCGCAGAAGAGGACCAAAACTGTTGGCGGCTGCGGCGCCAATGAAGTAGAGCCCTTTTACCGAGGACCCAAATTGTCTATTCAGTATTGGGGTGTCGGCCACCACCGCAATGCGCGATTTGACTGCCGGGTCGATAAACGGCAGTTTGGATATCGCCACTTTGTAGCCCGTAGCGGCAATGACGTGATCGACGTCGATTTGTCGGTTTTCTTGATTGGGATTGCTGAACTCGAGGGAGACCTTTTCGCCGCGCGCGACAGCCTTGGTTATCGTTGCGCCCAAATGCATCGGTAATCGCCCGACGACTGCATCGCGTAAAAACCAACATGGAGCCGGTCCGAGATGGCTCGATACCACGCGAAGACGCATCGATTCCGGCATTGCATGAAAGACCAGCGGAATGTCCGTGCACATTCTGGATCTCCAACCTAATCCAAGACCGGAGCGAGGTTGTTTTATTCTCTCGAGCAGTGCGCGTGGTTCTTTCGGAGCGTCGTGGAATTGAATTTTCGAATGTCGGGCGATCAAGTCGACTTCCGCGCCGGCCTTCTGCAACAGTGCGGCGATATCAACAGCAGACGCGCCTGCGCCTAGTACCGCCACTTTTCGACCGCTAAACCCAGTCAGGTCACTGTGCTGAGAACTATGCGACAGCAAGGTATTCGGTATCATTTGAAGCGCCGGCGGTATAAACCCAAAATTCGAGATTCCAGCCGCGATCACGACTTGGCGGGCGCGCACGATTTCCTGCGCGGCGGTTGTGAGTTCGAAGTTTCCAGATGACTCCTTCACGGACGTTATCTGTGTGTTTTCCAGATGCGCAACATAGCGCCGCTGAAATTCTCGACCGTAGGAAATAAACGTATCCAGAGGAACTGGCAAACCGACATCCGCATAAGGCAGCCCCATCTCCGCGCAATAGGCCTTCAAGGGAAATTCCGCGGCAGGATCTGAAAGAGACGAGGCAAATCCCTCTGACTTCAGGTGCATTCCCTGGGGCATGTGATGTGACCAGAACTTCATTGGCGAACCAAAAATTCTCACCCTTTGCCCGCAGTTTTTTAAGTGTGCTGCTAGGGATAATCCGTACGGTCCTGCCCCGACAATCGCGATGTCTACAGCGTCAGTCAATTTACGCTCCACAATGTTCGACGATGAGTATTGGCGAATCCCCGAAAATGCGAAAACAAAACATGGTGGGGGCCCGGCTTAGGGCGGCAGCAAATATATACAAACACTACTTAATGCTCGCGGTTTGAGTACGCAATTCTTGGATTTTGTAGCGGAATCGCCCGGCGTCGGAATTTGCAGAATACGACAGGCCTCATGGGGCATGAGATCCGCTATTCTGCTCGGCGTCGTTCCTATTCCTTGCCTGCGCGATGGCTAAGTTTCCTCGCCACGATTATGGTAAATGGTAACTGAGCGTGTCAATTGATGAAACGTGCCGCTTTTCGCAAGGATGCAGTGGGAAACCTCGCTTTGGATGGTAGATCCGAACCATCAGTCTTGATCGTGGCTGCGAAATGGTGGCCCGCGTCCGCGCGGCTGGCCGTTGCATTCCGCCGACACGGCTGCCGGATCAGCGCCATCTGCCCAGCGGGGCATCCGCTGCGATACGTCACAGGCTTAGACCACGTTTTCCGATATGGCGGACTATTACCGCTGCGGGACCTGCGTCGCGCCGTGCACCAGTCTGGGGCGGACGTAGTTGTTCCGTGCGACGACGGCGCGGTCGCACAGTTGCATGCGCTCCATCAGTTGGACCTGTCACTGCGACCTGTCATCGGGCGTTCTCTGGGATCCCCCCAAAGCTATTCCATTGTCGACAGTCGCTTTCAACTGCTCAATTTGGCGGCCAAAGCAAATATCAACGTACCAATCACGCGGAGAATCGCAACCGCCGATGACCTGGTGAAATGGCATGACGAATTTTCATCTGGAGCTGTCATAAAGGTGGACGGAGAATCTGGCGGGAATGGCGTCAGGATCTCGCGTTCCCTTAGCGAATCAATCGCTGCATGGAATGATCTGCGAGCGCCTTCCGGCCCTTTAACGGCATGGAAGCGACTAGCCATAGACTGCGACCCGCTGGCCTTGTGGTCACGTCGGTATTACGGCGCGCGCGAAGTCACCGCGCAAGAGTTTATTGCTGGTCGCCCGGCCAATTCCATGGTGGCATGTTGGGGCGGCAAGATGTTGGCCTCAATATCCGTCATTGTTGTATCCGCCGAGGGTCAGACCGGCGCGGCAACGGTCGTTCGAGTGATCCAAAATCGACTGATGCAAGAAGCGGCCGAACAGCTTGTGTCGCAATTAAACCTCTCGGGATTCTTTGGATTCGACTTCATCATAAAACCCGGCAGTAGTGCGCCGTATTTGATTGAAATGAATCCTCGCTGTACCCAGCTCGGACATCTCGAAATAGCCGGAAGCAGCCTGGCGCGTGCTTTTAGTGAAGTCTTGGGCGCTTCTTCCGCATCTCCCGCACAAGTAGCCATTCGCTGCGACACAATCGCTCTGTTTCCTCAGGCGCTCGCTGCCGGCGAGGCATGCCGTCCATTCGTTGAGTCAGGCTATCATGATGTGCCTTGGGAGGAACCTCACTTGAAGAATGAGCTCATGCTGACTTCGTGGCCGCGGCGTCACCGAATCGCGCGTCTTTATCATTCATTTAAGCCTCCCACTCGGGCGGAGCCGGTGGTGTTCGAGGATATCCATACCAACGCGGTTGGGCTCGAGACTGATATTGCCGGCGCTGTCGCGCCAACTGCGCCGTTTTGATTGGCGTCTCGTATCACAGGCGGTCGTTCGGTAAAAGCATCGTACATTTGGCGTTGACATGACTGATTTCGACATTGCGGTGGTGATTGTCACATACAAGAGCGCGGCGCTGACAGTCGAAAGTCTAAGATCGGTCGCCGCGGAGAGATCAGCGCCAAGATTCCATATACGAGCCATTGTCGTCGATAACGCGTCCGGCGATACACCCTACATCGCCGATGCGATCGAATCAAACGGCTGGCGCTCCTGGGTCACATTGGTGACCGCCGCTAAGAACGGTGGCTTCGCGTACGGTAACAACCTTGGAATCGCGCGAGCCTACGAAAAGCGTACTCCGTCGTATATATACCTGCTGAATCCGGATGCCCAGGTTCGATCTGGGGCCATCGGATCCTTGGCGCAGTTCTTGGAATCACACCCAGAAGTTGGCATTGCGGGAAGCAGCTTTGAGAATTTGGATGGGAGCGACTGGCCCATCGCGTTTCACTTTCCTTCTTTGATGAGCGAAATGCTCCACGGCATGGAATTGGGCTTGCTAATGCGCTTATTCAAGCGCTGGATGGTCGCGCAACATATGACCAAGGCGTCCCAGCCAATTGACTGGATTTGCGGTGCCTCTATGTTGATTCGCCCCGCTGTCTTTCAGTCGATCGGAGGAATGGATGAAAACTATTTTCTGTACTTCGAGGAGACGGATTTCTGTTACCGCGCAAAAAAAGCCGGCTTCGCTACCTGGTACGTCCCCGAGAGTCGGGTGATGCACATCATGGGACAGAGCACAATGGTAACGGACCCGACGAGCGGACCGAAGCGGCTGCCGTCCTATTGGTTTGAATCCCGAAGGCGATACTTCGCAATGACATATGGAATCAGCCACGCTATCAGGATAGACATAGTTGCCTTGCTTGCATGTTCGATAGGCATCGTGAAGCGCGCCGCACTTGGGCGCACGCACACCGCAACTCCTCACTTCGTTCGGGATCTTATCCGCCACAGCATTATATGGCCGCGAAACCGCGAGTTTCCTGCCGTCCGAAGTTGATCCGCCTGGAATTCCTCAAGGCGCTTGCCGTGCCACAACGAACCTTATCAGGCGTCCTTCACACTGGTTGCTACCTGTGCTCGCATCCACTGGTAGGTTTTTTGTATTCCGTCTTTCAGAGGCGTGCTTGGCCTCCACCTCAGCTTTTCCTGAATCAATCGGTTGTCGGAGTTCCTTCCGCGGACACCGGTTGGACCCGGAATGTTCCTGATCGACAGGGTTTTCCCCGCTATATTCATTACCAACTTTGCCAGATCATTGATGCTGATCATTTCATCGGATCCGATGTTCACGGGTCCGGTCCAGCCCGATCGGGTCAGGCGAATCGTGCCCTCGATGCATTCATCGACGTATAGGAATGAACGAGTCTGCTTGCCGTCCCCCCAGATCTCGATCGACCCACCGTCCTGCGCTTCGGCTACCTTACGGCACAAGGCCGCCGGCGCCTTTTCCTTTCCGTTGTTCCACGAGCCCTCCACGCCAAAAATATTGTGATAACGGGCGATTCGCACCTCCATTCCATAGTTGCGCGCGTATGCCAAATAGAGCCGCTCAGAGAAAAGCTTTTCCCACCCATATTCACTGTCCGGATTGGCCGGATAGGCCGAATCCTCCGCACAATTTGGATTATCCGGGTCAAGCTGATTGTGCTCGGGATACATGCACGCGGATGAAGAGTAAAAGATTCTTTTGTTGTTTCGTTTTTTCGCAGCCTCGAGCATATTCAAATTGATCGTCGCGCTGTTATGCATGACAGCTGCGTCATGCAGCCCGGTGAATATGTACCCGGCTCCGCCCATATCGGCCGCAAACTGGTAGATTTCATCGAACTTTTGATCCACGACGACTGCGCAGATGGCCGGATCGCGCAGATCTCCAACAAGAAAGTCGTCGGCAGCGGTATCGCTATAGATCGGGAATTTCAAGTCGACGCCCCGGACCCAATATCCTTCCGCTTTTAGCCTCTTGACCATGTGCGAAGCAATAAATCCACCCGCGCCGCAGACCAGAGCTTTTTTCATTTTCGCCATCCGCAGTTCCAAAACACGGTTGAATGGTAACGTAATTATGCGATTTCAAAATGCGAATTATCACGCTTAAATGGATATTCGACTGATACGTGATCCGGCATTTCTTGATCAAGCGCGGAAAGCGCGTGGCGACAATCTGTCGCACTTGGGGGCTAGGGTCCAGTCGCAGAGCGCGGCGCCAAATAGGGTTCGCTCGCCTTATTGCTCTTATCGGAATATGCACCATGGCGGCGCAAGTGGCATATTGCATAATTATGTGCGACATAGATCCGCGCGACCCGAGATGCCATCGCGTGAAACGTCCCGGCGATAGGTCGGAAGGACCGCTCTAGGACTGTGTGATAATGGCGGCTAATGCGCCGAGTCGCAGAGCAGGCCAATCTGCACGGCGATTGGAAAGTTACCTCGAGGGATAGGCTGTTTATGGGACTTCTCGGTTACTTCGATCGATTGGCAATTATCCATTTGCCAGATCGCGACGATCGCCTGCGTGCGTTGACCAAAGAATTACGGGCGTGTGGAGTCGGCATCAATGACCCCAAGGTGGTCATTCCACATGCTCCAATGCCGGCGACTGCCAATGGATTTCGATCGCGCGGAGTTTATGGCAGTTTTCTGAGTCATTTGGAAATTCTCGAAGCCGCATACAAAGATGGCCTTGAGACCGTCTGGACAATCGAGGACGACGCGATTTTCAGCAAAAGGTTCCGGCTTCAACAAGAACAAATCGCAAGTTACCTTCGTGAGAATGAATGGGATCTCTGTTTCATCGGGCATTCCGGCGGGATCGATGGGGAAGGAATTCCGGAGTCGCCGACCGGCCTTCTGCGTTATTCCGGTCCTTTCATTTGGGCTCATAGTTACGCTGTGCATCGACGAATCATGCCGCGACTGATTGAGTTTGTTCGCGGTTCGAGGGAACGCGAGGAAGGACACCCGAAGGGGGGCAAAATCTATATTGACGCTGCTTATTTTTTCTTTCGGCAATTCAATCCTGATGTCGTCAGCATTGTCAGCTCGCCATGTCTTTCGGTCCAGAAGGGATCTGAGAGCAGCTTAAATACTCGTAAGATCCATGATCGAATTTTTGGCATTAGGTCACTCGCAAATTTGGCACGCGCGGTCCGCGACGAGTGTTGGCGTCAGGGGTGGCTCAGCATTCACGGACCACAGGATGTATTGAGCGACAGTTTCAAGGTTACATCCCCACCGGCGCAAGTGTGGCCGACGAATGCGAAAGTTAGCACTGGCCAGGCAGTCGCCTCCGCGAAAAGTGGGTGACGGCTCCATCGATGGTTCTTCGCGGGAGAAGGTCGCTTCGGCGCTTTCTGCCGTAAGGATTGAATTCTTGGAAATTAGAGCACTGATAGTTGCGGAACACGCTTCCTTAAAATTCGGCGGCGAAGCGGCGCTCCCCGTGCACTACTATCGGGTTCTGCGTCGAAGGCAAATTCCTGTGTGGCTGGTGGTCCACGAGCGAACTCGCGGTGAATTGGAGTCGCTATTTCCGCTCGACGGCGACCGTATCGTCTACGTTCCCGACACTAAGGCACATCTCCTCGTGTGGCGCTTAAGTCAGCTAGTGCCCGACAGAATATCGAGCTTTACAGCGGGATTTCTCTTGCGAATCATGACTCAAATCGCCCAGCGACGGGAGATTCGGCGATTACTTCGCGAACAAGCCATCTCAATCGTTCATCAGCCGATCCCCGTCTCGCCGAAGGAACCCTCTTTGATTTTTGGGATGAGCGTCCCTGTGATCATCGGACCCATGAACGGCGGCATGAACTACCCGCCCGGCTTTCGAAAGCTGCAAGGATCGACGGAGCGGCTGGCACTCGCCACCGGACGCCGACTGGCCGATTTCATGAACTGGTTGATGCCAGGCAAGCGTAAGGCATCGATGCTGTTGGTCGCCAACGAACGTACGCGCGCGGCGTTGCCGCGAGGAGTATGTAGTCATATCGTCAACCTGGTCGAAAATGGGGTGGACCTCGCGCTGTGGAGCCAGCCCCCCACCGCTGAGAATGAACGCACCACTCAGAGTGTGCGCTTTGTATTCATGGGTCGACTGGTCGCATTGAAAGCTGTGGACTTGCTGCTGACCGCGTTCAAACAGGCCTCTGCGCAAACCGCCATGTCTTTATCAATCATCGGCGGCGGCGACGAGCAGGCCAATTTGGAACAGATGGCAGGTTGCCTGGGCATCCTTGGCGACGGGAGCGATCAACCCGGCAAGGTGAGTTTTCTCGGCTGGATGGCGCAGTCAGAGTGTGCCCGTCTGCTCACTCAATCCGACGCCTTGGTGCTGCCGAGCATGCACGAGTGCGGCGGCGCCGTTGTGCTGGAAGCGATGGCCATGGAGGTGCCGGTCATTGCCACAGCATGGGGCGGACCGGCCGAATATCTCGATTCTTCCTGTGGAATTCTCGTGGAACCGTCCTCTAAGGAGGCATTCGTAGAAAACTTGACGCTTGCTCTAGTTCGACTCGCCACACACCCGCAGGAACGGCGTGCAATGGGCAAGGCTGGAAGGCTCAAGGTGATCCGAGATTTCGATTGGGAAACCAAAGTGGATCGAATGTTGGAGCATTATCGATCATGCATGGCCGCGTGGAATCGTGACTTGAGTATTGCCAATTGACACAGCAGCGAACGCCGCGCTTCACCGGTGCCCGTGGCGTTCTGAACGCTTGTGCTGGAGGCCCTTGAGCAACCAATCAAACTGTTTGTGGCGGAGTTTTGATCGATGACGGACCCGACAGCCGCTGCCTCCCGACATTGGGATGTAATCATAATCGGCACTGGTGTAGGCGGCGCAACGGTTGGTTGCGCGCTCGCTTTGAGAGGCCTCAGCGTGCTTTTCTTGGAAAGGGGAGGTCGCATTGGCCCCACCGACGCAAGCAACTGGACGCTCACTCCCGAATCCCGCATTGCTCACGGCTGGTGGCCACATCCAATAACTCATCGGCAAGCTAACGGTGATCGCCAGCGCTTCTTTGCTGCCATCGGCTGTGCGGTCGGTGGGTCGTCCATTTATTACGCAGCCGCCCTGGAACGTATGGCAGCCAGTGATTTCGCAGGCCTGCACACGCCGAACGCGGCGACGTCCCCCTGGCCGGTAAGTTTTGGGGAATTCGTACCTTACTATGATGCCGCCGAGAAACTCTACGGTATACGCAGCGAGTCGAGCGACATCGCGGAAGGACGAATGAGTGAATGGGACCGAGCGCTAATGGAGCAGATGCGCCGAAATGGCCTAAAGCCAGAGCCGCTTCATGTAGGCATTCGCTACGATGAGCAGTGCAAGGAGTGTATCGGAAAAATTTGCCCGAGAGGTTGCAAATCCGATGCTCGAGTTGCCAGTCTAGAACCAGCGCTGCGTCAACCACAATGCCAAATCCTCGAACATTGCGACGTGCAGACACTGGATGCCGACAAAAAAGAAGTTCGTGTAGTGAAAGCGCTGCACCTAGGGCGCGAATTGGAATTCCGCGCCAGTATTGTCGTGCTGTCCGCGGGTGCACTGCATACACCCCAGATCCTACTACGCTCGCGCAATGATTTCTGGCCGCAAGGGCTTGCCAACAGCTCCGATCAAGTCGGGCGGAATCTGATGTTTCATACGTCCGACATCTTTGCGCTATGGGCCCCGCGTCGATTGGACCGACAGTCGCGTCAACGCAAATCGATTTCTGTGCGCGACTTTTATGTTCACAAAGGTCAGCGCTTGGGCTATGTGCAAAGCATGGGAATGGACGCGGGCCGAGGCGAGATCGCAGTGTATATCAAGTACCAATTGCGCCGACGCGGCGTGCGCAACGAGCTGTTACTGTCCTTGCTCGCGAAGGGGCCTTCTCATATTGGCGAGTTCATGTTTGGCGGTGCAGGTATTTTCGCCGCCATGACCGAGGATGATCCAAATCCGGACAACCGCATCATGCTTGACCCCAGTGAGCCCGACGGCGCGAGTTTTTCTTACACCATCACGGATGATCTGCGACGGCGCGCTGACGAATTACGCCTCGCGTTTTCGCGGAGCGTGCGGCCCTGGCGGATGCTGCGGATTTCTAGAGAGCTCGATATGAATTACGGGCACCCTTGCGGAACCTGTAGATTCGGAAATGAGCGTCGTTCCAGCGTGCTCGATAGTAACTGCCGAACGCATGATATCGAGAATCTCTACGTGGTAGATGCCTCATTCATGCCGCGTAGCGGCGCGATCAACCCAAGTCTTACTATCGCGGCCAATGCCTTGCGAGTTGCACCGCAGATTGCCGCTAAGGTTGCTGAGCAATAGTCAAACATTTCTAAACGGCGTGGCCAGACGATGCCTAGTCAGGCGTCCGTTAAATCGGACGCGACGTCGACTCCGTCCCTGGTAGGTCGTCTGTATGCCTTATCGCGTGGCCGAGCCGAAATCGCCCCTAATACAAGATCGACCATCAAGTTGCCGTAACTTGCCTCACCGACGTCATTGAACAACGAGGTTCGTTGGAGGCGCGGGCACCGGCAGCGCTTGCGTAGAATACGTCCAACTCGTAACAGATTGATTCGAGAAAAAGTACCCAGTTGACGCCGTGAAACCAACATAGCCAGTGCTACCGCCAACAATCGAGGGGATATTGACCGTGTAGCTCCGCGTGAAATGGGCGGAGGTCACGGTATCGGTGACAGTCTCAACCAGCGTTGTGCCGTTGTAGCTTAAGTTGACAGTCAGTGGATGCCCAGAAAGGAGCGATACACCCGATGAACTCATATCGACGCTGGAGCCTTTTGGTATCGCTCCATTCGTGTAAAGCCCTGTAAGGTTACCCGATCCATTGGCATAGTCGAAGATAACCGCGATGCTATTGCTAATCCCGGTATAGCCTAGGTTGGTGGATGTCCCACTCAGGGTCCACGGGCCACCGCTCACCGCGACAGTGCCGAAAGGACCATTGCCCATTGTCCAGTTGTAATTCGTGCCTGTCGAAGTCTGGGGATAGTTCTGAATGACAAAGGCCATACCATTCCCACTAACAGCCGTGGGAGTGCTAACCGCTGTGGGATTGATCGTAAAAGTTGTGTCAAACGTCTGAGTGTTAACAGGCGCCGCGTACCAAGCAGCGGCAGCTTCAAATACATTCTTGGTGTCCGTAAGGACGATATTGCCGTTGTTGATCGTTGCGTTACCGACCGGTTGAATGAGCCCGTTCGCGTTCGCAAAGCCGCTGGAGAAATTGATGACCGGCGTGCTGCTCGCCTGAATCTGATAATTGCCCTGCGCGACATAACTATCCGTGAAACCTGACTCAACCGCCACTGCCTGGATGAGCTCGCTCGAACTGACACTGATGGGCGTCCCCGTGTACCGGGTGGAGGAAGTAGTCGGCGGCATCCCGTTCGTCGTGTAGTAGATCGTCGCTCCCGCAGGGCCGCCCACGGAAACCGATTGCGTCGAGGTGTACTGCCCTTGGCTCACGCTGAAAGTAGGCGTCGCCAAGCGTGTGTTGTAGCCTTGCGAAAACGACCAGCTCAGGACTTTAGTCACCGTCGCACTACTCGAAGCCTCCGGCGTTGAGCCGCAGAAGCCGATGTAAGCAGTGTTACCCCCCACGATTGCGGGAATGTTGACTGGCCAGCTCAGGCGCGTCGTCGCCCCCGTCGAAGTGTCAGTCAGCACCATTGTCAGAATGGTGCCGTCATAGGTGACGGCGGCTTGCATCACATCGTTGCTGCCGACGCCGATATTGAACTGATGCAGATCAACCTCTGGGCCGAATCCAGCGAGCGGTCCATTGCCCCCTATCGCCGGACCCCCGTCCACGTAAAGACCGGTGCTGCTGAGGGGCCCGGGCGCTACAAACCAGCTTGGCGTGTTGAACGGAGTGGCATCGAACTTGATGCCGATGCTGTTTCCCAATGCGGGTTGCGAGGCTCCCCCACCTGCACCATAACCCATTCCATTCGCAGAATTACCGCCAGCGTTGATTCCCGAGTACCCCCCCGGATTGGTCGTGCCATTCGAGTTCTGGATAACAAAAAACATGCCGTAGCCAGCTATACCTGGAAGCTGGAAAGTGAATGTGGTCGTGAATGATTGAATATTCTGTGTAGTGTTGTACCAGAGGCCCCCACCATTGTGGCTCTGCCCGTCGGTCAAATGCACCTGAGAGCCACTGATTGCCACCGAGGCGGTCGGATGAACGCTAGGAGAGCCTGAGAAATCCGAGTAATTGAAAACTGGGCTTGCGCCGGTGCCTGCTGCGGAGGCGCCTTCGCGGGCCGCGAGCGCCAAAGCGATCAGCGCCAATGTCGTGTTCAAAACTCTCGGTCTTCGCGCTTGGTACATCGTGGCCTCTATATAAAATTCTATTAGGTTCCGAGGGCCTCGACGCGCGTCGCAGCGGCAAAATCCTTGCCGTGAAGGAGTTGCCGGAAAATAACCGCGCTAAGTCTCAGGTTCTTAAATCCCGCACACGGAATGTTGTGCGTTACGACCTGACACTGCCTTTGCCCTTTACAAGTTGTCTGGCAGTAAACAGTTTTCGACTGCCTTGCGCAATGTGACGCAATCTGCCGACGCTTCAGCAACGGCTCACGAAGAAAATCGGATTCGCTAACTTGGGTTATTTAACAGTCTACGGCAGTCGAAACGAGGGGTATTTAACATTGCGCAGAAATCGTGTGCCTGGAGTGCGTGCACACCCTGCGGATGCCGGCCTTCCCCTGGGAAGCGCTTCATCGGTTTTTCTGCATGGCGCTCCAACCTGCGACTGCTGGGGTGCAGCAATTGACGTGATTGACATCACCTCATTACTTCTCTTTTGCTAGGTAGTCCGCCTGCACTGCGAAAGTGTCGTTGCACTCGGAGAATTCAAACTCTGTCGGCCACCAAAGACTCGTTCCGTCTGTCGGCGGAAGCTTTCCAAGCCCCCAGATGTCACGCTCCACAACGTTGAATGACACGGCATCTGGTTCGATGTGCCAATCGCCCGTCTGGTCACCTAGCCACAGCGAAATCGAATATGTCCCGGGTGTCAGCGGCACGCGACCCAAGCGGCACACGACGGAACCGCGTTCCACGCGACGAGCAAGCTTCTTGGACGGTTGATAATGGCTATTTGCACCTAGAACTCTTGTTCCATCTGATGAGCTGATGACGAATCCGAATCCGGGACTCAAGGTAGCCGGTTCAGCATCGAAATCGATTTGCAGGCTAATGTCCGCGCCTAAGGGCACACTCGACGAACGCTTTCCATCGTTGAGCACCGCGGCCCGCGTGATCCATATTGGCGCTCGCGCTGGGCGCGAAAAATGCACCTCCGATCTGTCGTGGAATCCTTCTCCGCTCATGTATCGGTCGATAATTTCGTGAGACGGTCCCATATCTAGCTTGCGGCCTTTGTCCAATAGGACACAGGTGCGACACAGCAATCGAACCGCCGACAAATTGTGACTAACGAACAGAATCGTGCGTCCCTTTTTAGTCACCTCGCTCATTTTCCCGAGACATTTTTTCTGAAATTCCGCATCGCCGACGGCAAGCACTTCATCAATAATCAAAATTTCAGGCTCTAGATGCGCTGCAACGGCAAAGGCCAAGCGAACGTACATGCCGGAGGAGTAGCGTTTCACCTGAGTGTCGAGGAATTGCTCGATTTCGGCGAATGCCACGATCTCGTCAAACCTACGCTGAATCTCCAACCGAGACATCCCCAAAATTGCCCCGTTGAGGAAAATGTTCTCCCGACCAGTCAATTCCTGATGAAATCCGGTCCCAACTTCGAGCAAGGACGCGACTCGTCCGCGAAGCGTGACGCGACCCTCCGTCGGCTCAGTAATGCGCGATAAAATCTTGAGCAGCGTGCTCTTGCCTGCGCCATTGCGGCCGACGATACCGATGACCTCGCCCTCGTGCACGTCGAACGATACGTCTCGCAGCGCCCAGAACTGCTCTTCCGCGTTGCTGGGCTCGCGCATGTCTCTCCACCGGCGGACCGGTGCCTTGATGACATTAACGAGCGCCTCACGCAGCGTTGCGTGCTGAACGTCCGCTTGCCCGAGACGATAAGCCTTTCCAAGGTCTACAACTTGGATGATCGAACTAGGCATCAGCCGGCCAGTTTGCCGATAAGCGGAGCGACGATGGCCGCCGTTGAGCGGAGAAGATGTTTCTCATGCAATGTCGGCAAACCTTCGTTCTGTATTTCGGAAATACATGGCTCCAACGATCAAAATCACAAGCGTGCTCGCGATAGAGGTAAGTAGGGTAGGAAAATTCCAAGGCTTTCCTAGGATCGAAGATCGGAAGCCGTCAATGATTCCCGCCATCGGGTTCAGGCCGAGGATCCACTGGTACTTGGCGGGAACTAAAGACACAGGGTAAACCACTGGACTCAAGTACATGAGCGATTGAATCATTACGGGGACAACATACCTAAAGTCGCGATATGTCACTGTTAGCGCTGACAAAAGATAGACGACGCCGAGTGATTCAATGACCGTGAGCACCGCAAGCGCCGGAACGAAAACCACTTGCCAAGATGGCGTGTAGTGATACCAAGCGAGGATTACTCCAAACACACCGAATGAAACTAAAAAATCAACGAAGCATCCACCAACCGCCCCCGTCGGCACGAATATCCTCGGGAAGTAAACTTTCGTAAGCAACTGTTGCTGATTCACCAAACTCAGAGCGCCAACAGTCACGGACTGCGAAAAGAACGTCCAAGGAACCAAACCGGCGAGTACGAACAGGGTGTAAGGATAATTGCCGTCTGGCTTGATTCCGGCAAGCCGTCCGAAGACAACGCCGAAAATCACGAGCTGGAGGAGCGGTACCAGCACAGCCCAGGCAACTCCGAATACGGTCTGTTTGTAACGGATCTTGACGTCGCGCCAGATGAGGAAATACAGCAGCTCGCGACGTCTATACGCCTCAGTAAGCGCAAGCCCCCGCTGATTCGGACGCATTACAGTCTCGATCATCTCGTTCGGCATCCGGTGCGTACAGTCGCGCGTCTTCCGCCAAGCTGAACCAACAATGTCAATTTTTTCCGAGCGCAATCACCCAGGGATGCACGGCCTGAACTCAATCGTTCCCCGTCGCCGCCAAAAGCTGTTGCGGTTCCTGGCTGAGAAGATGATTCGTACGCTTGACGCTGGTACACCCCCCATAATAGCGCACTTGTTTTGTATATTTCCCTTTAGTGTGTTCGCTAGTTTTGTGATGGGGTTCGCAATATTTGAGCAGAGGTATCAGGATTCTCGCTAGTCACGTCTGTTAGCTAGAAGTGCCGTCAAGCCCGATGTGGTTTCTGATGTATATGCTGAGACGACTTTGATTCGTCGAGGAATTGCTTTGTGCATATAGCTTTCTTTTCTCCCGCGTGGCCGCTTCAGAAATTTCAGAACGGCATCATAACTTACGTTCACTGGATGAAGCGCGAACTTGAGTCGCAGGGACATCGCGTTTCCGTGTTCACAGGCGAGCTGGACGCTACATCACAGGATCCGAATGTATATTTGATTGGTCGCGACAGTGGCATCGGTCTGAGTCGGGTCTTCTACAAGCATATCCGACGTGGCCGCCAGAACCATCGGGGAGTATTTGACTACGGCGTTGAAATCGCCAGCGCCATCAAGAAGGTGCATCGACGACATCCTATAGACATCGTCGAGATGGAAGAATCCTTCGGTTGGTGCGCAGATGTGGCCCGACTCACGTCTTTGCCTTTAGTGGTCAAACTTCACGGTCCAGCGTTCACTACGATGGTCAAAGACGAGCTGGAATCGCCGATTGGAATCGAAAGAATCGAACGCGAAGGGCACGCTCTGTCAAAAATAGAGTCAATCGTCTCTCCAACGGAACTGGTCCTGCGTCGAACTCTCGACAAATACAACCTGAAGCCGCGAGACGCGCGGCGCATCGTCAATCCGTTGGTCATGAATGAAGGGACACCCCTATGGAGTCGGAACGGCTGCGATGCGAACTGCATCCTCTTTGTCGGGCGCTTTGATTCAATTAAGGGCGCCGACATTATTTTGAAGGCGTTCGCATCGGCAGTGAAGCAGAATAGGAATCTTAGGTTGGTATTTGTTGGGCCCGACAACGGTGTGGTCGGGCCTGACGGCAGGAATCTACGCTTCAGTGAATTTTGTGATTCTGCAATTCCGGCGGACGTGCGAGCTCGAGTGGACTTTCGCGGACGCCAGCCTAATGATGCGGTCATGACTCTGCGCACGGAGTCGATGCTGACGGTGGTAGCTTCAAGATGGGAAAACCAGGGATATGCCCTATTGGAAGCCATGTTCCAGGGTTGCCCGGTAGTAAGCACGGATGCGGGGGGATGTCCCGAGAGTGTCGTCGATGGCGTGACCGGAGTTTTAGCGAAATCGGAGGATGTGGAGTGCTTTTCGCGACAAATAAATGCAGTTGTAAATGATCAAGCCAGAGCAGAAGCTTTGGGACGAGCTGCTCGACAACATGTCATCAATGTGCACAGCGCCAACAGGGTGGCCGAAGCTTCGCTGGAAAACTATGCTCGGGTTATCGACACACATCGATCATAGAAAAGCTATGGACCCCACGGGCGGAAGACGGGGCTGGTCGCGATGCCGGCGCGCGCTGCTCGGTCTGCGAAACCCGTCACGTCATCTGTAGGTACAGCGTGATTCTTGCCATTAAAGAGCTGATCGTCGTCCTCCTGATATCAATCGGAGTTTTCAAGCTAGCTCAACCTATTGCCCAATTATATTGCCCAAAGAAAGACTTCCCGCGACGATGCAAAGTATGGATCGCACTAACGGTTACAGTCTTTTTAGCACCGAATTTTTGGGTGTTTGTGCTTGTGGCGACACCGATGTTGATCATTGTCGCAAAAAGAGATTCGAATCCCGCCGCGGCGTTTTTGTTTTTGCTCTACCTTATGCCTTCGATCTCGGTTCCGGTACCCATGATTGGCCTTTCGTCTCTATTTCATCTGGACTTTCCTTTGCTTCTGACTATTTGTCTACTCACGCCAACGGCGTGGCGGCTATGGAAGCATAGGAATCCGTCCCGCACGCCTGGTTTGAAGATACTAGAGATTTTGTTGCTCGCCTACTGCGTGCTGACGGCTTTTGTATTTCTGCAACCAGAGGTTGCCCCGGGCGTCCTAATGCAACCGACATTTACGGATTGCTCGAGGCGAACATTCGAGATTTTCTTTGGACTATTTATCCCATATTTTGTGATCAGTCGAACGAGTACCAGTCGTGCCGCTATCCAGGACATGATCGCGAGCTTCTGCATCAAGTGCTGTGTACTCGCTGCTGTGGCGAGCTTTGAGTACGTCCGATCTTGGCTGTTGTATGGAGAATTGCTGTCGCGCTGGGGATTTCGGCCGACTGGTTACATTTCTCGTGGAGGAGACGTTCGAGCGATGGCGTCTGCCGGTCACCCGCTTTTTCTGGGTTACTTGCTCGCGGTTGCATTTGGGTTTTGGCTATATTTGCAACAAGACGTCCAGTCTAGAGTGTCACGATTGAGTATTACCGGCCTATTTCTTTTTGGACTAATGGCGGCTTATTCCCGCGGTCCCTGGTTGGGTGCGATTGTTATCTATCTTTCCTTTGCCGCGCTTGGGCCGCGAGTCATTCCAAAAGTGTTCAAGGCAGTTGGTGGTATTTTACTTCTGGCAATGGCGGTGGCTGTTTCGCCTCTAGGCGCCAAAATTGCGCAAGTCATCCCTTACTTCGGCCGCGCAGTCGATATGGGCAATGTGACGTATCGAGAAAGACTTTTTGCGCTGTCGTGGCAGATCGTAATGGGTCACCCCTGGTTTGGCGATCAACAGGCGCTGTTGAAAATGGGGGAGCTACGTCAGGGGGAAGGAATCATCGACTTGATGAACGGTTTCATGGCTATCTTGTTGAGTAACGGTTTTGTTGGACTATCGTTATTCCTTCTTTTTATTGTCATCGGCTCGTTCAAAGCGTTTAGGGTATGCGCCGCCACCGCGAAGAGCGATCCGGATCTAAGCAAACTTGGCGCGTGCTTAGTGGCGTGCATACTCGGATCTTTGGTGATGATGTGGGTCGGTGGATTGATTGACCTGATGACGTGTGTCTTGGTCGCTTTGACAGCCTCCTATATCAATGTTGGCCGGCGCCTCGCGTTCGGTCCTCGGCCCGGCGGACCGGCGTCAATTGCTTTGAAGGCAGCGATATGACAAATCCTCTACATGTTAAGCGACAATGAATGAAGCGCACCCAGGCGATGGCTCTATACGTGACTGACTTGACTAGTGATTTGCAATCTATCGCCGGCACGACAGCGGTGGACTGGAAAGCCGAAGTGCTTACGGGAGGAACCATTGATTGCAAATCGACGAATCATATACGTTACCACGGTACGTACCGTTTGACTTCCCAACATTCTGTGGTCGCCTCAGCGCCTAGAACCGGCGCCCTCCAAAGTTGTCGGTCAAATCGACGCCACTTGTGCTCGCACCACGGATAGGTATTTTGTATACCTTCCCGTGGCGGTTTGAAGTGTCTCCAAATGCGAGTGCGAGATGCTGCGATCATTGAACCCGCCGGATCGTTGGAGCCGTGGGGCTCGCGAGCGATTGCCCCGCACCGATAGCTCCTGAACAACTCGGCCACCAACAAGGATTTCCCGATATAAAAATTTGAATGGCTTGCCACTTTGGTGGAGCGCTTCTGAGCGGGGCGATAATTTTCATGATCGATTCAACGGCGCCCCAAGAGCCGTATTTGCTCTCTACTCCAACATCGTTGTAATACATGAAGAGCTGTCCACCACCGGCTTTCCATTGATGGAAATACCGTATATATGCCCGGCCCATTCGCGGGTCGCGATTGGCCGCCATGTAAAGATTATTGAGCGCGTCTGTGGAACCGCTCGCAAAAGCCTGCCCGCCTTCGTACGCCAAGAGAGGCAACCTGTAAGGGGCGAGCTCCGTCGAAAAATCCCTCAGCCAAGTTGCATCCTGGGTCAAAAACCCACCCGACGGAATGGCGGGGTCATTTTGCGAGTACAAGGATTGAAACAGATTCGCGAGGCCGCCATCAGCCTGCGATGTCCAGGCCGAAGGTACGGCCCCTCCCATGTAA
>JBEPVT010000003.1:0-163567 GCA_041690895.1 Gammaproteobacteria bacterium
CGAGAATGCCCACAATGCCCACCGCGATCATCAACTCGACTAACGTGAAGCCGTTCTTTTTCATCTCTATCTCCTACGAGTCCTGATGCAAGACTAGGGAAATCACTTCGGCCTCACCGCCCGGGCCGGGCTCGCTCAGGATCGCGTCCACGTTTTGCCCGAGGAAGAATGACCGGGCAGCGTTCGCCGCAGGACTATTCGGCTGGATGTGATACACCTTGTGTGCGATCTCGATCTGCGTCGGACTCGGCGATGCTGTGATCTGACCGGTGACGGTGGCACCCACCGCTCGGATTGCCCACCCAGAAATGGGCTGCAGACTGAGCATGAGCGCGAGCACTGCCGAAAACAGCGAAAGTTTACCTAGTTTCATTGCCGAACCTCCCACCATGAAATACGACGAGTATTGGGACCTAATATTGTGCGCGGCGTGCAAGTCACATTACCTGCCTGACACCAATAACCTAAATTTCCGGGTTGGCCTGGAGCTGCGGCACAACCTCCCACTCCGCAGCCGCCCGTATGTTCCAAGGTCACGCCCGCGTAAAAACCAGTCCCCAGCTCGAAACCAAGCGGTACGATGTGAGTGGGTCCAACGGTGTCCCCAGCTACGGTCACCACGCCGTCGCCGTTGGCATCAAATTGCGGCGTGGTAAAGGAACTGCCCGTCGCAAAGTTGATGAAGTAGGCGAACGAAACGCCTCCCGAGACGCAGGTACTGCTCGAGGGCTGCGTACTGGTGATGATGAGCGTGCCGCTCTTCAATACAGGTGGATTAACGACGCGCTCACCGGAATTCAGCGTCAGATCGATATACCAACCTTTGGTCGTGGGAATGGATACGGCGTTGTTGGACACCGTTGCCACGACCGTCGTGCCAATCAAGCCGGTCGACAACGTTTGCTGCACCAAGCTCGCGCGAGTCAGAGGAGTTGCATATCCGGCTGGTGGATCAAAGACTCCATAAACGCTCTGCACGAGGGTGTTCGATAGGTCCGGGATCCCTAGTAATTGCCCGGTGCCCACAAAGACCATGGTGCCGGCGAGCTGCGGATACTTGGGGTTCAACGTGGCGACCGGCGGCGCCGTGATGGGCTGTGGATTACCCAATGAATCGCGCGTTTGCAAAATCACGGAGACGGTCCACGAAGTCGGAATCGGGTTGGATATGTCGATGCGCCACAGATTTCCTTGTAGGTCCCCCGCATACACCATGTTCGCGGTTGCTGACGATTGACCGCTGGTGTTGACGACGATCGCGCTCGACAGTCCGTTGGCAACCGCCAAATTACAGGCGGTGGGAACAGCCGCGCACAGATCCACTTTATAGAAGGTCGCGCCGGTCTGCGGGTTCAGCGCGTAGAGAAAGGGTTTCTCGTTGGTGCTGTCGTAGCCGTTGCTGACGAACAGCAATGTGCCAGCGCTCGTATTGGCAAGCTGCGGATTGGCGAACCCCAGCCCCATATCGACGTGCGTGAAATCCCAGAGCACCGAGGATGCCAGGCTCGCCTCAGAAGTGATCGTCGTTGGATCGGTGACATCGATGGCAAAAATGCTCTTGCCGCCTGCACCTTCGTTGCCATACAGCACGCTGTGCCAGGTCATGTCTGAGAATTGCACGTCGGCTACTTGAGGAGAGCCATCAACGAAGAATAGGTGGCGCGCGTTGTAGAACGGCGAGACCAAATTGATCAGGTTGCCATACACACCTCGTGGGATGTAGGCGAATCGTTCATTGCCCGTAGCCGCGTCGAACGCATGCAGCATGCCGTCGTTTGCACCCACGTAGATGACCGGAGGTCGCGTGGCATGCGCCGCGGCAAACGTCAGATACGAGGCTGTCAAATTGTTCGCGGATGGTCCGGCGACGTACGCCGGGTTGCTGAACACGATGTCGCCTAGCACGTGCGTGCGGTTTCTAAACTGGCCGCCGTTCTGCTTTTCTTGCGTTTTCGATCCGCGCACGTACTGCAGCACGTCTTGACCGTTCGTGTCCGCGGCGAAGGTCGTGAAGTCCACGCCAAGCACGGTGGAAATCGCGATGCCGCTGATCGCTGTGCCGCTTGGATTCCACTCAAAAGGAATGCCGGCATTGACGACCGGATCGTAAGTCGCGATGACTCTGCCGTGGGGCAGGCCGCCCGCAACCCAATTCTGGGCATCAAGCTGTGTCGCTGCTGCCCAAATGGCATCGACCGGTAGGGTATCGACGACGCCGGTCGCTGAGTTGACCGGGAAGGCGAACAAATTTCCGGTCCAATCCTGCTCGACATCCGACGAAACGAATTGGGATTGGTAGACGACGCTGTTGGTACTAAGGCCAGTCGAGTTGACCGCAACCGATGCCACGGATTGAGTGGCCGCAAGGATCGTTCCCAAGATGCTTTGCAGGTCATTGGTCAGGGTCGTGGGATCGGTAGCTGCAAAGTAGGTGCCCGTGCCTCCCGCCGTCGCCATGGCGGTCAGGGTCGCCGCAGCCACGGGATTTTTCGACGGATCCACGCCCGCGCCCAAGCCGACAATGTAGGTGTTGATACCGGCGGTGTTTAAGGCCGTCAGCTTGGTGATCACATCGGTGAGCGCTTGGTTGTTGGTGGCCGCCAACGAACCGTCGGGATTGAACGTTGCGGTTACACCGTAGCCTATCGCCGCGGCGCTGCCTAACGGAGGCCAGGTCTTGCCGCTCAAGTCGAATGTAGGCAAGCCATCTGTGACCAGAATCACGTAGCGCTTGGGCGTGCAGCCATTGCTCGAGGGCGGATTGGTCGCAAAATAGCTTTGCGCCCTGGCCATCAAGCCCGCCATCGGTGATTGTCCCGCCAACGCCTTGATCTCGGTTGTGCCGCCGTTGCTGGTCTCAGGCTGCATTGAAGGTGCAAATAACGCCAGCGCCGTAGCGACGCTGCCTGCAGTCGGCGTTGCGCCGGCGGTGGTCATCGGCACGACGATATTGCCGGTCGTTGCGGACTGGTTGGCGCCATAACCGAAGCCGCGTTCTTCGTAAATGACCTCGGTCGAATAGGGCACGAACCCTGCGTTTGTGGGCCCCGTCGTCGTCGCGCAGGGACCCGGCGTGGGCGTGCTGTAGCCTTCGGTCACGCTGAATCCGCCAAGGTTGAACTGAGCAAGTGTGAAATGCGGCGGATAGGGATTTACGGGAATCGGGCCGCCGTGCACGATGCACACCGCGCTTTCGCCGCCGGCGTACAACACGTCGTTGATGGATGGATCATCGCTGCTCGCGCTGACATTCATATACGCTTTGGTAGTAATAGCCTGAGCCGCGTAGTAGCCATTCAAGGTATTGCAATTCTGCGAGACCTGATTGACCAGCAAGAGGTTCACCCCGAAGCAGGGATTGGGGACCTGCCCGCTGGGTGCGGCGATGGAGGTGAACGTAAATCCACCGGGCGGGCTCATTTGATATACCCAGGTGGTGTAGAAGGCGGCGCCGCTTGTTGAATAGTCCAGCAGTCCAAAGTCCGCGCTGGCCATGAAGTTGGTGAGAATCGCGGAAATGCCGGCTTTGGCGACATTCAGCCGGCTGGGAGAGTTATCGTACAGAGTCCCTAAAGCATTCACAGTATAGGGCGCCAGGCCTGCGGCTCCCGGATTAAGCGGCGGTGTAAATCCACCGGGTATGGTGAAATTCGCCGGAGAGCTCGAATTATTTAGCGCTGCGAGGGCTGCGGGCAACGAGCCTGAACCCGCCATGATGGCGCCGCTCAAGTTTCCGTCCATGGACTCCGAGTTCGCTACCGCGACCAAGATCTGTGGATGCGCAGGAATGGTGATGGTCAGCGGCACCTGCGACACGGGAGTCGCGGGCGGTATCGCAGCGGAAACTGGAATTGGCGACATGACTGCCATCGCCACGCCCGCTGCGCCTAAGATCGCGGCGGCGCGCTTGCCCAGAATATTCGAAACGTAATTCTTCATGGTATGTATCCTCAAAGTCATCGCTAGCGATAAACTTCTTGCAACTGAACGCTTGGGGTGCCGTCGGCGTCGTAGCCCTGCACGGTGATTCGATAGGTGGCCGGTTCCTGATTGGGCGTCAGCCCATCGCCGGGCACCGCTCCAAAGCCCACGAGTTCGATTGCGATGGTGGGCGTACGCACTTGTCCTGGCACCAGACTCAGCGCTGGTCCGTTGTATGGCAGAACATTTGCCGGAACACTGAAGTTGACGCCGGATATCATGCTGCCGGTTGTCTGCGATACGACGTAATAGCCGCCGGTGTTGGTTGAAAACGTGCCGACGGTCGGTTGAACTAATAGCTGGTATTCGGCATCGCGCAATGCGGCCTCGGCTGCTTGCGTTGCCAGTTGCCGATTATTCTCATTGCGCGCCATGCGCTCCTCGACGGTTTGCATGCGCGCCACGGTGACGCCGATCATGCTCAATATGACCAACAGCATCAGCGCCACAAAGAGCACGACGCCGGATTGTTCTTTACGCAATGAGCGGGTTTTCATGGCAAAAGATTCCGTACGCCGACGGTGACGTCGAAGACCTGGCGGTTGCGAGTATCAATGGGCGCTGTGACTATCGTTCCCAATAAGTTGTATGTGTTCGCGACGGTCGGCAGCGTTGCGGACCCTAGGGGACCTGCCGCGAGCAGCGCAATGTGCACGCTCATGACCGCCGTGAAGTCCGGAACTTGATCCGCCGTGACCCACTGCCCCACGGTGCGCGTTTGCACCGTATCTAGACCGTAAAGGATTTGCATTGCTTCGATGTTAGGGACCAACTCAGTGGGAGAAATCGGGGTTGCGGCCGAGGTAAAGGAGTTGCCGGCGGACAGATTGGCCGAAAATAACGCTCCATCGCCGTCGGCGCCGACGCCGATGTAGTAGGCGGTCGTTTGCAGCAGCGTGACTTCGGAACCCAAATCAAAATTGACTTGCGCAGGGAAGGTGTTGGTGAGGTTTCCGGGAACGCCGCCTGTATTATGAGAAATCGTGTTACCGCCGATAGCACTGATTTGAAAGATCAGTGACTTGACGCAATCGGAAATGATCGCCAGCTGTTGCGGTGCGAAGTTAGCCGGTACGCTCACCACGTCGAAACTATTGAGGGTTACGTTTTTGACGTAGGCCGGCGCGCCGCCTTGTGTCGAGGAACGCACCACCAAAATGTCATTTTTGATCACCGGCGCAGTCGCGAGCGTGCCAAACGCCGCATCCAGTCCTGCGGGCCAGCCGATGGGAGAATTCCAATTCGCAGGCGCACCCGGCGCGGCACTGACGTTGTAGGCGCCCAGGATGCCCGTGCCGACTGCTTCGAATCCGGTGATCGGCTGAAATGCGAGCGCCGGGAACGGTGGAGTATTCAGCGGCGTCCCGGGACCTACGTTGAAAATAGTTCGGACTGGGGCTCCGCAGGCCATATTCCCCGCGTCGCGCACTGCGCTCTCCAGAAAGTTAAGCGCGAATCGGCCGCTATCGCTGACCGCGGCGACCCCGGCAGTCGACTGATATGCAGATCTCGAGCCGATGAACACCGACATCACACCGGCGGTGACGATCAGCGCCAAGGTGATTGCCACCATCAATTCGACCAGAGAGAAACCGCGCGCGCGCATCATTGCAGCACCGTTTGCAGTGTGACCGTCTGATTGTTACCGGCAGCTTTGAAGACCTTTTGAGCCACCGAATCGTCCCATTGAACTACCACAGTGGCCATGACCGGAAAGGTCGCTGTCGTCGTGATTGAGCCGGTGCCGGAAGGACCAAGCGCTGATATTAGATGCTGCTTCCAAGCATAGACATCGGACAGGGCCAGTGCCGTGTTGGTGCAATAGGCGGCGCAATTGCCTTGCGGCAGCGGCATTACATTCAGCGATGTCGCGTAGCTATTGACGGTCGCGGCAAGGAGGTTTGCCCGCATTGAATCCATCGCTTGATAGGCGAGCGCCGTGGCTTGACTGCGCAAGTATGCACTGTCATTCGAATGCGAAGACACCATGACCATCTTCGCCATGCCGAGCAAGCCGACACTGAGCACGACCAAGGCGACCAGCACTTCAACGAGGGTGAAGCCCCGTATCCGGTTGTTTGATGTCCACAAAGTGTTTGACTGCATGTGAGATACCCTAAGATTTACGGGCAGGCCAGAGCGGCACCGGTGGCGTCGAATCCGGCCTTTTGCGATGAAGTGATACTGCCAACGGGGTTTACCTCGACGTCGCGCGCAAAGGCCCCGCCGCGAATGTCGCAAATCTTGATTTTTCCCTTCAAAAGCACGGTGCCGTTGGACCGGAATACGATGGTGGCATTGGCACTGCCCCCCGTCATCGACAGCACATTGGCTCCGGCGAGGGCAGGGACCGCTTGCATTTTGTTAGCCGGCGTCGGCACCGCAGGGTCCAGATCGAGCACCAGCCACCCAGCAGAGTAACCTTGAGCCGGGTTATTGCATGTAGATCCGTCACTCGACGGGCAAACTCCGACGCCGGTGCCTTTATTCAGCTTGACCGCCTCGCTGCGTGCGTAGTTGAAGCTGGCGACCAAGGAATTGATCTGATTGGCATCGCGATCATTCATGACGAAATTGTTAAATGCCGGAATGGCGATAGCCGCCAAGATGCCGGCGACTGTCATCGCGACCAACAACTCAATGAGCGTAAAACCAGATGACGGACGTTTCATGGTTGCCATACTAGAGGGACAAGCTTGCTCGAAACTGACGGCAGCCTTTCATGCGCCGGAAGTGCGACGTGCTTCGCAGTTTGTGCGGCGTTTGGCCGGAATCGCTGTCAGGTCCGAGGGTTGCCCGCAGGCTGGAATCGCACCGTCACTCTGGTGCCGACACCATCGGAGCCGCCGGCAATGATCATCGTAGCGTCGTAGAGCTGGGCGATCTCATCGACAATGGCAAGTCCCAAGCCGCTGCCGTGTCCCTGCGAATTCGGCAATCGGTAGAAGCGCTGGCGAACCAGCGAGCGCTCTGACTGCGGAATGCCCGGACCGGTATCCTCAACGCTCAAATAGGCTTTGCCATCGACTTCTCCCGTACTCACCGTGACGGTACCTCCCGATGGCGTGTACTTGAGCGCGTTGTCGACGAGATTGATGGCCAAATCGTCGATCAAAGAAGGATCGGCCATGATTACGGCAGCCCGCGCGTCGACCCCGAGGTCAATGTTATTTTGCAGCGCGCGGTCTATGTGACGGGCTACGACATCCGCCGCCAACATGTGAAGCTGAACGGTCTGTGCCTTGGCTGCAATATTCAGCGCAGGGTCGGCACGCGCCAGCGTCAGCAGTTGGTTGGCCGAGTGTGCCAGCTGCCTGACGCCTTGCCGCAGGGTTTGCAGTCGATCTCGGATCGGCTCTGCCGCGGGCTCAACCAGGAGCAAGTCGATCTGCGCCTGCATGCCGGTCAGCGGCGTGCGCAGTTGATGCGCTGTGTTCGCGATGAATTCCTGCTGTGATTGCACCGAAGTGCGCAGCATCTGGAACAGACGATTAAGCGTCACAGCGACAGGCGCGATTTCGCGCGGCACCGAGGCCTCATCGATAGGCCGCAGATCCAACACCGAGCGTGCAGCGATCTCGTCTCTGAGCTTGGTGATCGGCCGTAGTCCCAGCCGGATTCCGAGCCACACCAGCACCAACGTGATGTCCAATTGCACAAAATCCCACAGCAAGGTGCTCATAAAGCTGTAGCGAACCGCAGGTTCGCCTTCGCGATGCGCGTCCGCCACGGTAATTAACACGACTCCTGCGCGTGTATTAAAGCGCGACGTCAGCGTGCGGACGCTTTGTTGATTGACTTGCGCCATCGCGAAGACATCGCTGCTCGAGCCATTCAATGCGACAGCGGGCAGCTTCGAGTCACCCAGCAGCAAACGGTCCTGTGCATCACGGATTGCGTAGTCAATCGATTCGGCAGCAGGCAGGGGCGGCTTCGCATCGGGATTTGCATCGAGCGTAATCCGTTGGCCGTCAACGCCCAGATGCATCATCAACGCGTTCGCAGCTCCCTTGAGCCGGCGGTCGCTGCTGATGACGCCGGGCGCGACGCTATTGAAGTAATGGATGAGCCCGCCGCACAACGCCAATAACATGAGCGGCACGGCCAACCAAAATATCAGTCTGCGGCTGATCGAGAAATTCAAGCGGACTTTGCCTCATCGAGGCGATATCCTAAGCCGCGCAAGCTGCGGATGATCGCGGCATCGCCGATTTTGGAGCGTAGCCTCGAGACGTGCGCTTCAATCGCGTTTGCACTGACGTCCTGCTCAGGTCCGGAAACCGCTTGCAGCAAGCGCTCCTTGGAAACGATGAGACCGACGCGCCTAACGAGGCATTCCAAAACCAGCCATTCGCGCGCAGTCAATTCGACATCGCCGTCGTCGATTCGCAACTGCTTGCCCGACAGGTCGACGCTCATCCGATTGAGTTTGATGAGGCCGTTGATCGCGCCGCTCGAACGGCGCATCAATGCCCGGCAACGCGCTGCAAGTTCCGCTGCTTCAAACGGCTTGCTGAGGAAATCATCGGCACCTAAATCGAGTGCCTTGACCTTATCGGTCAGCGTGCAACGGGCGGTCAGAATGAGCGTCGGCAGCGATTTGCCCGCGCTACGCAGCCGGCGGACCAGGGTCAGGCCGTCCGCGCCGGGTAGGCCCACGTCGATCACGGCCAGCGCAAACTCCTCGCCGGCGATCGCCGCCTGAGCGGCCTCGGCGCTGCTGACTCGATGCATCGCGTAGCCCGCGGCCGTCAGGCCGCGCAAGATAGCATCGGCAACCAGGTCATCGTCTTCTACTAATAAGAGCCGCACACGTCACTTTACTACGAGCAGAGCCGCTACTTAACGCTAGAGATCGCCAACCGCGTGGGTGCTCGGATTGTTCGGTTCATCGCGATCAGCCCCAAATGCGCCGCGCTTGGGTGGGGTCAACGCGCGCAAACGAGCCTCGTAGGCTTTTGCAAAAGTCTCGGTGAAGACATGCGGGAATCCGTCGGCGGAACGCTGCGCAAGACCCGGAAACAGCTCGGTGTACATCTCCCAATACTTGGCTTTGCTCTGGCCGCCAAACACGCCGCGCTTGCCGGCGCGTTCGAAGCGCTGTTCCAATTCCTTCGGATCGACGCGGCCCAGGAATTCTTCGAAGGCGGCGCGCGTTGCCACCAAAGTCGCGGCATTTTGCGCTTTGAGTTCGCGAAAATTCTCGCGAATCGCTTCGACCGACCCGGCACGGGTCGACATGGTCGTCAACAATCGCACCAACGCCTCGTCGACCCCCTTGGCAAGATTCAATGGCGATTCGGGCGCGTCCGCCGAGGGTGTCGGAATCCGGTACTTATTGCGGAACTCGTTGCGGCCCTGGTTAAGATCCATCAAACCTAGCACCGCCTCGCGCAACAATTGGCCGGCAAGTTGCAAGGCTACGCCGCGCGCCTCCGTGCTGACGGAACGAGGATCGATGCCCGCACCGCGGCAAAAGGCCGCCAATCCGATGTCGAAGTCGCCCTCGTACAGAGCCAAGCTATGAGAGCGCGAGAGATTCGGGTTCGGGGAATTTTCGATCACGCGCGAGGCTCTTGGCGCATCGGCAATGGGGGTGTCGACTTTCAAGGGCCGCGTCATCATGTGCCACGGGGTTCCCGCGGCATCCGCCGATCCTGACGGTTGCTCGAGCGGCGGAAGGGATTGGCCATACAGATCGCGCGGCCTGGAACCTGAATCTGCGATCGAAAGGCCGCTGGGCTCCAGCAATTGACTTAAGTCGAGGTCGGCGCCCAAATCGTTGGCGGTGGATTTTTTGATCGCGGAAGAAGGTGATTGCCCGTCATACGCGACAATGGCGCTTTCTTCAATTGGGAAGTCATTCGTCTGGTCTATGCTCACCAAGAGCTCGTATTCACCCAAGCGCACGTAATCACCGTCGTTGAGCGGATAGTCGTGATACTTGCCAAGGGGCACTTGTGCGCCGTTGATATACGTACCGTTGGAACTGGTGTCGACCAGGACATAAGCGCCGGCACGAAAATCTACGCGGGCGTGTTTGCCCGAGAGGTAACGCTCAGGGTCGGGTAGAATCCACTCGTTGTCAGTC
The DNA here is from genome assembly GCA_041690895.1 of Gammaproteobacteria bacterium. GTDB lineage: Bacteria > Pseudomonadota > Gammaproteobacteria > Steroidobacterales > Steroidobacteraceae > Bog-1198. Next base: position 10,073 of record JBEPVT010000003.1, read on the forward strand.
GCGCGCCCAATGGAGCCGCCGTGTACGCCGAAGACTTTGGTGGCTAGCGTTCCGAGACGGGTTGAGTGTTCGCTGACAACGCGTAAGCGCAGGGCCATAATCATTCCCTCCAGCGGGTCTCAGGGTTCGCGCTAAGTGTCAGTATAATATGGTGAAATACTAGCAATGCTTGGAGCCTTCTAAATGGCAGCGAGTCACATTTTCAAAGTTCTGTTCGTGAATCAAGGCAAGGTCTATGAGATCTACGCCCGAAAAGTGAGCCACGGCAGCCTATTCGGCTTCATTGAGGTCGAGGAACTGGTGTTCGGCGAGCGCTCGACCGTGGTCGTCGATCCGGCGGAGGAGAAGATCAAGGCGGAATTCAACGAGGTCAAGCGCACCTATCTGCCCATGCATTCGGTGCTGCGCATCGACGAAGTCAAGAAGCAGGGGGTTAGTAAAATCGTTGCGCTCGAGGGCTCCAATGTCTCCCAATTCCCTGTACCGATCTACACGCCGGGAGGAGACTCCAGCGCTCGAAAATAACGCCATTCCTGTAGAATGGAGCATGTTTAGCCTTTTCGGCGCACCGGCGCTGTCGCAATTTCGCCTCGACCAATTGCTGCGCGCACTGAAGGCCGAAGAGCCGCGTGTTCAATCGCTCGCGTGCCGCTGGTTGCATTTCGTCGATGCCTCGCGCCGCTTGAGCGAATCCGAACTTGCGGTGTTGGGCAAACTCCTGACTTATGGGGCGCGGGTTCCCGATGCGCTGCGCGAGCTGCCCGGCGGCCATCGGATTTTGGTGACGCCGCGGGTCGGCACCGAATCGCCGTGGTCGAGCAAGGCCACGGACATATTCCATGTCTGCGGCTTAAATGTCGTGAGTCGTGTCGAGCGCGGTACGGTGTATTTCATCGAATCCAGCTCGCCGCTGGCGATTGCGGAGCTGCAGCAGCTGTCCGCTCACTTGCACGATCGCATGACGGAGTCGATTTGGGCGGATTCCGTTGAGCCTACCGGCCTGTTTCATGCCGCCGCCCCGCGCGGCTTGCGCAATGTCGTTTTGGGGGAGCATGGCCGAGACGCGCTGGCGCATGCGAACCGACAATGGGGTCTGGCGCTCTCAGACGATGAGATCGATTATCTGCTCAAGGTGTTTGGCAAGCTAGGAAGGGATCCAACCGACGTTGAACTGATGATGTTCGCGCAGGCCAACTCCGAACATTGCCGCCACAAGATATTCAATGCGCAGTTCATCATCGATGGCAAGCCGATGCCGCTCTCGTTGTTTGCTCTGATACGGGCGACCCATGCACGCAATTCCAACGGCGTGCTGTCCGCCTACCGCGACAACGCCGCCGTCATTGTCGGCGCGAACACCACGCGATTCTGCGCGGATCCGCTCACGCAACGTTACTCCGGCACGCTGGAGCCGATCGATATTCTAATGAAGGTGGAAACTCACAATCATCCCACCGCCATCGCGCCTTTTCCGGGTGCAGCCACCGGAGCCGGAGGCGAGATTCGAGACGAGGGTGCGACAGGGATCGGCGCGAAGCCGAAGGCCGGACTGACCGGCTTTTCGGTATCCAATCTCAAAATCCCCGGCATGGTGCAACCCTGGGAAGTGGATTTCGGGAAACCGGATCGCATTGCCTCAGCGCTCGACATCATGCTTGCCGCGCCCATCGGCGCCGCCGCCTTCAACAATGAATTTGGACGCCCGAACACCTGCGGATATTTCCGGGTATTCGAACAGCAGCCTGCAGCGGCGGATAGCACTGCAATTCGCGGCTACCACAAGCCGATCATGGTTGCCGGCGGCTTGGGCAGCGTGCGCCGCCCGAATGTCGAGAAGCGAGATGTCGTCGTCGGAGCGCCGCTCATCGTTCTGGGCGGTCCTTCGATGCTGATAGGCTTGGGAGGCGGTGCCGCATCCTCTGTCGGCAGCGGCCAAAGCTCATCGGAGTTGGATTTCGCATCCGTGCAGCGCGGCAATGCTGAAATTGAGCGACGCGCCCAAGAGGTCATCGACCGGTGCGTCGCCTTGGGCGATTCGAATCCAATTTTGCTGATCCATGACGTGGGTGCCGGCGGATTGTCGAACGCATTGCCCGAGGCCATTGCGCACAGTCATCGCGGCGGCCATATCGATCTGCGCAAAATTCCAAGCGCCGAATCGGAACTCTCGCCGATGGAAATCTGGTGCAATGAGGCGCAAGAGCGCTACGTACTTGCGCTCGTGCCCGGAAGTGTCGAGCGATTCAAGGCCATATGCGAGCGCGAGCGATGCCCATTCGCAGCGGTGGGCGAAATCACCGGCGACGGCCTACTGAAGGTTTCGGACCCGTTGTTGCACACAACTCCGGTGGACATGCCGATTGACGTGCTGCTCGGCAACGCGCCGCGCATGTCGCGCGATGTTCGATCCTTCTCGAAGGACCCTGCCTCACTGACAACCGACGGCGCGACTCTGAGCGACTCGCTTGATCGCTTGTTGAGTCTGCCGACGATCGCCGACAAGTCTTTCTTGATCACGATTGGCGATCGGACGGTCGGCGGTTTGATCAGCCGCGACCAAATGGTGGGGCCGTGGCAGGTGCCGGTTGCCGATGTCGCCGTTTCGTTGAGCAGCTACGAGGAATACAGCGGCGAAGCCATGGCTATGGGGGAACGCGCACCCGTCGCGTTGCTCGACGCGCCGGCATCGGGCCGCTTGGCGGTGGCGGAAGCGATTACCAACATTTTGGCCGCGGACGTGGGTCACTTGGAGGACATTCGCCTGTCAGCCAATTGGATGGCCGCCTGCGGCGAACCGGGTGAGGACGCTGAGCTCTACGCCACAGTACGCGCTGTCAGCGATCTGTGCACCGCGCTGCGCATCACCATTCCAGTCGGCAAGGACTCCTTGTCGATGAAGACCACGTGGCGCGAAAGCGGCATCGAGCGCTCGGTGATCGCCCCGGTTTCTCTGATTGTTTCTGCATTTTCTCCGGTGCACGACGCGCGCTCGACGCTAACCCCTGAACTCGACCTGTCGCAGCCCTCGCGCCTGCTGCTCATCGATTTAGGCAAGGGTAAGAATCGACTGGGCGGCTCATGCTGGGCGCAGGTCCATATGAAGAACGGCGGCACCGCGGCGGATCTCGACAGCCCGCATCTCTTGAGTGCGATGTTCTCCGGGTTGCGCGAGATGAAGGATCAAGAACTGGCGCTCGCCTATCATGACCGCTCCGACGGTGGTTTGCTGGTGACGCTGCTGGAGATGGCGTTCGCCGCACATTGCGGTCTGCAAATCGATTTAGGTTCGGTCGATGACATCGTTGCTGCATCCTTTGCCGAGGAACTCGGAGCGGTCATACAGGTACCGGCAGCGCGCGCTGCCGAGGCGCACCTCATCCTCGCACGTCACGGTTTGGCGCCTTTTACGCGCGACGTCGGCACGCCTACGATGGGCAGCGAAGTGCAGGTGAGTGCGAACGGAAGTCTGGTCTATGCTGGCTCGCGGCTTAGCCTGCATCGGCGCTGGAGCGAAGTCTCGTTTCGCATGCAAACGCTGCGTGACAACCCGGACTGCGCGCGACACGAATATTCCCGGCTTGAGGATGCCGCAGATCCCGGTCTGCACGCCGCCTTGAGCTTCGATCCGAAAGTCGATGTTGCGGCACCGTTTATTCAAAGCGGGGCGCGTCCGGCGATCGCCATCTTGCGCGAACAAGGCGTCAACAGCCACGTCGAAATGGCCGCAGTGTTCACGCGCTGCGGATTCGATGCCTACGATGTGCACATGACGGACATCCTTGCAGGCCGCGTCCGGCTCGAACGGTTTCACGGACTGGTTGCGTGCGGTGGTTTTTCATATGGCGACGTACTGGGTGCGGGCGAAGGTTGGGCGAAGTCCATTCTGTTCAACGCGCGCGCTCGAGAAGAGTTTGCGGCTTTCTTTGCGCGCAATGCGACCTTTACCCTGGGTGTCTGCAACGGCTGTCAAATGTTATCAGCGCTCAAGGAATTGATCCCAGGTGCCGAGGCGTGGCCGCGCTTCGTGCACAACCGCTCGGAACAATACGAGGCGCGCCTGTCATTGGTGCGGGTTGCGCATTCTAGCTCCATCCTGTTTGCAGGCATGCACGGCTCGGTATTGCCGATCGCCGTGGCACACGGCGAGGGCAGGGCGGAATTCGATCCCGGCATGAAAGCGAGCGCACTGCTGGAGCAGCGCCTCATGACGTTGCAATACGTGGATCACCGCGATCAACCAACCGAGAGCTACCCCTTCAACCCCAATGGATCCGAGTCGGGACTCGCGGGTCTGTGCAGCACCGATGGGCGCGTGACTTCCCTGATGCCGCATCCGGAACGCGTGTTTCGCAGCGTGCAGAATTCTTGGGCACCCAAACAGTGGAGTGAGGACGGCGGCTGGCTGCGCCTGTTCCGCAACGCACGAGTATTTGTCGCGTAGCGCGAGGCGTGTCGGTGCGCCTAACCGACTTCCGCTTGATTGGGTGCCACGTATTTGCGGAAGGTGACTGCCTGTATCAGGCGCGCCTTGCGGACAAAGGTTTGATAGAGCAAATCGCGCATGACTTCCAGCAAAATTCCAGCTTGCTCCGAGCTCAAGTTGGGCTGATTGGGCCAAGGATCGCTATCGCTGCCGAACAGCGCCGCACGCAAGATTGAAAAGGTGTCTTCGTCAAGATCCGCCAGAGTGCGAATTTCCTGCAAGCTGTCGAACAGTTCGAGCTTGCCGCGCTCGCCAAGTTCGCGAAACAAGGACTGCGCCGTGCGGCGGCTCATTGACCCGAACGCGTTGAAGCAGGCGGCCGAGTAGCAATTGAGCGCCTCCTTGAACAATCCCTGCGCCTCTTCAGGCAGATAGGAGAGGGGGAAATTCTCACGCGGGCGCTCGATCTCTGTGAAGTTTGAGGCAAGTTCCACCCGCAATGCCGTATACGCCTTGACGGCGAACTTCAAGAATATCGGCTCGATGCAGGTATCGCAGCGGAACACAATGCCGATGTGCTTGGGTTTTCGCCGGCTCAGATCCTCGAATTTCGGCACCGCAACCGGCGTCAGGTGAGTCAACGTCTGGCAGTGAGGGCACGTCAGCGCGATGCCTTGATATTCGACGTGTAGTTCATCTTGGGGCGTGATGTAAATGCTCATAACTCATCCTGTCAGTGATTTGTAACGAATTCGATGCGGCTGACTGGCATCCTCGCCTTTGCGCTTGCGGTAATCCTCGACGTATTCCTGGTAGTTGCCCTCGAACCAGACAACCTGCGAATCGCCTTCGAACGCGAGGATATGCGTGGCGATGCGATCCAGGAACCAACGATCATGCGAAATGACCACGGCACATCCCGGGAATGCCACCAAAGCGTCCTCCAGGGCGCGCAACGTTTCAATATCCAAATCGTTGGTCGGTTCGTCGAGCAGCAAGACATTGCCGCCGGCTTTCAAGACTTTCGCGAGATGCACTCGGTTGCGCTCCCCGCCGGAGAGCTCGCCGATCCTCTGCCCTTGCTGCACGCCCTTGAAATTGAAGCGGCCGACGTAGCCGCGAGAGGAAGTCTCGTAGTTTCCTACCTTGATGAGGTCCAGGCCGCCCGAGATCTCCTGCCATACGGTATTTTTATCGTTGAGGGCCTGGCGCGATTGATCGACGTAGGCGAGCTTGACGCTCGATCCCAGGCGGATCTCGCCGCTATCCGGTTTCTCAACGCCGGACAGCATGCGGAACAGCGTGGTCTTGCCGGCGCCATTGGGACCGATGATGCCGACGATGCCTCCCGGCGGCAAATTAAAGCTCAAGGAGTCGATCAGCAATCGATCGTCGTAGCCTTTTCTTAAGCTCTTGCATTCAATCACCAGATCTCCGAGGCGATCGCCCGGGGGAATATAAATTTCGTTGGTCTCGTTGCGCTTCTGAAATTCCTGCGATGCCAATTCTTCGTAGCGCTGCAGGCGTGCCTTGGATTTGGCCTGACGCGCTTTAGGATTGGTTCGCACCCACTCCAATTCGCGCTTCAAGGTCTTCGCAAGTGCATCCTGTTGCCGTTCTTCCTGAGCCAAGCGCTGTCCCTTCTGCTCCAGCCAGGAAGAATAATTGCCCTGCCACGGAATCCCATGGCCACGATCCAGCTCCAAGATCCACTCGGCAACGTTGTCGAGAAAATAGCGGTCGTGCGTCACGGCGATTACGGTGCTCGGATATTCTTCCAAAAAATGCTCCAGCCACGCCACCGATTCGGCGTCCAAATGATTGGTCGGCTCATCGAGCAGCAACATGTCCGGCTTGGACAGAAGCAGGCGGCACAGGGCCACGCGCCGTTTCTCGCCGCCCGAAAGCTTGCCGACCAGTGCATCCCACGGCGGCAGGCGCAGCGAGTCCGCGGCGATCTCCAGCTTGCGCTCCAGTTCCCAGCCCCCCGCCGCATCGATTTTATCCTGCATCTTCGCCTGCTCTGCCATGAGCTTGTTCATTTCATCATCGGATAGCGGTTCGGCGAATTTATCGCTGATCGCATTGAAGCGGTCGATCAAGCTTTGTACATCGCCGACTCCTTCGCCGACGACCTCGCGCACGGTTTTGGTTTCGTCAAGCAGAGGTTCTTGCGGCAGATAGCCGACCTTGATGCCGGCCTGCGCGCGCGCCTCGCCCTCAAATCCCAAATCGACGCCGGACATAATTTTCAGCAGCGTTGATTTTCCCGAACCGTTCAACCCCAGCACGCCGATCTTGGCGCCGGGGAAAAAACTCAAGCTGATATCGCGCAGAATAATGCGCTTGGGCGGCACAACCTTGCCAACCCGGTTCATGGTGTAAATGAACTGAGCCATCTATTGCCTGTATTGAAATAATTGCGTGAATTCGCGGGGAACCAGCCGAATTATCCGCGACTGCAGCCGGCTTGTCACGGTGCCGAGCACTCGTTAGGGAACTCTCGCCTTATAAGCTACAATTACCGGCTATTTTTGGAGATCCATTCATGTTTAGCGCTCAAATGGCCATTGCGGGCTTCGATTCCGAGCTTGCACAAGCAATTGCGGGCGAACGCGGCCGGCAAGAGGATCATATCGAACTTATTGCCTCTGAGAACTATGCGAGCCCGCGGGTACTCGAGGCTCAAGGCTCGGTACTCACCAATAAGTATGCCGAGGGCTATCCAGGGAAGCGCTATTACGGCGGCTGTGAATTCGTTGATATTGCGGAGGCTCTGGCCATAGAGCGCGCGAAGCAGTTATTTGGCGCCGCCTATGCAAATGTCCAGCCGCATTCGGGGTCCCAGGCGAACGCTGCGGTCTACTTCGCTCTGCTAAATCCCGGCGATACGATCTTGGGGATGAGCCTCGATCATGGCGGTCATTTGACGCATGGCGCGAAGGTCAATTTCTCGGGTAAATTATTCAATGCGGTTCAATACGGTCTCGTTGCGCAAAGCGGCATCATTGATTACGATCAGGTCGAACGTCTCGCTCAGGAGCACCGCCCGAAGATGATCGTGGCGGGATTTTCTGCTTATTCTCGGGTCATCGACTGGGCCCGCTTCCGAGCCATCGCCGATTCGATCGGCGCCTACCTATTCGTGGACATGGCGCACGTGGCGGGCTTGGTAGCGGCCGGCCTGTATCCAAACCCCGTGCCCCTCGCCGACGTCGTGACCACCACGACTCACAAAACCTTGCGCGGTCCGCGGGGCGGTCTGATTCTTGCGCGTCCGCACGCCGATTTACACAAAAAATTCAATTCGATGGTATTCCCTGGAATTCAAGGTGGCCCCCTGATGCATGTGATCGCCGCCAAGGCGGTATCGTTCCTGGAAGCGCTGCAGCCGGACTTCAAAGTCTATTCCGCGCAAGTGGTGGCGAACGCGCGCGCAATGACCGCGGTGCTGCAACAGCGCGGCTACAAGATCGTTTCCGGCGGCACAGACAATCACCTGTTTCTGCTCGACTTGATCGACAAAAACATCACCGGCAAGGACGCGGACGCCGCATTGGGCCGTGCGCATATCACCGTCAACAAGAATGCAGTGCCCAATGATCCACGTCCTCCCGCCATCAGCAGTGGGTTGCGCATCGGCACGCCTGCGGTCACGACACGCGGTTTCAAGGAGCCCGAGGTGCAGCAACTCTCGCATTGGATCGCCGATGTTCTGGATCATATGGGGAATGAATCTGCGCTCGAGCGTGTGCGAGCCGAGGCCGTGGCTCTGTGCCGGCGTTTCCCGGTTTATGGTTAACGCTCGATGAGTAGCTTCGATGCATTGTCCGTTTTGCGGCCACACCGAGACTAAGGTGATCGACTCTCGCCTCGCCGGCGAGGGGCGCCAAATTCGCAGGCGCCGCGAATGTCTGGCATGTACCGAGCGATTCACCACCTTCGAATCTGCGGAGTTGCTCCTGCCCACGGTGGTCAAAGGAGATCGCAGCCGCGAGCCTTTTGATGAGAAAAAACTTCTGACCGGCATGCAAAAGGCGCTGGAGAAGCGTCCGGTTTCACGAGAGGCAATCGAAGCGGCCGCGGCGAGAATCTGTCACAAGCTGCGCAGTCTCGGAGAGCGCGAAATCGCAGCGCGCAGCATCGGAGAAATGGTTATGGAGGAACTGCGGCACTTGGATGAAGTGGGCTACGTGCGCTTCGCGTCAGTCTATCGCAGCTTCCAGGATTTGGACGCCTTCCATACCGAGATCGATCAATTGCGCCGGCATCGGCGGCGCCGTGAGCCGAGCAAGGACCAATTGCCGCTGTTGCCGGGCGATATGGATGACGACGGCGAGGTTACATGAGCCGCGAAATGACAGCGCAGGATCGCTCGCACCTGGGTCGCGCGCTGGAGTTGGCTGCGCGCGGTCTCTACACCGCCGATCCGAATCCTCGGGTCGGTTGCGTGATTGCCAATACGGAGCGCGTGTTGGGAGAGGGTTGGCACGTGCGCGCGGGCGAGGGGCACGCGGAAGTCTTGGCACTGCGTGCGGCTGGACCGCAGGCCCGCGGCGCAACGGCATATGTGAGCTTAGAGCCGTGCAGCCACACGGGTCGTACGCCGCCCTGCGCGGACGCCTTGGTCGCAGCCGGCGTGGCGCGCGTCGTGTGTTGCACCCGCGATCCGAACCCCAAGGTTGCGGGCGGTGGCATCGAGCGATTGGAAAGGGCCGGTATTGCAGTGCAGGTCGGCGCGCTCGCCGATGAGGCGCGGCGGCTCAATGTGGGCTTTTTTTCGCGCCACGAGCGCAGCCGGCCGTACGTCCGACTGAAGTTGGCGATGAGCCTGGATGGACGCACGGCCGCGGCCGACGGCGTCCGGACGTGGATCAGCGGCGAGGCATCGCGCGCCGACGTGCAGAGCTGGCGCGCTCGCAGTTCCGCGGTGCTTACCGGCGCTGGAACGGTGCGCTGCGATGATCCGTTGCTCAACGTGCGGCTGAACTATGGGCCGTGGGTGCGGCAGCCGCTGCGCGTGGTACTCGATACCATGCTGACGATCCCGCGCGGCGCGAAGATTTTCAACCGGGACGAGACGCTGATTTTTGCCGCAGCGGAGGCGCCGTTGGGGCCGTTCAAGGACGCCAAGGTCGAACGAATTCCGCGTGCGGACGGCGGCGGCTTGGACCTTGATGCGGTCATGCAAAACTTGACGGCTCGCGAGGTCAACGAGCTGCTGGTGGAATGCGGCCCTACGCTTGCAGGAGCGTTTGTGTCCAAGCAGCTGGTTGATGAACTCATCCTGTATGTTGCGCCGAAATTGCTGGGCAGTGATGCGGTGCCGCTGACGCGCATCGCACTCGGCGTCAGATCACTGCCGGCGTTTGAATATCTCGACGCGCAACCGTTCGGAGATGACATGCGCCTGATTCTCAAGCCGCAGAAGCAATAATCATGTTCACTGGAATTATCTTGGCGAAAGGCAAGATCGCTTCGATGAAGCAGCGGGGCGGCGACTTGGAGTTGGGCGTCGACGCCGTCGGCCTCGACATGCAGCGCTTAGGCGTAGGCGACAGCGTCTGTGTGCAAGGCGCATGTCTGACGGTAACGCGCAAACAAGGCGGATGCTTCTTCGCGGATGTATCGCGCGAAACCATGGCCAAGACCACATTGGGCCGGTTACAGGTCGGTTCAAACGTCAATCTGGAGCCCAGCCTGCGCGCCGGTGATCCGCTTGGCGGTCATATGGTCAGCGGCCATGTCGATGCCGTCGGCGTGCTTCGCCTTGTTGCCGAGGAGGCGCGATCTTGGCGCATGCAATACGAGCTGCCGGCGAATCTGCTGCGATTCGTGGCGACAAAAGGCTCTATCGGCATCAACGGAGTCAGCTTGACCGTCAACAAGGTCGAGGGCGTACGGTTCGATGTCAACATCATTCCACACACGCTTGCGGTCACGAGCCTCGGCGAGCTTCAAGTCGGAGACGAAGTAAACATCGAAATTGACGTCGTCGCGCGCTATCTTGAACGACTCATGACAAATACGGAAACTTAAGACACCTATGGCTGCGTTCAATACGATCGATGACATTCTCGACGCTATGCGCCACGGCAAGATGGCTGTGATCATGGATGACGAAGACCGAGAAAACGAGGGCGACCTGATCATGGCCGCTGACTGCGTGCGCGCCGAAGACGTCAATTTCATGGCGCGCTATGGCCGTGGCCTCATCTGCCTGACACTGACCCGCGATCGCTGCCGCCAGCTGCGCCTGCCGCTCATGGTGAGCGAGACTGACAGCACGCACCGGACGAATTTCACTTTGTCGATTGAGGCCGCCGAGGGCGTGACCACGGGAATCTCCGCGCATGATCGCGCGCACACGGTTAATACGGCCGTAGCGCCCAATGCACGACCTGAGGACCTACGGCAGCCGGGTCATATTTTTCCGCTCATGGCACAACCCGGCGGCGTGCTGACGCGCGCGGGCCATACTGAGGCGGGATGCGACCTGGCTAGGCTGTCCGGATTTTCCGCTGCCGCCATGATCGTCGAGATCTTGAATGATGACGGGACCATGGCACGGCGGCCCGATCTGGAGCGGTTTGCGAAGACTCACGGACTGAAGATCGGCACGATCGCCGATTTGATTCGCTACCGCTTGAAGAATGAGCGGTCAATTGAGCGAATCTATGAAGAACCGGTAGATACCGAATACGGCGCCTTCAGGCTCTGTTGCTACGAGGATCACGTCAACAAGACCGTGCATATCGCGTTGGTGAAAGGCGATCTGAATTCGCCGTTGCCGCCGCTGGTGCGTGTCCATGTCAAGGACACTTTGCGCGATGTCGTCGGGGTCAATAATGAGAGGCTCGGCTGGCCTTTGCGCGCGGCGATGCGCCGCGTGGCCAAGGAGGATTCGGGCGTCGTCGTGATTTTGCGTCCGGAAGAATCGCCGCGGGATTTCATGGATAGCGTGCGGCTGTTGGATGCCAAGCCGGCGCGGCAGCACGTGGGCGCTACAGTCGTGCGAACTTACGGGATCGGTGCCCAGATACTCAAGGATCTAGGCTTGAAACGCATGCGTGTCTTGAGCGCGCGCAAACAGTTGCAGGGGCTGGCCGCCTTCGACCTGGAGATCACCAGCTATGTGGATGGCGATGATTGAGCGCTGCCTGAGTCTATACTCTAGGATCAACCATGCGAGGAATGACCAGTGCCGAATGATCAGCCGAAAATAATCGAGGGGGAATTGCTGGCGCGTGATTTGCGATTCGCCATGGTCGCGGCGCGCTTCAATGACTTTGTGGTCGAACCGCTGATTCGCGGCGCACTCGATGCGTTGAAGCGCCACGGCGTCGGCGATAAGCAAATAGACATCGTACGCGTACCGGGCGCGTTTGATATTCCCATCGTTGCACGCAAGCTGGCGCTTTCGCACCGCTACGAGGCTCTCATCGCGCTTGGCTGCGTAATCCGCGGCCAAACACCGCATTTTGACTATGTGGCCGGTGAATGTGCGAGCGGCATAGCGCGAATTGCGCTCGAGTCGGGCGTGCCGATCGCTTTTGGAGTCCTGACCACCGATACGGTGGAACAAGCAGTCGATCGCGCAGGAGGCAAAGCGGGTAACAAGGGCGCAGATGCAGCCTTGGTGGCGCTCGAGATGGCAAACCTATTGCGCCGCCTGGACAATTAAGTGACTTCGGGGCCTTCAGCGCATCGAGCCCGAAGTCTGGCGAGACGGCTTGCGCTGCAGGCCCTTTATCAGATTCAGATCAATCCCCTCCCATGGCAGGACATCGAGGCGCAATTCATTAAGGATCCCGAGGCGGATCGAGTTGACCTGGAATACTTTCGCGGGCTGGTCGAAGGCATTGCCCCCAATCGCGAGGCGCTGGATTCACAGTTGTCTGGATTGTGCGAGATTGCGCCTCAAGAGCTCGATCCGGTTGAGCATGCCGTCCTGTGGCTGGGCTTGCATGAATTGCTGTCGCATCCGGAATTGCCCTACCGCGTGGCACTCGCGGAGGCAGTGCAGCTGACCAAGCAGTTCGGCGCGACGGACGGACACAAGTTCGTCAACGCTGTTTTGGATCGAGCCGCGAAGCAGTCGCGTCCGCACGAATATGGAACCTGATCTCGGCGAGTTTGAATTGATCCGCCGCTTTTTTGTCAGGTGCGACTCTGAGCGGCGCGGAGCCGGCGTGCTACTCGGCATCGGCGATGACGCGGCACTGCTCGAACTTCCCAAAGGCGCAGACCTGGTGGCGTCCGTCGATACAATCGTTGCTGGGCGGCACTTTCCCGAAGGCGCCGATCCGCGCTTGATCGGCCGCCGGGCACTCGCGGTTAATTTGAGCGACATGGCTGCCATGGGCGCAACACCCGCCTGGGCGACTCTTGCCTTGACCATGCCCAGCGCCGATTCTGCTTGGCTCGAGATGTTTGCCGCAGGTTTCTTGGATCTTGCCGATGCATATGGCGTCGTACTGGTCGGCGGCGATACGACACGCGGTCCACTCACTGTGAGTGTACAAATTCTCGGCCATCTTCCGCATGGAAGCGCCTTGCGCCGCAGCGGCGGTGAGGCGGGGGACGTCTTGGCGGTAAGCGGCACTCTGGGGGATGCGGCGGCGGGTCTCGCATTTCGCATGACGCCGCCGGCGAAAACATCGGCTGACGTGGAAGCGCTCATTCAACGTTTTGACGACCCAACGCCCCGGGTGCAGCTCGGTTTGGCTGCACGCGGCATCGCGAGCGCCGCGATGGACTTATCCGACGGCCTGATCGGTGATCTGCCCAAACTGGCGCAGGCGAGCGGACTTGCTGCACACGTCCGCGTAGACGCACTACCTTTGTCGACGGCTATGCGCAATGCCGTCAGCCAGAGCCAGTCGCGTGATTGGGCTCTTGCCGGAGGCGATGACTACGAGCTGCTTCTCGCCGTATCGCCGGATCGCTTCATAGAGCTTAAGGGTGCGGCGGATCAATTGAACTTAACGTTGACCCCAATCGGGGAATTGCGCACCGGCGCAGGCGTGACTTGGTCACTCAACGGCAAGGATTTTGCGCCGCGCGTCTCAGGTTATGACCACTTTGGCCGAGCCTCGACCCAAATCACAGTTTAGCGCAGGCCTCCCCAGTATCCTCGCGTCATTGAAGTCGAATGACGCCCGCGGCGCACGGTTACCCTTGACCAATACTCGCTCCACTCATCTTGCGAAAACCCAGCCGGGCCGTGCATCGTTGCCTGAAAAAATCGGCAAGTACGCCATCATCAACGAAGTCGGGCGCGGCAGCACCGGCGTGGTCTATCTTTCGCACGATCCGTATTACGGACGAGACGTGGCGATAAAGGTCTACAACGTCGATGCCAGCGGCGACGAAAACCGCAAGAAAATCGCGCGTAAGATGTTCTTATCCGAAGCGCACATGGTTGGCATGCTGCAGCACCCGAACATTCTGCCGATTTACGATGCGGGCGAAGAAAACGGCCATTGCTACATCGTAACCGAGCACGTGCACGGCGCGCGTACGCTTGCCGCCTATTGCCGTCCTGACAATCTCCTGCGCATCGACGATGTCGTTGAACTGGTGTACAAGGCGGCTCGCGCGCTTCACTATGCGCACAGCCGCGGCGTAATTCACCGCGACATCAAGCCCAGCAACATCATGCTCACGCTCGACAGCGATGTGCGCATCATCGATTTCGGCATCGCGCTGGTCGCCGACTCGGAGATCTCGCGAATCGAAGGCATCGCCGGCAGCCCTTCTTATATGTCTCCCGAGCAGGTGCAGTCGATAGAGTTGACCAACCGCTCTGACCTGTATTCGCTGGGCGCTGTCATGTACGAGCTCCTGACCGGTACGCGGCCGTTCCGGGCGGGGAATCTGCAGAAATTGCTGCACCAGATCGTCTTTGCCACGCCGCCGCCGATTCATACCCTACGCCCCGAGATCCCCGAGGAACTCGAAAACGTTACGGCGATGGCGCTGCAAAAGGATCCTGAAAAGCGCTACAAGACCGGTCTCGACTTCGCGGCAGAATTGACGCGCGTACATCAGAAGTTGCGTGCCCAGTACAACCGAATCGATCAGCAAGAGCAGTTCAGCCTGCTGCGTAAATTGAAGTTCTTCCATGAATTCTCTCATGGCGAGATTTGGGAAGTTCTGCGTGCCAGCAGCTGGCAGGACTATGCGGATGCGGAGGAAATCGTCAAGGAAGGCGAGATGGATGACCGTTTTTATATCATCGTTCAAGGCCGAGTCGGCGTGCAGCGCCATGGCAAGGCGCTCGGTTATTTGGATAGCGGCGACTGCTTCGGGGAAACCAGCTATGTGCGCGGAGCAAAGCGCACGGCCACGATCTTCGCTTCAGGCTCGGTGACCGTCATGAAAGTCAGTTCCACGCTCTTGGAGCAGGTTTCCGCCGAATGTCAGCTGCGCTTCAATCAAGTGTTCTTGCGCAGCATGATCGGCCGCCTGCAAAGCGCGGAGCGGGGTATCTCCTAAGCCGCGCCCTGTTTGTCGTGCTCAATCATTGCGTAGGCTGAATGATTGTGAATCGACTCAAAGTTTTCCGATTCGACGATGTAGGCTGTAACGCGCGGATCCCCATTAAGGGCCATGGCGACGTCGCGCACCGTATCCTCGACGAACTTTGGATTATCATAGGCGCGCTCGGTGACGAATTTCTCGTCGGGCCGCTTTAGTATTCCGTACACCTCGCAGGAAGCCTCGCGCTCAGCGATTTCGATCAGTTCTTCCAACCACATGTGCTCGGCCAGTCTGGCCGTCAGGGTAATGTGGGAGCGCTGGTTGTGGGCGCCGTAATCGGAGATCTCCTTTGAGCAGGGACAAAGGCTCGTGGTGGGCACGACGACTTTCAGCCAAACTTCCGTCTTGCCCTCGCGATGCTCGCCGAAAATCGTGGCCTGGTAATTCATCAGGCTCTCAACGCCTGATACCGGGGCCTTCTTCATGACGAAGTAAGGGAAGCTCATCTCGATATGGCCGGCGGTGGCAGCCAGATGCCCGGTCATTTCCGCCAACATGGCGCCGAATGACTCGACGGAGATCTCGCGCTCGCGACGATGCAGGATCTCCACGAAGCGCGACATGTGCGTGCCTTTGAAATTGTGCGGCAAATTTACGTACATGTTGAAGTTGGCTACGGTGTGCTGCTCGCCGCGCGACCGATCCTTGACCTTGACAGGATGATAGATGTCCTTAATACCCACTTTATTGATGGGTATTTGCCGCGTGTCGGCGTGGCCCTGGACATCCTCCACGGGCTTAATGGTGGGCTTTTTGGCGGAGACGGCGGCGTTCATATTGCTATCCTACTGAAGCGATCGCGGCAAAGATGGTGCCGAAACCGCCTAACTCAAGAATTTTAGACCATTCGCCCTGGTTTGGCTGGAGGCTATGCGCCGTTGCAGCGACCGACAGGCGGAATTCGTGCGCAAAGAGCTCGGCTGAGGCACTTTGGACGCTTTAACGAGTCATGCGGGGCTTCAAACGCGCCGCTGAATTACATACGAGGCCAACCATGCCAGTACGTTCGATCCCTCGCCGAGCGGTGCAAGTCTGTCGCAAGCGCGGAGCTTCAATTCGCGAGCGCGGGTCTTGGCTGCCTCGAGACCCAGTACACTTGGGTAAGTGGGTTTGGCTCTCGCAGCGTCGGCGCCACTAGTTTTGCCGATCTCCTCGGTCTTGCCCTCGACATCAAGTATGTCATCTTGGATTTGAAACGCGAGTCCGATGTCTTGCGCGTAGCCATCCAACGCATCCCAATTCGCTGCAGTCAAGCCGGGTGCACAAGTGGCAGCCATCAGCACACTTGCGCGAATCAGCGCACCGGTCTTGAGCCTATGCATGTCTTCGAGTTCCTCGAGCGTTAAGGCTCGTCCCACGGCAGCCAGGTCGATTGCCTGGCCGCCGGCCATGCCGGCGGTACCGCTGGCGTCCGCGAGGATTTGAATCATTTTTAATCGAGCATCGCCCGTCACGCCTACTGCGCGATCTCGCGAAAGCAACGAGAATGCCAATACCTGCAGTGCGTCGCCGGCGAGAATGGCTGTGGCCTCATCGAAAGCGCGATGGGTGGTCGGTTGTCCGCGCCGCAGATCATCATCGTCCATTGCCGGCAGATCATCGTGCACCAGCGAGTATGAATGAATGAGTTCGACTGCCGCTGCAGGCGCATCCAAGATGCTCAAAGGAACATTTAGGGCCTCTCCCGTGCAGTAGACCAGCAGGGGACGCAGTCGCTTGCCGCCGCCTAATACGGCGTAGCGCTGCGCGGCGTGCAAACGCTGCGGCACTAGATCAGCCGCCGGAAGTGCGGCGTCAAGGACGGCTTGCACGCGTGATTGATAGCCACGCATTCGCGCTTCCATCGCGTCCGCATTCACGTTGTGTTCAGCCGCTTTTCGGTTCGTCAGGCATGAAATCTTCAACTGCCGGTTCACCGGCCTTCTTCAACAGGATTTCGACTTTTTGTTCGGCCTCCTTTAGTGCGCTTTGGCAGGCGCGCGTCAACATTACGCCGCGCTCGAACGCCGCGAGCGATTCTTCCAACGGCAAATCGCCGTGTTCCAAGCGCTCAACGAGTTCCTCCAAGTCGCGCATGGCGGTCTCAAAATCGGGAGTTTCCTGTTTGATGGATTTTGGTGTCGCCATGAGTGGGAACGGTACACATGCGCTTCGGCGCGGTCAAACGCACTGCGGCAGCGGCTCCTGGGGCAGGAACATAGTCAAGTCGTGAGACGCGTCACAACCATGGGGTCGCTTGACGGCCGATTTTGGGTAACATTGCTGCTGGGAAGCTATATGCCAATGTCAATCAAATCAATGCTCGCCTGCGGTTGTATTGCCGCCGTTGTGCTATCGGCGGCAGCGTGCAGTCCAAGGCGCATTCCGCCGATGACGGTCTCGGATCTGATGGAAGATCGAGTCGCGCTCGACGGCGTATTATTGAAGTGCAATCGCGATCTGGAGAAAGCACGCAGAGATGCCGATTGCTTAAATGCGCGAATCGCGATCGAGCGTCTCGCGGCCCGAGTCGATCCCGCGATGGAAGCAAAGCGCATCGAAGACTTTGAGCGAAGCCGCGAGCAATTGCGGACCACCGAAGATAAGAAGCGCCAGGAACTGGAGTCAAAGGTAAAGGTGGATGCCTACCATTTGCCGGTGATACCCGTCAATCCGACGCCGCCGCCCAAAGATCCGCAGTCGCCGACAGTCAGTCAGACGAACCGGTAGCTTTGCCGCATGCCGAGTTTATCCCCCGACATTGCGTCGCTTGGCCTTTAACAGCACATCCACCGCTTCGGGCCGATCGTCCCAATAATCCAGGCGGACCCGCTCGTCGGGCAATTGAGTCACCGTGGCGGGCGCGGCGCTGAACGTACAGTACCATCCCGACGGCAGAACCACTGCATTTCGCGGTCTTCCCAGACTGCGATCGAAAATCAACTCATCGCCGTCCAATTTGTAGCTCACGGGTGCGGTGTAAGTCTCGGCGATGCGCAGTCGCAATGTTTGTCCTGCCTGCAGGGGAGGGAACGGAATGACGACGACCCGCGCGCTAGGCGCCGCTGCTTCGCCGACATTGATTTTGGAAGCCGCCAGCTCAGCGCCACTCATTTCCAGTGTTTTTAACTGTTCTCCAGTATCCAGGATGCTCGCCGAAGGATGGCTGGCAATGCTGCCTTCGCGAACGATATTCGCGTAGCCGCCAATCCCGGGTCTCGATTCGGTGTAATCATGGTAAAGACTGAAGGCATGCGTTTCCGGCTGCTGCAGGAAATACACGATGTCCCGATCCTGGTGGGCACGCTCTGAAAGCCGCTCCTGCTCGGTTTCGCCCGCGAAGGGCGACTCCCAGCTGCGCAGGGTTGTCAACGACTTTGGCACAGCGGCCGCTCCGGTCTGCGCCGTTTTGGTAGCTCGCAGCGTCAGCGGTGCTTCGCCGATCCCTGCGTGCAGGAAACTGATGGCGATACGGCCGTCTTTTTCCGTCAGGATTTGCGATGGGACCGTCAAGCCCGTCACTTCATATCCAGGCGGGAGCACGACCTTATTGCGTTTAATGCCCAATGGCCGATTGAAAACGATTGCTTTGCCGTCCACGTAATAACTTTTCGCGTCCTTGTAGGTCTTAATGATGACCACGCGGCCCTGGCCATGCATTGGTACCGGGCGCGCCAGCGTGACTTTGATGTAGCTAGTTTCCAGATCCGCAGCGGACATCAAGGGATCTGTCTTTGCCTGCGCTCCGCTGACCACCTCGAAATGCAGCGGTGTGCCGCGCATGGCGTCATAAACGCTCTCGTCGCTGGCGGCGCTGCCTTTGCGAATGGGGTTGTAGAAGAACTTTGCACCCGCAGTCGTCGCGGTCACTTCATAATAGATCTTGAAGCTCGAGGTCTCTGGCGCGAGCAGCTCGTAGCGAGTGTATTCATCGGTTTCTGTCTGCCCGACCGCAGCCGGAAAATACAACCCATCCTTGGTCGCTTGCGGGGTTTGAGCATAGGCGGCCCCACAAGCAGCGAACGCGAATGCCAGCATCGTCCCATGAATCGCTCTTATTGACATGTCCTCACTTCCTCTCGAATCTGAATTACGCGTCACGCTTCGCAGCAACCGGCCGCAAGCCTCTTCTGCCCCTAAGCCAGACGAGCATTGCCGCTAACAACAGAGTGGCAAGCATGCTGATGCCGGCATCCGTTAGGTAACTGCCAGAGATGCCACGCCAGTTATACCCCGCGCCATCGACGAATAGCATGTAGCTGATGGGAATGTTGTAGGCGGAAATGACCAAACAGAACGTGGTGGCAGCAAGCGGATTGGCGCGGCCGATCGTTTCAAATGCGATGGCCGTCGACGCAGTGAGTGCCAGGGCTTGAAAGAAGTTCTCGCCAACCAGCGCCACTGCAAACGTCGTCGGGGTATGCGGCAACAGCAGCAGCGACACCGTGAACAGTGCGCCGATCGCGCCGATCGCCAGATACAGGAATCGCAACGGCAAGAGCTTGTCGATGAGCGTGAAGGTAAAGCATCCGCAAAGACCGCCGAGCAACACGCCCGCTCCGCCCACCAAACCGACAAAATGGGTTGAGGCGTGAAAATCGCCGCCGAGACCGCTGAGAAAATTGGTCAGAGAGAACGTGGCGGCGGGCGCGACGAAGAGCATAATTGCAATCAGCACTTCGCGCTTCTTCAGCAAGCTAATTACTTCGCCGAAGAATTGCGCAAAGCTTTCCTTGGCAAGCCGTCGGTCCGGTCCTGGCGCGGGCATCCACGGGAACACGAGGGTGGGAAGCATGACGATCCCGCCCAGGAGCGCCGCGGCCCAGGTTGGCGAGAGATTTTGCACCAATTCACCGGTGGTTACCGCCATCGCGCCGCCGCCGCCAATGTTGCCAATGGTTACCCAGGCGCTCAAAGTGTTTTCCTTTTCAGTCGTTACGATGGTCGACAACCAACCACCGAGTGCGCTCTGGTAAAGATTTGCGAAGAAGTAGCCCGCGACTAGAAATACTTCGACCAACATTAGACGATCCAGATTCAGAAGCGCCAGAACAAGCAGAATCGCTGCGGCTGCTGCTGTAGTCAGGGAATACCAACGCCGACTGAAACGCACATCGAGGACTGGACTGACCAGAAAGGTCCAGATGCCGGGTGAAATCATCACGGCGGTCATCGCGGCAATGGTCGACTCGGGGACGTGGCGCGCGCTCAACATTTGCGGTACTGAGATCACCATGATGCCGCCATACATGCCGAAAACACCGTTGGCTAAACCCATCAGCCAGAGCGGAGCGATAGAGTGACGGCGCATTGCCTCACTATAGTCGAGCCTTGGCGCATTAGGGAAACCACCACTTACCGACCGCAGTGGCTGCCGCTAAACTTCACTCTAGAAGCGACATAAAACAATCCATTTGGAGGACGACATGAATCGATTCAAATTCGGTGCTTGCGTAGGCATGACCCTCGCGCTGGCATTGCCTGCGTTCCTGGCTGCCGCGCCCGCCGCACCGAGCCCGGCGGACAAGAAGGCGGACGGCGACTCGGAAAAATCCGAGAGCGGAAAGTTCGAGCCGTTTCAATCGGAGTCCGTAACCAGCAACGGCACGGTCACCGTGAGGGGGCAATCCATTGCGTATCAAGCGATCGCAGGTACGCTCATCGTGCATCCGAAGGATTGGGACGACGTGCCGCGCGATCCCAAGGCGGAGCGCGGAAGCCCCTCGGTAGGGGAAGAAGGCGGCGAAGCCAACAATCCGACCGCAGAGGCCTCGATGTTCTATGTGGCCTACTTCAAGAATGGCCGCGGGTCTCGGCCCGTGACTTTCATCTATAACGGCGGACCCGGCTCCGCAACCGTATGGCTGCATATGGGCGCATTTGGGCCGCGCCGCATCGTTACTGCCACGGATGGACACACCGCCGCTGCTCCTTATTCCTTGATCAACAACGGTTCAAGTCTGCTGGATGCGACGGATCTGGTCTTCATCGACGCGCCGGGCACTGGCTTCAGCCGGATTGCCGGCAAAGACAAGCAGAAGGCATTTTTTGGCGTCGACCAGGATGCGTATGCTTTCGCGGAATTCATCTCTGAGTTTCTCACCAAATACGGACGTTGGAATTCTCCCAAGTATCTGTTTGGCGAGAGCTATGGAACGCCACGCTCGGCGGTACTCATCAATCAACTGGAATCGGACCGCTCGATTGACTTTAACGGTGTCATTCTATTGTCGCAGATCCTCAATTTCGATCTGAGTCCCGATCGCCCGACCGGCAATCCCGGCATCGACCTGCCTTATCAGACGGTTCTTCCCACTTACGCAGCGACTGCGTGGTATCACAAGAAATTGCCGGGAGATCACCAAGACCTTGAATCACTTTTAGCGGAAGTGGAACAGTTCGCCATGGCAGATTACGGTCGCGCGCTGGCGGCAGGATCGGATCTTGGTCCCGTCGAAAAGCGCGCTGTCGCCGAGAAGCTGCACCAGTACACAGGTCTTTCAGTCGAGTACATCCTAAAAGCGGACCTGCGCATCGATGGCGGGGAATTTCGCCAGAATCTGCAGGACGATGCGGGATTGACTACGGGCCGGCTGGATACACGGTTTTCCGGACCCGATATCGACCCCCTAAGCCAGCGTGCGGATTATGATCCGCAATCTACCGCGCTTGGATCGGCATACGTCTCCGCATTCAACGAGTATGTGCGCAAGGATCTGCGCTACGGCGACGGTAAGGACTTTAAGCACAGCATTTCAGCGGGCCGCAATTGGAGCTTCGTGCACCAGCAACCAGGCCAAAACCAGAGGTTCGGAACGTCGCGTCAGGGCTCCAACGTCATGCCCGACTTGGCGAACGCGATGAAGATCAATCCAAACCTAAAGGTTCAACTGAACGCGGGCTATTTCGACCTGGCAACTCCATTCTATCAAGGCGTATACGAAATGCATCATTTGCCGATCCCCGCGAATTTGCACGCGAATATCGAGTACAAATTCTACGACTCAGGCCACATGGTCTATGCCAAGGATTCGTCGCTAAGACTATTGCACGACAACGTCGCCGGATTCATTCGCAGAACCTGCAACCAGGGAAACTAAAGCTGCGAGTCGCGCAGCGATTCGCGCTGCGCGACACACGTTTGGACTACTGCGCGGGCGCGCTGTCTTTGAGGAAGGTGGCGAGCCAATTGTGAACCTCTTCATAGAAGTGGCGGCTATCTTCGGGCTTGAGAATCCAATGCCAGGCGTCCGGCCATACCAGCAAGCGGCTGGGGACACGCATTCGTTGCAATGCGCTCCAATTCTCGAGCGTATTGTTGATAGGCACCCTAAAATCGCGTTCACCGATGCTGAGAAGCATTGGCGTTTTCCAATTCGCCGCATAGGTGAGGGGGCTCTGATCGCGCCACACGGGATTTCCCTCCCAGGGCGGGCCGCCGTTGGTTACTTCGCGGCCGTAAATACCATCGCTCGTGCCCCACTGACTGGTGAGGTCCACCTCGCCGGCATGGCTGACTATGCATTTGTAGCGCGTGGTGGTGGCCTCGATCCAGTTCGCCAAATGTCCGCCGTAACTGGCGCCGGCCGCGCATAGGCGCGATGCGTCGATAAAGGAATAGCGCTTGATGGCCTCGTCAACTGCCTGATTGATTTCATCGCCAGGCGTTCTCAGCGGGTCAAGCTTGATGGCTTGTGCGAACTTTTCGCCGAAGCTGGTCGAGCCGGTGTAGTCCGTCATCAAGATGACGTAGCCGGGCGCGGCCAGCAAGTGATAGTTCCAGCGCAGTCCGATCTGGTCGGGGTTGTTGCTCGCCGCTCCGCCATGAATCAGGACCAGCATCGGATATTTTTTTGCAGCGTCGAAGGCCGGCGGCAGCACAATCATATTGTGAATATTGCGGCCCTTCGAGCTGGTAAAATAGAAATGCTGCGGCGGTCGCCAGTCAATTGCCGCAGCCGCGGCGGTATTTACTTGCGTAAGATTGACGTGGGTGC
Source organism: Gammaproteobacteria bacterium (assembly GCA_041690895.1). GTDB lineage: Bacteria > Pseudomonadota > Gammaproteobacteria > Steroidobacterales > Steroidobacteraceae > Bog-1198. The sequence continues at coordinate 33,017 of JBEPVT010000003.1, forward strand.
GGCGTGCAGGATCGATACGCACAATCTCAGCCGGACTTACCGAGCTGCCATAGGCCGCGATGAGAACCGACTTCGCGGCCTTTTCCGGGATCTCGAGCGATGTGTAGCCGCCGGTGGCAGGCTCGATCACCAAGGCAGGCTTGCCGCCGTCCGCGGCAACTTGATAAAGATTCTGTTTCCCCGCGTCCGGTACCAGGAGGTAGACAAGCTTGCTGTCGGGGCTTAGCGCATAGCTCGAGGGTTCTCGGTCGAAATCGCGTGCCACCAGCGAGGACTCGCCGCCCGCGGGCCACGCAACTTTGTACAGGCGGGGCAAATGATAAACTTCGAGATCTTGGAGCTCATACTTGAAGAATAGCGATTTGCCGTTCGGACTGAAGCTTGCCCGCGTGTACTCTCCTGGAGCGGCATTCACGATGCGGGGTTCGCTGCCCTCTGCGCTCATGCGATACAAGTGATACCCGACGTGCGCGAACGCGGCGTTCCATCGTTCGATCGTCCCTGTAAACACCACTTCGCGTCCATCGGGACTCCAAACAGGGGCGAGGGTGACGCCAGAATCCGTTTCCGATCCCGAAAATCCGGAGGTCCGCGCCAAGGCGGAGCCTGAAAGTATGTCCTTCGGCAGAGATCCTGGTTCGACTAACTGCACCATTAGGGTGGGCTGGCGATCATCCAACCATTGATTCCAGAAGCGGATCGGAAAGTGTTCATAGCTTCGCACGTTGTACTTGCGCGCCTTGCGTTCGGCCGAGATTTTCTTGTTGGCCTCATCGTCCATCGCATTGGGATACACAAATGACTCGAATAGGATTGCCTTGCCGTCCGGGCGCCATTTCGGATTTGAAGCGCCGGTGGAGATAGTGGTGAGCCGGCGGGCCTCGCCACCCTGGGCAAGATTCAAAATATATATTTGCTCGACTTCATCGCTCTCACGCTTCGTGGTAAAGGCGATGCTGCTGCTGTCGGGAGACCACGCAACATTGCCCTCTGGAGCTTTGGTGTTGGTGATGCGCCGCGGTGGCTTAAGCCCGTCGGCGGGAATCAACCATAGATCGCTGACGGCTTTGTCAGTTTCGTAAGAGGGCTCCAGCACGGAGTACACGACCCACTTGCCGTCGGGACTCGCGACGGGAACTCCGACGCGCTTCATCATCCAAAGTCCTTCATGTGTGATCGGCTTCAGAGAAGAGGATGACTGGGCCATCGACGCCATTGGCGCCATCCAGGCGGTCATCAGCAGCGTGCAAAATCTAACTTGGAGGTTCATAGGCGTTATTCCTTACGATCATTGCTTGTGGGCAATCAACAGAACGTTTGCGAATCGCGTGCCCTCGTTCATGGGCGTTGCCTGCACTTCGAAGCCGCATTCGCGCAACAGCTCTGCCCATTGACCGGCGCTTCGACAATGCGTTGCCACGATTGAATGGCCGCGGAAAACCATCACGAGCCAGTCGATCCATTGACTGTAGCGAAAGCGCAGGCCGCCATCCGCATCGCCGATGCGCAGCAGCAGCAGCCCGCGCTCAGGCAATGCCGCGCGCGCCCGCTTAAGAACTTGCAACTGTGCTTGCTGCGGAAGGTAGTGCAGGACATCGAGGATGACCACGGCGTCCGAAGTCCCGAATTCGGCACTGCGGATATCACCTTGCGATATTTCGCATCCAGGGCCGAGCGCGGTGCGCGCACGCTCGACATCGCGAATCATCAATTCGATGCCGCGAGTCGAGCGCGGCGTGGGTGCCGGTGGCCAGCCTTGCGGCCAACTGCCGCTTTCGTAACAAAGCAAGGCGGCCTTGAGCCAGGCGGCCAGCAGCCCTTGGCCGCAACCCAAATCCAGAATACTGCCGCGCCCCAGCAACAATCCACGTTCCAGCAAGGCCCGAAATACCGGGTCGCCGCGCAGCTTGCGGCGCGCGAATTTATAGGCGAATACTCCGGCGCTGCGATACGGCTCGCTGGCCCGATCAATTAGCGCTGCATGCTCGACGGTCAGTTTGCGGAACCGCGGACTGGGATTCCGACGCGCTCCGGGACTAATTACGGCTTGAGCTGCGTGCGGATCTCGCCGCCCTTGTGCTCGGCGCTGTGTACGTTGACGTATAGATTCCCGTCTTTGAAGCTTTTGTACTGATCATCCGTCAACTTGGCGCCTTCCGGTACTGACCAGGTGTTGTCTGCGGTCTTGCTCAAGGTAATGATCGGCGGACCGTTCTTCCCGGGTTCAGCCAAATGGATGTGCGCAACGGTGCCCTCGATGCCGGTGGTCTTGATGTTGCCGCTCACTGATTTATCATTTTTGATGACAAGGGTACCGGCCCCGGTTGCGGCAGATGTTACGGGCGGCACTTCCTGATCGCCCGTGAGTTTTACCGCAACGTTGGCGGCGTTTGCTGCGAAGCCGGCCAAGGTAATGCTGGCAACCGCAAGGGCGGGAGCAGATCGAAACAGTCGGATCAAGTGCATCGCGGTCTCCTTAAATTTGCCATACGCAATACTACTCGTTTCACGCCAACGGTAAATGATGCGGACGCACCAGCATGTGCCAATCTTGATGCTCCTCGAGGATCAGTTCGATTGCAGCCAGGATCGACGCCTGGATGGGGTCGGCATCCGACCGCGAGCCTTGTGGGTCCAGGGTGGCCCGAATCGTATCGACGGCACGAAGCAATTCTCCCCGCAGGCGCTCAGATGTCGAACCGAGCCTGTACGCTTCGGATTGGGCGAGTGCACCGTGCAGTGAAGCTCCCAACGCCGGGAAAAAAGTTGTCACTACCGAAAGCCAAATCGTGTGCACGGCGAGATGCAGCAGCGCGCCAAAAGCGGTCAGGCCGAATAGCCCAATATTGACTGAATGGACCCGGTGTAGCAGGGCGTGTTGTTTGACGGCGACGCGATGATGATAGTGCGCCTGCGCCTCGAGAATACTCGTGGTCCAGACGGCGTATTTCGCGATGAACGCCGGGTCTGACCAGGCAGAATCAAGCAGCGTTCGCGCCAGGGACTCGTTTTTCGAGCAGATTGTTTCCAATTCGTCACCGTTTCGTAGGTGATTGCCGGGATCGAAGACGCGCAGGTACCAGTTCGCGGAGGGTTCAGGCTCGGAGAAATCGATGAGCGGAGCAACCAGCGGCAGATACCAAATCAGCTCCGCGGCTGTGCGCGCGCGCAACCACTGTCCTTGCCAGTCTCGCCGGTGCCCCAGCCAATAAATGGCGCTCACCGTGCCGATGACGAGAACCTCCGCGAGGGCCCATAGCCCGAGGAAGGGGTGAAGCACGTGGCGCCGATCATCCCAGCCCATCGCCAGCGGCAGCACCGCGAATAGCACGGCGAGCGCACTCAATAGATAAATGGCCCAAAAGCCGCTGCGATAGCGGTGGCCAAAGTACACGGCGCGTGCATCGTACATGAGGTGGGCGGGAGCTAGGGCCTCGATCAGGGGCAATAGTCGCTCCGGAGGACTTGCCGGCGGTGGTGGCGGCGGAATGTGTAACTGGCTGCCCACAAGCAGCACACGTTGAATTGTCTGGTGCAACGCCATACCGCGGCTAGCTCAAGATTTCATAGGTGGACGAAAATATGTCGTGCGCCACGATGCCCAGACTGCCGTCTCCGTAGTCCACCAGCCAGTCCCCGGCATGGCCAGTGAGCTTCGAGACTGCATCGGCCAGGATGACTTCGAAGGGTGCTTGCATTTTCAGCGCGAGGATATGGTAGGGGAGGCTCATGTAGTGTCCAGTCGCACCCGGCACAGTGGGCGCGATAGCCCGGTATTTATGCAGAAGTTTCCCGTGCGAGACACGCCAATGGTGCCCGCCGTTGCCGGTCAATATCGCGTCACCGGGACGTGCGTGGACCACCCCTTCGGGTGTGCGCACCATACAGGAAACGTCGGTGAAGCGAACCTCTACCTCACGTTCTAGTTTTCTGGCCTCGACATGCTGCGGATTGCCGGAGATTTCGTCTGAGTACCCGCTCTTTCCGCTACAGCGAAATATCAATGCTTCTCATCCTTTGTCATTGGTTTCTGCTGGTCTCGATCGACCAGCCCGGACCGGATTTTATTTTATGCAGCGCGGCGTAGCTACGTTGATTGAGCGCTACCGCCAGATTCAACATGCTCGCCGCGAGGCGCGCGCCCGTATAGCCGAACACATCGCGGCCGTGAAAGGTATGTGAATCGCCCGATGCCGGGCGGCGGTTCACGCTCTCATCGATCTGTCGCAGTCCCTCGATACCGTCGCGTTCCGCGATCAGTGACAAGAGGCCGTTGTCGGCTCCGACGCAGACCGCACAATCTCATTTTTTCTGTTCTTCGAGAGGATAGGTACGCGCGGGTTCTGCGGTGGGTGCAACTCCCGCCGGCTGTCCGGCGGCCGCGGGCACGTCTGCCTGCGGCGCGGGCGAGGTGCGTACAGCCGTGCCGGTGGCCTGAGCCAATCGTTCGAGGAATCGCCGCGCGGAATCCGGGGGCGCGGGCGCCTGTCCCGAAAAGATCTCCGAGGCCCCCACACCGCTCTTGTGATAGAACGATGCATTCGCCGAGCGGTCAATCGAGATCACGCTGCCGTCGAGCGCTACGCCGCCGAATAAACCGCGCGTGCGGGCATAGGAATAAATTTCGGCATTGAAATTCATGTCGGTGGCTGCGGATCCCTGGCGCCCCACCGGCCCGGTCGCAACCGAGGCGTCGGCTCCGAGTGTGAGTTTGCCGCCGGCGATGCCCTCAATGCCGGTCTTGGTGGTGAACACTAGAATGATGTCGGAGGATTGCGCGCCCGCCTGGAAGCCCCAGCTGCCCCCGGTCAGCGAAATGAATACCGGATTGCTCCATGGAGAAGTTAACTTGTCGCGCACTGACAGCACACCATTGCCGTGGCGCCCGCCAAAAATGAACGCAACCTTGGTGACGTCCGGAATCACCGCGATGCCGTAGGCATGTGCGAGCAGTGTATCCGGCAGCCGCACGTCAGGCATGGCTCGGATTTCTTCAAGCACCTCGGTGGCGGTGAGCAATCGTCCTTCTTCGCGCGCGCCGGCAGCTGCAACATTTACAATGGCGGCGGCGAATATCGCCGCGAATAAGGCAACACCTGGGTGTTTTCTGTTTGGCATCAAGGAACCCTCCAATATTGCGATAGTTTACCGCAAGACGGGGGCAGGAGGCTGCTTCAGTTCGGCCAGTACTCGCAGAGCTTCAGCGTCGCGATGGTGCGCGCGGTAGTATTCGGCCAGCCGTTTGGTGGCCAGCTCGACTTCAGGATGCAACGGCCCGACCGTTTTCAGGAGCTTCGAGCGCGCTGCAACCAACATCGGCTCGCCTTCAGCAGAATTATTCTCCGCGATAAGCAACCAGCCTAGGCTCGCTTCGGTGCGAGCGGCGCGCCAATTGCCAGCTCCCGCAGAACCCAAATCGATGTCCAAGGCCGTGCGTAGTTCGGATTCAGCGTCGGCCAATTGTCCACGGCGCAGAAGGATTTCGCCCAACAGGTGTCGTGTGGTAGCTACATACAAATGGCGCGGCGGCAGCGATTTCTCGTATATCTGCAGAACTTGACGCGCCGTGCTCTCGGCGGCATCGAGGTTGCCGGCATCGAGATACAATTTGGCGACCGCATCCATGAAGTAGCCCACCTGATAGTGGTTGGGGCCCAAGCGCTCCGAGATTATTCTTAATGCGTCCTTGGTCATTTGCATGGCGCGCGCTGAGTCGCCTTCGCGTTCGTAAATCGTGCCGAGATCGGCTTCAATCGCAGCCACCCGCTGGTTATCGAGTCCAAAATCAGCGCGCTCAATTTGCAGAGATTCATTGAGCACCTGTTCGGCCTCGGCGAACTTGCCTTGCTGCATGAGCAGATAACCCAGGTTGGCCATCGCTATTGCATAGTCGGGATGATTGCGGCCGACCGTCGCGCCCAACAGATTCAACGAATCGCGCACCAGTTGCTCGGCGTTGACAAAATTGCCCGACCATTGCGCGGCGGCTGACAGAGCTCCCAGCGTCGAGGCTATGCCCAAGCGCTGATCGCCCGAAACGCTGCGATAAATGACGAGAGCCTGGTTGAATAGTGCCTTGGCGAGTTCCGGATCGCTCTCGGCATTCATGGAGAAGTTCCCGTATTGATACAGAATGTCGGCCGTCTCGACCGTGGGCGGACCATTGCCGCTCTGAGACAATGCGACTGCTTCTTTTATATTCGCCTCGGCCCCCGCCAGACGACCGGCATCGGTCAAGGCCTGCGCCAAATTGGCGAGTGCCGCAGCCAGCTTGCCATTGTCGATCGGTCGAGCGTCGCGACGAATGGTGACCGCTTGTTCGAACAACGGAATGGCACGATCGTTTGATCCCTGTCTGCGGTAGGCTAGTCCGATGCTTTCCAGCAGCTGAGCGCGGACCTCGGGCTGCAGATTCAAGTTGCCTTTGATTTTTTCAGCGCCTTGGTCCAACACGTCCTTGGCGGTGGGCACTTTCCCCTGTGCGTTGAACGGGTCTGCTCGCGAGAAGACATCGACCATGAATGCGGAAACCTGCTGCGCGCGATCGCGCTCGAGCACCGTCGCATCGCGGGCGATTAAAATGCGATGATTCTCCCAGAGGGTCACGCCGGCGATGACTGCTAGGCCGACAAACGTCGCCGCTGTTACGACCGCGGCGAACAAATTTCGCCGTAGAAACTTGGCAGTGTTGTAGCGCCAATCGCCTTGGCGCGCGTGGACCGGCTGGCCGAGCAGGTGCCGACGCAGATCATCGGCAAGCGTCTCGACCGAAGAATATCGCCGGTCCGGCTCCTTGCGCATGGCCATGCCGACGATAGCATCCAAATCTCCGCTCAAGCGCGCGCGCAGGCGTTGCGGAGAAAGTCCGCGTCGGTCCGAAATGCGGCTGCGATCGCTGTCGGTTTCGCCCTTGAGCTTGGCAACCACGAGCTGACTCGGACGGGCCGGATCATCCATGCAGATGGCACGCTCCAACTGCAGCTGGCTATAGCTCAGCAGTCGATACGGCGAGCGGCCGGTCAGCAATTGATAGAGAAGCACCCCGAGCGCGTAAATATCCGTCGCGGTGGTGATTGGCCGCCCCAACACCTGTTCCGGCGCCGCGTTTTCAGGGGTGAGAATTCGTTCCTGCAGGCGTGTCACCGGCAATGTATGCGACAGGTTTTCGGGGGCGAGTAATTTTGCAATGCCGAAATCAAGCAGCTTAGGATGGCCTTCGTCGGTAACGAAGATGTTGGACGCCTTGATGTCCCGGTGAACCACCAAGTTGCGGTGCGCATAGTGAACCGCGGCGCAAACCGAAATAAAGAGCTCGAGACGTTCGCGAATGAACAGAGTGCGGCTGTCGCAGTAGCTGTCGATGGATTCGCCGTCGACGTATTCCATGACCAAGTAAGGCGTACCGTCCTCCAGGTCGCCGCTGTCTATTAGGCGGGCGATCGAACCATGGTCCAGCGTCGCGAGGATGTGGCGCTCACTGTGCAGCCGGCTGCGCAGCCGCGGATGTACCGTGGCGTGCTGCAGCACCTTGATGGCGACCACCTGGGTGTATTGCGAATCGGCGCGCTCGCCCCGGTACACGACGCTCATGCCGCCATGACCGAGAATCGAAACTACGCGATAGGCACCGACACGCGTCCCGAGCAAGCGGTCTCGATGGTCCTCGAGCAGCGACTCGGCGGCGGCGCCGACAGCCTGCAGCAGCGGATCTGCTTTGCTGCTATCTCGAAGCAACAGCGCCTGTACCGACGAGCGCAGGTCTGAATCGTCGCCGCAACACCTGTCCAACTGCGCGCTGCGCTGCGCGGCATCCATCTCCACGACCTGCTCGAATAGCGACTTGATTTGATGCCAGCGTGCCCGAAGAAGCATGGCTTCAGGCGCCGATTTCGTTGAGCAGCCAGGCCTTTGCGAGCCGTATATCGCGATGCACGGTTGCCGCGGAGGCGCCAACGGCGGTAGCGATCTCATCGTAGGTCATGCCGCCGAAATAATGCAGTTCGATGACCTGAGCCAGTCGCGGTTCGAGTTGCAGCAAACCTTCCAAGGCTTCGTCGAGAGCGACCACATCGACGTCGATTGGCAATGATATTTCTGCGAGATCCGCGCCGCCTTGATCGCGTACGCCGCCGTCGCGTTTAACCCGCGAGCGGGATTTGGCATGATCTACCAGCACCCGGCGCATGAGACGCGATGCCAGCGCAAAAAAGTGTTGACGGTCTTGTAAATCAACATTCGCCTGGACCAAGCGAAGGAACGCTTCGTGCACCACGGCCGTCGCCTGCAGGGTATGACTGCCGCGCTCGGTTCGCATGTAGCCGCGCGCGAGACGACGCAATTCGTCGTACACCAGCGGAGTCAATCGTTCCAGTGCTTGAGGATGACCGGTGCGCCATTCCGTCAGTAATTGTGTGAAATTGGCGGGGACGTCCATCGTGAATTATCCACAACCGCTGACGATCGGTGCGTTCTCGCGCCGTCTAGGGCTTTCCCCTAAGCATACATTGTTGTGCAACATGAGGTGAATTGCGCCCAAATGTCGCTTACCCATGTAGGCCGCGCATACGCATTGTTCGCGGTCGTTTTTCCAACTTTACACCGGAGCAATCAACATGAAGATGAGTTTAGCCGCTTTGAACCCCGCTTGCGCAGTTGCCAGTTCGGCTTTTGTCGGTTTCGACATGCCGCCGGTCATTCCGCCGCATTCGCCCGCCATGCAGCAAAGCTCGTAAACCTAAGGACTTCAAGCAATGCATCGTCGAGGAATTACGGTGGCCGTCGCGGCTGTATTTGCTATTGGCGCCGCATTTGCGGCGCAACCGACTTCACTACGCGCGGATTGGGGCCAGGGATTGGCGGCACAGCGGTCTCCCTGGATACCGGGTTCAGCCAGCCCGATGTCGGCTCACGAGCGGTACGGGTTACCGTTAGCTCCGCCGCGGTAGGGTAGAAACTGGCGCACGGGACGAGGCTCGCCATGGGGCCTCGTCCCCCTCGGGTGTGCGCTAGACTTGCGCGCACCGATGGGTTGGAGCCTGCGTGTCTAAAATTGTTGTCATTGCGCATCGCGGTGCGAGCGGCGAACGGCCGGAACACACCCTCGAGTCTTATCGACTCGCGATCGAGGAGGGCGCGGACTACATCGAGCCGGATCTGGTCATGACTCGTGACGGTGTGCTCATCGCGCGCCACGAGAACGAAATCGGCGGCACCACCGATGTGGCCCAGCATGCTAGCTTTGCCGGCCGCCGCCGCACACAGATCATCGATGGCGAATCGATGACCGGCTGGTTCACCGAGGACTTCACGCTGTCGGAGATCAAGAGTCTGCGTGCACGCGAACGGCTCGCGGAATTGCGGCCGCATAATCGCCAATTTGATGGTCGTTTTGCCGTGCCCACATTTGATGAAATCATGCAGCTGGTCATGAGTGCGAACGGGCAAGCAGCGCGCAGTCGCCCGGTCGGCGTGTATCCAGAAACCAAACATCCCGCGCATTTTGCAGCAATTGGCCTGCCGCTGGAATTGACCCTGCTCGATACCCTGCAGCGCTATCGATATGCCAGGCCCGGCTCAGCGGTTTTCATCCAGTCATTTGATCCGCGCAATCTGCGGCAGTTGCGAGGCATGACGCGCTTACCACTGGTGCAATTGCTGCAGCATGAATTGGGCGATCTTGGCGAGATTGCGAAATATGCCGATGCGATCGGCATTGCCAAGGTGCTGGCCACGCGCGCAGCAATACAAGCCGCACACGCCGTAAATCTTGGCGTGCATGTCTGGACGTTTCGAGCCGAGAACGAGTTCTTGCCAACGGATCTTAAAGTCGGCGAGAGCCCCGCGGCGCATGGCAACCTTGCGGCTGAGATTCAACGTTACCTAGAACGCGGCATCGACGGCTTTTTCGTTGACTTTCCCGCGGTGGGTGTGCGGGTTCGAGATGCCTATATTTCAGCCGTCCAGCCGCTGCACCAACCGCTCGCAGACACCAGTTTGCCGGCGAATAAGTTGCAGGGACGGTAATTGGTGCCGCTCGTACCCTGCAGCAGCAAACAGTTGTCGCAGCGGGAACCCTTCACATAGATCGGATTTTTCTTTGCATCGACCTGACTTGCGCTCTCAACATAGGCCAACGCGACGGCTTGGGGATCAGTGACATCGAGGTGCGGCAACTCGGCGCTTCGGGATTGACGGCTAGGAAAAAGCGCGACCGCTACCGCAGCGCCGATCAGGTTCTTGACGAGTGATCTGCGGATCGTTGCGCTACTCGGGGGACGGCTCATGACGCTCCTTCTGCTATGCTACTGATTTTGGATTTCCAGTGCCTAGCATATCGTTATTGCTCAACGTTGCGCGAGTCGCATTTTTTGCGGCGCTGATCTTCACTTTTTACAGCGCCGTGGTGCCGCCCGCGCATGCCCTGCAGTTGACGCCTTGGGATAAAGCCACGCATTTCATTGCTTTTTACGCGCTCACCGGACTCGCAGTCGCAGCGTTTCCCAGACGCAACTTAGCTCTGGTTGCCGGCATGCTGTCGGCTTTCGGGGCATTCATCGAAATCGTGCAGGGGCTGCCCATGGTGCATCGAGACCGGGATTTTTGGGACTGGGTGGCGGATTCAATCGCCATCGCCTTTGCGCTGGCGCCGATGCTGCTTTGCTGGTGGCGCGAGCAGGTCAGGTCAGATCAGAAGTACACCGAGACGAATATTTGAAATACGTTGGCGTTAAACATGTAGAGCGGTTCCTCGCCCGGTTTGTACTGAGGTAGTCCAAAATTCTTGATATTGCGAAAATCCAGGTAATTGAAGCGAATTCGGCTGGCGTCGAAGGTCACCGTGCCGCGCTTGAAAAGCTTCCAGCCATCCGGCAAAAATGCATAAGTGATCTTCGCGCCGACGGTCGTATTGTCCAGAGCGGCGAGATTTTGATCGCGCGCGGTGAAATTCTGCGAGTCGGCGAAGGGGAATAAATCACTGTAGAAGCTCGCCGCGCTCTGCTTGTAGTAGCGTACCCGCGCTTCGAATATCCATCGATTGCGGATGGGGTGAGTGTAATCGAGTTCGTAGGTATTGCCGACCACGCCCCAAGTGTCGGTGTAGTAGCGGTACAAAGCCGTCACCGCTGCCCGGTACCGTAAATAGTATTTCCCCTGCACCTGCACCGCTGTGCTGGTGTGCGTGTCGGGATAGACTTGGTTTCCTGGGCTGTATCCTTTCGCACTGCCGTCGAGAAAACGAATCTGTCGGTACGGATTGGCCAGATATCCTGCATCGGTGATGACCTGAAGATTCACCCCGGCGATGAAATTCTTAGTGATGATCTGCGAGACGCCGCCGCTATAGGCACGCGTCAGGGCATGACCCAGCCAAGCGACATTTGGATCGTTGGCGGTGCCGTTGTTTTCTCCGACTTTATTCTTGGTATCTGCGAAGCCCAGCGTCACGGTCGTGAGGTCGCCAAACATGTCTTGACTGAGTGAAAAGCTCGCGGTCTCGGAAATGTAGTCACGTTCCACGCTCGAGGTGTAGGACGCGGTGTACGTGGTTTTGTCGTGCAGGTATTCGATCGTGCCGCTTTTTTGTTTGCGCTCATCTTTGATGACGCTGGCTTGGCTCAAGACATCGATTGATGCCCCGCTGACCTTGTCAATGAAATAATTCGCTTCGACCGCAAAGTTTTCGGTGATCTTCGCGCGCGCTGTGGCCGAGTAGCCGGTGATGTCCATCCCGCCGCCGCTGTACTTGCTGTAGAACACATCGGCGCGATTGTCGGGCAGCACATCCGCGCTCGTGCTGCGAACCAACAGCAGAGCAGCGATCACTGCTGCACGAGCGAAGATGTGCCTATTCGTCATGCGTACGCGTCAATTGCAGCCGCAGCCGCCGCCCGCACCGCCGGTGGCGCCGCGCGAACCTTCTCTGGATTCCCGAATGTGATCCAGATAAGCGCTTGATATGGCATCGCGGTCCCACGCCATGATGGGATCCGCCAACCGGTCACGTTCATAGGGCTTAACCCAGGGCTGAATGCTGCAGCCGCTCGATAGCAGCAGAGCGCTGAGCACCGCCCCCGACACCAGCATTTGACGGCAGCGCATGCTCATTCCCGGATGAGTTGACGAATCCGATCTTGGTAGTCGTTTTCGTCGCCTGGTTTGTAGCCGCGATGAACGTAGCGAATCTGGCCTTTGCGATCGATGATGACCGAGCTCGGCATCTCATCGACGTGATAGGCCTTGCTCACCTGATTCGCGGGATCCAGCAGCACCGGGAAACTGACCGGCTTGCGCTCCAGCAATTGCTTGACCGGCGGCGCCTCTTTGTCGACGTTGATGCCGATGAGCGTGAATCCTGCGGGCTTGTACTTCTTGTACATCTGGTCGAGCAGCGGCATCTCCTGCTGGCAGGGTCCGCACCAGGTCGCCCAGAAATTCACCATCACGACCTGGCCTTTGTAAGCGCTTAAGCCGCTTGGTTGCCCGGCAAGGGTGCTCAGAGTGAACGCAGGCGCCGGACCGGAGGCATCGCCGCCGGCCGCAAATGCGGTGGAGGCCACGACAATCGCCGCCATCGCACAGCGTCTCAATAGAACTGAGGTACTAAACATGGATCTTTACTCCTGATCAGTAGAAAACCGTTAAACCGAGGGTGGCTTCGATGTTGTCGACGTTCTTGGTGCGTCCGGTCAAGCTGGTTTCGAAAATGTGGTCTCGTACATCCAGATGAACGGCGAGCCAATCGGTAATCAAAAGCCGCTCACCTACTCCAAAATTCAGCGCGAATTGGTCCTTGTCGGCAAATTTCACGTCGCCCATGCCGACCGTCACATACAGGGCCGAATTGAACGCGCGCCCGCGTCCGAGAAAGATCTCGCCGGGAAGTACGTTGTAGCCTACGTCCAAGTCGTAGTACGTGAAGCGTCTCCCAGAGTCGCTGACAACCGTAATATCCGGGAATACGTCTTCGAGACTAGTGGTGCCCGCCTTGGATCGGGCCAGGAAGCCCTCCAAGAAAATATCTTCCGATACATGGTACGCGGCACGTACTCCGTAAAGCGGATTGGTGCCGAAATCCTGAATGCTAAGCACGCCGTAATAAGCGCCGAGTTCGAAATCCTTGGCCTTGATATGCGGCGTTTTTACCACGCGCCGCGTGACCTGTGGCTCGACAATAGTCGGCTCGCCCTGGGGCTCTTCGGCAACGACTTCGGCTGGCGCCTTGTTGCCGCGGTGGAACCAGCTACAGCCGGACAGCAGCGCGATGGCTAGAAGAATACAGCTAAGCCGATTTTCCATTCTTCTAAATCCTCATACACATTCAGGTCGTTGAAGACGACGTAGTGGCGCCAGTCGACGCGCCACAAAAATCGCCGGGTGATGAATCCTCGCGCCCCCAACGAGACGTAGGCCATCTCGTTGCTCTTCTGCAGCGGTGCCGGGGGAACCTTGTCCTGCACATATTGATACGCCGTGCCGATGCCGGCGGTGGGAGAAAACCACTTCCACTCAGGGATAAACGTATGGCGCAGGCCGATCGAGGCAACATAGCGGTTATCGAGCGTGCCGAAGGCTTGCTGAACCGCAAATTCGAGGTCGAGGCTGGTGGTCAGTGAGAAATCTGCATAAGTTGTGACGAGATTCTCGCGGTTGTATACACCGTAACCGGCGCCGAGTTCCCAGCGATGCGAGGCGAATTGCGGATAGGGCGGTATCGGCGCCGGCTCGCCGGTCTGTAGCAAGGTGCGCGCCAAGTCCGCTCGGCGCACCCACCCCTCATCGCCGTGCGGCGCGCGCACCTTGAACCAGTCGGTGCGGCTGTAGAGCACGGTTACCAGCTCGTCGCGCCCAATGACATAAACGACCGGAAATCCGCGCCCGGGGCCGGAGCGCATTTCCAGGTACGGGTCGGTGACGACCAGCAGCAGATTCTTTGTCGCCGCATTCGCAAGACCTAGATGTAACGCCTGCACCAACAGCACCAGCGCGAGCAGACGACGCATCAGGTCAGTTCGCTACGGGCGCAACAAACGGATCGTTGTAGAACTGCGCGCCAATATCCAACCATTCGGCGATCAATCGCAACTCCGCAGGGGACAAATAACCGGTGTGATCGAGTACAGGGTCATGAAAACTACCGTCAAACATCCTAAAGAAAGTTGTCGAACCCGCGGCGCTGCCGGCAGCCATCGGCGGCGCCAACGAAACGGGCACCATGATGGTCGTCGGCTGGCCGGTCACCGGGTCCGGAGGTCCGGGCGCCGGTACCAACAGGTCTTGCAGCACGCCCATATTAAGCGTCTGTGCATTATGTGCAAACAGAAGTTGCTCGTACGAGGTGACAACCGTGGTGTCGACATTCGATGCAGTGCCGTTCAAGTCCAGCTGACCTTGAGGCACTTGCACCATCGCCATCGCGTTTACCGGGTCGTGGCAAACCGAGCAAGTGGTGGAGGTCATCGCCACGCCGTTGACCGTGTTGGTGCGGCTCGCGAGACTCCAGACGGACTGCATGAACAGCTGTTTCACCGGATCCATGTCGTAGTGAATCGTGATTCGGCATTGCGCGCTCCACGGCACGCAATTCGAATTGATCGGCGGCGATTCGTTGAGTCCCGCGACTCCAGAATAGGTGTACGCGAATGCCTTATCCGACTGCGGCGGCGTGGTGCCCACGGTCCAGATGCCATCGTAGACCACATCGGTGCTCAAGATCTGCGAGCACGGTGTAGTAGCGCCTTTCGGGGTCGTGCCGTTTGCCGTACAGGTGCTTAAGCTAAGCGTTTGTGCCATGGTTGCGCCCGCGTTCGTCAGCGCAATGGCGGGATTGGTGTTTGGGAACGGCGAGCCCGTGGTCGGCGCGCCCGGATTCACCGCCTTGGTCAAGTCAGCGCGGCCATGCGAGGTCATATTGGCGGCGGTGTGACAGCCGTTGCAGGTCTTGATCTCTCCCGGCATCAGTTGCAGCCAGCTGGTGTGCTGGGCCGTGATTCGCTTGGCGTTCACATCGACGATATCGATCGTGAAAGGAACATTCGCGGGCACTTGCACCTGAACCGATCCATCGGGTTGGATCGGCGCATAGCCCAGAATTTCGCGCATCCCCATGCCGGCCGGTCCAAACGCCGAGTTGTTGATCTTGCGTACCGTCTTTCCGGGTATCTCCACGGATTTTTGTATTCTGATGAACCGATAGGGGCGGGCATAAAAGGCGGCCTGGCCGGGGTCCGACACCCCGGCAATGTTGGGCGTCGCGGTATCAGTTCCGTCGACGTCGTACACACTGCTTATATCCAGGAGGCCAACGCCAGCGTTGGCCATGGTGGTGGCCTGGCCGGGTGCCGGCGCGGCGTCAACCAAGGTCACAGGCGCCGGTTTTCTCGGCTGCAGAATGACGGGTTCGACCACCATCGTACCCACATCCGCGCTCAACACCGGACCCAAGGTCCCTTTATCCAGGTCATAAATCCACAACGTGTACTGCGGAGGCGCCAGCGTGACATTGGCGCCGGAGGTATTCGCTGTGGTGCAAAGGCGCGTAGCGTTTGGCGTCACGGTGGTGTCGAGCACCAGGCAGGGGGACCAGCTCACCAACATGCGGTTGGTGCCGTCATATAGCGGAAAAACTGATGCAAATCGGCCTCCCATCGAAGGCATGTTCGCATCGGTGGTGACCCCTAGGTTCGTGACACTGGTTTGCGCCGTGCCCGCGGCGCCGCCCGGCGTGGCCGGCTGATGAATCTCGACGAAGCCTTGCGCATTGATCTGAACGAGATCGCCGCCCAGCTGCGTGCCCAAGAATGGCCGCACAACGGCCACCAGCGTGCCATTGGCGAGTTCGCGCGCATTCAGGAACTGAATGACGCTGTTATCGGTGCCGGCGATATTGGCGCCCGTGGCATGGCTGTTCGCGCCGTAGTAGAGCTCGAGGCCCGAGCCGTTCGGGTTGGCGCGATACAAGCTGATCTGGCCGCCGTTGGTGGACTCCCAACGTGAGAAGACCAGCTGGCCGTTGCTTAAAACAGACGGCGCGAAATCATGGTTGGTGTTGAAACTGATCTGATGCTGCCCGGTTCCATCGCCGTTCATCACATGCAGCAAAAAAATGGATTGCGAGCGGTCGTCGGTTTGCGCCTGGTACTGCGGACGGCCCTCATCGAGCAGGATCGATTGGGTCGCAAGCTGCCGAGACGATGAGAAAACGATTCTGCCGTCAGGCAAGTAGCGCGCGCCCACATCATGACCGGCCGTGATGGCGTCGTTGGTCAACTGAGTAACGGTTTGCGTCGAGGCGCTGTAAGTATAGATATGCCAATTCGGCTGAGTGACGTCGTCGTTTTTCTTTTTTGGATTTAGCGGCAGGCGCAGCGAAAACACAATGGTGGTTCCGTCTGGCGATACGTCGAGATCGCGCACATCGCCCATGCCCTTGGTAATCGATCCGGTTACATTCACTTCCGCACCGGCGGCATTCGCCTGGCTGCGAATATACAAATCCCCGCCGGTAATAGAGGTAATGAGATCGCGTACGTCGATGTCTTTGGTCAGCACCGGCCGCTTGATATAGGCAAGCGGAAAATTTGTGATTCCGGGCGTCAGTGTCTGACCGCCTGCAACACCTGGCGCATGACCGCTCGAGGCGCTGGTGCATCCGAGCACGACCAGCAGAGGCAACGCAATTGCCGCGAACTTGAGCAAACCGTGACGGTGTTCACGCAGTGTGAAAGTGTTCATATATAACTACCTATACTCATAGTTTCGGTTCAGCGATCTGCCGGCATGCGTGCGTCCGGCGTCATTGAACTTAATCGGTCTCATAACGCGCATCTTCGTTCGATGTTCATGCGCATACTGTTAACGCACTCACAGAAGAACTTCTCCATATCCGTTTCTCTGTGCACGCCGCGCCAGACCGTGCGGGAATCGAGGTCAGGATATAGGTCTGGTATCGGGCCTCGGTACTGTCGCGAAATACCGACGTCGTTCCAATGAGACATTACTGAAGCTAAATCGGCTGCGTATATTCGCAACCAGGTCGAACCCACAACTCACGCGAGTGGATGTGCATATGAAGAACGGGATGGAGAAACCAATGATGCAGAGTGCACGCCGTGCAGCAGCGACGCCAAATCATGTTGCGCGCGCAGTACGCGCAACGATCTGTGCCGGCGCGCTAGCGCTGGTCGGTACTCACGCTCTGGCTGCCGCTCCCAATGCGGACCAAGCCACACGCATATACAACCGCATCGCCGGCGTACCGCCCAGCGCCGCGCAGCTGGCGCAAATGACGGCGACCGACCCCGTGAGTGCCGCTCTTATGGCGACTCAGGATCCCGCTTTCTACAACAACACCATCCGCAACATGGCGGCGCCCTGGAGCAACCGCAACCAATCGGTGTTCGTACCTCTTAATGATTACACCGCCACCGTGGTCGGCATGGTGCGCGACGACGTTCCGTTCAATACCTTGCTCAGCGCGGATTTGGTGTACACCGCCGACGGCGCGTCGGGTGTGCCGGCGTACTCGCCGGCAAATAACGCCATGTACGATGCGATGGACGCCAACAACGTCGATCTCAAGGCGCACTTGGTGTCGAGCACCCAGTCGGCCCTGACCGGCATCCCCGCGGCGGCGACCGCCGGAATCATGACGACACGCGGCGCGGGCAGCGCCTTCTTCATCAACGGCACCAACCGGGCGATGTTCCGTTTCACTATGCTGAATCATCTGTGCAACGACATGCAGCTGGTCATGGACATCACGCGGCCGCCGGATCGGATTCGCCAGGACGTGACCCGCAGCCCCGGCGGCCAGAGCTCGCTGTTCTTGAACAACTGTGTGGGCTGTCACTCCGGCATTGATCCGATGGCAGGCGCCTTCGCCTACTACAATTTCAACAACATTGACCCAACCACGGCAGACACCATGGGCACGGTCGTGTACACGGCCGGGCAAGTGCAGCCGAAGTACTCCATCAACAACACGAACTTCCCGCAGGGCTTCGTCACGATGGATGACTCCTGGAACAACCACTGGCGCGCGGGTCCGAATTCCATATTGGGATTTAGTGCATCTCTTCCCGGCAGCGGCAACGGTGCCAAATCGCTGGGCATGGAATTGGAGAGCAGCGCGGCCTTCGCCAGCTGCCAGGTCACTCGAGTGTTCAAGGATGTGTGCCTGCGCGCGCCGAACAGCTCGGCCGACTTTACCCAGGTCAACTCGATGATCTCTTCGTTCCAATCGAATGGCTACAAATTGCGGCAGGTCTTCGCTGAAGGCGCCGTCTACTGCATGGGGACCTGAGCATGAACGTTACACGTATCACCGGCCTAGCCGCGCTCGCCGCGTCGTTTGTCCTTACCGCCTGCGGTGGTGCCGGCGCGCCGACCACGACCAATCCGGCTCCATCGCAGAGCGTTCAAGCGGATGCCTACACAGGACCTTCGGCCGCGACCGCTGATGTCACCGCGTTCCAGGTCAATTTCTGGAACAACGTTCGCGTCCAGAACCGTTGCGGTCAGTGCCACAACGCGACCTCGCCGGCACAGATGCCGAATTTCGCGCGCAGCGACGATGTAAACCTTGCCTACGCGCAGGCCAACACGGTCGTGAATTTGGCCACGCCCTCAACCTCACTGATCGTCACCAAGGTCAGCGGCGGCCATAATTGCTGGCTCGCCGACAACGGCGCTTGCGGTCAAATCTTGACCACATGGATCGCGAACTGGGCGGGTGCCGCGGGCGCGTCGTCCGCAACCGCGGTGCAGTTACAAGCGCCGCCGGATCAAGCCGTCGGGCAGAGCTTGAATTTTCCCGCCGCTGCCACGGATTATCAGAATACGGTTTATACCCTTACCAGTAAGTATTGTGTGCGCTGCCACTCCACGACCGCGGACCCGTCCGTTGAACAGTCGCCCTACCACGCGGATCCTTCACTTGCGATCGCATACCCAGCGGCCATTCCGAAGCTCGACTTCACGGGCTGTGCCGGGTCCGGCGGCAACAATGGCGGCACCTGCGGCACGAATTCGCGGCTCTATCAGCGCCTGCTGACCGACAACCACAACTGTTGGGACAATTGCGCGTCCGACGCAGCACAAATGCTGGCGCAGATTCAGGCCTTCGCTGCCATGCTGACGCCGTCCAATCTGGATCCCAGCCTGGTCACGAGCAAGGCGCTATCGTTGACGCAAGGCACGATTGCGAGCGGCGCGAGCCGCTACGATGCCGATACCATCGCCAAATACGAGTTCCAATCGGTGGTCAATAATACGACGTTTGATACCAGCGGTATCGATCCATCGGCAGATCTGACCATCTCCGGCAACGTCACTCTGGCCGGCGGCTGGGGCATCAATGTCGGCGCCGGCGGTAAGGCGCAGGCGACCACTCAGGCGAGCCAGAAGATCTACAACTTCATCCAAGCCACCGGCGAGTTCTCGGTGGAGGCCTGGGTGGCACCCGCTTTGGTGGCCGCGGATAAATCCTACATGGTCAGCTATTCGGGCGGCGACACCACGCGCAACTTCACGCTCGGTCAGACCAACCAGGATTACGACTTCATGCTGCGCAACTCGAACACCGCGCTCACCGGTCTGCCGCAGTTGCAGACGCCGAACGCGGCCATGGCTCTGCAGGCATCTTTGCAGCATGTCGTGCTTACGTACGATGCCGTCAACGGTCGCCAGATCTACGTCAACGGTGCTCTGGTGCCGGTGCCTGATCCGCAGAAGGGCGGCACTATCTCCAACTGGGATAGCACCTTTGCACTGGTGCTCGGCAACGAAGTGTCAGGTGACCGATCCTGGCAGGGGCTCATTAAGTTCGTGGCCATCCACAGCCGCGCCATGTCGGCGGCGCAGGTCATGCAAAACTTCAACGCCGGCGTAGGCGAGCGTTACTACGTGCTGTTCAACGTATCGACGGTGACCGGCGTATCGCAGAGCTACGTCATGTTCACCGTAAGCCAGTACGACAGCTACGGGTATCTGTTCTACCAGCCCACGTTCATCTCGCTGGATCCGACCGTTACCTCCAGCAATGTTCCCAGCATCCCGGTGCAGGGAATTCGCATCGGCCTCAACGGCGCGGTGCCGCAGGTAGGCCAGGCCTATATACCACTCAAGACCACGATCACCGCAGCGAACTACACATCGCAGGGCGAAGTCTTGTCGACCATCGGTACCGTCATCGGCTTGCAGGGCGGACCCTTGACCGACCAGTTCTTCCTGACTTTCGATGTACTGGGCAGTCACACCAACGTGGTGGTCGAGGCATCACCCACCATACCGGCGCCCGCGCCGGGCCCGGTGGTCGCGGATATCGGCGTCAAGTCTTTCGCCCAGATCAATTCGACTCTGTCGGTGCTCACGGGAGTGCCCACGACAGACCCGAATGTCAGCGCGACATACTTAGCGGTGCAGCAGCAGCTGCCGGCGACTCCCACGCTCGAAGCATTCTCATCCGCGAATCAGGTCGGCATTGCGCAGTTGGCAGTTCAGTACTGCAACACGGCAGTCAATACACCCGCTCTTCAGGCGCAGCTGTTTGGATCGGCCTTGGGCACCAGCCAGTTTACGTCGCAACCGGGAATCGATTCGGTAACGACAGCGATCGCGAACAAAGTGCTTGGCGGTGCTGTGAATAGCCGGCCCAATGCGTCGACGATTACGACCGAACTCAGCACCCTTATCGGCAAGCTGTGCACGACCAACTCGTGCACCACGGCCAAGGGAACGTACGCTGTGGCCGCCGCAGCCTGCGCGACCGCGTTCGGCAGCGCCGATATGTTGATCAATTAAGCATCGGAAGAGGTCTGAAATTTATGAGCAAGAAATCAAAGGTGCCGGATTTGAACGAACCGTTCCGCCATCAAGACCACCCTCGGCCGCGCACGCGCCGCGAATTCGTCGCGCAAGGCTTCATGGCGGGGGCCGCCACGGTTATTGCTCCGACGCTGGCGGGCATGCTTGCCTATCCACGCGCCGCGCGGGCCGGACTCGACCCGGATATCCTAACCGCAGTAGCCAACTGCAACATCACGACCGGTGCCGGCAAGATTCCGTTCATCTGCTTTGACCTCGCAGGTGGCGGCAACATCGCGGGCTCCAACGTACTGGTTGGCGGTCCTAAAGGACAGATGGATTTCCTCTCGGTCGCGGGCTACAGCAAGCTGGGTCTGCCCGGATCCATGGTGCCGAATGCGAGTGCGGCTGGTAGCAACGTCGATTCGAGCTTCGGTCTGCGATATCACGCCGATAGCGCGCATTTACGCGGTATGAAATTGCGCGCCAGCGCCAAAGCCATGGCAGGAACGAACGGTACCGTGATTCCTGCAATGTCGAACAACGACACCAATACCAATCCCCACAATCCGATGTACGGCATTTATCAAGCGGGCGCCCGCGGCGGATTGCTCGATCTGATCGGCTCGAACAGTTCTCAGTCTGGCGGCAATTCGATGTCGCCGCCGACTATGGTCATTGCCGCGGCGATGCCGACCAAGATCTCCAGTTCTCAGGACAGCAAGGGTCTGGTCAGCACCGGACAGCTGAGCACCTTATTGCCCAATGCTGCCGACGTCACCAATGTGCTTGAATCCATGAAGCGCATCAGCGACGCGAAGTACTCTAAGGTCTCGGCGTATACCGATCCGACATTAAATTCCGCGGCGCTGGGGCCGGCGGGAATCCAGGCGTGCGGATACACCAAGTCGGCGTATATCGTCGACAGGTACAACATCCCTTCGGCGGTGAACCCGGACCTGGATACCAACATCGTCGGCGCGAGCGGCATTTTCACGACTGCGGAGTATCAGGCGAATTCGGACTACCAGAAGACTGCGGCGATCATGAAACTGGTCATCGACGGCAATGCCGCGGCCGGCACCATCGAGATGGGCGGCTTCGATTATCACAGCGGCAATCGAATGGACGGCGAAGCGCGCGACTTGAATCTGGGTAATTGTATCGGCGCGTGCTTGGAATATGCCTCGCGCGTCAACAAGCCGGTCATGATTTACGTATTCACCGACGGCTCACTCGCCAGCAGCGGCATGATCGACAGTTCGGTGGGAGGACGCGGCAAGGGCGTCTGGACGGCGGACAACCAAAGTGTCGCGGCGACATATTTTCTGGTCTTCAATCCCAACGGCAAGCCGGTGCCCGCCCAGTCCAATCCGGAGATGAGCTTGCAGATCGGCAACTTTAATCCCGACGGCTCGCTCAATACGACCGGCAGCCCGGCCGGCAACAACGTGCTCAATCTGGTGCAGATGGTGGTGCTGAATTACATGGGACTGCACACTGCGGGCGCGGCCGCGGCATGGCCGACAGTCTGGCCGGCGCCGAACTTGAACAACACGCTCGGTAGCGGAGCGGCGCTGGATCCTTTGATTGCCTTCCAACCTCTCGCGGGTCTGGTGAACGGAAAAGTTACCTAAAAAAGTGACTCACAACTTAGGGTCCGACCCTGCGTCGGACCCTGGGTTCGTTCTCAGGTCTCATTCCAGAGACAGCAACCGATTCAATCGCCGGCCACGAGGAATACAAGAACGCCTCGTAGATTGCAGCAATCTGCATTGGCGGCTTTGCTGCGGCGATCGATCAATTTGCACGAATGTGCGCTAAGTCATACAGAAATCCAGTGAACGCGCGGTCGTTGCGTTGACACTGCGGCTCGCATTGTGCGATTTTGCATAAGGTCTGATCAGGGCAAACTCGCTGAAAAGTGAGGGCGCAAAGCTTCCGGTACGGGGCCCATCTTTAAGAGAGAGGTCTAGCACAGCGGGGTTACCAGCGTGATTGATGAGTCGCGGCGCTTCGGCGTCATTTTAAGCGTTGCAGCACATGCGTAGAGCATTCATAGCCCGCGGCCTAATTTTGGGGTTGGCGGTGGCCGCGGCAGCGATTGCAGCTGTGCCCAGCATTGTGGGTAAGCCGGCACCCGATTTCGTGCTGCGGGGTCTGGATGGCCGGAATCTGCGCCTGTCCGAATTCCGCGGCCAAGTCGTTCTGGTGAATTTTTGGACTCGCTCGGATGGTGATTCGCGGCTGCAGATGCCGGCGCTCGATCGCATCAACATCACCTACCAGCGTGCCGGCCTGGTAGTTATCGGCGTATCAGTGGACGAAGATTTGCGCCGATCCAGAGAATTCGCAGCGGCGATGAGTGTGTCGTATCCCATCTTGTTCGACACCGGTACCGAGCTCGGCAAGGACTATTTTTTGCAGAAAATGCCCATGACGATCTTGGTGGACCGCGCGGGCATCGTGCGTTATTCGGCCGTCGGCTTCAGGCGCGGCGATGAGCGCGTGTATCTTGATCACATCCGCGAACTGCTACGCGAATAAACGATAGGTCAGTTATGAATCTCAAGCATAGAATTCTCTCCATCACGGCCTGCGCCGTATTGCTGTCCGCTGGACCGGCAACGGGCCAAACGCCGCCGCCGGCACAGGCTCCGCCGACCGATACGCCGGCCGCGCCTGCCGATGCGCAGACGCCGCCAGCCGCTGCGGCACCCGATGCACCACCACCCGAGCTGAAGACTTTGGACCAGGAGGTTCAGGGCCTGAAGAAGGACGTGGTCGATCTGAACAAAGATCTGTTCGTGCTGCAGGAAGAACTGCTGTTTCCCGCCAACACCCAGGTTGCCCTCTATATATCCATGGATGTGGGGACATTTTTCGCTCTGGATTCTGTGACCGTCAAAATAGACAACAAGGAAGTTAAGAATTATCTGTACACGGCACGCGAAGCGGACGCGCTGCTCAAGGGCGGAGTGCAGCAGATCTACCTGGGCAATTTGAAGGTTGGCAAGCATGAACTGGTCGCCTTCTTCACCGGCAAAGGTCCGGTCGAGCGCGACTACAAGCGCGGCGCGACGATCAACTTCGACAAAGGCGTGGGCGCAAAATATCTGGAACTTAAGATCACGGACCGTGTTCCCAAGCATCAACCTGAGTTCATGATCAAAGACTGGGAATGATGTGCAAGGCGTGATCAACACACTGCGGCCGCTGTTCTTCGGCGGATTGCTGCTGGCAATGCCCTTGATGGCCCAGGCAAAAAACGTCAAGCCGGACCCCAACGGTTTGGCGCCGCATCAGGTACAGGATCTGTCCTACGGCGATGTGCTGTTCTACTTCTACCAAGACGACTACTTTGATTCGATTACCCGGCTGCTGGCGGCTCGCCAACTGGGCCGCTTACCGCATACCCATGAAGAAGCCGAGTTGCTGCTCGGGGGTTTATACCTGTCGCTCGGCGAACATGTGGAGGCGGGCAGAATATTTGATGCACTGTTGAAGAAGAACACGTCCGAGTTCGTGCGCAACCGGGCCTGGTTCTATCTCGGCAAGGTATGGTATCAGCGCGGTTATCTAGAAGAGTCGGAGCGGGCTCTGCGCGAAGTATCGGACAAGATCGACCCGCGCATCAACGCCGAGCGCTACATGCTCCTCGCACAGCTCATGATGCGTCAGGGACGCTACGACGACGCGATTAGAGCGTTGAGCAGCTGGAAAGGTGCACCTGACTGGACTGCCTATGCGCAATTTAATCTGGGCGTGGCATTGGTGCGCAGAGACCGGCTGCAAGAGGCGATTGGTTACCTGAATCGGGTCGGGACTATGCAGACTCGCAGCGAGGAGCTGCTGGCTCTGAGAGACAAGGCCAATCTCGCGCTCGGCTTCGCGCTCTTGCAGGGCCAGCGCGCGGCGGAAGCCAAACCGATCCTGCAGCGAGTGCGCCTTGAAGGGCCGTACTCGAGCAAGGCATTGCTCGGCGTGGGGTGGGCGGATGCCGGCATGGGCGAATTCAAGCGCGCCCTGGTGCCTTGGCTCGAGCTGCGCAAGCGCAGCATGCTCGACTCCGCGGTGCAGGAGTCTTTTCTTACCGTGCCGTATGCCTACGTTCAGCTTTCCGCTTTTGGGCAAGCCGCGGAATTCTACAACACAGCGATCCAATCCTTCGACAGTGAGCTCAAGCAAATCGATGACTCGATCGAAGGTATTCGCCGCGGTAAGCTGCTCGATCGTCTACTGAACGACGATAAAAAAGACACGCTGACTTGGTATTGGCAGCTTACCAACCTGCCTAATGCACCCGAGTCGCGCTACTTGTACGCCTTGCTGGCGAGCAACGAATTCCAAGAGGGCCTGAAGAACTACCGCGAGCTCAATTTCATGAGCCGCAATCTGGATGATTGGCGCGATGATGTCTCGGCCTACGACGACATGTTGGATACCCGCCAGGAAGCCTATAACCGACGCGTGCCTAAGGCCGATGCAGTTTTGGCGGCGACGGATTTGGATGGACTGACGCAAAAGCGCGTGGATTTCGAATCGCGCATCAACGAGATCGAAAAATCGAATGATGTGGCTGCCTTGGGCACGCCGCAGGAACAGCAAACCTGGGCACGCTTGAAGGCTATCGAGGACTATCTCGCGGCTCACCCGAATGACCCGGACTTGGCCGAAATGCGCGAAAAACATCGGCTCATGAAGGGCGTCATGTACTGGCGGCTGTCGGAAAGTTTCAAAGCCCGGTTGTGGAATGAACGGCGTTCGGTCAAGGAGCTCGAGGGCGAGCTGAAGGAAACGCAGAAGCGCGCGGTGCTCGTACGCCAAGCGCGCGAGGGTACGCCGCTGACCACCGGTGGCTACGCGACGCGCGTGCAGGCCGTGCGCGCGCGTATCGATCAATTGCAGGAACGCTTGGCGGATGTCTCAGAGCGTCAGAATGAATTTCTGCAGTCGCTCGCCATCCGCGAGCTCGAGCGCCAGAAGCAGCGCATCGAGACCTACGAGGTTCAGGCTCGCTATGAATTGGCGGCGATCTACGATCGTACTTCGAATGGACCGGCCAAGACGCCGTCGAAAGCGCCCCCGAGCGCGAGCCAGCCTGATGCGGCCGCGGATGCCGCCCCAAGCACACCGCCAAGCACTCCACCTGACGCCCCGCGGGGGAAGCCATGAAGGTCGTGGTCTCACAAATGACATGTAGCGCCCTGATACTGAGCGGAATGCTGCTCAGCCCAGCGATGCTGTCGGCTGCTCCGAAAAAACCCGCGACCATCAAGGATCTTGACAATCAACAGGTCGATGTCAGTCCCGATCCGCCTCAGAATGTGGATGCGGCCAAGACCATGCAGAGCTACAAGCGGTTTCTCGATTTGAATGCGGGGGATGCCGCTTTGCGCGCCGAAGCGCTGCGCCGCCTGGGCGATTTGAATCTGGAAAGCTCGGAATCCGAGCGCATCGAGCGCGAACTCGCGACCAATGAAGGATTGCGGGCCACGGAAGCCATTCATTTGTACACGGCGCTGCTCAAAACCTACCCAAAATATGAACGCAACGATTCGGTGCTCTACCAGCTGGCACGCGCCTATGAACTCAATGCGCAGCCCGATCGTGCGCTGGCCGCGCTGGATCAGCTCGTGGCGCAATATCCCAACAGCCACTTCATCGACGAAGCACAGTTTCGACGCGGCGAGCTATTGTTCTCGGACAAGGCCTACCCCAAGGCACAGAGCGCTTACGAGGCGGTCATCAAGGTGGGTTCCACCTCTGCATTTTACAATCAGAGTCTTTATAAGCACGGCTGGTCGCTGTTCAAGCAGGGCGAGAACGAGCGCAGCCTTGAGTCCTTCGCCGGCGTTCTCGATTCAGTGCTCATTTCCAAGCGCGACCCCAACGCCTTGATCGAGATCGATACCTTGAGCCGCGCCAATCGAGAATTGGTCGAGGACACCTTTAGAGTGATGTCCATAACCTTCTCCTACCTCGATGGTCCCAAGACCATTCAGGATTTCGTGAGTCACCGCAAGCCGCGACCCTACTCGTATCTTTTGTACGCGCGCCTGGGCGATCTATACATGGAGAAAGAGCGCTACACCGATGCGGCCGACAGCTATCGCGCATTTGTTTCGCAGGACCGCAATAACGAGAAGGCGCCATTGCTGGAAATGCAGGCGATCGAGGCGTATTCAAAGGGCGGCTTCCCGCCATTGGTTTTGCAAGGCAAGAAAGAGTTCGTCGAAAACTACAGTTTTGGCACCGCCTACTGGCAGGGGCGCCAACCCGCCGGCGAGCCGAAGGTCGTGGCGGAGCTGAAGACCAATCTTAAGGATGTGGCGCAGTATTATCATGCGCAGGCACAGCGCACCAAGGATGTTGCCGATTATCAAGAAGCGGCAAAGTGGTATCGCAGCTACCTTCGTTCATGGCCGGATGAACCGGATTCGGCGGTGACCAACTACCTGCTGGCGGACACGCTGTTTGAGAGCAAGCAATATCTCGATGCTGCGCAGGAATACGAAAGCACCGCCTACCACTACGGCGATCATGAGAAGGCGGCCGCGGCAGGTTACGCGGCGATCATCGCCTATGGGAAACAAGAGGAAACCTTGTCGGGCGAGGGCAAAGCGACGCAGCGCTTGAAGACTCTCGACAGTTCCCTGAAGTTCGCACAAACATTTCCTGCCCATCCGGAAAGCGCGCAAGTCTTGACCAAAACTGCGACCGAATTGTACGCGGCGAAGGATTATTTGCGCGCCGTAGCCGCCGCCGGATCCCTGCTGGCGAAGCAGCCGCCGGTGGATATTGCAAAACAGCGCATCGCGTGGACAGTGATCGGCAACTCGAACTTTGATCAAGGCGTGTTCGACAAGGCCGAAGCTGCTTATACGCACGCGCAGGCGGTGATGCCGCCGAATGACCCGGAGCGGGCCGTGATCGTCGAACGGCTGGCGGCCTCGATTTACAAACAGGGAGAACAAAAGAGTAAGTCGGGCGACAGCGCTGCCGCCGTCGACGATTTCTTGCGGGTAGCGGCGCTCGCGCCTACATCGAAGGTTCGCGCCAATGCGGATTTCGATGCCGCCGCGCTGCTCGTGACTCAAAAGCAATGGGATCGCGCGATCCCCGTGCTGGAAGGGTTCCGCCGAAATTTCCCGGAAAGCCCCCTGCAGACAGATGTCACCCGTAATCTTGCCGTGGCCTATTCTGCGGCCAACAAACCAAGCCTGGCAGCCATTGAATTCGAACACATATCCCAATCTCCGAAGGAGGCGCCCGAGGTACAGCGGGAAGCCACGCTGCAGGCGGCGGATCTTTACGATAAAGCCGGCAACTCGGCCAAGTCGCGCGCCATGCTCGAAGCCTTCGTCAAGCACTTTCCGCAACCTTTGAACCCCGCCATGGAGGCGCGCAACAAGTTGAGCTTGATTGCCGTAAAGACCGGCGATTACGGCGGCCGCGACTATTGGCTCAAGGACATCATCGCCGCGGACCGCTCGGCGGGTGCGGCTCGAACCGATCGCAGCCGGGCGCTTGCGGCCAAGGCGACTCTGACGCTTGCGGCGCCTGTGCGCGAAGAATTCAAGAACATCAAACTGGTGGTGCCGCTGAAGAAATCTCTCGCGCAGAAGCGTAAGGCGATGGAAGCCGCGCTCAAGGCCTACGAGGCTGCCGCGGACTATCAAGTCGCCGAAGTGACCACCGCTGCGACCTTCGAGAGTGCGGAATTGTACCGCCAGCTGGGGAAGGATTTGATGAGTTCTGAACGTCCGAAGAATCTCAAGAAGGATGAATTGGAGCAATACGACGTGTTGCTCGAGGAACAAGCTTTCCCGTTTGAGGAGAAGGCCATAAAGTTGCATGAAGTCAACGCTGCGCGAACCAAAGACGGAACCTATGACGAATGGGTACAGAAAAGCTTTGCGGCGCTCGCGCAACTCAATCCAGGCCGATATGGCAAGGTGGAGATCGGTGAACAGCAGATTGAATCGATTCGCTAGCTTGAGCGTGCTTGCGCTGCTCGCCGGGTGTCACAGCGCGCCGCCGCAATCCGTGCCTGCTGCGGCGCCGACCGTGAGCGGACCCAAGTCTGGGTCGGCCGGCTCCAACGCCGCCGCGGTTGGTACTGCGGCAAGCGCCGGCGCCCCCGCCGCCGATACGGTTCCGATTCCCGCGCGCGCCGCGCAGCAGTACAGTCAGGCGCTGCAAATGATGAAATCCAACCGCGGCACGGACGCCGAGCTTGAATTCAAGCAGCTCACCGTCGCGTATCCGCAATTCGCGGGGCCGCAATTGAATCTCGGGTTGCTGTACTTGCACGATTCTCGCCTGCCCGAAGCGGAGGCCGCCTTCAAGGCGGCACTGCAAGTGACCCCTGCCAACCCAATCGCAGGCGACGAACTTGGCATCGTCGAGCGTAAGCTAGGCAAGTTCGCAGATGCGGAGAGCGCGTACCTGCGGGCGATTGCCGCTGAACCAAACTACGCGCCAGCGCATCTGAATTTAGGCATGCTCTATGACTTGTACCTGTCGGAGCCGCAAAAGGCGTTGGAGCAGTTTCAGCGCTACATCGAGATCGCCGGCGAGAACAAGCAGGTGGCCGGCTGGGTCATCGAACTGCGCAAGCGCGTCGGGGCGTCGGCCGCTAAGAAGGAGGAGCCCGCATGAACCTGTTTAGCAAAATCTCCGGCTTGATGCTGCTCGGCTGGGCGATGGTGACCTCCGCGCAGCAACAACCAGGATCTCCTGCATCTCAGCCTGCCGACGCACCGGCACCGGCACCGGCGACGGCCAAGCAGGCCAAGGCAACGCCCCGGTCAGAAGCCGGCGAGCCCCGCGCCAATACTTCCCAACGGGCAACCGCTCAATCGGAGGCGGGTGAGCCGCGCGCCAATACATCGCGATCCGCAACCCCCGCGGGCCGCTCGACGCCAGTGGCAGGCCAAAAGACCCCCGGAGCGACGGATCGGCTGGAATTGGGCACCGCCACAGTAACGGGCGATCGCGAGCAGCCGAAGGTCATGTACATCGTCCCCTGGAAGAGGTCGGATATCGGAGATTTGGCCGGAAAACCGATGAATAGCCTGGTCGATGAGATTCTAGCCCCGATTGACCGGGATGTTTTCAAACGCGAAGTCGTCTATTACAAGGCCGTGCAAGCAGACACGTCCCAAAATGGTGCGCCGGGCCACCCGTCGAACCAGGGTGAGAAGTAAGTCATAGCCGATTTTACGGAATCTGGTTGAATCGCATATTCGAAAGATAGAGCTTATTTAGGAGCGCGCAGATGAATTTCATTAATTCGGCAGTCAATTTCTTCAAGGACGGCGGGATATTCCTGTACCCGCTGGCTTTGATATTCGTGGTCGGCGTCGCCATCGCCATCGAGCGTTACGTGTACTTGACACGGGAAACCATTCGCAATCGCAGCCTGTGGGACTCGCTTGTGCCGGCGTTGAGCGCCGGAAACTTCAAGCAAGTGGTGGGTCTTTGCCACAACTCGAAGGCCTCGATCGCCACGATTCTGAACTATGGTGTCGCGCGAGTTGCCAGCGCCCGACGTCGCGACGACATCGAAAAGGCCATGGATGAGAGCCTGCTCGAGGTCATCCCGAGAATAGAAAAGCGCACTCATTATCTTTCATCCTTGGCAAATGTCGGCTTGTTGATCGGGTTGCTCGGCACGATCACAGGCCTCATCGGCGCTTTTAGCGCGGTTGCGACCGCGAATCCCGCCGAGAAGGCGAGCTTGCTCGCTGCGGCGATTTCCGTGGCCATGAACAATACGGCATCGGGCTTGTTCGTCGCCATCACGCTGCTGCTCTCGCACATGTTTCTCGAGTCGAAGACCACTTCGCTCATCGACAGTTTGGAAATTGCGTCGGTAAAGTTTTTGAACTCGATTACCGAGCGCCAAACCGACAAGTCACATGAACCCGCGGCGCCGACGCCTTCGGTGAGAACGCAGGCGGCAGCCCGCGGCAGCATCTAGTTCAAAGTGACAGCATCCTAGGTCGTCTCTCATGAAGTCAAAAGCTGCGCGCCTCGTCCGACGCAATCACGCCCGCTATCATCAGGGACGCGATGATTTGAACATCGTGCCGATGATCGACATGATGGTGATCCTGGTGTTTTTTCTGATTTTCACGGCGGTATTTTCCAAGACCAATATACTGCAGCTCAATCTTCCGGCTAGCAACACCGCTGCCGTTCAATTGCCGAAGGGACTGAAGCTCGAAGTGATCATTCGGCCCAACGATTTGGTGGTCAACGACCGCAATTCCGGTCCGCTCAAGGTCATTCAAAACACGCCGGGTGGCTATGATTTGGATCATTTGTCCGAGTTCATGCGCCAGGTCAAATCGCAATTTCCGCAGATGACAGATGCCACGATTCTGCCCGGACCCGCCGTGCCTTACGATGTGCTGGTGCAGGTGATGGATACCGTGCGCGTCTATCAAATTCCTACGCCACCCTTCTCCAAGGCGGAGTTGTTCCCGGACATTGCGATCGGAGATGCGCCTACATGACGTCCTATCGCATCAAACGGCATCGGCAGCGCCGGCACGGCGCGAGCCATTTCGCACTGATTCCATTCATCGACATGATGACGATCCTGGTGGTGTTCCTGCTCGCGCATACTGCGGATGTCGACATTCTGCCCAACACGAAGAATATTTCGATTCCGCAGTCCATTTCCGACCGCAAGCCCAGCGCTGCCGTGGTTGTCATGATTACCAAGGATTCGCTCTACGTTGACGGCGTCTTGGTCGGATCACTGCAGGATGTGGTCGCCAATCAAGGTCCGTTCTTTGCTCCCTTAAAAACCGCGCTGATGGCGCAAAGTGACCGCAGCATCCGCCGCGCGCAGCAGACCGATATCGCCAAGCGGGAAGTGACCATCATGGGTGACAAGAGCACGCCGTACAGCGTGCTGAAGAAAATCATGTTGACGTGCAGCGAGGCGGAGTACGGCAAGGTGTCCTTCGCCGTCGTCGAGCGTGAAAGGGCGGCGACTTAAATGGTTACCCTGAATCCTGCAAGCCGAGTCCCCTCCGGCCTGGTGCCTTACTACCGGCGCTATGACCTGCCATGGGCGCCGGCCGAGGATACCGAGCGGCGCTTCCGGGTCATTCTCCGAAACCTTGCCATCGCCTTCTTCATCATCGCGGTGATCATGCCGTTTCTGCCGCGCACCGAGCGCAACAACAACACCGATTCCTTGCCGGAGCGCGTGGTGCAGCTAGTCATGGAGCCACCGCCGCCACCGCCACCACCACCGCCTCCGCCCAAGGAGAAGCCGGTGGAGAAGCTGCCCGTGCAGAAGACGCCGACGCCGCCTCAACCGGTGGACCCGCGCGTCAAGGCGTCAAAGAGCGGTTTGCTCGCGAATCTCGATGATCTTGCCGCGCTGCGCGACCAGATAGATCTGGATAAATTCCAGAAGAATCAGCAAAAGACCACCGATCCGGGCGATGTTACCCAGGTAACGCGCAGCATCATCAGCTCCAAAGCCGGCGGCACCAGCGGGGGCATCAACTCCCCTACCAGCAGCGGGCTGGCGTCCGGTTCCGGTTCACTGCGCGGCATCTATACGACGCAGGTAAAGGATCCAAATCTGGGTGCCTCCGGGCGAGCGGCCGCGCGGACGGGCGGCAGCGGCAAGGCCTCGCGCAGCGCCGACGAAATCGCGTTGGTGTTCACCAAGAACAAAGGCGCGATCGACGCCATGTACGCGCGCGCGCTGCGCGACAATCCCGCGTTGCAAGGCAAGGTGGTGATCGAACTGACCATCGCGCCGTCCGGCGACATCACCGCGGCACGCGTTATTTCCTCAGAGCTGCACGATCCGGAATTCGAAAACAAGCTCGTCGCACGAATTCGGCTCTTCCGGTTCGACGCCAAAGATGTCGCGGCACTCACGGCCACCAAACCCATAGATTTCTTTCCCGCAGGATGAACATTCAATCTGAAATCGAGTTTTTCAGCGATCTAGGCCTGGTCGACAAGGCCCGCTTCATCACGCGCTTGATTTGCGAAATCGCCGAGGAAGCCAAG
Source organism: Gammaproteobacteria bacterium (assembly GCA_041690895.1). Lineage (GTDB taxonomy): Bacteria > Pseudomonadota > Gammaproteobacteria > Steroidobacterales > Steroidobacteraceae > Bog-1198. The sequence continues at coordinate 65,873 of JBEPVT010000003.1, forward strand.
GTCGGCAGTGGTGACGGCAGCGACGCCGTGCGCTACAAGTTTGCGAATGAAATGAGCCAAAGATTGGCGCGCTTTACCTATCAGTTGTTAGGCGAAGATTTGGCGCGGCCGCAGGATGATGTGGTGATTCGCATGCTGCTGGGCGCGCGCGCGGACCAGAACGCACAGCGCATCATGCACAACGCCTATCGTCGCGTGCTGACGAGCTTCGAAAGCTTCGATACCACGGTGCTGCTGAACCCGCACTAGGAGACGCCTTGAAGGTGACCTCATAAAGAGCGAGCAGCACGCGACCCATGCCGACGCCGCGGCGAGAAATATAGCGATCTGCGCCAACAAGCTCATAATATTTCTCCGTGATCTTTGAGAGCCTAGCATTATGTATCGCCAAAGCATCCAATTTCCGGCCAAAGACGCCGCGCTGCGCGAGGACGTGCATGCGCTGGGCGAGTTGATCGGCGAGATGCTTCGCGATCAAGGCGGCGAGGAGTTCTTCAAGCTGGTGGAAGGCGATCGTATCGCGGCAATCCGACGCCGCGAGGGCGATAGCGGCGGCGCGGCCGATTTGCTGAATCGTACGCTGGGCCGATCGCCGACCGCCGCCACCGATTTAACTCGTGCGTTCTCGATTTGGTTCATGGCGGTGAACACCGCTGAAAAAGTGCACCGCGTGCGCCGCCGCCGCGAGTACTTGAGCGATTCGAGCACCTCTCAGCCGAGTGGAATCGCCGAATGCATCGGTCGCCTGCAGCGTTCCGGCGTCTCCTTTGAGCAGGCGCTGCAGCTCATCAGCACAATGAGCATAGAGCCGGTGTTCACCGCGCATCCGACCGAATCAACCCGCCGCACGATTTTGCGCAAGCAGCAACACATCGCGCATGACTTGCTCGAGCGGAACAATCCCGGATCGACGCGCGCGAAACTGGATTTGCTCTGGGCGCGAGCGCGGTTGGAGATCACCAGCATTTGGCAGACTGAGGAGCACCCGCGCGAGGGCTTGACGGTGGTCGATGAGCGCGAGCACGTGCTGTTCTATTTGAGCGACATTCTGTACCGCGTGGTGCCGCTTTTTTACGAGGAAATCGAAGCGGCGCTGGCCCACGCCTATGCGGTTCCGGTCGAATCGCTGGATGTGCCGAACATCCTGCGCTTCGGATCATGGGTGGGCGGCGATATGGACGGCAATGCAGATGTGCATGGCAAGACCATTCGCGAGACACTGCAGCGGCATCAGCAGCTGATCGTGTCGACCTATTTCTCGGAGTGCGGACAGCTGGCTGAATCCTTGAGCCAAAGCGCAAACCGAGTGGCGGTGAGCGCCAAGCTTGCCGAGCGCATCGAATCCTACTCGGCGATCTTGCCGGGAGCGAAGGCACTGGCGCCGGCGCGGCACGACCGCATGCCGTACCGCGTGTTTTTCGGCCAGATCAGCGAACGCTTGCACGCGAGCTATGAAGGCCGGCCCAACGCGTATCAGAGTCCCGATGAATTGTTGTCCGACGTCGGGCTGGCCGCCGAAAGCCTGCTCGAGAATCGGGGACGGCACGCCGGTTATTTTTTGGTGCGCCGGCTTATGCGCCGCGTGCGAACTTTCGGATTTCACTTGGCGACGCTGGACGTCATTCAGCACGCCCGCGTCCACGATGAGATCATTGCGCAAGGCCTTGACCAGAAAACCTGGCCCGCGCTGCCGCCGCAAGAACGTCTGCGGCAATTGCACGATTTTCTGGTTCGCGATCAGGGGCCAATTGCATCGTTCGACGCCATGGGCCGCCGCAGTCTTTGGGTCTTCGAGGCCATCGCCCAGGCGCGACATAAATTCGGCGGCCGAGCGATCGGTGAATACATTGTGAGCGGTGCGCGCGGTCCCGAGGACATCCTCGCCGTGCTGCTGTTGGCGAGGTGGGCTGATATCACCGACAAGCGCAGCGGCGAGTGTCCGCTCGATGTGGCTCCGCTGCTCGAATCGATTGAATCTCTGGAAACGGCCGGCGCACTCTTGCGCGCGCTGCATGCCGAGCCTGCCTATCGCCGGCACCTCGATTCACGAGGCAATCGCCAAATGGTGGTTATCGGCTATTCGGACACGAATAAACAGGGCGGAATCGCTGCGTCGCGCTGGGCTTTGCAGGAGGCGCAGGTCCAGTTGATGGATACGGCGCGCGCCCTGGAAACGAACCTGTTGATATTCCACGGCCGCGGCGGCACGCCGGCACGCGGCGGCGGCCGCACGGAACATCTGGTGGAGTCGTTGCCGACTGGCGCCATGCACGGCGTATTGCGTCTGACCGAGCAAGGCGAGGTCGTCAATCAAAGCTACAGCCTGCGTCCCATCGCGATGCGCACGCTCGAGCGGACCTTCGCATCCGTAGCCCTTGCAACCGCCCACGCTGTGGAGACCGCGCCGATTGCCGCCGAACTGGTCGCGGCCATGCGCACGATTGCGGCGCAGAGCATGAAGGTTTATCGCGATTTGGTATTCGGTGGGACGGAATTTTTCGACTTTTTCCGTGCGGCGACCCCGATTGATGTCATCGAGCGCATGCACATTGCGTCGCGGCCGGCGGCGCGCGTAGGGAGCAGCGGCGTGCAGGCTCTGCGGGCGATTCCCTGGGTATTCGCGTGGACTCAGAGCCGGCATATGCTGCCGGGCTGGTTCGGTTTCGGCAGCGGCGTGCAAGCCGCGCTGCAGCTTCACGGCGAGGAGGTCCTTACACGCATGACGGCGCATTGGCCCTTCTTCGGCCGCTTGCTCGACGACGTCGAGGCCATGCTGGGGCGAACGGATTTGGAGATCGCGAGCTTCTACAATGCACTGGCGCCGGACAAGTTGCGTATTCACGCGGAGCCTATCGCCCAGGAGTACGCGCTGACCTGCAGCCTGGTATTGCGCCTACGAGGTTCTGCCCGCCTGCTCGATAGCGATCCGACGCTGCAGCGATCGATCAAGCTGCGCAACCCCTACATTGATCCGATGCATCTCATGCAAGTCGATCTATTGCGTCGTTGGCGCGCGACGCAGCGCCAAGATCAGGCATTGTTCGGAGCGCTGCGCGCCACCATCGGCGGCATCGCGCAGGGGCTCCAGGCCACCGGATAAGCCGGATTTACGCTGGCATTCCTTAACATTCCGGCACATTGACCGCGAGACCTCCCTGCGAGGTCTCTTTGTAGATCGTGGACATATCAAGGCCGGTCTGACGCATGGTATTGATGACCTGGTCGAGCGATACCTTGTGTGAGCCGTCGCCGCGCAGCGCCAGGCGCGCCGCATTGATGGCCTTGACCGACCCCATCGCGTTGCGTTCTATGCAGGGAATCTGCACCAGGCCGGCAACCGGATCGCAAGTTAGGCCTAAGTTGTGCTCCATGCCGATCTCCGCCGCATTTTCGATCTGTTCATTGCTGCCGTGAAGCGCCGAGACCAATCCGGCGGCTGCCATGGAACATGCGACACCGACCTCGCCCTGACAGCCCATCTCGGCGCCCGAGATGGATGCATTCTGCTTGTACAACATACCGATTGCCGCGGCGGACAGAAGAAATCGCGCGATTCCGCTGTCGTCGGCCCCCACCTCAAAGCGCCGATAGTAATGCAGTACTGCCGGCACGATGCCTGCGGCGCCGTTGGTTGGCGCGGTCACGACTTGTCCGCCTGCCGCATTTTCTTCGTTCACCGCCAGTGCATAGGCATTGACCCAGTCCAAGGCGTGCATGGGGCTCAACGGATCGCCGCTCGTGAGTTGCCGGTGGAGTTTCGGCGCCCGCCGCCTCACCCCCAACACCCCGGGCAGCAAACCTTGCGCGTCGAAGCCGCGGCGCACGCAATCTTGCATGACCTGCCAGATGCGCTCGAGGCTCGCATGCACCTCAGCGTCGCTGCGCCACGTGCGCTCGCGGGCCAACATCAGTTCGTGGATCTCCAGCCCTTGCGCCTTGCTGATCTCGAGCAACTCCTCGCCGGAGGCAAATTCGAATGGCGGCGACCGGCGGGCTGTGCCCGCATTCATTTCCGCTCCCGCGCGAATCACGAATCCCCCGCCGATGCTGTAATACTCCTCGCGCGTCAGCAGCTTTTGTGACGCATCGTGTGCGGAGAAGCGCATGCCGTTAGAATGGCCGGGCAACACCTGATCGGTGTGAAACAATAGATTCAAGGGTTCGTCGAAATCAATTTCGTGCCTGCCTAGCAAGCGCAAGCGTTTCGCATTGCGAACCCGCTGCAGCGCCGCCTCGACCGCACTCGAATCGATGCTATCCGGGCTCATGCCCTCCAGACCCAAAAGGATTGCGCGGTCGGTGCAATGGCCGCGGCCCGTCAGCGCCAAGGAGCCGTAGAGTTGCGCGGAGATCTGAGCGGTGCGGGTCAGCAACTCGCGCGCACTGAGGAGCTCGACAAAATCGCGCGCGGCATTCATCGGTCCCATGGTGTGCGAGCTGGAAGGGCCGATGCCGATCTTGAAGATATCGAATACACTCAAACTCATGCGCGCAACCATCCGTTAGCAGGTAGCCGCGCATAATACGCCGCTGTATCACTCGGCGCTGAGGCGGAGCCGCACGAGGAGACGGGCTCCCGGGCGGTACAAATGCTAAACTCAGCGCATAACAAGTGTTTTGCTGACCGACAATTCAACGGAGTGTCCTATGATTCGCTATCCACTGATTCTGGCAGCGGCGCTCGCCGCTTCGCTGTCGCTTTCCGGGTGCATGCACGAGACCAGCACAACAGGCACGCCGAGCGCGGCAAGCAATTCCGGCCACATCGCGGCGGCGATCGCCGATAGCAACAGACCTGACGCCGACAAGCTGCGCGATGCCAATCGCAAGCCGGCTCAAACACTGGAATTTCTCGGAGTGAAGCCGGGGCAGCAAGTCGCCGAATTATTGCCGGGCGGCGGTTACTTCACCCGCCTATTCAGTAAAGCCGTCGGCGCTAGCGGTCATGTTTACGCCTTGGTACCTGAACGTCCCCCCAATGCGCCGGCAGACATGGACCTTGCTGGAAAAGTGAAAGCGATTGCCGCCGACCCGAACTACGCCAACGTAACTGTGGTAGTTCAGCCCCTGACCAAGCTGGTAACGCCGATGCAGGTCGACCTGGTGTTCACGGCGCAAAATTATCACGACCTGCATAATTTCCCCGTCGATGTGGTGGGATTCAACAAGATCATTTTGGATTCTTTGAAACCGGGCGGCTTGTATGTCGTTTTGGATCATTCAGCGCCTGTCGGCTCTGGGCTCCAGGATACGAAGACCTTGCACAGAATTGATGCGGACGTGGTGAAACAGGAAGTCATCGCAGCCGGATTCGAGTTCGTGGGTGCCAGCGATATTCTGGCAAATGCCAGCGACAGTCGCACTGCGATAGTTTTCGCCCCGTCGATTCGCGGCAAGACCGATCAGTTCATATTGAAGTTTCGTAAGCCTAGGAAATAGCAAGTCCAAGACATCCCTTGGGCAGGGGCCGCTCGCCCAGGCCCTAGGGGTAAGCCGCCTTCAAAAAAGCGAACTCGGCAGCTTGTTTCCTGTCAACTGAGAGCCCTGTTCGACGTTGATTTCCAAAGGGACGAGAGGACTTGAACGCATGAAATTTGTTAATCATCCACGCTTCGCGCGCTCCTTAGGGATGATTCCGCTGGTGCTGTTAGGGCTCCTAAGCGGCTGCGTCACGCCGCCGCCTCGCACGTATGCCGTGCCGGCACCGCCGCCGCAGCGCGTATTCGTTTACCCGGCTCACGGCCAAGGTCCGGAGCAAACCGAGCGCGACCGCTACGAGTGTCATACATGGGCGGTTCAGCAAACCGGCGTGGATCCCAGCCGCGCGGATGCCAGTGCATATGAGCGCGTGATTGTGCAACCTTCGACGCCGCCGGGTTCGAACGCCGTCGGCGGCGCCATCGCCGGCGCCATCATCGGCACGATTATCGGCGGGCCGCGCAATGCCGGCGCCGGCCTGGTGCTCGGCGGCGCTACCGGCGCCATCGTGGGTTCGGCGGCGGATGCCAGTGCGCAGCAGCAGGCCCGGGCCACGCAACAGCAAATCAATGAGAGCGCTGCAGAAGGGCGCGCGCGCGCCGATTCGTACCGGCGCGCGATTGGCGCGTGCCTGCAAGGTCGCGGCTATACCGTAACGTGAAGGCAATCGGAAACGTCATGAAAAAGACAGCGAAAACTGCGGTCCTGTGTGTATCGATTCTTCTGTTCGGCGCTAGCGCCGTGCAGGTGGCCGCGGCCGCAGATGAGCACGGCCGTCCCGAAGCGGCGCGCGCCGAGCGGGACCGCCCGCAGACCAGAGGACCGGCACCTGCACGCGCGGGGTTTGACGGGCGCGGACAAGTGCTGGATTCTCGCTACAACCACGGACGCTATTATCCGCCGTTCGGCACGGTGAGGCCGGGCTTGCCAGAGGGTTACCGGCCCTACTATCGCGGCGCAGATCGGTTCTATTTCAGCGGTGGAATCTGGTATGCACCGCGCGGACCTGGATTCATTGTCGTGCGCCCGCCCGCGGGCTTGGTGGTATCCGTCCTGCCGCCTTTCTACTCGACGGTATGGTTCGGGGGCGTGCCTTATTACTACGCCGACAACGTGTACTACTCCTGGCAACCCGACCAGAACGGCTACTCAGTGGTCGATCCGCCTGAGAATGCGGATGCGCCTTCCGCGGCCCCGGATACTGCGCAACAAGATCTGATCATTTATCCCAAGAACGGGCAGTCGAAGGATCAGCAGGCCGCTGACCAATTTGAGTGTCACACCTGGGCTAAGGAGCAAACCGGGTTCGATCCGACGCAGCCGGGCGGTGGTGCATCAGGGGGCGCGGCGATGAATCGCAGTAATTATGATCGCGCGATGTCAGCCTGTTTGCAGGCTCGAGGCTACCAAGTTAACTGAATCAGCGGCTGGTGGGTGAAATCCAACGCCTGTCGCTGTTTGGCGCCGACTGTAAGTTCGCCGCGCAGCGGGGCATGATGCCGCCTAGTCGGTGAAAACTCTCTGAGGAAATTTTCAATGCTCGTTACCCAAACCAGCGCAGTTGAACCGGAAAACGACGTCGTGGTTGGCTTAAGGATTGATCTCCCTGCGGCTGCCGCGAGCGCCTTCGAGAACATCAAGCAGAAATTCACCAACCAGCGTCAGTGGCGCGAATTCGTCTCGGCGGTCCAGGTTCCGGTTAACTATCCGGCTGCGATCAATGCGCTGCGCTACCACGCCAAGTGGTTCAGCGACGGATTGGCGCAAGCTTCTTCATGCCTTGCACAAACGCTGCGCGTCGCCCGCGGCCGATAGCACTACCCGCTCACTCCCTGTGCGGCTCAATTTCGATAAGTAATTGTCAGGCCCACGGTGCGTGGCCTGAACGTGTACTGCCGCTCCAGCGGCGGGGCGTTGCCCGGGTAGATGGTGAAGTTATAATTGGTCACCGTGTGCGTGTCGGTGAGATTGTCGACGAATAGCGCCGCCTGCCAGCCGCCGAAAGTCATGCCGGCGCGCGCCGAAGCCAGATTGGTCGAGGACAGCGTGTAAAACGCTGGGTTGAATTGCTGCGTGGTGGGGTCTTGTGCCGCAGAGGGCCATTTATTGCGGCTCTGATATTCATCGTCAACGCGCACGAACGCGGGCAGATTGAACAAGTTGAATTTGTATTGCAATCCCACGGTTAAGGTGAAAGGAGCGCCTGGTTGCCCGGGCGGCTCGCCGCTTTGGCCGACGATGGCATCCCCTTGGGAGACAATGGGCTTAATTTCGACGGCGGAGAATTTTGAATCCTGCGTATAGCGCGCGCTGGTATAGCCGGTTGCTATTTCGGCTGTGAAATTATCGGTCACGGCGATTTCAGCTTGAATGTCTCCGCCTTTCGCAACCGCCGTGCCCAAATTCGCAATAAAGGTAATTTGGCAGGTTGGCGGCAGCACGCTTTGTTGAATGTTGTTCCAGCGAATGTAGTAAATGCTGCTCGCGATTTTCACGCGGTTGTCGATATTGTTCTTGGCCCCCACTTCGAAGCTGTTGACGGTATCAGAGCGGAAGGTCGGGGGTGACTCCGTGATGCCAAAAGTTTGGAAGTCCGGGGCACACGCTGCCTGCGGGACGGGATTGTTGGCGCCGCCGGGGCGGAAACCTTTCGCGTAGGTGGCGTAGTATAAATTCCGCGCATCGTATTGATAGGAGAAGCTTGCTTTGGGCGTGAACGAGTTCTCGGTTTGCGAGACATCCACCGTCTGCGGCGGCAGGAACAATTGCGGTCCGCCCGTCAGCGAATCGTTGGTGAACTTGATCCTCGAGTAGCGAGCGCCCAACGTCAGCTTGTACTGATCGGCAAAGGCGTAGGTTCCTTCGGCGAACAGGGCATATTGCTGATCGGTTGCTTTGGTTTGCAAAAAATAAGAATCGTTCGGAAAGCGCGGATCGTAGCTAACAGGCAAGCTGGTATTCGGATCCACGAACCAGTCGGTGTAAGGCGCCCCGGTCGCTGCAAGCGACAATTCATTGAGCAACGGATCGTGAATCTGCTCAAGATACGTTTGCCGGTCGCTGCTGAAGAACACGCCCGCGGTCCAGAACAGCGGCGAGGTCGCTTCCGCAGATTGCAGGCGAATTTCCTGGGTGATGTTTTGCTGTCCATTGTCGATGGAGTTCGGCGAACGATAGTCGGTCGCACCGACGGGTAGATGCACTCCTGCGTTATCGAGCAAGGGATAGGGAGTGGAAGCGGACGATCCGTCGCTGTTGCGAAACACGCCGGTCTGATAGAACCCCAGGTTATACAGCGTGCCCTCGTAGCCGGTTTGTTCCGTGCGGTGGAAGTACGAGGTATTGGAGATGAGCTTGGCGAAACCTAAGTTTCCTTCAATCTTCATCGACGCCAGATAGAACCGATCCGGATCGGAGCGCTGGTCCGGATCGGCGCTGACGAATCGGTTGTGGCTGGGAGTTGAATATAGAGGCCAATAGTCCTGAACTTGATTACGGTATCGGTCTTGGTAGTAGATGCTCGGTGTTATCGACCACTGCTCCGAGGGCGCATAGATAAGTGCCAGCCGATACAACACGGTTTGATCGAAATTGGCATTCTTTTGCGCGGTCGCGAGCGACACGGGATCAATAAGGTCGATGTAGCCGCCATCGCGGCGGTACCAAACTGTCAAGCGCGCGCCCAGCGTGTTGTCGATCAAGGGTCCGCCTGCCGCAATGCCGCCTTCGTAGTTGAGGGATCCTCCTTCGGTGAAGGAGACCTCTTCGCGGCTGTAAAAGCTATTTTTCGTGAGGCTGGGCTGGGTCGTGATATAGCGTACGGTGCCGCCCTCGGATCCGGCACCGAATAGCGTGCCCTGCGGTCCGCGCAGGACTTCAACGCGATCGATATCGAAGGCTTTCGGCAGGGCATCGTCGGGGTTGAAGGCGGTACCGCGGATCTGGATCGGCGTATCGTCGATGTAGATGCCGGTGGTGCCGGCGCCTCCGGTCGAGGCGATGCCGCGGATGGCAATGTTGTTGGTTCCCGAATTGTCGACGTTTACGCCCGGCGTGAAGCGCACAATGTCTTGGAAATCCTTGATGCCGCGAAGATCCATGGCATCCTGAGTCAACGCTGTGACACTGATCGGTACCTTGCTGAGGCTTTCCTCGCGGCGTGTCGCCGTGACCGTAATTTCTTGCAGTGGTCCGCCGGTATCCTCAGCCGGAGTGGTATCGGCGGCAAATGCCGCAGTTGCGCAGAGCGCGACCGTTAGGGCGCAAATTGCACCAACCCGTGGTGGCTCGATGGGGCTGCAATGCAATTGGCGAAGTATTTTGGCTTCCATATGAGATGCATCCCCAGCTTGTTTCGTGCGCATAAGGCGCGATGATTGCGTTCACATTGCAACATATCGGCTTAACGGTTTAAAGGGCAGGAGCCTGTCCGGCCATTCCGCGTGGCTGGCGCGCCTCCGATTGGTGCAACCCAAGGGACGCCGTACGGCGACAAGTTATGGGATCATGTCGCCATGAGCACCACCAGGGAGCGTCCGCCCGCCAAGTCATTGAATCCCCTGATAGCGCTGCTGCCTTTTCTGCGCCCGTATCGGGCGATGATGGTCGGCGCATTTTTTGCGCTGCTGATTGCGGCGGGCGCCCAGTTGGCATTGCCGGTGGCTCTGCGGCAGCTCATCGATCATGTATTTGCGGAAAAAGACCTCGGAACCATCAACAAGTGGTTCTTAGGTTTCCTGGCGGCGGCGGTGATTTTCGGCGCATTTGCCGCCCTGCGTTTCTACATGGTGACCTGGGTAGGTGAGCGGGTGGTAGCGGACTTGCGCAACGCGATCTACCGACGTGTTGTACGCATGGACCCCGTGTTTTACGAGACCACTCGGATCGGCGAAGTGCTGTCGCGCCTGACCGCTGATACGACGCTGGTGCAGGCGATCGCGGGCGTCAATTTGTCCATCGTACTGCGTTCCACTTTAAGCTTGATCGGCGCGCTGGTGCTGATGGGATTAACCAGCGCAAGGCTGATGGGCGTGATTCTTCTGCTGATTCCCGTCGTCATCGTGCCGATGATTCTGACCGGCCGGCGCGTTCGCGGCTTGTCGCGCGCGTCGCAAGATCGAATCGCTGACACGAGCAGTCTGGCAGACGAAACGTTGAATGCGATCCAAACGGTGCAAGCCTTCACGATGGAGGAACTGCAAAGCGAGCGCTACAAAAAGGCGGTGGAAGAGAGCTTTGCGACAGCCGTGCGACGCACTAAAGTACGTGCGGCGCTTACCGCCGTCGGGGTCATGCTGGTCTTTGGCGGCATCACTTTTGTATTGTGGTTGGGCGCGCGCCAAGTGCTCTCCGGCACGATGACCGGCGGACAGCTCGCACAGTTTTTGCTATACGCGGCGTTTGTCGGCACTTCGGCTGCCGCACTTACTGAAATGTGGGGCGAGATTCAACGCGCAGCCGGAGCCATGGAGCGCTTGAGCGAACTACTGCAAGCTCGGCCTGTTATTAGAGCTCCCGAACGTCCGCTGCAGCTGCCTGAGCGGGTGCAGGGCAATATTCGTTTCGACAATGTCACATTTCACTATCCATCGCGGCCGCAGCATCCCGCCCTCGATAACTTCAACTTGGAGGTGACGCCAGGGGAGACCATCGCATTCGTGGGCCCCTCGGGCGCCGGAAAAAGCACGACGTTTCAGTTGTTGCTGCGGTTCTACGATCCTGACTCCGGGCGCGTCATGATCGACGACAAAAGACTCGCGGATCTGCGGCCGGAGGACATCCGTGCTCAAATTGGGTTGGTGCCGCAGGACACCGTGCTGTTTGGTGCCAGCGCGCGCGAGAACATTCGCTATGGACGCCCCTCAGCCAGCGATGCCGAGATCGAGGCGGCGGCAATCGCAGCGGCCGCGGATGAGTTCTTGCGCAAATTGCCGCAAGGCTATGACACGTTTCTTGGGGAGCGCGGCACGCGTCTGTCAGGCGGACAACGCCAGCGGATTGCGCTGGCGCGCGCCATTCTCAAGGATCCGCCCATTTTGTTGCTGGACGAAGCGACCAGTTCGTTAGATGCGGAATCCGAGCGCTTGGTGCAGCAGGCGTTGGAAAAGCTCATGCAGGGCCGCACCACGATAATTATCGCGCATCGGCTCGCGACCGTGCTCAAAGCCGATCGCATCGTGGTGATGGACCACGGCCATGAAATCGCGGTCGGCACTCACGCCGAACTGCTGCTGCACAGCCCGCTGTATGCGCGACTCGCGGCGCTGCAATTTGCCGCAGCTTCCACGGAGGCGCTGGAGGCTGCCTTGACGTGACTTGTTAGCTGAACTGAAGGATAACCGACTTGAGAGGTTACTTGATCAGTCCTTCGGCTTTCATGGCTTCGATGACTTTGGGGCGCTGCGCAATGCGGGATTTGTATTCGGCCAAAATCGGCCATTTGCCAAGATCAATCTTCGCGTATCCAGTCCAGTTCAGCACGGTGAACAGATACGCATCCGCAACCGTGAAAGTATTTTCCAGCAAGAAAGGCCTCTTGCCAAGAAATCCGCACAGCCACTCGAATTTTTTGGCCAACGTGGTGACCGCGCCTTCCTTCAGCTCCGCCGAGCTTGCGGGATTGAACAACGGCGAGAATGACTTGTGAACCTCGGAAGTAATGTAGTTCAGTATTTCCATCAGCTGATAGCGCTCAAATGTTCCCGCGCGCGGTGCCAGGCCGGATTCGGGCTTCAGGTCCGCTAGGTATTGAATGACCGCCGGCCCTTCAGTCAGCACTCGACCGTCATCCAATTGCAGCGCGGGCACGGCCCCTTTGGAATTCACCGCAAGATAATCCGCACCGCTCTCAGTTTTCTGAGTTTTGGGATCGATCTTGACCATGGTATGTGGCAGCCCGGCTTCGAGCAGCACGATATGCGGCGAGAGCGAGCAGGCACCAGGAAAGTAATAGAGTTTCATAATCGTCCTCAGTTTGGGTGGCAGATAATACCCGCGAGAAGCGCCTTATTCAGATGCGCGTTGCGGAAACCGTCGTGGCAAACGCCGCGCCCACGATGCCGGCTTCCGCGCGCAACGTTCCGACACATAGGCGCGCCTCGCAATGCAGCTTGTCCATGAACTTTTCGGGCTCCTCGGTGATGCCTCCGCACAGAACGATGAGATCGGGCCACAACAATGCATGATATTCATTGATGACCAAATTCAATTCGCTTGCCCACGCCTCCCAGCTCAATCCGCCCTCGACTTTGGCGCGCCCCGAGGCGCGCTTCTCGGCCTCGCGCCCGGCGACCTGCAAATGCCCAAATTCGGTGTTTGGTACCAGCCGACCATCGACAAACAGGGCGCTGCCGATACCGGTCCCTAGCGTGAGCAGCAGCACCGTGCCCGGCACAGCGCGCGCCGCGCCGTAGTGCAACTCCGCCAGTCCTGCGGCGTCGGCGTCGTTGATGGCGATGACGGGCCGCCGCAGCTGCTTGGCGGCAAGTTCCGCCAGCGGTTGACCGACCCAGGCTTTGTTGAGATTGGCCGCGGTGCGCACGATCCCATCGCGGATTACGCTGGGAAATGCCAGGCCCACGGCATGATTGCCCGGAATATTCGCGACCACCGCAGCGAGTGCGCTCAGCAGCGCCCCAGTCGAATCCTGTGCCGGTGTCGGCGTGCTGAAGCGCTCGCCCGCAAAAGCCCCCGTGTCCAAATCGATTAGCGCACATTTTATGGACGAACCGCCGACGTCAACGCCGACTGCCAAGGATGAAGCTTTCAATCCGAGTGCCGCATTGTCAGGTTTGTCCCGCGTGGCCGATTACCTCTTTATAATAACCCTTAATATGGACTCAATTGATACCCAATTTGCCAGCCGGCGTAACGCCGCTCTGCAGCCCGGGACGCTGCAGGCAGCGCTTTTGGACCGTCTCACCGGTACCCTCGGCAAAAACCCTGAATCTGCGACGCCGCGGGACATTTACGATGCGCTGTCGCTTGCGGTGCGCGAGGAACTCACGCTGCGCTGGTTGGCGACGCAACGGCGTGTGGCGAACGCGCATGTCAAAAGGGTGTGCTATTTCTCCGTCGAATATCTTCCGGGCAGGTCGCTGATAAACGCGCTTTCCAGCTTAGACGGGGATCTGGTGCACGAAGCGCGCACGGTTTTGCGCGGCATGGGGTATGAGCTTGAGCACATTGCTGCCCAAGAGGTCGATCCGGGCCTGGGAAATGGCGGCTTGGGCAGGCTGGCGGCGTGTTTCTTGGACTCGCTGGCAACGCTGCACTATCCCGCGGTTGGTTATGGCATCCGCTATGACTATGGCATTTTTACGCAGGTCATCGACGCAGACGGGGGCCAGCGGGAAGTCGCCAGCAGCTGGCTGCGCTTGCGCAATGTTTGGGAGACGCCGCGCGGCAACGCGGGCTACACGGTACGCTTCGGCGGGCGCAGCGTGGCGCCGGACGATGCCGCCGTGAGCGCCGCGCATCGTTGGCTGGATACCGATGACATTTACGCCATCGGATTCGATCAATTGATTCCGGGAAACGGCGGACCCACCGTCAATCACCTGCGGCTCTGGTCCGGGCGCGCGATAACGCCTTTTAAGCTCGACGCTTTCAATGCCGGCGACTATGCCGCCGCGGTTCAAGATCAATTGGAAGCAAAGAATCTATCGCGCGTGCTATACCCGGACGATTCGACGCCGCAGGGCAAAGAACTGCGGCTCAAGCAACAGTACTTCTTCGTGAGCGCGAGCTTACAAGATATATTGTTAACTCATTTGAGCGAGGGCCGCTCGCTCGCTTCTCTGACTGACTCCATCGCCATCCAGTTGAATGATACCCATCCAGCCGTGGCGATCCCGGAACTGATGCGGTTGCTCGTCGATGAGCATGGAGTGTCTTGGGAGCAGGGCTGGAAAATCACGCAAGGCGTCTTCTCCTACACCAATCACACATTGCTGCCGGAGGCGCTGGAATCGTGGTCGGTCGCGATGTTCGAGCGCTTGTTGCCGCGGCATTTGGAAATCATCTACCTGATTAATCGGGATTTTTTGCAAGCCGTGGCGACGAGTTATCCTGACGACCAGCAGCGCCTACGTCAGCTATCCATCATCGATGACGGCGGCAGCCGGCGCGTGCGCATGTCGCACCTCGCGATCGTCGGCAGCCACAAAGTCAACGGCGTCGCGCAGTTGCATTCCGACATTATGCGTAAGCACGTGTTTCGCGATTTCGCGCAGATGTATCCGGACCGCTTCATCAATGTGACTAACGGAATCGCAGTGCGACGCTGGCTCAAACAATCGAATCCCGGGCTATCTGCTTTGCTGACGCACCATCTCGGTCGCGCGTGGGAAAACGATCTCGAAGAGCTCGGGCGGCTGGCGGGTGCCGCCGATGATCCAGATTTTCGCCGGCAATTCCGCGGCATCAAGCGCACCAATAAGCAAAGACTGGCGGACGAAGTGAAGCGCCGCATGGGATTGTCAATCAGCGTCGACTCCTTGTTCGACGTGCAAGTTAAAAGGATCCACGAATATAAGCGTCAACTGCTGAATCTCTTGTATGTCGTGACTCGCTATCAAAGAATTCGTCAAAATCCACGCGCCGCGACCGTGCCGCGCACCGTGATTTTCGCGGGCAAGGCGGCCCCCGGCTATGCGATGGCCAAGTCCATCATCAAGCTCATCAACAACGTAGCGCGCACGATTGACGCGGATGATCTGGCGCGCGGCAAGCTGCAGGTGGCTTTTTTGCCAGATTATGATGTTTCGTTGGCACAAAGAATCATGCCCGCCGCGGATTTGTCGCAGCAGATATCGACCGCCGGCATGGAGGCATCGGGAACCGGCAATATGAAGCTTGCGCTCAATGGCGCTCTCACCATCGGGACGCTGGATGGCGCTAATATCGAGATCCGCGATCATGTCGGTGCGGAGAACATGTTCATCTTCGGTCTCACAGCCGACGAGGTGGCGGCGCGGCGCGCATCGGGCTATGAACCAACCCAGGTCGTCGAGGGCAATCCGGAGCTCGAGAGCACGCTGGAGCTTATTGCTTCGGGGTTTTTCTCACCGCAGCATCCGGACGATGCCAGATTCGTGATTGACCGGCTGTTGAGCGACGGCGAGCCCTACTTGGTGCTTGCGGACTATGCCGCGTATGTCAAGGCTCAGGATCGCGTGGACGCGCTGTACGTCTTGGAAGATCAATGGAGCCACAAGGCGGTAATCAATTGCTTGAACATGGGGTATTTCTCGAGCGATCGAAGCGTTCGCGAATACGCGGAGCGCATTTGGGCGGTGAGGCCGGTCATTTGAAGGCGCCAGCGAATTGACCGAACAGGCGATTAGCGATTGAGAATCATTCACGCGGGTTCGCCCAGGCCGCTCGGCGCAACCTGGACCAAGCACGGCGTCAACTTCGCCCTGTTCTCTGGCAACGCGACTCGAGTCGAGGTTTGCCTATTCGACGCCGCCGATGGCGCGGAAGTCGCGCGCTACGAATTGCCCGGCCGCACCGGAAATGTATGGCACGGACTGATTTCCCCGCGCGGCGGCGGCGCGAGCGCGCACTATGCTTTTTGCGTCCATGGCCCCAATGATCCGCAGAACGGCCAACGCTTTGATGCAAGCATCCCCTTGATCGATCCCTATGCGCGCGAGCTGTCGAGCCGGCCGCCGCTGCAGGCCCGCGTTATAGACCCTGCATTTCATTGGGATGGTGACAGGCCGCCGACGATTCCGTGGCGCGATACGGTCATCTATGAGCTGCACGTAAAGGGATTTACCAAGCTGCATCTCGCGGTGCCGGAGAAATGGCGCGGGAAGTATCTGGGACTGTCGGTGGCGCCGGTGATCGAGCATTTGAAATCGCTGGGCGTGACTGCGGTCGAATTGCTGCCCTGTCAGGCCTTTGTCAGCGAGGAATTCTTGCTCGAGCGCAAGCTCAAAAACTATTGGGGCTACAACTCGGTCGCATGGTTCGCCCCCGCGAATGACTATGCCGTTGACGACGCCGTGCGGGAGTTCAAAACTATGGTCCGAGCGCTGCACGCCGCGGGGATCGAAGTCATCTTGGACGTGGTCTTTAATCACACCGCTGAGGGCAACGAGACTGGACCGCTGCTGTCTCTGCGCGGCATCGACAATTCGCTGTATTACCGCTTAGATCCCGCGGATTTGCGTTTCTACGAAAATCTCTCTGGCTGCGGCAACACCGTCAATTGCGAGCAGCCGCGCGTCTGCGCACTCATCATCGACTGCCTGAAGTATTGGGTCGAGGATATGCATGTCGATGGCTTTCGCTTTGACCTGGCAACGGTGCTGGCTCGCGATGCCAACGGCTTCAATGCCCACGCCGCTTTTTTCAAGGCGCTGCGCGCCGAACCCGCACTTGCCTATGTCAAGTTGATTGCGGAGCCGTGGGATGTGGGTTTGGGCGGTTATCAACTCGGCCACTTCCCGGCGGGCTGGTCGGAGTGGAACGACCGCTACCGCGATACCATGCGCGCTTTCTGGCGCGGCGATGCGGGCAAGCTGGGCGAATTCGCCGAGCGATTTGCCGGCTCCAGCGACGTATTTCGGCACAATGGACGCAAGCCGACTGCCGGCGTCAATCACATCGCTGCCCACGACGGCATGACGCTCAACGATTTGGTGTCCTACAACGAGCGTCATAACGAGGCCAATCTCGAGAAAAACGCCGACGGCCATAACAATGATTTAAGTTGGAATTGCGGCGTCGAGGGGCCTGCCGACGATCCAATCATCGTCGAACTGCGCAAAAGACAAAAGCGCAATTTCCTGGCGACGTTGTTTCTGTCCCAGGGCGTTCCCATGTTGCAAGCCGGCGACGAATTCGGTCGAACGCAGCGCGGCAACAACAATGCCTACTGCCAGGACAACGAAATCTCGTGGGTCGATTGGCGTTTGCGCGGGGCGAATCACGACCTGCTGGAATTCGTGCGATTACTCGCACAGCTGCGTCGCAAGCATGCGGAATTTCGCCGCGAGACATTCTTGAAGGGCGCCGCATCGCGTGCGCGAGTCAAGGACGTGACGTGGTTAAACGTCCGCGGTACCGAGATGACGCAAAGTGAGTGGCAGGATGCGGATCGGCGCACCTTGGGCATCTGGTTTGGAGAGCAGACCGGCTCGGTGGAACACCTCCTGCTACTGGTGAACGCCGCGGATTCTGAGCAATTATTCGGGCTGCCGGCTGCTCCGGCGGCCGGACCGTGGATTTGCCTGTTCGACACGGCATTGGAGAGCTTGGCGGCAAACAGCCTTGGGAAGGCCCAAAGTTATGCGCTCAAAGCCCACAGCGTCGTGCTTTTGGAGTGCTGAATTGTGGACCAGGCATTGATCGAAAGATTGGCCCAACTGCGCGGGATCGGCGACTCCTACCATAATTATCGAGGCGAGCTGCAATATTTCAGCGTAGAAACCAAAGCCGGCATCTTAGAAGCCATGGGCTGTGCGGTTGCGGACCGCGACGAACTCGCTGCCGAGATAGCGCAAGCTGAGGCTTCCCGCGGACGCAAATTTTTGCCGGCCGTAGCGACGGCGCGGGGGGCAAGAATCGGCTTCGATATCAATGTCACCGCTCGCGAGTTCGGCGGCACGATCCTTTGGCGAGTGGTACTCGAGAACGGCTCCCGGCTGGACGGCACCATTTCCACAGCCGATTGCGTCGAGATCCGGCGAGGTGAGGTGTCAGGATCGTGGATCACGCGCCGGCGCTTCAATTTGCCGGCCGACCTGCCGCCGGGTTACCACGAGTTTGAGGCAAGAATATCCGGCGGCGCGGCCGACCATTGTTTACTGATCATTTCAC
Source organism: Gammaproteobacteria bacterium (assembly GCA_041690895.1). Lineage (GTDB taxonomy): Bacteria > Pseudomonadota > Gammaproteobacteria > Steroidobacterales > Steroidobacteraceae > Bog-1198. The sequence continues at coordinate 84,182 of JBEPVT010000003.1, forward strand.
CGCCGAAATGTTTCGAGCCGGCGACGATCGCCGCGGGTAGGCGTCTTTGGGGAATTGCACTGCAGCTTTATACCCTGCGCTCCCGCACTAATTGGGGCATCGGCGATTTTGGCGACTTGGAAATGTTGATTCGCTGGATGGCGTCGTGCGGCGCCGGCTTCATAGGCTTGAATCCCCTGCATGCATTGGCGCCGGCGGATCCGGCAAGATGCAGTCCCTACAGTGCGTCGAGCCGGCATTTTCTCAACGTTTTGTTTATTGCCGTCCCGATGGTTCCGGAGTTCGCGCAATGCGCTGCGGCGCGAGCACGTCTGGCCGATTCTGAATTCGCGCGGCGACTGCACGAGCTGCGCGCGCAGGAGTTGGTCGACTATCGTGGCGTTGCGGATCTTAAATTTGAAATTCTTGCGTTGCTGTATCAAGAATTTCGCGACCGGCATCTGGCAATGCGCAGCGAGCGCGGTCGGGCTTTCCTTGATTTCGTTGCGCAACGCGGGCTGCCGCTGCAATTGCATGCACGCTTCGACGCGCTGGATCGCTATTTTCGCGCAACGAGCGGTTGTGCGTCGGGGTGGCTGAGCTGGCCTCAGGAGTATCGCGACGTGAATGGCGACGCAGCGGCACGCTTTGCGCTCGAGCATCCCGCGGAGGTCGAGTTTTATGCCTACTTACAATTTCTGGCCCACGAGCAACTGACGCACGCCCAGGCCCTGACACGCGAACTCGGCATGCCGATCGGACTGTATGGAGATTACGCGGTAGGCGCCAATCCGTCGGGGTCCGAGACCTGGGTGGACCAATCCAATTATTGTCTGGGTGCTGAAATCGGCGCCCCGCCCGATGCATTAGCGCTGAAGGGCCAGGGTTGGGGGATTCCGCCGCCGGACCCTGCAGCGATGCAGGCGCACCGGCTGCGGGAATTCGTCCAACTGATCCGCGATAACATGCACTACTACGGCGCGCTGCGCTTGGACCATGTGATGTCTTTGTGCCGGCTGTGGTGGGTGCCGGCCGGTCGCCCGGCAACGGCAGGCGCCTATGTCCACTATCCGCTGCAACAGCTGTTGACGGTGTTGAGTCTGGAGAGCGCTCGCAGCTGCTGCTTGGTCGTGGGCGAGGACTTGGGCGTGGTGCCGGACGAGATGCGCCAGGCGATGCCAGAGTTCGGTCTTTACCACTACAAGGTACTGCTGTTCGAAAAGACTGCCGGACGATTTCGCCGCCCGGATGAATTCGTGAGGCACGCGCTGGCCGCGGCGACGACGCACGATTTGCCGACGCTGCGCGGCTACTGGGAGGCACGCGACATCGAACTGCGCCGTCGATTGGGTCTGTTTCCGAGTGCCGAGATTGAAAGCGATATCGTGCGCGAGCGTGACTGTGATCGCGAAATGCTGCTTGAGGCCTTGCGAGAACAAGGGCTCAACCCCGCACATCCGAGGGCGCCGCTGGAGCCCTACACGGCGGAGCTCGGGCACGCGCTACATCTTTACTTGGCGCGCTCCTCGACTGCCTTGGTGGCACTGCACATCGAGGATCTGCTAGGCATGACGGACCCGGTGAATGTGCCGGGAACCGATGCTGAATATCCGAATTGGCAGCGCAAACTTACCGCGTCGATCGAAGATATGGCGGCGCGCAGCGATTTTGCGGCGTGGTTTGCTGAGGTCAACCAAGCGCGCCTCTAGGCGCCTGGCCGTTAGACCGAAGGTTTCGAGGCTGCCTGGGCGCGGGCCGCCCACATCCACACAAATCCGCCGACGAGCGCTGCCACGGGCAGAATCTTGATGGCGTCCTGCAACGAGAAGGCGTCCGACAGCGCGCCGACAATCAATGGCGATACGGCGTCGCCGAGCAGATGAATCGCGAAGACGCTGAGCGCGATCGCTGTGGCTCGCTCGCTGGCAATGACCAGATTGATGATGGCGGCATTTATGGGACCAGTGGACAGAAACAAGCAGAGTTGCGCCGTCACCATGTATGCCGTGTAGAGCGTCGTCGATGTCGTCGTGAGGGCCAACCACACGAAAGGCGCCGAGATGAGCGTGGCCAGGGCCGACAGCCATAAATATGCCTGCCGTGAATTCTTGGCAAAGTAATCGCCCATCCAACCGCCGACAAAAGTGCCGACGAATCCTGTGATGACCACGATGCTGCCGAAATTGACGGTGGCTTCGCTGCGGGGAATGCCGCGCACCCGTTCGAGGAATGCAGGCATCCAGTAAGCCAGGCCGCCGATGGCGAATGTATAGGCTGCGTATCCTAATACGGTGAGCGCATAGGGCTTGTTGCGAAGCAGTCGACCATAAGTCGCCCAAGCCTCTCGACTGATGCTCGATCGTGGCGGGCTCGCCGCCGTGCCGAGGCCGGCGGCTTGATCCTGGATGCCGCGCGGCGGGTCCCGCAGCAGCAAGCACAATGCAGCAAGCAGCAATCCCGGGACGCCGGCGACGAAAAAAGCCGCGCGCCAGCCGTAGTGTTTGTCCACCAATCCGCCGACCACATAGCCGAGTGCGGATCCGACCGGAATGGCGCAGAAGAAAATCGCCATGACACGACCGCGCTGACGCACTGGGAAATAATCCGACAACAAGCTGGGTGCGATGGTGACGTATGCCGCCTCGCCGACGCCCACAGCAGCGCGCGCCGCAAACAGAGTGAGAAAATTGACGGCAAATCCGGATAGGGCGGTGGCAAAGCTCCAGCACGCTACCCCCAAGGCGATCAGCCGTGGCCGCGAGCGGCGATCTCCGAGCGCGCCGAACACCGGCGCGAGCACGGTGTAGACCAGCAGGAAGCCGGACATCAGTAATCCCAAATTTGTGTCGGAAAGCCCGAGCTCGGAATGCTTCAGGCTTTCGAGCACTCCGGAAACAATGTAGCGATCGAGATAGCTGAATAAATTGATGAAGGCGAGAATGGCCAGGCCGACATTTGCCGAAGCCAGCATGGAGTTTTGTTTTTGTTCGGCCACGCCGAAGTATAGTAGCGATCCTGACAATTGCGCGCAGAAGCGGCTAAATCGCGAAATATCACATAAAATACTGATTTGTATATACTTTTAGGAGATTAATTTGGCCAAGCCAAACTACCGTCACGCGAAAAAACAAAAGGAAGCCGCCCGAAAAGCTCGGCAAGATGCCAAACAATTGCGTCGATCGACAGTGCCAGAAGTCCCTGTCGAACCCTCGCCCGCGAAACCTGGCGAATGAAGACAGCGTACGTCTCGCCATGGATGGATGAGGACCTGTCGATTTATAGAGATGCGGTTGCGCGCTTTGTCGACGCCGAAATGGCGCCGAATGAAGAGTAGTGGTGCAAACAATGACTGAACGCGAGCGCATCGCTCCCATGGGATAAGGATTTTGAGATCTAAAATTACCCGGCGCGATTTGCTGCTGGCTGCACCGCTGCTCGTGCCGACGGTCTGGCCCCGCTTGACGCGTGCAGCCGCAACCGCTGCGGTACCGCCGCAGGCATTTCATTACGCCTACGTCGGAACGTATACACCGAATGGCGCTGGCATCTACCTATTCCGACTCGACCCAGTCACAGCGGCACTCACTCAGCTGCAAATCATGGATGACATTCGCAATCCAACTTGGCTGGCCGTGAATCCAGCGCAGAGCCGGCTCTATGCCGTAAGCGAGATCGACAATTACCAAGGATTGCACAGCGGCGCCATCGTTTCTTACGCGATCGACAGTGACAGCTTGCAGATCAAGCGCATCGGGGCAGTCAGTTCCGGCGGCTCAACTCCGGCGCATGTCAGCGTGCACAGTTCCGGAAGATTCGTATTCGCCGCAAATTACGGCGGGGGCAGCGTGGCCGTTTTTCCAGTGGGCACTGATGGCGCGTTGCGCGCAGCGACGGACGTGCGGCCGAGCGTCGGTCCGCGTCATCATGCGCGCGCCGGGAATGATCCGCCCGGGCAATTCGCGCTCAGCGATCACGACGCTCCCCATCTGCACATGGTGGCGGCGGATCCCAGCGGACAATTTGTCATCGCGAATGACGCAGGCCTCGATCTCACGCTGATCTGGCGCTTCGATGCGAGCGCGGGAAAATTGCTGCCTGCCGACGTGCCGGTGGTCTCAGCACCGCCCGGATCTGCGCCGCGACATTTTGCTTTTCATCCCAGCGGACGCGTGTTTTACAATCTGTACGAGCATGACGCCAAGGTAGCGGTCTACGATTACGACGCATCCAACGGCGGCATGAAACTGACGCAAGTAGTTCAGAGCTTGCCGTCGAAGTTTGCAGGCAGCAATCTTGCTTCTGAAATCGTCATCACCGCCGATGGCCGGTATCTGTACGTCGCCAATCGCTTGCACAATGCGATTTCGATATTTGGCGTCGCTGCGGACGGGCAATTGCGCAACATCGCGGAGACCTGGGTGCATGCCGACTCGCCCCGCAGCCTGACTATTGACCCGAGCGGGGCATTTCTTTACTCCTGCAATCAGCGCGGCGATTCGATCACCTCATTTCATTTGAATTCAATGACCGGCGCGCTGACCTTTACGGGCCGTTTCGAAGCGGTGGGAAGCCCTGCCGTGATGACGATCCTCAAGCGCCCCTAATCCGAGATATACTCATCAAACAGTGCGCTCGCGCGAACACGGTTGAAGAACATGGAAATCGCAATGATTGGTCTCGGCCGTATGGGTGCGAACATGGCACAGCGGCTCATGCGTGGCGGCCACAAGGTCGTGGGGTATGACCCGGCGGAAACAGCTCGTACATTGCTCGAGAAGAATGGCGCGCAGACCGCCGCCTCTCTCGAGCAAATGGTCGCAAAACTCAAGGCGCCGCGCACGATTTGGCTCATGGTGCCGGCCGGAGAAATTACCGACGGCACCATAACCAATCTGGTGCCGCTGCTCAGCGCAGGCGACACCATTATCGACGGTGGAAATTCGAATTACCGCGATACTCAACGTCGCGCGACAATGGTGGCGCAGCGAAAGATTCAATATGTCGATTCCGGTACCAGCGGCGGCGTATGGGGTTTGGCGGAAGGCTATAGCCTGATGATCGGCGGCGACGAAGCCGTGGTGGAACGTTTGCGTCCGATCTTCGAGACGCTGGCGCCGGCCAAGAATCAGGGCTGGGGCCGAGTCGGTCCGGTGGGTGCCGGCCACTACACCAAGATGGTCCACAATGGCATCGAATACGGAATGATGCAGGCCTATGCCGAGGGTTTCTCGATCTTGCAGCACAAGCAGGAGTTCAAGCTTGACCTGCACCAAGTAGCCGAGATTTGGCGCTATGGCAGCGTGGTGCGATCGTGGCTGCTCGATCTTACGTCCAACGCCCTGGAAAAGAACCCCACGCTGGCCGGCATTGCTCCCTACGTGGCGGACTCGGGCGAAGGCCGCTGGACCGTTGCCGATGCCATCGAATTGGGAGTTTCCGCGCCCGTCATCACACTGTCGTTGCTCGAACGACTGCGATCGCGCGACAATGATTCGTTTACCGACAAACTGTTGGCGGCGATGCGCAATCAATTCGGCGGTCACGAAATCAAAAAAGAGTGATCGAGACTCGAGTGTGAGAATTCTCGTAGTCGGCGCGGGAGCCATTGGCGGCTATTTTGGATCCCGGCTGATTGCGGCGGGCCGCGAGGTCACATTTCTGGTCAGAGAGCGCCGGGCGGAGCAACTCCGCCGCAGCGGCTTGGTCGTGACCAGCGCGCTGGGCGACCTGAACCTGCCGACTCCGCCCTTGGTGAGCGCTCAAGAGCTCCGGGATTTTTACGACCTGATCATTGTCAGCAGCAAGGCCTACGACCTGGAAGGCTCAATCGAGGACTTCGCACACGGAATGGGCCCAGGCTCACGCGTTCTGCCGCTGCTCAACGGTATGCGTCATCTTGATGTGCTTGACACTCGATTCGGCGCGCAGCGCGTGCTGGGCGGCCTTGCGCGGATTTCCTCGACCTTGGATGCGGACGGACGCATTCAACAACTGGGCAGCTTTAATGCTCTTGCATTTGGCGCTCGCGGCGCGAGCGATAGCCGCATCGACGAAATCACTGAAGCGCTGCGCGTGCCCGGGTTCGAAGCGCTGCTGAGCTCCAACATACTCCACGAGATGTGGGAGAAGTGGGTGTTCATAGCGGCGGCTGCCTCGACCACCAGTCTCATGCGCGCGACGGTTGGAGATATTCTGGCAGCCGATGCGCAGGACATTCCGCTTGGGCTACTGCAAGAATGCAGCGCGATTGCCGCCGAGAACGGTTTTGCACCGCGAGAGGCTGCAAGCAACGCCGGGCGGGCAGTTCTCACGACGCCGGGCTCCGCCTTCACGGCGTCGATGTTGCGGGACATCGAGCAAGGGAGCCGCATCGAGTCCGATCACATCGTCGGCGACCTTCTCAGGCGGTCATCTGCGGCGTTGCAATCGCCGCTGCTCGCCACCGCGTACGCACACTTGCGGGCCTACGAGGCAAGACGCAAGCGCGAATCCGCCAGTCGCTAGATTGACGGCACCTCGGATTTGTGACGGCTGACCGCCGCGCCGTCGTGGGCGCGCAAGCGAGCAAATACCACGGTGGATACTATAGTCAGCGTCGCGAGACCCAAGAGGGCCAAATGGATTCCATGCAGCAACTGCGGTGCTGTCGCGCGCAGTCGATCAGGGATAAACAGCGCCGCGGCGAGCGAGGCTGTGGCGATGCCGAAACTGACCGCCAGTTGTTGCACGGTGCTGGCAATGGTGCTCGCGCCGCTGGTTTCATGTTCGCCCACATCCGCATACGCCAGCGTATTCATGCTGGTGTACTGCAGCGAGGTGAGGAAGCCGTAAGTGAATGCCATGAGAACGATGAGCCACACGGGTGTGCTCAGGGTGATCGTCGCGAACAGCAAGATCATGGCGCCAAGCAGGATGGTATTGCAGACGAGTACCGTACGGTAGCCAAAGCGTTTCAGTATCAGCGGCATGGTCAATTTTAGGCTCATCGCGGCGAAGGCCTGCGGCATGATCAAAAGCCCGGACTGGATCGGCGAGAACCCCAAGCCGACTTGATACAGCAGCGGCAACAGGAACGGGATTCCGCCTATCCCTAAGCGGGTAAATAAATTGCCGCTTACGGCAACGCGAAAGGTGCGGATTGCGAGCAGCTTTAGCCGCAGCAACGGCTGCGCGGTGCGTTTGGTGTGGAGGCCGTAAGCGGCGAGCAAAGCGGCCGAGATTCCCAGTAGTCCCAACATCTCCCGGCCGCTCAAGGTCGTCTCGCCGAACACCTCGAGTACGTACGAGAACAGCGCGATTCCTGATCCAAACAACACCAGCCCGATGATGTCCAGCGGGTAATTGCGCTGCTCGCGGTAGTTGGGCAAGTGCCGGTAGACCAGCGCCAAGCCGAAAATGCCAATCGGAATGTTGACGAAGAAAATTACGCTCCAATGAAAGTAGCCGATGATCGCGCCCCCGATGACCGGTCCAAGCATGGGGCCCACGAGTCCCGGGATGGCGACGAAACTCATGGCATTGATGAGCTCCGATTTTGCAAAGGTCCGCACCATGGTGATGCGGCCCACCGGGAGCATCATCGCACCGCCGCTGCCTTGCAAAATGCGGCAAGCCACCAGCAAGTGGATGTTGTTCGATACGCCGCAGAGGAAAGAGCCGAGCGTGAAGATGCCGATCGCCGAGGCGAACACACGCCGTGTGCCGAAGCGGTTGGCCATCCAGCCGCTAATCGGAATGAACACGGCCAAGCTCAGGGTGTAACTCGCAAGGACCGCTTTCATGCTCAGTACCGGCACGCCGAGCGCCTGGGCGATGGCCGGCACCGCCGTATTGAGAATCGTCGTGTCCAACGATTCCATGAAAAACCCGACAGCGACCAGCCAGGGCAGCAACCGCTTCGCGGTAGCCGTCAGCGGGATGTCATCGGGATCTGCCAAGGAACTTTCGCAGTTAAGCGCTCGTGAGCGCAGCATCGACAATGGTCTGCGCCTCGCGGATTAGCCGGCGCAAATGCGCATCGTCATGAAAGCTCTCGGCGTAGATCTTATAGATGTCCTCCGTCCCGGAGGGACGCGCCGCGAACCAGCCGCCGCGCGAAATCACTTTAATGCCGCCGATGGGCGCGTTATTTCCCGGCGCCTCAGTCAAGATCTGCTCGATCGGTTCCCCGGCAAGCTCTGTGCTGCGCACTTGTTGTCGGTCGAGCTTGCCAAGCCTGGCTTTCTGCGCAGGCGTAGCGGGCGCATCGATCCGATCGGCGAATAAAGTACCGAGTTCCTGCGTCAGCGCTTGGTAGTGCTTGCCGGGATCCTTTCCGGTTCGCGCGGTGATCTCGGCCGACAATAGCGCTGGCACGATGCCGTCTTTGTCGGTGGTCCACGCACGACCATCGATTCGACTGAAGGAGGCGCCGGCGCTTTCCTCGCCCCCAAATCCCAATGTGCCGTCCACGAGACCCTTCACAAACCATTTGAATCCGACCGGCACCTCGTAGACGCTGCGTTTGAGCCGGCGTCCAACCCGATCGATCATCGCGCTGCTCACTACAGTTTTGCCCACGGCAGCATCCGCACGCCAGCCGCTGCGTTGAGTAAATAGGTAGTCGATTGCCGTGGCCAGATAGTGATTGGGCGGCATCAACCCACTGCTGACGGTGACGATCCCATGTCGATCATGGTCGGTGTCGCAGGCAAAGGCGATGTCATAGCGATCTTTGAGATCTATGAGCCGCTGCATGGCATAGCGCGATGATGGATCCATGCGGATCTTGCCATCCCAATCCAGCGTCATGAATCGAAAGGTAGGGTCGACCGCATCGTTCACAACAGTCAGATCCAAGCCATAGCGCTCGGCAATGCGCGACCAATAATGCACGCCGGCGCCGCCGAGAGGGTCGACGCCCATTCGTATCTTTGAATCTCGAATGACCTTCATGTCCAAGATGTTGACAAGATCGTCAACGTAGTTCGTTACGAAGTCGTGCGCATGCGTCGTTGCGGCGCGCCGTGCCGCGTTATACGCAGTTCTCTTGATGCCGCTGGCGCCGGGCAGCAACAAATCGTTCGCTCGATTCTCGATCCACTTAGTGATGTCCGAATCTGCCGGACCGCCATTCGTCGGGTTGTACTTGAAACCACCATTGTCGGGCGGATTGTGCGAGGGCGTGATGACGATGCCGTCGGCCAGGCCGCTGCTGCGCCCGCGGTTGTAGCAGATAATTGCATGTGAGATGGCAGGGGTTGGCGTGTATTCGTCGCCCGCCGCGATCCTGACTTCGACGCCATTCGCGGCCAGCACTTCGAGCGCACTGGCGAACGCCGGCGCCGACAGTGCGTGTGTATCGAAGCCCATGAACAAAGGACCATCGATGCTTTGTTGCTTTCGGTATTCGCAAATGGCTTGGCTGATCGCAAGCACATGTGCTTCGTTGAATCCAACGTCGAACGAGGATCCGCGATGCCCCGAGGTCCCGAAGGCGACCCTTTGCGACGCAATGGCCGGATCGGGCCGCTCGCTGTAGTACGCCGTGATCAGCCGCGGAACATTTACCAGCGAGGCGGCGGGTGCTGGTTTGCCGGCGAGCGGATTGAGCCGCGAGCTCAAGTGATCGCCAAGGCCGCGCTCTTGTCCTTGATCCGCTGCATCAGTTCAGTCCACGATTTGACGAACGCTGCAGCGCCGTCGATCTGTAGCTGCGTAGCGAGCGCGTCGACGTCGATCCCAGCGCTAGCGAATCGAGCCAGCACTGGTTCCGCATCGGCTCCGTCTTTAGCCATGACGCCTTTGAGCTTGCCGCTCTCGGCGAACGCCAATAAAGTCTTCTCGGGCATGGTATCAATGGTATCCGGCGCGGCCAGTGCCTCGACGTAGAGGCCGGACGGGGACTTCGGGTCCTTCGTTCCGGTGCTGGCCCACAGCATGCGTTGCTTGCGCGCACCCTTGGCTTCCAGATCCCTCCAGCGCTTGCCGGCCGCCAAGTCGCAGTGCGCCCGATAAGTGCGCTGCATAATGGCAATCCCCAGACGGTTGCGCAAATCCGCCGGTACTTTGTCGGCAACCGCGCGGTCCCATCGGCTGACGAATACGGAGGCAACCGAATTGATTTTCGGATCAAGACCCGCCGCGATGCGCCGTTCCATCGCGCGCATGTAAGCGTCGGCGACCTTCAGGTACTGTTCGCGCGAGAACAGCAATGTCACATTGATCGGAACTCCGGCGAATATGGCCGCCTCGATGGCGGGCACGCCGGCAGGCGTTCCTGGGATTTTCACGTAAAGGTTGGGGCGGTTCGCCTGCTTGTGAATCAGCAATGCCGCATCGATGGTGCTTTGCGTGTCGTTGGCCAGCAGCGGCGAGACTTCCATGGACACCCACCCATCGATGCCGTGCGTACGGTCGAATTCGGGCCTGAAAAGATCGGCCGCCCGACGTAGGTCCTCCAGTGCCAATTCGATAAACAGTTTCTCGCCCGACATTCCGGCAGATGCCTTCTGGTGAATCCCCTTGTCGTAGGCAGCTGTCTTGCCGATGGCTTCATCGAAAATCGTGGGATTCGACGTCAGGCCGGTCACGGAAAATTGATCGATATATCGGCGCAGCGTGCCGTCGTCGAGAATTTCTCGCGTGATATTGTCGAGCCATAGGCTTTGTCCCAGATCGTGCAGGTCTTTCGTCATGCTCATGGTCGCACCTTAAAGTCGGTTAAATCGTGATTAAGAAGATCTCCGATGCGTTCGATTACTAGATCCGGCGTTGGCACTGCCGAATTGGACTCGGTAGCCAGCGCGTAGTGCCCTTGCCGCACGAATACAGTCGTCAGTTGCGGGCCCAATACCGACTTCATCGAGGCCAGCAGGTTGGCCTTGTCGTCGACCATAACATAGTGCTTGGCTGGATAGCGCCGCTGCATATGATCGAGCACTTTCTCCTTGTGCATATAGATCATGACGCGGCCCTCGACCGCATCCGAAATACCGGAGCGCTGAATCTTGCGCGGTTGAAATACAATATCTCCGTCTGAGAGCACCGCGGGGAAACCCAGGGTGCGCAGATGCGCAATCGCCCGCAGTGCGCATGGGAACAAGCGGCTGGCAAACGGGTATTCAAGCAGGTAGAGCGACATGTCGAGCAATTTCGGATTGTCATCCAGTCCGATACGAAATTCCTGCAAACTGCCCAAGTAGTCGGCGAGTCCCAATGCCGCGCGCCGCCGGGCAAAAATCTGCCAGTAACGCGCGCGCTCGTCGGCGCCGAAGGAACTCTCGAGTTGATCACCTAGATCGGCTGCGAAGCGATCGTTGTCCAATAAAGTGTTATCAACGTCCAGCAAGAAAACGATTGTTTCTTCGTTCAACACGGGTCGGACTTCTCGACTTGCGGGTCATGCCAGGTCTCTCCGTCATCGACGATCTTGCCCGCAACCTCCGGTCCCCATGTGCCGGGCTCGTATTCGATCACCGGCAAGCCCCCCGTCAACACCGGGTCAACTACTCGCCATGCCGCTTCGACGCTGTCGTCCTGGGTGAACAAGGATGTATCACCGCGCACCGCATCTCCGAGCAAGCGTTCATACGGGGATTTTTCTTCTTGCGTGTTGTGGCGTGCGATCAGTTCGACCGGCTCGCCTCGCATATCCTCGCCGTTGAGCTTGGCCAATGCGCCCTCGCCAATGACAACCTCCGGACTTAGACGCAAGCGGAAGTAATTTGCCGGCATCTTGTCGCTGGGATCGAAAATCGCCAGCGGCGGGCGCTTGAGAGTTACCCTTACCTCGGTGGCGGTAATCGGCAGACTCTTGCCCGCGCGAATGTAGAACGGCACGTCCGCCCAGCGCCAGGTATCAATGCGCAAGCGCAGCGCGGCAAATGTCTCAACCTGTGAGTCCTTGGCCACGCCGTTTTCGTCGCGATAGCCCCGGAATTGACCGCGCACGACTTCCTTCGGATCGAGTGGTTGCATCGCGCGGAAAATGCGCAGCTTCTCTGCCTGCATGCTCTTTGGATCATGACCGGCGGGCGCATCCATCGCCAGCAATGTCACGACTTGCAGCAAGTGGTTTTGCACTACGTCGCGGATCGTGCCAACTTCCTCGTAGAAAGCGCCGCGGCCCTGCACGCCGAAGTCCTCCGCCATCGTGATTTGGATGTCGCGAATATATTCGCGATTCCAAATCGGCTCCAGAAAGGTATTGGCAAAGCGAAAGTACAAAATATTTTGCACAGCTTCCTTGCCCAGGTAGTGATCGATGCGAAAGATCGATGATTCATCGAATACTTCATGCAATGTCTGATCCAGCGCCTGCGCGCTGCTGAGATCGCGGCCGAAGGGTTTCTCCACGATCACTCTGGCGTTATCGGCGCATCCGCTCTTCTGCAGCCCCTGAACCACGCTGGCAAACATGCTCGGCGGAATCGCCAGATAGTGAATCGGACGCTTTGCGAGACCTAATGCTGATCTCAGCTTGGTGAAGGTTTCGGGAGCCGCGTAGTCGCCATCGACATAGCGAAGTAACGCAGCCAGCTTCGCGAAACTCTGTTCGTCGAAATCGCCGTTGTGTTGCAGGCTGTCGTGGGCACGTGCTTTGAGCTTGTCCAAATTCCATCCGGCGCGTGCCATGCCGATAATCGGGCTGTGGAAACCCCCTCGTTGCACCATGGCATAGAGCGCTGGAAAAATCTTCTTGTATGCCAGATCGCCGGTGGCGCCAAAGAAGACGAAGGCATCGGATTCAACTTTATTCATTGGCGCCTCTGATGTTCACGGCGTAGCTGTGCAAGCTCTTCAAGCAATTCGACAGCGAGCGCGACGCCGGCAAGGTTCAGTTCCAAATCGCGTTCCAGCCGCACCGCAAGTCGGGCTCGACGCAGCGCCTCGCCGGAAAAGTGCCATTCACTTCTTACATTGACCACGTTGAGGATTCCCTCTTCGACAAATTCGATGATGTGCCGCTCATCGACGGCACACATGCGGGACAATTCACGGATGCTCAACGTCGCGGATTCGTCGAAGATGGTGCCGGACAAGGCCCGATCGTCTGATGGGGACATTTTAAACTCCGAGGCTGGCGCGAGGGTTGAAGGGTAGGGCGGCAGCCAAAGCCGCATACGCGGCCTTGGCTTTCTCGTCATTGGCAGGAGGCAAGGCGATCTGCAGTACCACGTAGAAATCGCCCGGCGGCATCGCGGGAATTCCGCGGCCCCGCAGTCGCAACTTATTTCCTGCGTGCGATGCCGGCGGAATTTTCAAATCGACGGTGCCGCTGGGGGTCGGCGTCTTCAGCGTAGCGCCGAGCGCCGCTTCCCAAGGTGCAACGGGTAATTCCAACATTAGATCTCGTCCGTCGACTCGATATAGAGGATGAGGCTGGAAATCGACTTCGATGTAAAGATCGCCCGGCGAGCCGCCGCCCTGCAGCGGCGCGCCTTGGCCTGCGAGACGAATTTGCTGGCCCGCGAGAATGCCTCTCGGAACTTGAACATTCAGGATGCGTTCTTTCGACACCAGTCGACCTTCGGCATCGAATTCGGGAACCCGCAATGTGAATGAACGCGTCCCGCCGTTCAATGATGCGTCCAAATCGAGCAACACCTTGGCGTGATGGTCCTCACCGCGTCCGGGATGGGATTCGGAGCCGCCGCGTCGACCGGATCGTGCCTGCGCGCCGAACAGCGCGTCGAAGAAATCGCTGTAAGCTGGATCGCCAGGGCCTGCGCCACTGAATTCAAAGCCCGAGTCCCAGTTGGGAGGCGGCCTGAAGTCTTGTCCGGGACGATAGTTCTTGCCGAGCTGATCATAGGCTGCGCGTTTTTCGGGGCTCTTGAGCACCTCGTAGGCTTCGCCGACCTCCTTGAAACGCGCCTCGGCGTCCTTCTCCTTGCTGACGTCCGGATGATACTTGCGCGCGAGCTTGCGATAGGCTTGCTTGATCTGCGCTTCGGTCGCATCGCGCGCAACGCCCATCACTTTGTAATAGTCTTTGAATTCCACCGATCACCTGGCAACGCCAACAGGAAAGAATACTACGCGCAAAAACTCCTGAAGCATTAACACGGTGTCAGATCAATCCTACGCTACAATTGATACGCCACGGTGAGCAGCAATCCTTCGCAAAGGTCGCGTATTAAGCCGGGCGGGCGGCTATCGAACGGAGCAGTCTTCGGAAGCAGTGCTTCGATCCAGTTTGCGAGCCAATTTATCTCGCTGCGTCCGTAGAAAACGACCGCACATTCGTAATTGAGCAACAAGCTGCGCGAATCGAGATTGACAGAACCCGATAGGGCCAGGGCATCGTCGAACACCACGGCCTTTGCATGGCTCATATAGGGCAGTAAATGCACATTGACACCCGCCTGGCTCAAGGAGCGCAGCGCGCGGTTGCGCGCAAAATCCGCCAATCGATGATTGGAACTCTTGGGGATGCATAAGTCGATCCGCACGCCGCGGCGTGCCGCCAGACGCATCGCCGTTTCCAAGCTGACATCGGGGACGAAATAAGGCGTCACCGCGAGCATTCGGTTGCGAGTGTGAAAGCACGCGTCGATTAATAAGGCGTGCACCGTGTCTTCGCTCTGATCCGGCCCGCTTGGCAAGAACTGCGCTTCGCCTAGAGTGTTGGTCGCGGCGGCTGTCGTGGCGCAGGCGGAAGTTTTGTTCTCGGCCGTCGCAGGCTTGCCACCGGCGGCAGCGACCCAGTCGGATTCGAATTGCGAGGCGGCGGCGGATGCAACCGGTCCTTGCAGATCAAATGTCAGATCCTGCCATGCAGGCGCGCCGGCAACGCCGGAGAAGTATTCGGCCGCAAGATTGCGCCCGCCCGCCCACAATCGCGCGCCATCGGCGATTACCATTTTCCGGTGATTGCGCAAGTTGCGTGGACCTTGGGTTCGGCGCGCGAATAAGGGGCTAAAAATTGCCGTCTCGACGCCGCCAATCTGCAGGGCACTGAAGCAGGCTTTGGGCAACTGGATTGCTCCGACTCCGTCCAGAAGCAATCTAACTTCCACGCCGCAGCGCGCGCGCTCCATCATGTGCCGCATGACTTCACGGCCAAAGGCATCGTCGCCGAGAATGTAGCTACAAATGTCCAGCCTCGATACCGCGCTCGACATGGTCGAGAACAGGGCGGCAGCAGACTCCTTCCCATCCTGGTGCATGGCGATGAGCGCGGGCGAGGATGCCGGTAATCCGAAACTTTCAATGAGGTCCTGTGCCCAGTGCCCTGCGAAGGACCTGGCTGCCTCGCCCGGCAAGGTTTTGCGTGGAAGCTTGCGCCGTCCAAACATTAAGTACATCGGCATTACCAGGTAGGGCAGAGCGATCATCCCCAACACCCAGGCAATGGCGATCGACGGCGGTCGGCGCTCTCGCTGCGCGCGCGTGGTCAATACGTAGGCAAGTATGCTACCGACGATCACCAGGGAATGAATGCTGACTGTTGGAAGCCAGATATTCATGAATCGAATTGTCCCAGCCGGCGCAGCACGGCCGGCAAGAGATCGGGCAAATCCTCAGCCAGCAGGCCCGCCCCAAAATCGGAGGCTGCCGCGCCATGCAGCCAAACGGCTGCGGCCGCCGCGGGGAATGCGTCCATGTTTTGGGCCAAAAGCCCCAGAATGAACCCGCCGAGGACATCCCCTGATCCGGCCGTGGCCAGCGTTGCCGGAGCATTGCTATTGATGACGGCGCGGCCGTCGGGCGCCGCGATGACCGTGTCCGCACCTTTCAGTACGATAACCGCCCCGCTGCGGCGCGCAGCTCGGCGTGTCCGGCTTAGTTTGTCGCCCGAATCATCAAAGAGGCGTTTGAATTCGCCTTCGTGCGGCGTGATGACGCAGGTGCCGTGGATGGCCTGGAACAGTTCATCAGCGCGCGGAGCAAACACGCTGATGGCGTCGGCATCGATGACGACCGGCTTGCCGGTTTTCAACATGGCTAGCGCGCGGCCGCGCGTCGCCTCGCTGACACCCGCGCCCGGCCCAATGGAAAACGCCGTGAACCGTGCATCAGCGAGCAGCCGAGCGAAGTCCGCATCCTGCGTCAGTGGCTGCGCCATGATGCTTGTGAGCGCCGAGGCATAAATTGGAAATGCGTGTTCCGGCACGGCAATTGTCGTCAGTCCGGCGCCGCTGCGCGCGGCGGCGCGAGCAGCCATGCGAGCCGCGCCGGTCATTGGATACCCGCCGTACAGCAGTGCGTGGCCACGGCCGTACTTGTTGATGTTTGCTTGCCATTGCGGCAACTTCGCGCGCCACAGTGCCGGCGTATTTTCCCAGGTGTCCGGCGCCAACGAGCTCAATAGTTCCTCGGGTATGCCGATATCCGCGACCACGACGTCGCCGCACGCATCGCGCCCGGGCAACAACAAATGCCCTGGCTTCTTGCGCGCGAAGGTCACGCTGCAGAGGGCAGGTGCAGCACCCAAGTCCTCACCGCTGTCCCCTTGAATGCCGCTTGGTATATCGATGGCAATGATCGGCAGCGAGCGCCGGGTCGCATACGCCAAAACATCGATGACTTTTGAATCCAAACGACGGTTCAAGCCTGATCCAAATAAGGCATCGACCACGAGCTCGGCATTTTCGACAATCGCGGGGATCAGCGGCTCGATCTCGCCGCGCCAGCGGCGCGCATGATATTGCGCATCTCCGCGAATTGTTTCGATCTCGCCGAGCAGAGCAAGGCGGACCGGCCATCCGGATTGCGCCAACGCGGCGGCCACGACAAAACCATCGCCCCCATTGTTGCCCGGACCGCACAACACGCTGACGAGCCGTGGCGTGAAGCGGCGCTCGATCTCTCGCACGACGGCCTCGCCAGCGCGCTGCATCAGTACGATGCCTGACGTGCCGGCGGCGATCGCCAATCGGTCAGCCTCGCCCATCTGCGCCGCAGTCAGCAGGGCGGACTTCACAAACGGCCGACCGCCGCGCCGACGGCCGTGGTCACGGCCATTGCCAGTGCGCTCCAAAATGCCACGCGTAGTGCGCCGACTCGCATGTTGGCGCCGCCAACCTTGGCCGACCAGCCGCCAAGGAGCAGCAGGCAGGCGAGACAGGCGATGGCAATGGCAGCGATTAAGTATTGCGCCGGAGCGATTGCGACCACCGTCAATGGCAGCGTGGCGCCGATGGAAAAGCTGGCCGCTGAAACCAGGGCGGCTTGCAGGGGCCGCGCTCGTGACGCAGGCGATATTCCCAATTCGTCGCGTGCGTGCGAGCCTAACGCGTCATGTGCCATCAGCTGTTCCGCCACCTTGCGCGCCAGGGCAGGTTCGATTCCGCGACGTACGTAAATCTCGGTCAATTCACGATGCTCCCCCGGGAAGTCGTCGCGCAGCTCGACACGCTCCTGCGCCAGAGCAGCAGCTTCCGTATCGGCCTGTGAATGCACCGAGACGTACTCGCCCGCTGCCATGGACATGGCGCCCGCAACCAGAGCTGCAGTGCCGCTTAACAATAGCGCCGCGTGCGACGCGTTGGCAGCGGCGAGACCGAGCAATAAGCTGGATGTTGAAACGATGCCGTCATTGGCGCCGAGTACCGAGGCGCGCAACCAGCTGGCCGCTCCCAATGTATGACGATCATGATCTCTGGGGCGCATGGTGATCTGTATATGCGACGTTGCCGGATTGAAGCATGCAATCAGCCCGCGCGGCAGGCTATTAGGCTCTGGAGGTTTTCGGACCCCAGATGTACCACAGAATGAATCCCAACAGCGGCAACAGGAATACCACGACGATCCACAACACTTTATTGCCAGTGTCCGCGCTGCTTTGAAATATATTTACGATCGCCCAGACGTCCGCGATCAATACAATCAGCCCAAATATACCACCTTGATACATATGCCTTCCTGTATAGAATACCTATAGGTTCAACAGAATTCCCCCAATCGCGCTCAATAGCAACACCAATTGCTCGAACAGATTTCGATTGACGTGTTTTACGAGAGCTGCGCCGGCGTCGGGCTCAGTTATTTACGTAGAACTGACGCAGCCGATGCAGGTCGATAATCACGTCATAGTGCTGATCCGACGGCAGCACGGGTCCCGTGGCGAAGTCATAGCGCGTGTCCAGATTGGCGATATCCGGATGCAAGTCGTGCATCGCGCGCTTGAACATCTCCCGCGGCACCCACTCGGAGTTTGACGACAGCGATCCGAACTCGTCGTGATAAATCGTGGCGGTGGAAATATCGGCCGGCGCCGAAGCGATGGCGAAGATTCGGGGCCGGGTGCCGTCCAAATGCACGCGCTTTGCGCCGGCTACGACCAGCTGCCATTCATTGCCTTGCGGCACGGCGATCAGCGCATAGGCATGATGTTGCGCGGTGAAAAATGCAATTGAGATCGCGAGCATTGCAGTCAACCGACGGGCACCGCGGCTCCAACGGTCCGTGAGTGCGCTGATCGATGCGACGAGGAAGCACAGCAACACGGCAGTCATCGCGAGAATCGTGCGGTACGTGGCATATCGCTCCGAGGCGAGCATGCTGACGGCGAAAGCAAATACGGGAAGACCAATCAGTGCGGACAACCAGACAATGCCGCGCTCCATGCCGTGTCGGCGCCATTCCAGATGGGCGCCGGCGATCAGGATTGCGCCGATTAGTGCCGCACAACCGAGATACAGCGCATGGTCGCGATGATTGTTGTCGTTCAGTACGAACACACTCAAGGCATTCGGCAGCGGTTCTTGCAGGAACCAGACGATTTTTTCGCCCCAATGCGTTTCGAAGGCAACTCGTCCGGACCTGACGAATACGTGCGAGGCGTACAGCAGCGACATCGTGCTATACGCAAGTCCCAGCGAACCTGCGACAAATCCAAGATGGATAGCGACCCAGCGTGCGGATTGCGCCAAGCTGCGCCGGCGTTGAGCGATCAATGCACCCGCTAACGGCACGAGGTAAAACAACGCGCTTGGCTGATAAATCAGCGCGCTCATCAGCATCAGCCCCCATGCCACGCTCCACTGTCTGACGGCGCGCCCGACACCGGCCTGCAGACCGAGGGCCAATGCACCTTCGGCAGTAAAAAATCCGCCGAACGCCAACAGCGCGGTGGCAGCATAGGGCCAGCCGACTGCCCAACCGGCGATGACTTGCGCGGACGGCACCAAGCTCAACAGTACGGCAAAGCACAGGCTGGTGTTGACCGACCAACCCACTGCGCGCAAGCCGCGGAAGCCCACGAGTGAGATTGCGCCCAGAAGCACTGCCGCGATGAGTCGCAGCCACTGCAGATTCTGCACGGAACTCGTCTGTCCATACGTCGCCTGCAGTAGCCAGCCGTAGATTGGACGCGCATCCGCGGCGCAGAACTGCAATACCTTGCCGACTTCTTCATGCGCTTCGCGCAGATTGGAATAATCATCGCGCAAACCGTAGTCATGAAAGGTAGCGGGCCAGTAGGCTACAAGCGGTACCAGGAATAACACGACGGTGAGCAACCACGCACGGACGCGCAGGGAAACGCGCAGCTCCGCGACCGCGCTTGGCGTGCCGATCGGGACAGCGATGGCTGCTTCACTGAGGACCGCTTCGCCGAGGACTGTTTTTGGAACGCTGCTCATAAAGCTAAAGGATACTCGAATGCTGCATTGCACTATTCCGCGGACATCATCACCCTCTGCCTGCCTGCTATCAGTGGGGAGAGGGAAGGTGAAATATCTAAGGCTAGCGCCAGATTCTATCGGCGATGCGGAAAAAATCGGTGCCGGAATTCGAGAAAATGCGTTAAATATCTGTTAACTACACAGATTTAAGCGCACTCATGCCGCCACGCATAGGTTTTTGCCGCCATGCTTGGCGCGGTACAAGGCGGAGTCGGCGCGGTCGAAAGCCGCTTCCGCTAAATCTTGGTCCTTAAGTTCGGTCAGCCCGCAAGACATGGTTACGCGCACCGGCGTTCCCCGAAAATGAAAGCGCAATGCTTCCACCGCGGAACGCACTTGATTGGCGATGAGCATGGCTTCCGTTATCCTCGTGTCGCTCAACAACATGACGAACTCCTCGCCCCCAATGCGGGCGACGAAGTCATTGCCGCGCACTGCCGCCATGAAGCAAGCGGCGACACTCTGCAGCACCCGATCCCCGGCACGGTGACCATAGCTGTCGTTGATGACCTTGAAGTTATCGAGATCCCACAGCAACATGACCACAGCCAATTCGGTGCGCGGCGTCTGTGCGATTTCATGCACGAATCGCTCTTCGAATGACTTGCGATTCGCGATGCCGGTCAGAGGATCGATACGAGCAACTTGCTTTTCGCTGTCCAATCTTGAATGCAGGTCGGTTGTTTCGCGCTCTAACTCTGCGATGCGCGTGCGCATTCGTTCGGCGCGTCCATTGACTTCCAGCAATCGAAATTCTTCGCGAGCGCGAAAATTGCTTACATGTTGCGCGATACGTTCGAGGCGCGAATTCACCAAGGTCTGCAATACTCCCAACTCCGAGGCGCCGGCGACTTCAGCGGTGAGTTCGCGCATTTGCGACATGACGCTATCGTTGTAAGTTTGTGAGTCTTCAAAATGACTGCGGTTGGTATGATTCGAATCCGACAAATAGCCCGCCATTTCGTCGAGTCGCTTGGTAACTTCGGCGAGAATTTCCGCAGTTAGCAGTCGCTCCCGCTGCAGTTGCTCGCTATGCCCGTGAACTAGATCCGCGGCGCGCGTGACGATAGATGCCAAGGCGGTATCGTTTTTTGCGGTCGCCAGAGCTGCAATCAACGCGCCTGCCGCAGGGTCTTTCGGAGCTTGAGCGCCAAGGCGCTCAAGCATGGATTTGATGGCCAGCCGGGTTTGAGTATCGGTAACCGGAAAGATGATGGTCGGAACCGGGCAGGCCGCATCGACTGCGACCACCGCGGTGGTTAGAGATTCCGCCAGGCGAGCAAGCTCGTCGGCGTCGGCATTGCGCCGATTGGCCGCGGCCAGTGCAATCAATTCGTCGTCCAGTTGAGGGTTCACGCCCATGCCTGCCGCACACAGGCGGCCCACCAGCCGGCGCAGGACCTGCTCGACGTACCGCCAGCGAACTTCCTCTGCCTCCATTTCAACCAGGGAGGCGCGGTATTTTTGTTTCCAATCAGCAGTTTCGGACACAGATATTGCCTCGGCGTAAACTTCCAGAATGTGCAGGTGTTATGTCAGCGCGGATGCTCCGTCGATCGCGCGCGAATTTGAACTCATCGGCTGTAACGCTGCCACCGCTGCACCATCCCCACGCTGGGTTTTTACGAATGGCATGTCAATCCGGGCGCTACTGAGCAGCCATACTATATTCACCCTGACGATCAAGATGTGTTCGGCTTTGCTGGATTGTGGACCCGATTAACCGCAGATGCGAACAGCGTCACAGAGCGCTGCAGTGTCATTACGCTTCCGGCGAATCAACTCACCGCAAAACAATGACGAAACCTTGTTGGAGCCACTCGAAACTGACGTCGATTAAGGCCTAGCAGGTCAATTTGCCCGCTGGCCAGCGGTTTCTTGATGCAGATCCCATCGGCCAAACACCTGCTGGGATAGGCTTTGCGCGAAGGATCGCCACTCATGCTGCGTCTCGCCGTTCTCATTGGAACTTTGCTGACCGCACCGATAGCCGCGGCGAACGCGAAGATTTACACCTACTTGGATGCGCAAGGTCAGCGGCATTACACCGACGTGCCGGACAACAACCGTTATCGTCTGTTGGTTCTCTCGCCTCAGGACAGGACTGCCAGCGGTGACCGCTATGACTTTCGATTACTCGCGAAAGCGACGCAATACGACGCCATCATCGAGCACGCCGCGGTGACCTCGGCTTTGGAGCCCAATCTTTTGCGGGCTGTCATCGTGGTGGAGTCAGGCTTCAATTCGCATGCAGTATCGAAGCGGGGGGCGGTTGGTCTCATGCAGTTGATGCCGGCGACAGCGAGCCGATTCGGTGTTTCCAATGCGTTTGATGCCAAGCAGAACGTGCATGCCGGCGCTCGATATTTGAAGTTCCTCATCGATCGCTTCGGCCACGACGTTCGCTTGGCCTTGGCGGCTTACAACGCAGGAGAAGACGCGGTGGAGCGCAACGGCGGCCAAATACCGCCCTTCAGCGAGACCATGGCGTACGTTCCTCGTGTGCTCAAGATCTATAAGATGCTCACCGAGCAACCGCGCGCGACTTGAGTTGACATTCCGTAAGCATTTTCTTACCGACGTTTCACAGCATCTCGGCGCTCGCAAGCAAGCCGGGCTCGTCGGCGATCGCGCCGAGGACGCGATGACTTGGACAATGAAGGCTAGCGAGCAGATCGAGCGGCTGAGGAAATTTATCGGGACTTAAGCGGCTTGACTGCAACGCCCGCAATTTCGAAGCGCGCGCCGCGCACCAATTTGGCAACGGCAACAAATGCGCGTGCCGGGTAATTGTCGTGAAAGTAGGAGCGATACACCGCATTGAACTTGTCATATAGATCTAGATCGGTGCAATACACCGTCACCGATACGAGGTCTGCCATCGTCAGTCCGGCCTTGTCCAACGATAGCTTAACTGCGTCCATGACTAAGCGAGCTTCGGCTTCGGCGTCCAGAGGGACTTTGCCGGTCGCGGGGTCGACCCCAAGGTGACCTCCCACATAAAACGTGCCGCCGACCATCACGCCGTTGCTGAAAGGAGCCGCCACTTTGGGGTCCGCGCCGGGTGGCTTGACAAAAACGCGCCCTGAATCGGCGGCGTGGACCGCGGCGGCGAAAAGAACGATAACCAGAATTCCCAGTACTTTGTTCATGGTGATCTCATTTAGTCTTTCGGCACGGCGCCGGCGGGAGTCAGTTTGTCAATTGCCTGGGGCAGCACTTGCGAAAGCTTGGCGGCCAGTACGTCGGGCGACATGCCAACCTTGACGGCAAGTTCCTTCACCGTATCGGAGCCAAAAACTTGATGGATCTGATCGGGCGTGATGGCTTGATTCGCACCGGTTCCGATCCACGAACGAACAGTTCCGCCCAATCCCTGCTGCTCCAGCTGGGCGACAATGCCTTGCACACCGCCGTGCTTTTGAATGAGCCCGTTGACCACGGTGGCCATCTCAGCGCCGACCACGCCGCCCAATATGCCGTCAAACATGCCCATATATTCTCCCTGAGATTCGATTGATTGCTTACTAAAAGCCGAACACCAAGTTTACGGTTGCCACAGTGTCGATCTTCTTGATCGGAGCCGGCGGTTTGGTGTTGTCAGTGATTCCATAACCGACGCTCAGTGCCAGCTTATCCGACATCTTGACGGTAAGCACGAGGTCATCGCGCAGCAAAGTATTGCTGGAGCCCGCTTCCACCAAGAATTTATTGGTGAAAACCGTGGTCTTGGTGAAAGCGTGCGAAAGATCCACGCCCGCCGTCGCAATGGCCTCTCCCGCGGCGTCGAGCGGAGTGCGCGAAATAACCTCTCCAGTCGAGTCCTTGTCGATTATTTCAGGCCGCAGGCGCCGGTAACCTGCGCCGAGCTGCGCCGTCAATTTCGTGTCGTCGGTATTGATGAGCTTGTAGCCCAAGCCACCGGTCAGGCTTGCCTGGTATTGAAATCCGTCAAACAGGTCGTGCTCGTAGCGAAAACCGCCGAACGCGAACAAATCGCCAGAAATGTCGTAGTTGGTTTGGCCTCGCGTCTCCCAGCGCTCCGCTGAGACTATGCCGGAATTTTTGCCGTACAGGCCGCCGACATAGAATTCGTTTTTCCAGGCGCCGTCGTAGCGCAGCATGTCGATGTTGCCATTGATTGACTCGGCGTCGCTATTGCCATGCGAGCTTAAGAATCCGAATTGGCCCTTGCCGATCCAGACCCCTTGGTGCGGCGGCGGGGTTTCGTCGGCGCACACTTTCAGAGCAGGCGCGAGCGTTAGCAGCGCGAATGCGAGAACGCGTTTAGTAGCCATGCTGTTCCTTTAATATTGATGAAAAATATAGCGAACGTCGCTCCCTGACGCGCTTGTTGCCTACGCAAAATCCAATCGCAATCCAAAGCCTTTTGTTAAGCGCGCTTTGCCAGCAAGTCGCGAATCTCCTCGAGGAGCACTTCGGATTTGGGCGGTGGTGGTGGCGGGAGCGCAACCGCGGGGACTGGTTTCTTGAGCTTGTTGATGCCTTTGATGCACATAAAAAGAACGATCGCGATAATCGCAAAATCAAAAATAGTCTGTATGAAGGAACCGTACTTGATCAGAACAGCCTTGCCGGCGGGGTCGGCGCCAAGGCTGACAGCCAGGTCCGAGAAATTCACGCCGCCTATGACCTTGCCGAGGGCCGGCATGATGATAGCGCCAACCAGCGAGGAGACGATCTTTCCGAATGCTGCGCCGATAATTACGCCGACAGCCAAGTCGACCACGTTTCCCTTCATCGCAAATTCTTTGAATTCTGATGCTATGCCCACGGGATTCTCCTTCTGATCAACCCTACTTAGTATTTGCTACTAAGCGTTTATTTAAAACTGAGCGTGCAATCGTACAGCAATCACGGATGCCGGCCCACGATCGCGATTGTAGGCAGGGTGATTGATCCATTGATAATCCAAACTCAGATGGACAAAATTTAACACAGCCGCCGAATAGTAACTTTCGATGATTTGCTCCGGCCCCGGATGTGGCAAGCGGCCGTCGCCTATCAAAATGCCCAGCCCGCCCGCGTTCAAATACGCCTCGCGTATCCCCGAAATGCCATTCTTGACTGCGGCTATTGCCAGCGTATCGTCCGGCCGGTGCCAGCGCGATCCGCGCAGGGAAAGCCCTATAGCCAGCGTTCGATCGACATCCGTAAATTCGTATGTCTCCACATTGCCGGCGGCTTCGCCGGCGCGGATGAATGTGCCCAAATTGGGCGCGAGTTCCTGTTGAAAGCTCACGCTGACACCGTCACGGTTGCGATAGTGGCGCACTGCGGCTATATCTACGGGCAGCTCGGTATCCATGGCGCGCGCGATAGCTTCATCCAACAATCCCATTCGTCCTCGGCTTTCAAACACGGTGATGAGCACCCTTCCAGGTCGATTGGCGATCTCGTGCCGATGTTCCAGCTCCAGATCGACTTGAAACTCGTGAAACCCTGGCTCGAGATGTACGCTGTTGGGCACGTCCGACAGGTCGAACAGACCGCCACGCACAGTCCAGGCATGCCTAGACCACTCGACTGCAGCGCCCGCAGTGTAGCCCCACGCGTCGGCGGCATAATCGAACGTACCCGTATCAAGCAGCGTCCAATTCAGGAAATCTGCGCGCGCATCGTGCGCATATTGATTCACATCGAAAATGTCCACCACGCTGATTTTTCCAATTGTAATGACGATCCGATCTTCGCTATGAGAGCCACGCAACTGGTTAGCGGCAGCTTCGATCTGTTGCGAAGCACCTTGCAAATTGAACGTCTGACGCACGAAAGCCCGCTGCAATCGAAAATAAGGTTGATTCTTGCCCACTTTGTAGGCCTCGCCGCTGGGGAATCCTGCCGCTCCCAATGTGTCGTCGAGGCCAAATCCCTGGTCGAGTTCGCCATTCAGCCAGCCTTCCGCTCCAGGCCATAGTCTTGCGCCTAGGTACAAAGTCGCATCGGTGGTTTCCGCTCCGATGTTGGGGGAGAGGCTGTTCATGCCGCGATACGGCGCGTTGAAGCCTGAGGTACCCTGTTCCACATAAGTGAATTGCCCATGAACGACAAATACCTCGTCGTCTGCGGCAGCGCTTGCCGCCAACGACACTAAGAGCAGACCGATTGCAGGCGCAGAGCGAATTACGACACCAAAAAGGCGCGCGCCAGAAAGACGCAGCCCAATATAGCGAACAGGATCGCGGCGCCATAGTGAATTGCTTTGAGCGGCAGCCGCGTGGCAAACGCCTTTCCCAGGCACACCACTGGAACATTGGCGATCATCATGCCGGCAGTCGTACCAGCTACGACGACCAGGAGACTCGGATAAGCGGCAGCGAGCGCCAACGTCGCGATTTGCGTCTTATCTCCGATCTCCGCGATGAAGAAACTGGTCAGCGTTGCGAGGAAAGCTCCCATGGCGGTGCTCGCCCCCGTATTCTCATCCAGCTTGTCGGGCTTCAAAGTCCAGAGTGCCATCGCGATCATGCTGATTCCAACAACGACCTCGAGAGTATGCGGCTTCAGCAAGCTGCCGAACCATACACCCAGCACACCGGCCGCCGCGTGATTGGCCAATGTTGCGCAAAATATCCCTGCAATGATGGGCCATGGCCGCCGATAGCGAGCTGCCAGCAGCAGCGACAAAAGCTGGGTGCGATCGCCGATCTCGGCAACCGATATGGTGGTAATTGAAACCAAAAATGCTTCCATGAGGAACTCTGCGTCACGCGCCTCGACAAAGAACTATGAATAAGTCACCGTGTCAAATGCAATGGACGGAGCTGCAATGAGCATCGTGTTCGCGCGCATCAATTTTGCCAAAGACGCGGCAACTTCCGGATCTAAAGATGCAGCCGGCGCAGCTGTTGATTCTCGGCAGCCACGCCGCAGGCGGCACTCTAAGAAACTTACGGCTTAACTCGGTGGCATTCGTGTGACATTGTAATCTCCCTGAAAGCGTGTTCTCTTAGGGTATGCCCACGTCGTTCCTGCGTGTGGCTCCAATGTCGGTGTTTGTCCTACGATGTCGCATATCCTTACCATCAATGCCGGCTCCTCGAGCGTGCGCTTCGCGCTATTTGCTAGCGGCGCGCGGCCTGAACGATTGTTCGAGGGCAAGATGGAGCGAATCGGCGGTGAAGCCGCGGGCGCGAGCGCGCAGCGTTTGGTGCAACAGCTCAAGGCGCACGCTTCGCTCGCCGCTCCCGATGCCATCGGCCATCGAGTGGTGCATGGCATGCTGCACACCCAGCCAGAGCGCGTGTCTTCGACGCTAATTGATGAGCTTCGCCGCATCACGCCGTTTGATCCTGAGCACTTACCGCGCGAGATCGAACTGATCGAGGCAATGCAGCGGCAATTTCCGGACGTACCTCAGGTTGCGTGCTTCGACACGGCGTTTCATCGAGGCATGCCGGTCGTGGCGACACTGTTGCCGATTCCTCGCCGCTATGCGGCCAAGGGCGTGCAACGCTATGGCTTTCACGGCCTGTCTTACACATTTCTGATGCAGCAACTGGCTCGGATGGACGAGCGAGCGGCCTCGCAAGGGCGAGTGATTCTCGCGCACCTGGGCAGCGGCGCAAGCCTTGCGGCCGTGCTGAATGGACGCTGCATCGACACCAGCATGGCTTTTACCCCGGCGGCGGGACTGGTGATGGCGACTCGCTCCGGTGACTTAGATCCAGGATTAATGAGCTATTTGGCGCTTACGGAATCGATGAGCCCGGCGCAATTTCAAACCATGGTCAATGAGGAGTCCGGACTCATCGGCATTTCCGAAACCAGTGCTGACGTGCGCGATTTGCTCGAGCGAGAAACCAGTGATGAGCGCGCGCGCGATGCCATCGCAATTTTCTGCTATCAAGCAAAAAAATGGATTGGCGCCTTCACCGCCGCACTGGGGGGAATCGACAGCTTGGTGTTCGCCGGCGGCATCGGCGAGAACGCGGCGCCGGTGCGCAAGCGTATTTGCGATGGGCTGCAGTGCATCGGGGTAGAGCTTGACGACGCGTTGAATGATCAGCATGCCGTGCGCATCTCGACAGGCCGAGTTGCGGTACATGTGATCCGCACCGATGAAGAATCCGTGATTGCAAGCTTGACCGCACAGTGCCTGGGAATATCAACAGAGGAATGATCAATGCAAGAAGATGGCCAAACGCCCGTGCTGAATACGGATCTGGCGCGCGGGATCGACGCCTACTGGAGGGCTGCTAATTTCCTCTCCGTCGGTCAGATTTATCTTTGCGACAACCCGCTGTTAAAAGAGCCGCTGGCCCCTGCGCACATCAAGCGCATGCTGCTGGGTCATTGGGGAACGACGCCGGGACAGAACTTCATTTACACGCACTTGAATCGCGCCATCAAGAAATACGATCTGAACATTATTTACATGTCGGGGCCTGGGCACGGCGGCCCGGCGGTGGTGAGCGGAACCTATCTCGAAGGCACTTACAGCGAGGTCTATTCAAATATCAGTCAGGATGAGGCGGGGCTGAAGCGCTTATTCACCCAATTCTCATTCCCAGGGGGAATTCCGAGCCACGCATCCGCAGAGTGTCCGGGATCAATCCATGAGGGCGGCGAACTCGGTTATTCGCTGAGCCACGCTTTTGGCGCCGTCTTTGACAATCCTTCGCTCACAGTCGCATGCGTGATCGGCGACGGGGAGGCGGAAACCGGGCCGCTGGCGACTTCGTGGCATTCCAATAAATTTCTGAATCCGGCGAGTGATGGCGCGGTCCTGCCGATTCTTCATCTTAACGGCTACAAGATCGCGAATCCTACGCTGCTGGCACGCATTTCGCGGGAGGAATTGGTGCAGTTGCTGCAAGGCTGTGGCTGGACGCCGTTCTTCGTCGAGGGCCATGAACCGATGCTCATGCATGAGGCGATGGCGGCGACATTGGATAAAGTGATCGAAAGCATTCGCGCGATTCAGGCGGGCGCGCGAAAATCTCCAGACGCGGTACAGCGGCCGCGCTGGCCCATGATCGTGCTCGTGTCCCCGAAAGGGTGGACCGGTCCTAAGATGGTCGATGGCAAGCGCGTCGAGGGCAGCTTTAGATCACATCAGGTTCCACTCACTGATCCTGCCAAAAATCCGCAACACCTGAGGCAGCTCGAACAATGGTTGCTCAGCTACCGCCCGGCGGAGCTGTTCGACCAGACCGGGCGGCTCAAGGCTGAGCTTGCCGCGCTTGCGCCGAGCGGTGAACGGCGAATGGGCGCAAACCCGAATGCCAACGGTGGAATGCTGTTGCGGGATTTGCGGATGCCGAATTTTGCGGATTACGCGGTAGATATTCCGAAGCCCGGCGTCCTTGGCATTGGCGATACGCACGTGCTGGGGAAATTCTTGCGCGACGTGGCGAAGGCGAATGCCTCGCCACGAAACTTTCGCATATTTGGGCCCGATGAGACTCTTTCGAACGGACTGGAAGCAGTATTCGAAGCCGCCAATCGGCAGTGGCTGGCGGACATAATTCCCGACGATGATTTTTTGGCCCACAGCGGCCAGGTCATGGAGATGTTAAGCGAGCATCAATGCGAGGGTTGGCTGGAGGGTTACCTGCTTACTGGAAGGCATGGACTGTTCAATTGCTACGAAGCCTTCATTCACATCGTTGATTCGATGTTCAATCAACATGCCAAATGGCTCAAGGTCACCTCGGGGCTGGCGTGGCGGCGCAAAATCGCCTCGCTGAATTACCTCTTGAGTTCTCACGTCTGGCGCCAGGATCACAATGGATTTACGCATCAGGATCCTGGCTTTCTGGACCACGTCGTTAACAAGAAGGCGCAGATCGTGCGGGTGTACCTGCCTCCAGACGCTAACTGCCTGTTGTCTGTGATGGATCATTGCTTGCGCAGCCGCCATTACGTCAACGTCGTCATCGCGGGGAAGCATGCCGCACCGCAATGGCTGTCGATGGACGCCGCGATCGATCATTGCAGCGAGGGCATAGGTATCTGGCAATGGGCCAGCAACGATCAAAACAGCGAGCCCGACGTGGTGATGGCCTGCGCAGGGGATGTGCCGACGCTGGAAATACTGGCGGCGGTTTCTATCCTTCGCCAAGAACTTCCTGAATTAAAGGTTCGGGTCGTTAATGTGGTCGATCTTATGAAGCTGCAGCCGCAGTCTGAACATCCGCATGGCCTGAGCGACACCGATTTCGATGCCTTGTTCACCAAGGACAAGCCGGTGATTTTCGCATTCCACGGATATCCCTGGCTCATCCATCGATTGACCTATCGCCGTCACAATCACGCCGGCTTGCATGTGCGGGGTTACAAAGAAGAAGGCACGATCACCACGCCATTCGACATGACAGTGCTCAATGACATGGACCGCTTTCATTTAGTGATGGATACGATCAATCGGCTGCCGCAAATGCGTGCGCACGCGGATCATCTCACCCAGCGGCTGCGCGACAAGCTGGTCGAGCACAAGCAGTACATCGATAAGTACGGTGAGGACATGCCGGAAATCAAGAACTGGATTTGGCCGTACTAGTTGTTATCCTACAGGGCGTATAGTCGCGAGCGGACGAGTCCTACGGCCCCGCGCGTACGCGTACAACGCTCGCAACATTAATAATGCAACGCTAAAATAATGCAACGCTAAACATAGCCGCGCGTTGAGGGGTTCGAAATTTCCAGCAACATTGAACGCTCAAGACAGACCGCGGGATTGCCCTTTCCCCGAGGCGCGAACTGGGATGGGAAAGGGGTTAACTTCTCACTTTTTTCGGAGTCTTCCGAGTCGGTGGAATTGTGCCTGTTCGACGGGCCCGGCAAAGTCGAAAGGCGAATGCGGATCCGCGAGCGCACCAACGGCGCTTGGCACATCTATGTGCCGGACATCGGACCCGGACAACTATACGGCTATCGGGTCTACGGGCCCTACCTGCCGGAGAGCGGGCTGCGATTTAACCCCAACAAATTGCTGCTGGATCCTTATGCCAAGGCCATCGGACGGGAGCTGCGGTGGGCAGATGAATTATTCGGCTATCAACTGGGCGATGAGAGCGCGGATCTGTCGTTTGATGATCGCGATAGTGCGCCTTTCGCGCCATTGGCCGCCGTAATCGATTCGAATTTCGATTGGAGCGGCGAGAAGCGTCCTTCTTACCCGGCACACGAAACTTTGATCTACGAAGCCCATGTGCGCGGCATGACGCGCCTGCATCCGCAGGTGCCGAAACACCTACGCGGGACCTATGCAGGGATGGCGTCCGAGCCGATCGTCGAGCACCTGCTAAAAATGGGCGTGACTGCGCTCGAGTTGATGCCGGTGCACTACTTTGTCCAAGACCGGCATCTCGTGGAGAAAGGGCTGCGCAACTATTGGGGCTATAACACCTTGGGGTTCTTCGCGCCCGAGATGAGCTACGCCTCCACCCCACAAGCGCCGGATGAAGCAGTGCGCGAATTCAAGGGCATGGTCAAGATTCTGCACAATGCTGGAATCGAAGTGATCCTGGATGTGGTCTACAACCATACGGCGGAAGGCAATCAGGCTGGTCCGACGCTTTCATTCCGCGGGATCGATAATCTGGCTTACTACCGCACGGTGTCCGGCGACCCGCGGCACTACATGGATTTCACAGGTTGCGGCAATACGCTGAACATGGTGCACCCGCATTCGCTGCAGCTGTTAATGGACAGCCTGCGCTACTGGGTTACGGAGATGCACGTCGATGGGTTCAGGTTTGATCTCGCCTCGGCGCTGGCGCGTGAATTGAAGGACGTCGATAAGCTGGGTGCATTCTTCGACACCATTTATCAGGATCCGACCTTGGCGCCGGTAAAATTGATTGCTGAACCGTGGGATTTGGGCGAAGGCGGATATCAAGTTGGAAACTTTCCCCTAGGATGGATGGAGTGGAACGGCAAGTATCGAGATACGGTGCGCAAGTTCTGGAAAGGTGACATGGGCTTGCACACGGAAATCGCGACGCGCCTCGCCGGCAGCGCGGACCTCTACGAGAACACGCACCGGCCGCCTTCGGCGAGCGTCAACTTCGTGATCGCGCACGACGGCTTCACGCTCGCGGATTTGGTGAGCTACGAGCAGAAACACAACGAAGCAAACGGCGAGGACAATCGCGACGGCGCGGACGACAACAGTTCTTGGAACTGCGGTGTGGAGGGTCCAACCGATGACGCGGAGATCATTGAGCTGCGGCAGCGGCAGATGCGCAATTTCTGGTGCTCGCTCATGTTCGCGCAAGGATCGCCGATGATCAGCGGTGGCGATGAGTTGAGCCGCACGCAGCAAGGCAACAATAACGCCTACTGCCAGGACAACGAACTTTCCTGGTATCACTGGGATTTGGACGCTCGCAAAGCAGAGTTTGCGGAATTCGCGCAGCGCGCGATTCAATACCGAAAGAAACATCCCAACTTCCATCGCAACGCTTTCTATGACAATGATCCAGATGCCAAGCACCCTGATAAGAACATTGTCTGGTTCCGTGCGGACGGCAAGCGCATGGAGGGCAAGGACTGGGAAGACGGCGGTTGGATGCGCACTCTCGGCATGTTCATGAACGGCGCGGCTTCGGAGATTCGCGATGCTGCTGGACAATGCGCCGAGGACGCCGATTTCCTGTTGCTTCTCAATGCGCATCACGAGGCGGTGGCTTTTCGCATTTCACACGAGCTCTATCACGGGGGCTGGAAGATCGCTTTCGACACCGCCAGACCGACGCTGGAAATCGACAAGGAGTCGGTGAAGCGCAATCGCTTGGTCAATCTAGCGGCCCGCTCATTGGTGCTGCTCAGTCATGAGCGCTAGATGGATTGCGACCTACCGGCTGCAACTGCATGCCGGATTTCCGTTGCCCGCGGCCCAGCAGGTGCTCGGGTATCTAGCCGAATTGGGAATCAGTCATGTGTACTTGTCGCCTTGCCTGCAAGCGATGCCGGGCAGCCAGCACGGCTATGATGTAGTCGATCCGAGCAAGATTAGCGATGATCTAGGCGGCGAGCAGGCGTGGTCGGTATTCGTGCGGGCCGCTCACAAACTAGGTATGCGAATTCTGCTCGACATCGTGCCGAATCACATGTCTGCATCGCAGCACAACCCGTGGTGGGACGATGTGCTGAAACATGGCCCCTTCAGTCGATTCGCCGATTTTTTTGATATTCGATTTCCGCAAGGCCAACCGTTCTGTGTGCATTTGTGCTCGCTTGCCAAACCGTATGGCGAGGCATTGGAAGCGGGCGAACTGAACATCGCGGTCATCGGCAATGAGCCACGAGTCAAGCATTATGAGAACACGTGGCCGCTGGCGCCCGCCTCGTGGCGGGAGTTGTTGGCGGCGGGAGAGGAGCGTTGCTTTGACGAGCTGGAACGTCTGCGCAGCGTCGCTGGGCCGGGCGAGGAGGATCAATGCGCCTATACCCGCCATGCGGCGCGCGCGCGTGCGCTTCTCACCGCGGCCGCCCAATCGGGACAGCTGCAAGATGCGGTCATTCGTGCGCAGAGCGACAAGGCGCATTTGGATGCGATCTTGCGTAAACAGTACTACTTGCTGCATGGCTGGAAACTCGCGGGTGAGTTGAGCAACTATCGCCGATTTTTCGATATCGATACGCTGATTGGACTTCGCGCCGAGCGGCCGGATGTCGCCGCAGCATCTCATGTGCGCATAGAACAGATGATTGCCAACGACGAGATCGACGGCTTGCGGGTCGATCATCCTGACGGCTTGCGCGAACCCCTGCAGTACTTCGAACGCTTGCGGCGTTTGCTGCCCAAGGGTCGAATTTATATCGAGAAAATCCTGGAGAACGATGAGCGGCTCAAGCAGGACTGGCCCATCGATGGAACCGTGGGTTACGAGTTCTTGGCCAAGGTAAATCGCTTGTGGATGGACGATCAACGCACCGATGTCTTGACCGCGACCTATGCTGACTTTACCGGCCACTCGGTGAACTTTGGTAAATTGGTGCGGGAAAAGAAAGGTGCCATCCTCGAGACCACCTTTTCCGCATCGCATGAGCAGCTTGCCGAGGCGGCGCTTAAGCTCGCGCGCACCGCTTGGCAGACGCGAGACTTGAGTCCGCGTCAATTGCGACAAGCGTTGGAGAAGCTGGTCACGGCGCTTCCCATCTATCGGACCTACCGGACTGCCAATGCGCTGGACGAAGAGGACAAACGCGTGCTTCTCGAGGCGCTGCAAAGCGCCCGCATTGGTTCCCCGGAGATAGACGCCGCGACCTTCGATTTTCTGGCGGCGCTGTTCACGAAGGCGGAACTGAACGAGGCTGAGGCGGATTTCATCGCGAAGTGGCAGCAATTGACGCCCGCCGTCATGGCGAAGGGCGTTGAGGACACTATGTTCTACTGCTTCGACCGGCTCGTGTCGTGCAATGAAGTCGGGTCGCAAGCGTCGCTGGTCGGCATCTCAGCGGATAGATTTCACGAATTTTGCCACTATCTGAGCGATCGCTGGCCGAACAACATGCTGGCCACCTCAACGCACGACAACAAGCGCAGCGAGGATGTCCGCGCGCGTATTTCCATCCTCTCGGAGATCCCGGAGCGCTGGTCGGAAGCGCTGCATCAATGGTCGCAGCTCAACGCTAATGCCTGGCAGAATCGCTTGCCGGATCGGCACGCCGAATACTTGTTGTATCAGACGTTGATCGGCGCTTGGCCCATCGATCACGATCGTGCCTGGCAGTACATGCTCAAGGCTTGCCGCGAGGCGAAGATCAACACTTCCTGGCATGAGCCAAACATTAGCTTCGAGGAGAAGATTCGAGGATTCCTCGGCGGTGTATTCGCAACGCCGGACTTCATTGCCAGCCTCGAACGCTTCATCGCGCCGCTGATACTGCCCGGACGCATTAATAGTTTGGCGCAAACTCTCATCAAGATGGTTGCGCCCGGCATTCCGGATTTTTATCAAGGTACCGAGTTATGGGACTTGAGTCTGGTGGATCCGGACAATCGCAGGCCCGTGGATTTCGCGCTGCGTGCGCGATTGCTGAAGCGCACCTGTGGGCTGAATGCCGCCGACGTGCTGTCCGATTGGGATTCAGGGCTGCCGAAATTGTGGATGACTGCGCGCGTCCTGCGCGTGCGCCGCGAACGCGCCGAAGATTTTTCGGCTGTCAGCAAGTATCAGCCGCTGGTGGCGCAGGGCAGTCATTTGGGCCGGCTGCTCGCGTTTCGTCGCGGCGAGAATCTGATCGCGGTCGTGCCGCGCTTCACCATGACGCTGGCCGGCGAGTGGGGCGATACGCGATTGCCGCTGCCGGGCGGTTCTTGGCGCAATTGCTTCACCGGCGAGTGCGTTCAGCGCGAAGTCTCGCCAGCCGCACTTTTCGCATCCTTTCCGGTGGCACTATTGATCCGAGATTCCGCGTGATTTTTTCGGTGTGGGCACCGCGCGCCAAGTCGGTCGACCTGGTACTGGGTGAGCAGCGAATTGCGCTGCACACGGCGGAAAGCGGCTACTGGCGAGCCGATGTGTCCGCCGATCCAGGGCAGGACTACAAATATTCCATAGACGGCGGTACCGCCGTGCCGGATCCGCGCTCGCGCTGGCAACCCGCAGGCGTGCACGGCGCATCGCAAGTTCCGGAGACGATGCTCGACAATGCAGAAGCGCCGGTTGGCGGCTTTCGCGCCACGCCGCTGCGCGCGGCGATCATTTATGAAATGCACGTCGGAACATTCACTGCGGAGGGCACTTACGCGGCGGCGCAAGCAAAGCTACCGCATCTTTGCGAACTGGGTGTGACGCATCTGGAACTCATGCCGTTGGCAACCTTCCCGGGCCAACATGGATGGGGCTACGACGGTGTCGATTTGTTCGCGCCGTTTCCCGCCTATGGTTCGCCGTCGGAACTCGCCGCTTTTGTGCGTGCATGCCATTCGCTAGGGCTCGCCGTGCTGCTGGATGTGGTTTACAACCATTTTGGGCCCGACGGCAACTATCTGGAGTTGTACGGACCGTATTTCACCGACCGTTACAAGACCGGGTGGGGCGCCGCGATCAACTATGATGGACCGGGAAGCGATGAGGTGCGTCGATTCGTCATCGACAACGCGCTCATGTGGCTTAAGGAGTATCAATTCGATGGCTTGCGGTTGGATGCCGTGCACGCCATTTTCAGCTTCGAGGCGCTGCACGTTCTTGAGGAATTGTCGAACGCTGTGAAAGCGCTGGCCAGAGAGTCGGGGCGCCCCCTAGTGCTTATCGCTGAGAGCGATTTGAACGATCCGCGCCTGGTGCACTCGGTGTCGCGCGGCGGATTTGGCTTGGACGCGCACTGGGCCGATGATTTTCATCACGCCATTCATCGCTATTTTACCGGCGAGAGTGCCGGTTACTATGCCGACTTTGGTGGATTGCGCGATCTGGCGACGGCCTTGCGCGATGGCTACGTGTATCAGGGGCAATATTCCGTGCATCGCGGTCGCAGGCATGGCAAACCGCCCGCGGGCGTTGAGGCACACCAGCTCATCGTGAGCGCGCAGAATCACGATCAGGTCGGCAATCGCGCGCAAGGCGAACGATTGAGCAGCCTGCTGGACGTGCGACAACTTAAGGCTATCGCGGCGCTCACGCTGCTCTCGCCGTTTGTGCCGCTGCTGTTCCAAGGCGAG
This sequence comes from Gammaproteobacteria bacterium, assembly GCA_041690895.1. Taxonomy (GTDB): domain Bacteria; phylum Pseudomonadota; class Gammaproteobacteria; order Steroidobacterales; family Steroidobacteraceae; genus Bog-1198. Next base: position 120,413 of record JBEPVT010000003.1, read on the forward strand.
GAGTGGGGGGCGGCTACGCCATTTCTGTACTTCACCGACCATCAGGAGCCCGAGTTGGGGAGATTGGTTGCAGAAGGGCGCAGCAAGGAATTCAGCGCGTTTGGTTGGCGGGGAGCGATCCCCAATCCCCAGGACCCTAGTACCTTCGAACGCTCAAAGCTGAATTGGTCGGAGTTATCCCTACCGCGTCACGCCGAGTTATTTGACTGGTATCGGCGGCTCATTCGACTCAGGCGCGATAGAGTCGAGATGCCGCGCGACAGCCAAGCAGATTCGCCGCGGCCTGAAACCAATTTTGATGCCGCCGCGGGATGGCTAACGTTCGTTCATAATGGCGTCCTCGCCCTGTTCAATTTGGCCGATCGAACTCAGCGAGTCCCGATGCCGGCTGGGGAATGGAACTTGGTGTTGAGATCCGATTCGGGCGAGACGCAGCAGTCTGGTGCGATACCTGCTCGAAGTACGTTTATCTATATCGGGGGTTGAGGTCCATGAATTCACCGGCGCTTCGTCAGTTCATTGAAAATGTCTGGCAGAACTCTATCGTCGAACGGCTGCAGGCCTATGTGCGCATTCCAAACAAGTCTCCGGCATTCGATCCGGATTGGGAGCGCCACGGCTACATGGATCAAGCCATCGAGCTGATGGCGCAATGGTGCCGCGCTCAGCCGGTGCCACGCATGCGGGTTGAGGTGCGCCGCTTGCCGGCGACTACGCCGCTGTTGCTGGTGGACATTCCCGTTTAATTACCCGAGTGCGTGTTTCTCTATGGGCTTCTCGACAAGCAGCCGGAATTCACGGGCTGGCTGCCGGGTCTGGGGCCCTGGGAGCCTGTGATTCGCGACGGCAAACTGTACGGGCGGGGAGGCGCGGATGATGGATATGCAATATTCAGCTCTCTGACGGCCATCGCGGCGCTCAAGGCGCAAGCCATCCCATTGCCGCGCTGTGTGCTGATGATCGAAGCGACGGAGGAGAGCGGAAGCATTCACTTGCCGGCGCATCTCGATGCTTTGGGAACCAGCATCGGCGAGCCTTCCCTGGTGGTTTGTCTCGACGCAGAATGCGGCAATTTTGCACAACTTTGGACCACTACTTCGCTGCGCGGCAATCTCGTGGGCAAGCTCAAGGTGCGGGTGCTGACCGAAGGGGCGCATTCGGGCCTTGCCTCCGGCATTGCGCCAACGCCGTTTCGATTGCTGCAGCAGCTTATAGCGCGGATTGAAAATCCATTGACGGGGGACCTTACGCTCGATGAGCTGCACGCAGACATTCCCAAGGACCGCCGGGCGCAAATCGCCGCGGCGGCGACGGTGTTGGGCGCGCAGTTTCTCGACAAGATTCCTTTCGCACCCGGCGTGAAACCCGTGTCAGCTGACCCGGTGGAACTGCTCGTCAATAATACTTGGCGGCCGTCGCTCGCGGTTACGGGAGCTGATGGGTTGCCGCCGCTAAGCGCCGCAGGCAACGTGCTGCTGCCTGAGATTTCTCTGAAGCTCTCCTTGCGATTGCCGCCCACGGTGGACCCGGTGCGGGCCAGCCGCGCGGTCCAGGAAGCGTTGCAGCACAATCCACCTTACGGGGCACAAGTCAGTTTCGAGCCTGAATCTTCATCCGGCGGCTGGAATGCGCCTGCTTTTGCGCCGTGGTTCGAACAGTCTATGCAGCGCGCTTCGAAACATGTATTCGGACGCGATGCGGTGAGCCTGGGCGGTGGCGGGACTATTCCCTTCTTACGAATGCTGGGTGAGAGGTTTCCGCAAACGCAGTTCTTTGTGACCGGCGTGCTGGGACCGCATTCCAACGCGCACGGTCCCAACGAGTTTTTGCATATCGATTATGCGACGCGACTCACCGAGTGCGTCAGCATGGTGCTCGCCGATTTCGGCGCGCACTGCAAATCACAGTCCTAGCTTGCGCGAGAAGTAGGTGTATTCACGGGCGTGCATTTTGGCACGTTCTTCCGGCGTGGCACCGGACCCATGGCCTCCCTCGATAATCTCAAAATAGAGATACGGCACGCCCATAGCAGCGAGCTTGGCGGCAAATTTGCGCGCATGCTGCGGACCGACGCGGTCATCTTTGGTGGTCGACCAAATGAGAGCTTGCGGATATTTCACGCCCGCCTTCAGATTGTTATACGGCGAGATGGATGCCAGAAATGTGCGCTCCTCCGGAACCGCCACGCTGCCGTATTCCGCCACCCAAGAACTGCCGGCCGCGATTTGTTCGTAGCGCAACATGTCGAGCAGCGGAACCTGAATGTCGACCGCGCGCCATAGATGCGGGTGCTGAATAAATTCCACCCCCATGAGCAGTCCGCCGTTGGAGCCTCCCATGATTCCCAAATGCGCGGAACTCGTGAAGCCCTTGGCGATAAGATCCTGCCCGACCGCGGCGAAATCATCGTAGATGCGTTGCCGATGCGTCTTGAGGCCTGCTTCGTGCCAAGCCGGACCAAATTCGCCGCCGCCTCGAATATTGGCCAACACGTAGGCGCCGCCTCGCTCCAGCCACAGCTTGCCGAGTTCCGCTGAATAGGTCGGCGTCTCTGCAGCCAAGAAGCCGCCGTAGGCATACAGGATCGTCGGCGTGCTGCCGTCCATCTTGGCCGCGGCAGGATGCACGACAAAGTATGGAATTTTCGTGCCGTCCTTCGAAGTTGCTTCGAATTGCTCGACAACATCACGCGACGCATCAAATTTTGCAGGTAACGATTTGGCCGTCGTCAGCGTACTCTTATCCAAATCGGCAAGCATCAAATTCGGAGGCGTCAGCAGTCCGGTGACCTGCACAAAGGCTTGCTCGCTATGCAAATCCGTATCGATCACACTGATCGAAAGGTTGTTCGGCAGCTCGAGCTGACGCCGTGACCAGTGGTTGTTCGGCTCGGGCGTGTACGCATAGGCCCGTCCGTTGACATTGTCGAGCGTGTGAACAAGCAAATGCCCGCGAGTTGCGCCTGCGTCGACGAACGCCTCGCGCGGCGCGGGCGCATAGACCAGAGCCGGCTGCAAATGCTGCGGATCGGCGGCGACTGCGGAGAGCTCGAGCGAGACCAACGAACCTTGAGGCAGCGTCGGCTGGCCGGCGCGTTTCCAATCCTCATGCAGGCTCACAACCAATCGACCGTCGATCAGCGTCACCAATTCGGCCTTCATCGGCATGGCCAATTTGGCAGGCCCTGCCGGGCCTAGGAGATAGAACTCGAACTCGAATATTGAAACGGCGCGCTGAATGAACGCAGCACTGCGGCCCGCCCCGTCGCTGAACGAAACGGGACTCACACCGACGTCGTCCGCCGATCCGCGATACACCTCGACGGCGGCATCCAGGGGTTGACCGCGCTTGAGGCGTTTCACAACAAAGGCATATCCGGATCGCGTCATTTCGCCCGGCTGCCACTCACGCGAGAGCAGCAGGGTATCTGCATCCAGCCAGGCAACATCCTGCTTACCGCTCGGCAGCGAGAAGCCGCCATCGACAAATGCTGACTTTGCCAAGTCGAATTCGCGCAAGGTCACTGCATCCTCGCCGCCGTCTGACAAATTGATGATGCAACGCTGTTCCTCAGGCTCGTGGCAAAGTGCGCCCTTCCAAAACCAATTGGTTTTTTCGGATTTCGACAACGCATCCAAATCGATGACGGTGCGCCAATTCGGCGCAGCACTCAGAAAATCGGCTTGACCGGTTTGTCGCCAAATTCCGTGCGAGTGCTCGGCGTCTTGCCAGAAATTGAAGACTTGGCCGCCGACTATGGCAGGTTCAGGGATTCGGTCCTTCGCCTCGACGATAAGCTTGGCATCGTGAAACAGAGTTTTGAAGCGCGAGTCCTGCTCGAGCACACCATCGGTCTTGGCGTTCTCGCTCTTGACCCAGTTCATTACGCGTTCGCCGTGCGCGCTCTCCAGCCACAGAAAGGGATCATTCGCAGTAGGCAAGGTGGCGGCAATGCTGGCAGTCACGGCGGCGCTACAGACGAAAGCGACGAGGATGGGGTTTATTCTCATGGCCGAAATATACACGCAGCACGTCGTAACGACGACAGAGTTTGGCGCTGCGACTATTATTGACACGGTGTCATCAATTTTCTATTGTTCAGCTATGTCCTACATCGTCCAGCGTCGAATCGAAGAAAAGCAGCGCAGACGTGCGGAAATCCTCGATGCCGCGGAGGCGCTTTACGCCAAGGAGGGTTGGGATTTGGTGACGGTCGACCAGGTCGCGCGCGGCGCACGCTTATCGCGCGCCTTGGTGTATGTGTACTTCAAGGATAAGGAGGAGATTTTGTTCGCCATCGGCGAGCGAGCTATGTGCCTGCTGCGCGACCGATTCATCGCCGCCTCGGCGGCTCAGAAGTCGGGCATTGAGAAGGTCCAAGCCATCGGCACAGCATATATGGCATATGCGTTTGAATTTCCACATTATTTTGACTTTTGCTCAAAATTTCGTGCCCATTCGAGCAGTGCCGATTCAAGTTCACATGATCTGGCGTGCCGGGCTGCGAGCGATGAAGCGATTACCGCCGTAGTAAAGGCGATTGAGTGCGGCATCGCCGATGTCAGCATTCGGCCCAATATCGGCGATCCTATGATGCTCGCCGTGACCCTGTGGTCATTCACGCACGGTCTGATACAGCTTGCCATGGCTAAGGGCAACGATATGGCGCGATTCGGCATCGCCATTGCGGAGCTGAGTGATTACGGATTCGGCCTCTTGCGCCTGGTGGCGCAGAACCGGCCGATCGCAACCGACCCCAAAACGAGCTAAATCGCCATGTTGCAACACGTATTGATAATTTCGATGGCCGCCGCTCTCGGCAATGCGGCACGCATTGAACTTGACGCGTGGTCTCACGCCGCAGCACCGATGGCTCGTTCAATTATAATAAAGTGCCAAGCAACTCTTCCGGATACTTCATGAGCTCATTTCCGCTGCCGCGCGCCACGCCCGAAGACATCGGACTCTCCACTGCCGGCGTTGCGCGTCTTGGCCGAGTGATGCAGAGCGAAGTCGAACGCGGTCGCGTGCCCGGTGCGGTGGCGCTGATCGCGCGGCGCGGCCAGCTGGCATACTTCGAGAGTTTCGGCGCGCGCGATCCGAGCAGCGGCGCATCGATGGCTACAGATAGCATTTTTCGCATCTATTCAATGACCAAACCCATCGTCTCGGTCGCGGCAATGATGTTGTGGGAGGAAGGACGATTTCTGCTCAGCGATCCCATCGCAAAATATCTTCCCGAACTCGGCAAACTCAAGGTCGCTGTTGTGCAGGGCGCGGAGATCGGGCATGTCGATGCCGAGACAGCTATTACCATCCAGGATTTGCTGCGTCATACCTCAGGTCTGACGTACGAATTTCGTGGCAGCGGACCGGTGCACAAGATGTATACGGCCGCAAGAATCTACAACCGTGATCAAAGCAATGCCGAGCAGGTCGCCGCGTTGAGCAAGCTGCCGTTGCTGCATCAACCGGGTACGAAGTGGGAGTACGGCCGCTCAACCGATGTCCTCGGCCGCCTCGTAGAAGTCCTGTCGGGCATTTCGCTCGGGCAATACTTGCGGCAGCACCTATTCGGTCCGCTGGGAATGATTGCTACGGCGTTCCATGTTCCCGTGCCGCTGCAGGCGCGTCTGGCGGAAGGCTTTGCCAAGGACCCGGATACGGGTTCAGGTGTGCAACTGCTCGATGTCAAGAGTGCGCCGAAATTCGAATCCGGCGGGGGCGGTTTGGTTTCGACCGCGGGCGATTACGCGCGTTTCTTGCAGATGCTCTTGAATCAAGGTCGGCTGGATGGTGTGCGGTTCCTCAGCCGCAAGACCATTGAACTCATGACGGCCGATCATCTTGGCCCCATCAGCGGTGCGCCGGATCTCCTGTTGCCGGGCTACGGATTTGGCTTGGGGTTTGCCGTTCGGCTACGGCCCGGAATTTCGCACGTGCCGGGTTCGGTGGGCCAATATTTTTGGGGCGGCTTGGCGGGCACGACCTTTTGGGTCGATCCGGTTGAACAGCTGTTTGCGATCTTGATGATTCAGGCGCCAGGTCAGCGTGATTACTTTCGAACCTTGTTTCGCGATCTGGTCTACGCGGCATTCGATGATTGAGTATTCAATGCCAAGGCGGCCTCCGGCGCAAGAGCTGCCTGAGCGCGCCACCAGGCGGCGGTCAGCAGACAGCCATGGTGGCGGATGAACACCTCACTTAGAGCGGCCGGAATGCAGAGAAACGGCAGCCATTGTTCGGGAAACACATCGTGCGGCCCGCAGTGAAACCACGGTTCAGCGCTCGATTCTTCCTCCTCGGTGCGCGCGCGGGGCAAATCTCTGAAAACGCAGTCTGACACCAAGCCTATTTCGTCGTAATCGTAAAAAATGACCCGGCCGTGGCTGGTGACGCCGAAATTCTTCAGCAGCAAATCTCCGGGGAACACATTGCTTGCCGCCAGGTCGCGCAACGCATTGCCGTAGTCGATAATTGCCGATTCGGCGGCAGCAGGTTCCGCCTCACGCAGAAACAGACTGAGCGGCCGTAAGCGCCGCTCGATATAACAGTGCTCGACGATCAGGTCTTCGCCTTCGACCCGGCAACTTCCGCTTGCTTCTTGCAGCAGTTCTTCTGCCAGAGCGGGCATAAAGCGCGCTCGCGGCAGCCGCAGACGCTTGAATTCTTGCGCGTCGACCAGCCGGCCCGCGCGGTCGTGCCGGAACACGAATTGATAGCGTTCGATTACCTCTGCGCGCGTGGTGTTTTTGGGCGCCCCGAACCGGTCGCGGATCACTTTGAATACCAAGTCATGCGAGGGCAGGGTAAATACGATCATCACCAGGCCGCGCTCGCCGGGCGCATGCACGAAACTGTCGATCGATTTGTCCAGGTGGCGCTGCAGCGCGAAGTAGCGTTCGGTTTTTCCCTGCTTGGCGCGGCCGAGCACGGTATAGAGTTCATCGACGGACTTGCGCGGCATGAATGAGCGCAACAGCGTGATCGCAGCGCTGACCACCGGAAGATCCACGTGAAAATAGCTGCGTGCGTAGCCGAACAGCGATCCGACATCGGCACGCGATAGCATCACCGCATCGGTGCGCACTGTCTTCTGCAGGATTGTGAATGCCAGCACCAGCGGCGTGATGGCGCCGTCGCCGATCACGCGTCCCACCACGAATGCCTGCATGCCGCGATAGAACACCGGCTCGATCAGTTCGATGGATTCAGGCGCGCCGCTATGCCGGCCGGTCGCGAAATAGCGGCCGACTTCCGCGCTTATGTGGTGCACTGTCGATTCCATGTCGTTGATTGCCCCGCAGAACGGTAGGTCGACAAGAATCTCGCGCACTGCCGAGGGCAAGGATCCGGCAACTCGGTAGACGCGGATTGGTACCGAGCCAGACGCGCGGCCGGCCGTGGTGGCGCAAAACTCCACGTCCTTGTTGACGCCCACCGTGCCAAACAAATCGCGGGTGACAGAGTTGAAAAACGTGTGATAGAAATCGCTGTCGGGGCGGCGCGCGACCAGCGTTTCATAAGCGAGCTTGATCTCGACCCAAAGTGCGACATTAGTGCGTCGTTCGTGCAGCTGACTGCCGACTACAGCGACGCACTTCGCCACTCTCAGCTCATACAGCTCGATTCGCGCCACGGACTCGATTTGCGCCGCATGCCAGTCCTCGGTCAGGAAATTCCGCGCAGCGCGTCGCGTGATGCGGCCGAACTCTTCGTTGTAGAGACGAAAATGTTCGGCGATCTGCGCCGCGGAGGCGGCGCCGAAGTCTGCGCGCATCATCAGTCCCTCTTCAGGCCACCACGCGTTCCGGCGCATTCGACTGGAACTGCTCGGTCTCGGTACTGCCGGCCATGGCGACGGTCGAGCTGTTGGCGCTGATTGCGGTCTGCACTGCATCAAAGTAGCCAGTGCCGACGAATGCCTGGTGCTTCGTAGCACGATAACCCGATGCTTCCTGTCCAAACTCTCGTTGCTGCAGTTGGGAATAGCCCAGCATGCCGTCCGCACTATACGCAGCTGCCAATTCGAACATCGACAGGTTCAGCGCGTGCCAGCCTGCAAGCGTAATGAATTGAAAGCGATAACCCAGCGCGGCCAATTCCTCGCGCCACTTCTTCATTGCAGCCGCGTTCAATTTTGCAGCCCAATTAAAGGATGGTGAGCAGTTGTAGGCCAGCAACTTGCCCGGAAACTTGGCGTGAATCGCGGCGGCGAAGCGTTTCGCTTCGTTCATGTCGGGCTTCGAGGTTTCACACCAGATCAGATCGCAGTACGGCGCATAGGACAAGCCCCGAGCGATAGCTTGCTCGATGCCGGCTTTCACATGGAAGAACCCTTCGCTGGAGCGCTGCCCGGTTAGAAAGGACTTATCGCGCGGATCATGGTCGGTCAGCAGTAAATCTGCCGCATCCGCATCGGTGCGCGCGATGATCACGGTGGGCACGCCCATGACATCGGCCGCGAGCCGCGCGGCTACCAGCTTGTTAATGGCTTCGGCGGTTGATACCAGCACCTTGCCGCCCAGGTGACCGCACTTTTTAGCGGACGACAGTTGGTCTTCGAAATGCACGCCGGCAGCGCCCGCACGTATCAGTGCCTTTGTGAGTTCGAAGGCATTCAAATTGCCGCCGAAGCCGGCCTCGGCATCGGCGATGATGGGTGCGAGCCAATCGATGTCTGTCTTGCCGTCCATATGATGAATCTGATCGGTGCGCAGTAAGGCGTTGTTAATGCGATCGACCATTTTCGGCACCGAATCGACCGGGTACAGGCTTTGATCCGGATATACCTCGCCGGCGGAATTGGCGTCGCCGGCCACCTGCCATCCTGAGCAGTAGATCGCCTTCAGGCCCGCCTGCACCGTTTGAATCGCCTGGTTTCCTGTCATGCAGCCCAACCCTGCGACTACGGGTTCGCTATGCAGCAGGCGCCAAAACTTCTCGGCGCCAAGCCGCGCCAGCGAGTATTCGATTTTGACCGAACCGCGCAGCCGCGCCACATCTGCTTCGTTATAGGGACGATCCACGCCTTGCCAGCGGCTGTTTACATGTGCGTTCAAGCAATTCTCCTAAGGTCTTGCGTATTGGGATGCCGCAAGCATAGAGTGTTTAAAGTACGGATTTACACATTAGAAATTTCACAGTGTGAATTTCACATGAGACAGCCATGGCAGGTCTGATTAGGCAGGGACACTTTCTCGGCGCAAAGCTTCGCTCGTTGCGCAAGCGCAATGGCTTGACGCTGGACGAGCTGTCGGCCCGTTGCGTGCAAATCGACGCGGGCGCTGCCCCGTCCGTGTCTTACTTGAGCATGGTGGAAACCGGCAAGCGCATGCCCTCAGCAGAAATGCTGGACATGCTTGCGGGAATTTTCAGCAAGGATGCGCGCTGGTTCTTGGACGAAAACACCGCAGTCGAAGCCGCGCCGCCGGCGCGCCAACGGGGCGGTTTGGATGCCATGCCGCTGGAGCCGGCCTTCTTGTTTTCACATGAGTTGCTGCAGAACGCATTGCCCGAACTGCTTTCGCAGACCGGTACCACCGGCCGCCAATTTGCGCAGTTATTGATTCGGGTCTGGCAGGAGACTCGACATAATAATTTCCCCGATATTGAGCGGGCGGCAGAAGAATGCGGCAATCGGCAGATGCCATTGACGCTGGATGCAGTCATGGCAATTTGCCGGCAGCACGGCTTGGAGATCAAATGGTTTGACGGCGACGGCCGCAAGCCCAGTGGTGCTCTGGTGCGTTCCCGATTCGCGGCTCCGGCAACTGTGTTTGTGAACAAACGCCTGCGCGGCCAGGAGGAACGCCTGAAGTACGAATTGGCGTTCTTTGTCGGCCATAAGATCCTTCACAACGGCGACGGTATGATATCCCCGCATAGCTCGGCTCAATCAGGGGATGGAGAAGCGCCGGGCTCCGCGGGCGGCATGGGCGCACAGGATGTGCTGTACGCATGGCGGGATTTCGAGTGCAGCTTTTTTGCCGGCGCGCTCTTATGTCCGCGCATTCCGTTCCGGCGATTCTTGATTCGCGAGTCTCACAGTGTCACTGCCTGCCACAAGGTCGGCGTAACGCCTGCGTTGGTGATGCGACGCATGACCGCAGTGTCTCCCTATCGGCATTGGCATTTCTTCGATGCGTATCCGCCCGGTTACCTGCGCGCGGTTTACCGCGGCAACGGCATCCCGCTTCCCTGGGGCAACATGAGCCTGGTTTCGGATCCTTGTCCGCGCTGGGCGGTATTTCGTCTGTTGCAGACACCGACGGCGCCCGAGATGCAGAAACCTAAGACGCAGATTTCGGTCATGCAGGACGGCAAGCGTGCCCGGCTGTATTGCTGCCACTCGCTGCTGACGCGGGATGCCTTGGACGAACTGCATGTATTGTCTGTCGGCGTGGACTTGCTGCCTGCGCTCGATGCGCAGGGCTTTGACGGAGAGCAGATCGTCGCGTCGGTGGCCGATTCCTGCCGGCGCGGCGGTGGCGATGGCGCCATTCCGACTGATGCATCCGCCGCGATTCGCGCGGCCTCCCAAGTGTTGAATATTTCGTGGATCGCCGACGCGCTCGGTGCCAGGGCCAGCGTGATTTGTCCGCGCAGCGGTGCTTGCCCCAGGCAGCCCCAGACTTGCGCTTAAGGTCATGGAGGGGGGTGTTGCATGGTGCAGGGCAAATGGAAAATAACGATTAACACGCCGCTGGGCGTCAGATCGGGAGTGCTCGAGCTATTGGTCAGCGGCACCACCATGACCGGTTCGCTTTCGGATGGCGATCACCACGTCGCCATCAGCGATGGCAAGATTGACGGTAACGAGCTTAGCTGGCGGGCAAAGATTACCAAGCCGATGCGGTTAAGCTTCAAGTTCACGGCGGTCGTTGAAGAGAATCGTATCAAAGGTGCTGCCCGCCATATGCTGGGCACGGCCACCTTCAGCGGCACGCGACTCTAGGCTGCCGGTCACTCAATCGGCGCATACATTTCTGTGCGCAATTTTTCCACCGGCGTGTTGCCTGGATCATCGACGTACCACAAGAATATCGGCGCTTTTGACCTGTAGCCGTGCGCCGCAATAAAGGCCAGCAGCTGATCATAAGTCTTCGACAGGCTGTCATACGCGCCCACGTGCGTCGCTTTGAGCGCCTTGCCGGCATAGCTTTGAATCGAACGTACGCCGTCGGCGCCGGCGACATCGCTGCGGTCCACGGGGATGCCGGCGTCGAATTTGTAGCTGCCGGGCTTCATCTCGCCGCCTATTCCTAGCGGCGCGCCGGCTTGGTGAAGCTGGTTTTTCGCCATGAATTTCGCGATCTGCGTATACCCATCAGCGTAGGCCTTGGCGATTCCCTCGGGCGCTGCAGTCTCGGTCACGACCAAGATCGGCGCTGCTGTGAGCTGCACTGGCTCCGCGCTGAATGCCGCGATGTCCGTATTCGGCATGTTCTCGACCAAGGCCTTGAGTTTGTTGAGGCCGACAGCAAAATCTTTGCCGAGCATTCCATCCATCGTCAAGCCGAAGTAGTGACCAATGGGATTGCCGCCCATGTCGATATCGACGCTCCAAGTAGTGGTCGTGATGTTGCCGTCGGGGGTCAGGGTCAGCAAGGATTTCGATGCGCCCATGTCTCCGAAGTCCAGGTCGCTGGCCACCGACTGATTGGCAGTCGATGCGGTGATCACCTGCGTCCCGTGGCCTACTTTGTCATTTCCTTTCCAGACCAGCTTGGCGCCTACGCCGTCACGCGGACCCTCGGTAATCTGGATCATATTCGGATCCAAGTCCTGCCAAGGCGACCACTTTGGAAACAGCACGAAAGAATTTACCGTGGCATAGATCAGGCTTGCGGGGCGATTGATCGTGACGGAGCGTTTCACCTGTATATGTCGCGGCATCATCAAGCCGATGACAGCGAGAACGACCACCACAGCAACGAGACCGATGAGTATTTTTTTAATCATGCTTGCCCTCGCAAGATTCGCGGCTTAAGCGGAACCGCTTTCTTTTAATTCGCCCACGGTGCTCTGCACGTAATTGGGCAATCCCATTTTTTCGATCAAGCCGAGCTGCTCTTCAATAAAGTCGATATGTTCTTCTTCGCTCTTTTGGATCTGCACCAGCAATTCGCGCGTCACGAAATCCTTGACCGCCTCGCAGTGAGCGATAGCGGTGGTGTACATGGGATGCGCTTCCATCTCCCGACGCAGATCGCACTGGAGTATTTCTTGAACATCTTCGCCGATGAACAGCTTGCCCAAATCCTGGAGGTTTGGCAGCCCATCGAGAAAAAGAATGCGCTTGACCAGGCGGTCCGCGTGCTTCATTTCATCGATGGATTCTTCGTACTCGAGCTTGCCGAGCCGTTTCATGCCCCAGTTGTCGAGCATGCGCGCGTGCAAAAAGTATTGATTGACGGAGGTGAGTTCGTTTTTCAGCGCGTCGTTGAGGAATTTCAATACCTTCGCGTCACCTTGCACGATTGTCCCCTTGTCGATTGCGCACGAACTTGAGTTCGGATTGTAAGCCCGAAGCCAAGACTCAAGGAATCAATTGCTGATTAGACCGCGAATTCAGTGGCGGCAGCGGAGAACAGCCCGCGCCGTGCTGAGTCACATGCTTTAACGGAAGCAGCTAATGCCGATTTGGCCTCAGGCAAGCACTTGCCACAACAGGTTCCGACCCCCAGGTCGCGCGTCAGGTCGCGCAATGAAGTCGCGCCGCACTTCACAGCGGAGCGGATATGTCGGTCAGAAACTGCTTTGCACACGCAAACTATCATGGGGTTATTGTGAACGCGAATGCGAATGATTGTCAATACCATATCCCTCGAGTTGCGCTGTAACACGGCTTTAGTAGCTTCATTATGTCGAACCCAATCCGATTGTGATGAGATGAGCGGCACGAAGTTTCTGTCTGAGGGATAGCGTAGGTTCTAAAAATGTTAAAAATGAATAACTTAAGAATAATACTTATTGTCGTTTCCGCAACTCTGACCCTGGTCGCTTGCGGCAAATCCGGCGGATCGCAGGCGCGGCACGCTTTTGTTCGCGATTGACACGGCATTGAGTGCGGAGTTATTGCTCTCGCAGAGCCGTACCGATGCGGCGACTTCGTTGATCGCAGTGTATAAGGCACTCGGTGCCGGTTGGCGCGCTCCTGGGAAACAATGAAAATCTATTCTTGGAATGTCAATGGCATTCGTGCCGTGCACAAGAAGGGTCTGTTTCTCGCATTTCTCGAAGCGCATAAGCCCGATATTCTGTGCCTGCAGGAGACCAAGGCCGAACGCGGCCAGATTGAAATTGATCTGCCCAATTACAGCGAGCACTGGAACTCGGCGCTGAAGAAGGGCTATTCGGGAACAGCGATTTTCTCCAAGCAAGAGCCGCTGAAAATCATCAACGGTTTCCCGAGCGAATTCGCCAAACGCTTTAGCTTCGCCGATGAGCTGAAGCGCGACAGCGCCGAGGAGGGCCGGGTTATCACGGCGGAGTTCGCCAAGTTTTTCATCGTCACCGTCTACACACCGAATGCCAAGGACGACCTGAGCAGGCTGGCACTACGCCATAAGCACTGGGATCCGGCTTTTCTGGCGTACTGCAAGCAGTTGGAGAAAACCAAGCCCGTCATATTTTGCGGCGATCTCAATGTCGCGCACACCGCGCTTGATCTTGCGAACCCGAAGCCAAATCGCGGCAAGAAGGGATTCACCGATGAGGAGCGCGCGGGATTTCAGGCCTTTATCGAGGCGGGCTTCATCGACACGTTCCGATTGTTCACGCAGGGCAATGGCCACTATTCTTGGTGGAGTCACTTTGCCAATTCACGGGCGCGAAACGTCGGATGGAGAATCGACTACCTGATGGTATCGGCGAAGCTTCGGAGCGCCGTGAAAGGCGCGGAAATTCATGCTTCCGTGGTGGGCAGCGATCATTGTCCCGTAAGTATTTCGCTGGATTCGACTTTCTAGAGCGCTTCCATGACCGTCGCAATGCCCTGGCCGCCGCCGATGCACTGAGTGGCAAGCGCGTAGCGCCCTTTGGTGCGGCCGAGCAACGATGCGGCTTTGCCGGTAATGCGCGCGCCGCTCGCGCCCAACGGGTGACCCAGCGCCATGCCACCGCCATCGAGATTGATCTTGGCCGAATCAAGCCCAAGCTCCCGAATGCAGGCGAGTGCCTGAGAGGCGAACGCTTCATTGATCTCGATCACGTCGAGCGCGTCAATCTTGAGTCCGGCCCGCGCCATTGCCTTGCGAGTGGCGGGAATCGGGCCGATGCCCATCACGGCAGGATCGCAACCGACGGTGGCCGCGGAGCGAATGCGCGCCAGAGGACGCAAGCCATGGCGAACCGCAAATTCCTCAGCAGTCACCAGCACCACTGCTGCGCCGTCAGTCAAAGGCGAGGAAGTGCCCGCCGTCACCACGCCGTTCTCGGCGAAGGCCGGCTTGAGTGCGGCCAGAGCCTGCAACGATGTGGCCGGACGAATGCAGCCATCCTCTGACACCAGTTCGCCGGATTCGAGGCGAATCGGCACGATCTCGTCGCGCAGCCGTCCCTGCTCGCGAGCCTGCGCCGCCTTGCGGTGAGAATCGACCGCCATGACTTCCTGATCGTGGCGCGAAATGTTGTAGCGCTGCGCCACATTTTCGGCGGTTTGACCCATGCTGATGTAGGCATCCGGGAAGCGACTCAGCAATTCCGGATTGGGCGAGCGGTTGAAGCCGCCCTGGGGGACCAGGCTCATCGATTCCACACCGGCGCAAAGATAGGCCTCGCCGATACCGGCCTCGATCTGGGCTGCGGCAATTTGGATGACCGACATGGATGAACCACAGAATCGATTCACCGTCATGCCGCCGACTTCCGAGGGCAGTCCAGCCAACAACGCCACGATGCGCGCGATATTTGATCCCTGGGGACCTTCAGGATAGGCACAACCCATGATCACATCCTCGATCAGCGCGGGGTCAAGCCGCGTGCGCTCCAGCAGGCCGCTGACCACTTGTGCGGCCATGGTGTCGGGGCGCACCTGTGCAAGCGCGCCTTTGCGGGCAAAGGTTTGGGGGGAACGCGCATAAGCGGATATCAGAGCTTTCATATGCTATTTCAATTCGGTAATGACGGCGTGGCCGCGGCCGCGGACCAGCAATTCGCGATCGACGGCAGGGGGTGGTCCTTGGGCTCGACGATGACGGTGCGCACAGCGGTCTTGCCCGGGGCATCGCCTTGATGGCCGAAATAGGCGGTGCCCTTATCCCAGACGGTGACGCGTTCGTTATTGAGCGCCGGCTCCGCGCCGTGACTCAACGTAGCAAAGCTCAATGTAAGCGCAACGAGCGCAATTCTTAACATTTGTCTGATGATACAGGGGATTGCATTGATCGAGTACTGCATGGCGGTACCCGCGAACCGCCTGGGCTTCGGGACCATTACAGGCTTTCAGCTGAAGATCACTCAGGAGGCCATCACTCTGACCGGTCACAGAAAGCGGGGAGCCCGCTTGGGCTCCCGGCGGACGCGCAATTCTTAAGGGATGACGATCGTGAATAAATACACCACGAAGATGACCAGCAGCACGATGCCGTGCAGGACAATGGTTCTCCCGGTGCGCAGTGCAATTGCGGTAATGAAGAGAGACAGAACCAGTAGCACCGTGGATTTCGGGTCGATGCCCAGTACCAGCTCGGTGCGCATGTACAGCGACAGCACACTGACCACCGGAATGGTCAATCCGATGCTGGCCAACGCGGATCCCAGCGCAAGATTGAGGCTAGTCTGCAAGCGATTGGCGCGCGCCGCGCGTAGGGCGGCCAAGCCCTCCGGCAGCAACACAATGGCCGCGATGATCACACCGACCGCGGCGTTTGGCACGCCCACGGCGGCCACCGCAGATTCGAGACTCGGCGCCAGTTTCTTGGCAAGCAATACCACCGCGGTAAGGCACGCCATCAATAAAATTGCGCTGACCGAGGTTGCCGCGTTACTCGGTTGATGTACGTGTTGCGATGACTCAGCGAGCGGTTCATCCTCGACAAAAATTCCTCGATGGCCGATGGTTTGCGCGAAAACGAACGCTGCGTAAATGGCCAATGAGACGATGGCAATGAGCACGAGCTGACTCGGCGAGTAGTAAGGGCCGGGCGTGGTGACTGTGTAATTCGGAAATACTAGCGTGAGGACGACGATGGCGCCCAACGCAACCAAGGCCGTGCTGACGCCGTCGAGGCTGAAGGTTTGTTCGCGATGCTTGAGGCCGCCGACCAGCAAACACAGCCCGATGATGCCATTGAGAATAATCATCACTGTGGCGAACACCGTGTCGCGGGCCAGCGCCGCGGCAGCGGTACCGCCGGCAATCATCAAGGAGACGATCAGTGCGACTTCAATCAAGGTGACCGCCAGTGCCAGCACCAGGGTGCCATACGGCTCGCCCACGCGGTGCGCAACTACTTCGGCGTGATGCACGGCGGCAAACACGCTGCCGGCGAGGCTCAAGGCAATGAGCGCCACAAAGACTGTGGCCGCGCCAAAATTAAAACTGGCCGCGGCCATCACGAGCGCTGCAATCATAGGCGTGAGAATGGTCCACAACGGCAGATCGGCCGGCCAGCCGCGTGGCGAAGATGGAGTGCTTGAGTTCATGAATTCCGTTATTCTGAGGACATGTAGCGCACGCTGGCGGGCCACTTATAACCTCTCGAGGCAGTTAATTGAAGTCAGATCGCGATTGGCGCAACGAGGGCGTACGGGTCATCAAAAGCGAGCGGCTTGACAGCAATACGCCTCAGACCCCGGGCATGTTGCGCGCCGCTGCCGTAAATTTCGCACGCGTCGGCTCGCGAAAGCTGTGGGCGGGCACTGTGATCATTCAACCTAACGCCAAGACCGGCGCTCACCATCATGGCGCGCTCGAGAGCGTTATTTACGTTGTGCGCGGCGCGGCACGGATGCGTTGGGGCGATCGGCTGGAATTTACGGCCAAGGCGGATGCAGGGGATTTTATTTTCGTGCCGCCTTACGTGCCGCACCAGGAGATCAACGCCCTAAGCGACGCGCCGCTCGAATGCGTACTGGTGCGCAGCGACAATGAATCCGTGGTCGTCAATTTGAACATCGACGCCGCCGAACGATTCGAAGAAGTTTATTGGATCGATCCGATCCACCCCGCGCCTCGATAGGCCAGGCGTCGCTAGAGGGTCCGCAGGTCGTCGGTCTCGCGCTTTAAGTCCGAGAGGAATTTCTCCAGCTGCGCTTTGCGCTCGGGAACGCGCGCGCGGCCCGCGGGCGAGAGCACGCGGGCGGGTACCTTATTTAGATTGTCGGTCAGCATGGCCACTGCTTTGGGCGAGTCTGGAATGCCGCCATGCGGATCGACGAGCGCCATGATGCGCGCCACGCCGATCGCGCCCAGCCAGTCGAGCGCGTCTGCATCGTGAAGGTAAAGCGCTTCGGCTCCGACGGGCTCGCGATAGTACATGTGCGTGCGGATCGCGCCTCGCACCGCGTCGATTTTTTCCATGGGAAATCCGCTACCCTTTAATACCGTGTCAACAAGGCGTGCGCCGACATCCGAATGATCGAGCTTCAAGTCTTCCCAGGGCGGAAAGGCCGCCATGTCGTGCAGATACGCCGCGGCATAGAGCACATCATCATCGAAAGCGACATGGTCCGCCGCAGCCAGCTCGCGCGCCAGAGCATAGTCGCGCAGGCAGTGGGAGTATCCCCAGGCTGGATTCTTGAAGTGGCTTGCGGCCAGCTCGCGCACACTCGCTCGCCAATCCTGTGCCGGCAGCGTGGCTGCCGCTGCAGTAATCGATGCGCCACCCAGCGCCGCAATTAAAAATCCAAAGAACCTGCGCATTTAACCATTCTACGCGAGCGCCTCGTGTATCTGACGGATTTGTGCGTCGGCTTGATTGAGAATGGCGCTGCAATCCGCAGGAGTCACGCCGATGCTCAAGAACACGTTGCTGCCTTCAATCCCCATGTTTCTTGGCTCGGGTGTCTTCAACGCATCGGCCAACAGCAGGCTGGCGATAAGCACATCGACGAGCGTGGCTTCATGTTTCCGGCGGCGGTCGATATCGTCCTGATCGCCGACCGCAGCACACATCTCTTCTGCAAATCCCCAGCTTTGCAGCACCGCCTTGCCGATCGGAGCCTGCCAGCCGCTGATGAGTTCCATCCATGATTCTTCGCGGCTGAGTCCGTCGGTCGCGCCTACGGTGCGGGCCATGATGTAGAGCTTCCCAATGCCATGAAGCAGCCCCGTCAAGAACGCTTCGTCCGCGGCAACCTTGGTTCGCGCAGCGACGAGTCTGCAGATCGAGGCGACCGCAATGCTCTTGTTCCATAACTCGGTGAGCGGGCGGGCAATGGACCGCAGCGACGCCTCGTTCTTCATATGCTGCATCGCATAGGACATGGCGGTGCTTTGAACCATCTGCTGTCCGAGCCGCGTGATGGCGGATCTTAGCGCCGTCAGAGGTTTGCCGGAACTGTTGAACGCGGCGGAATTGGCAGTTTGCAGCACACGGGCCGCAAGACGCGGCTCGGCACCAACAATGGTAACGACTCTATCCGCTGTAGTGTTCGGATCTGCCAGTGCATGGCTAATGCGGATGACGACCTCAGGAAAGCAGGGCAGGTCAATGGTGCCTTTGGACACCTCAGCCGCCAACTTTTGCAGGAACGCCAGTGCGACGGCCCGTTCTGCAAGCGTTGCGGCGGCATCGCTTGCAGGTACTGATAGAGCGCCTGAGCGATATGTGGGGGCGGTCACATTTGGCGTAGGCGCATTTGGCATAAGCCCTTGAAGTTCGACAGCAGCGGCCAAAACTTGAGCAATTGCAGGAAAGGCTTCTAGGTCAACACTGCTTGAGTGTAGCCGCGCCCCGCCAGCCACGCGTGAATCTGTCCGATGATGGCGAGTGCAATACCTTCAGGTGTCGTGGCGCCGATATCGAGGCCCACCGGTCCACGAATTCTGGTGCTGAGCTTTTCCATGAGCGGTCCCAGTTCCTGTGCGAGGCGGCCGCGGCGCGTCTTGGGACCCAGCAATCCGACGTACTCGGGGACACCGGCCTGCGCGAGTTCGCGCAGGTACGCCTCATCGGAGGGAAGGTGATGACTCATCACGACGACGGCGTGGCAGCGTGAAAGATCGATCTCGGTGCGCAAAGACTTAGGGTTGGCGACGTGTAACTCGGCGCCGGCAAAGCGAGCAGCAATGGCATAAGCCGGCCGATGGTCGATCACCGACACGCGCCAACCCAAAGCGTGTGCTGTGCTGGCGACCGGTTGAGCGTCCGGCGCTGCACCGCATATCAGCAGATGCGGAGGCGGTGCGAGCCGTTGTACGAATGCGCGTGAGCGCTCGGTTTCGCTCAGCAATTGATTGTCGAGATAAGTGCCGAGACGCATTTGCGCCGAATTGTGGACCATGACCAAGGAAGTCGACTCGCCCAAATGCGTGGTGCGCCCGGCGCCGGCAAGCGCCGCCTCAGCCGGACTCAAAGGGCCTGCCGGCTCCAGTAAAACCCGCATCGTGCCTTCGCAGCCGGCCCCCACGCCGAACAGAACGTCATCTGGACCACGTGTGTCGTAATCGACCGCGCGCGCCGCACCGCTCTTGAGCACTTCCAGAGCATGAATCTGCAGGTCCGATTCGAGGCAGCCACCGCTCAACAGGCCAACGTAGCTACCGTCGGCCATCAGCAGCATGCGCGCCCCTGACTTACGATAGGTGGACCCTGCCGTCGCAACCACGGTCGCGAGAACGCGGGACGCATGCATGCTGGGTGCGCGTTCCAGCAACAGTTCCAGACTGGTGTCGAGGCGAACTTCCATGGAGTCGATTGTTCCACAGAGGGTCGCTCCAATGCGACGTACAAAGAGCGCTTTCGATCAGATGTAATGGCTGTTTGCCAGTGGATAGTGGCAACGGGTTGACCGCTGCAGGCTGTGCGGCCATTTCACGCGATAGACGCAGGTCCGAATGTCCTACACGGGACTGTGGACCCCATATCGGTTACTCCACTCTGCATCGCAGATACTGCCGGTAAGTAACTAAATCTGTACATGATTATGTCGAATAGCCGGCGGTTTGCGCGACTCGATAGTTCTGGGATGTCAACTTAGGTATGCCTAAGACAGCCTGGATTCCTGCGTCGTTGCAGCGGCGATCATTGTGGCTGGCCGGCGCCGGCGTGCTGTTGTTGGCGCTGTTGGCAACCTTGGGAGTCAGCCAGCACGACTGGCGCAACCGTGCTGCAGCGCTCGAACGCGAGAATACAAGCTTGCAGCTCACTCAGCTAGCACATGCGTTGACGGCGCAGTCCGAGCACCTTGCCGAGCGAACTCGCGAGTTGGCGGAATCTGAAGCGGTGATCCGGTTAGTTCAAGACACGACCGATCCCTCCGCAGACCGCTTGGAGCTTGCCGACGCGTCGCGGCAGAGCCTGGATGCGCTGCTCGTACTCGCGGCGTCGCGTGCCGTTCGCTTCAGCGTCACCATCACCGACGGTCAATTGAGCGAACAGCCCCCGGATCCGGCATTGATGGAGTTGGTCGAGTCGATCGCGTCTGCTGAGGCGGCGAATCGCACATTTCAGTTGACGACTTTTAAAGATGATCGGTGGCTCGTCATTCGGCCTGTCATCGGGCATGCTTCGCCCGCGGTTTTGGGGTGGGTGGTTGCGAGCCGCTCATTGTCGCCGGCCCTGACCGCTCAATTGGCCGCTTCCCTGGGCGCCACATTGAGCGCGCAGCCGACGAAGGCATTTGATTCGCTGCCTGTAGCAACGGCCGATGCATTCAGCGTAACGACCCAATTGTCGCGCGAGGACGCGTCGGGATTCGCCGTGCTTCGCGACGCCAACGGCCGAGCGGTTCGGGTGTTGCGGCTCACGCGCGCCGCGAATTCCGCCGAGCCTTTGGCCGCGCCGCAGCCCGCGGCTGGCGCGCCCGGCTACCTTCTGATTGGAGTGCTCATGCTGCTGGCAATCGCCGGCGTCATCATCATTGCGTTGAGGCGCTATTTTCGGCACCAACGATCGGTCGATGCACGCTACAAGGCGCTCATCGATCAGGCCAACGACGGCATCGTTATCGTGGACGCGCACACGCACGAAGTGCTCTACACCAACCCCGCTTTCCTGACCCGTCTGGGCTACACCAACGAGGAAGCGCAGTCGTTGTCGCTGACCGACATATTCGTCGACCGCGATGCCACCGCAGAGAGTGTGCTCGCGCGGCTGGTCGAAGCGGGTTCGCAGATGCCGATAAACATGCAGCAGCGCTGCAAGAGCGGTACATTCTTCGAAACCGAAGTGCGATGCAATGCGCTCGACGTGGATGGACGCGACGTGCTGGCCTACGTGACGCATGATGTGTCATTGCGCAGAAAGGCCGAGCAGCAGCTCATCGAGAATCAACAACGTCTCGACAAAATGGCGCACCACGATCAACTGACCGGTCTGCCGAACCGGCACTACCTTACCACCTTCCTGCCACAGGCCATCGAGGAGGCGAAGGCAGCGAGCACGATGTTGGGCGTGGTGTTTCTGGATTTGGATCGATTCAAGCACATCAATGACACCCGCGGGCATGAGACTGGCGACAAACTGCTGCAAGAAGTGGCGAGCAGGCTGCGAACTTGCGTGCGCGACTCCGATGTCGTAATTCGCATGGGCGGAGATGAATTTGTGGTTGTGTTCCGCAACGTCAAGAACTACGACGAAGTTACCTTGGGCGCCGGCCGAATCATCGAAACCCTAAATCGACCGATCGTCATCGATCGCCATTCACTGGCGACCAGTGGCAGCGTCGGGGTCAGCTTGTACCCGCGGGACGGCGCCAATATGGTCGAGCTGCTCAAGCACTCGGACACCGCCATGTACCAAGCCAAGGATCGCGGCCGCAACAATGTGCAAATGTTCAGTCACGCGATGAACCGCAAGCTCAAGCACCGGGTGGCGGTGGAAGCGTCGCTGCGCGAGGCGCTGCGCTTGAAGCAGCTTGACGTGCACTATCAGCCGTTCGTCAACTTGGTCACGCGCAAGATCGTCGGCCTAGAGGCATTGATGCGCTGGTCGCATCCGGTTCACGGCATGATTCCCGCCGATCAATTCATTCCGGTCGCCGAAGAAACAGGCTTGATCGTGCCGATGGGCAACTTCGTTCTTCATCGGACTCTACAAACCATGAGCGCCTGGCGCAAAGCAGGCATTCCGTTGGTGCCGGTATCGCTCAACGTTGCGCCGGCGCAGCTGCAGCGCGGCGAGTTGCAATCGACGATATCGACCCTGTTGAAGACGCACAATCTCCGGCCGGAAATGCTGCAGCTGGAAATGACCGAGCGCGCCGTGTTCGACTCCCATTCTCCCGCCGGCGAAAATCGCCAGGACACCATGTCGCGACTGCGCGATCTGGGCATCAAGATCGCCATCGATGACTTTGGGACCGGATACTCGAGCTTGAGCTACCTGAAGAACTGGCGGGTTGACGCTCTGAAAATAGACCGCAGCTTCGTGCGCGATCTGGTGACTGATTCCAGCGACCTGGCCATCGTCAGCGCCATTATTGCCATCGCTCGGCACTTGCATATCGAAGTGATCGCCGAAGGCATCGAGGCGTATCAGCAAGTGGAGATTTTGAGAAAGCTCGGTTGCTCGGTGGGGCAGGGGTTTCTGTTCGCTCGGCCAATGCCCGCCGATGACATCTTGCAGCTGTTGCGCAATGAGGCCGAGCCTCCAAAGGAAGAAGAAGAGGACATGCTGGCGGTGTTCAGCGCTGGGCGTGGCTAAGCTAAGGCGCAGGCAATCGAAGGAACCACGCCTTCATGAGCACGCGCATCGACATCGTGCGCCAGCAACAGCTGCGCGCGCGCCATTGCGCTATCGCGCGAATTTAGTCTCACGCTGCGCTCTCCCGGAACTCTCCCTGGCAACTCTCCTGAAGCTCGCCTTCCCATTTGGCAACCAGCGTGGAGGCGACGGCATTGCCCAGCACGTTGGTGGCGGTGCGCCCCATATCGAGCACATGATCCACTGCGATGACGAATACTAAGCCTTGCTCAGGAAGCCCGAAATAGCTCAAGGATGCGGCGATCACCATCAATGCAGCGCGCGGTACACCGGCAATTCCCTTGCTCGTGACCATGAGAATGAGCAACATCATGATTTGTTGATGCACGCTTAAATCAATGCGAAAGATTTGCGCGATGAACAGCACCCCAAAGGAACAGTACATCGCGGAGCCGCAAAGGTTGAACGAATATCCCAGAGGCAGCACGAAAGAGGCAATTCGGGTGCTTACTCCAAACGCTTCGAGGCGTTCCAATGTTTGCGGATAGGCCGCCTCGGAACTGGAGGTCGAAAAAGCCAGCAGCAGCGGCGAGCGAATCTCCGCCAGCAGCCGCAAAGTTCGCGGTCCAATAACTCCGTATAGGACGCAGAAAAAGAAAATCCATAGCAGGATCAAGGCCAGGTAGAAGCTGCCAATGTACTTCGCGTACACCAGCAAGACATTTAAGCCCTGGCTTAACACGGTGGCCGCGAGTGCGGCAAAGATCGCCAGGGGCGCCAAGGCCATGACATAGCGGGTCACCCGCAAGATGACGGCAGCGATCTCGTCGATGCTATCGATGAGCCGCTTGACCCTCGTGCCCAAGCTCGACGCAGCGGCGCCAAAAAACACGGAGAACACCACGATTTGCAGTATTTCGTTATTGGCCATTGCCTGCACAACGGAGGTCGGGATGATGTGGTCGAGAAAGTCTTTGAGCTGCAAGGGCGCGCTCACGCCTGAACCGGCGGCAGCCGCGCTCGCCGAAAGTCCAAGACCCGGTTTGAATAGCTGCACTGCCGCGAGACCAATGCTCATTGAAATTAGCGTCGCGATCACGAACCATCCGAGCGCTTTGGCGCCGATTCGGGCTATCGCGGCTGCGCTCTGCATGCGGGCGATCCCGACGACGAGCGTGCAGAACACCAATGGCGCTATGATCATCTTTATGAGTCGTAGGAAGCTCGTTGTCACGAGGGAAAAGACCGTCGCCGCGCTCTGGGCAGCGGCGCCGGTGCCCAGGACTTGATGTAGAAGCAATCCGAACAGGGGCCCGGAAATCATGGCGATGATGACAAACCATGTGAGGCGGGATTTCATGTTGTACTTTTAGCACACACTTTATGAATACCAGTAGCCGAGAGCCGCCAAAGCCCGCCTTGACCATGCAGTCGATCCGCGACGCTCATGCGCGCATACGCGACAAGATTCACCGTACTCCGGTCATGACCAGCGAAGTGCTCGACGGCTTGGCGGGGAACCGACTGTATTTTAAGTGCGAAAACCTGCAGAAAGTCGGTGCTTTCAAGGCCCGCGGCGCCACCAATGCCGTGTTTTTACTGACCGACGAGGAGGCGGCCAGAGGGGTGGTCACGCATTCTTCGGGCAACCACGCCGCAGCGCTTGCGCGCGCCGCGAGACTGCGCGGTATCCCCGCATACATCGTCATGCCGAACAATTCGCCGCAGGCCAAGCAGACCGCCGTGCGCCGATACGGCGCCGATGTGGTGTTGTGCGAACCGACGTTGGCCGCACGTGAATCCACTGCTCGGCAAGTGATGGAGCGCACCGGGGCGGCATTCATTCATCCTTATGACGATTTGCGCGTCATGGCAGGACAGGGCACCACGGCCATTGAACTGCTTGAGGATGTGCCGAACCTCGACGTGATTCTTTGTCCCGTCGGCGGCGGCGGACAGCTCAGCGGCATCGCCGTGGCGTCAAAGGATATCAAGCCAGGCATTCGTGTAATCGGCGTTGAACCTGCCGGTGCGGATGATGCCGCGCGCTCCCTCAAGGCGGGTCAAATCCTGCCCATGCTCGAGCCGCGCACGATCGCGGACGGACTCAAGACGTCATTGGGCGAGAGACCGTTCGAGGTGATCATGCGCTTGGTGGACGACATCGTCACGGTGGGGGAAGAATCGATCGTAGAGGCGATGCGCCAGATCTGGGAAGTAATGAAGATCATCGTCGAACCATCCGGCGCGGTCAGCTACGCGGCAATCATCGAGCGCCGCATTCCCGCCTCGGGCGCGAACATCGGGATCATCCTCAGCGGCGGTAATCTCGATTTAAACCGCTTGCCATGGCAATAAGCTAGTCCGCGCATCGCGCGCCCCAATGCGAAGCCGACAATGTTCGGACGGTCGATTTTGAGATGATAAAGACTGTCAGCGGTTACTGACGCGGATCGCCTCAGTAGCGCACCACGACTGAGATATCTCCGTCTCGCCTGGTCTGCGTCACAGCGATGTCGTTACCGTGGCGCTTCAGGAGCACATCCGCCGAACCGCGCGCCAGACGCAAGTTACGCAAGTGCAGCTCCGCGAGGAAACCCGGCAGCGCAGGCCGGTAGAATGAGATCTCGTTGGCGGCATCGGATAACTCAAGACCCAAAGATGCTTGAAGCAGCGCCAGTAAGCTAGCGCTTGCCCAAGCTTGCGGCGAGCAGGCCACGGGGTATTGCGTCGGTGCATTATGTTCTCGGCGCAGAAACCCGCAGAATAATTCCGGCAGGCGTCTTAACTCCATATGGCTTGCCGCTTCAAACAACGCGTTGAAGATTTGTGCGGTCGCTTGTTTGTGGCCGTAGCGCGCCAGCCCTAGGGCAATGAGGCCGTTATCATGCGGCCAGACCGAACCATTGTGATAAGACATCGGGTTGTAGTGCGGTTCAGCGAGCCCGAGTGTGCGGATACCCCAGCCGCTGAAGCAGGCAGGCCCCAGCAAGGTCTGAGCGACGCGCAACGCGCGTGCGGGATCAGCGATTCCGGTCAACAACACTTGGCCAGAATTGGAGGACACCACGCGGCACGGTTGCTTTTGACCATCGAGCGCTATGGCGTACACGGAAAGCTCCTCGCACCAGAACTTCGCTTCAAAATTTTGGCGCAGAATCTCCGCTTCCGATTTCAGCCGATCCGCTTGCGTCTGCAAGCCCAACGCCGCGGCAAGCTTGGATGCATGCCGCTTGGCGCCGTAAACGTAAGCCTGGACCTCGCAAAGCGCGATCGGTCCTGTGGCGTAGCGGCCATTGCGGTGAAACACCGCGTCCTGCGAGTCCTTCCATCCTTGATTCGCGAGGCCGCCCTCGGTCTGCCGAAAGTATTCAACAAATCCGTCGCCGTCGCGATCGCCGCAGGTATCGATCCAATTCAAAGCCGCCAGAGCATTCGGCCAGAGTTCCTTGATGGTTTCAAGATCCCCCGTTCTCGAGAAATACTCCCCGAGAAGCAGCACGAACAACGGTGTCGCATCAACGCTGCCGTAATATCTGCCGAAGGGGACTTCGCGAAGATTCGCCATTTCACCGTGGCGCATTTCATGCAGAATTTTTCCCGGCTCGGCATCCCGCTCGGGCTCGACGCGGGTGGCTTGCGTGGCGGCGAGGAACCGCAACACGCCTTTGGCGATACTGGGATCAGCCCACAACGCCATGAGCGCCGTAATGATGCCGTCGCGTCCAAAGGGCGTACTAAACCAGGGCGTTCCCGCATAGGGATAGGACCCGAAGGGTGTCTGGGTGACCAGCATGTACAGATCCGCTATTGCGCGGCGCGCCACTTCGTTGAACACGGAGTTTGAGCTGTCGACGCTTGCGGCGCGGCCGCTTGCATCGCGCAAGGCTTGACGCGCGCTGCGCATGTGGCGATAAAACGCGCGGCCGCCCCACGATGTATCCAGAGCGTCCGGCTGGCCGGCGCGCACGAATATCCTTCGCACCTGGTGCGGTTTCAAAGTCACCACGAAGGCCGCCCGCTCGCTAGTGAGGGTCTGGGGCGCAGGGTTGAATTCCAGCGTCGTGATTCGCTCGATTTTATCCAGCCCCATATAGCGCAGCGTGATCTTGCTGTCGGTGCTGCGCTGCGCCGATGCTTGTCCATGTGCGGCGCGGTGTTCGCCGCGGACTTCAAACAAATCGGCAAAATCAGAGCCAAAGCAAAATGTCACGCGCACCCGCAACGGACGATCGCCGAAATTGCGTATCAACAGACGCTCATAGCACGCGCCGTTCCACAGAAATTTCAGCCGATGCAAATGCACCTGCTCGCGGCGAAAAGCGATCTGATCGCCGATCAGAAGATCGGGATTGCTTAGATCGGCGCTAAATACGCTGTTGTCTTCCTGGGTCATCGAACTCAAGAGCAGCGGCCGCGCTTCTTCGAGCAGCAGCGTCAGCTTCGAGAGCACACGCGTGTCCAGATGGTACATGCCTTCGGTGCTGCCGGGCTCACTGCCCATGTCGCCGCGGTGATCGAATACCGCGAAAGTATCGCCGTGCTTTAGTGTGTATGTGCGGCGTTCTTGGAATGCCGCGCTCGCAGCGATGCTGAATTGCGATGCGGGTGCCTGCTCCAACGAAGCATCTGTCGCAGCGAGATCGGCAACTTCAGAGCTATTCACGTTTGTTTCAATCCTTTGCCGGTGCAGAAATTACAATACATACCGTAAGAGTCGTCTTATGTGCATACGTTCACAATGCACCTTGTGCATTGGAACCGAATCAGATTGGATACGTCAAAGTTATTTGATTTTGCAGGTTAATTAACGGAGATTACTGATGAAGATTGCTCAGGTTGCGCCGCTTATCGAGGCGGTGCCTCCCAAACTGTACGGTGGCACCGAGCGTGTCGTCGCCTATCTGACAGACGCACTGGTGGAACTCGGACATGAAGTGACGCTGTTCGCTTCTGGCGATAGCGACACTAAAGCGAAACTCTCGGCGATGTGCCCGCGCGCGCTGCGGCTCGATCCGACGGTGCACGACTATTTTGCACCGTTGGTCATGCAGCTTGAGACCGTCGCGCGCCGGGCTCATGAATTCGATGTTATTCACTGCCATGTTGATTACCTTGCCTTCTCCGTGTTGCGATTGCTCGGGGTGCCTTCGATCACCACATTGCACGGCCGTCTCGATCTGCCGGAGCTTACGCCCTTGTACGAACTCTTCAGCGACACGCCCGTGGTGTCGATTTCCGATGCGCAGCGAGAGCCGTTGCCAAATGCTAACTACGTGGCAACCATTCATCATGGGTTGCCGCAAAATTCTCTGCGCAAAGGACCGGGAGGCGGCTACCTTGCGTTTCTGGGCCGCATTTCTCCCGAGAAGGCGCCTGATGCAGCCATCCGCATTGCCGCACAAGCCGGTATGCCGCTCAAAATTGCCGCGAAAATCGACAGAGCCGACGAGAAATATTTCAAGACCACGATTGAGCCCTTGCTGGCTCACGCCGATGTGGAGTTCATAGGCGAGATTGCCGAACATCAAAAGAGCGAGTTTCTTGGCAATGCCGCGGCCCTGCTGTTTCCCATCGCGTGGCGCGAGCCTTTTGGCCTGGTGATGATCGAATCGATGGCCTGCGGCACGCCGGTGGTTGCATTTAACAACGGCTCGGTTCCCGAGATCCTCGAAAACGGCCTCACTGGTTTCATTGTCAATTCAGAAGAGGACGCCGTAAGGGCCCTAAGAGGGATTGAACGGTTGGATCGCGCTCGGATCCGAGCCGAGTTCAACCGACGCTTCACGGCGCAGCACATGGCGCAGAACTATTTGAAGTTGTACTCACGTCTGGCCAAAATGCGCATTCCCGCGTCGACGCTGCATGCGCCGGCGTTTCTGCGGAAATCCAGTCTCACCATGCAGGTGGCCGGCGCGTAGCGCTCGATGCCTGATAGCATGCGAGGCTATCGGCATTGTTTAGGAGTTCTTAGCCTGTGACCTGGCGGGGATGGACGGCCTTTGTGGCCCTGGGAATCATTTGGGGCCTGCCCTATTTCTTTATCAAGCTGGCGCTGCAGGAAGTCTCTCCGTTCAGCCTGGCCTTCGGCCGTGTCTTGCTTGCCGCAATGATACTTCTGCCTATTGCGTGGCATCGTGGCGCGCTGCGCTCGCTGGCCAAGCACAAGGCAGCGATTTTCATCTTTGCCGTGGTTGAGTTTGCGATTCCGTTTACCCTGATCTCACTCGGCGAGCGCTGGATTAGTTCCTCCGTAACCGGGATTTTGATCGCCATGGTGCCGCTTTCCATTGCGCTAATTCAGCGCTTCTTCGGCATCCGTGAGGCGCTGGGCGCTGGGCGCATCGTCGGCCTCGCAATCGGCTTTATCGGCGTGGCCGCATTGCTCGGAACGGGTTCGATCTCGGGCTCGCTGGGGTGGGTCGGCGTGGGATGCATGCTGGTGGCCACGATGTGCTATGCCGTCGGACCGCTGATTATCCAGCGGCACTGGCACGGGCTGGATTCAATCGGCCCGCTGGCGGCAAGTTTACTTGTCGCCAGCGTCATCTTGTTGATTCCCGCGGCGATTGAGTTTCCCTCCAGCCTGCCGTCAGCGACTGCATTGATGTCGATCGCGGTGCTCGGTGTGGTTTGCACGGCGATCGCAATGTTGTTGATGTTCTATCTGGTTCACCATGCCGGTGCTTCGCGCGCATCGGTGATTACCTATATCAATCCTGTAGTCGCAACACTGCTTGGCGTGCTGGTGCTGGACGAACATCTGGGCATCGGCGGCTTCATCGCATTCGCGCTGATTCTGCTTGGATCATGGCTCGCGACGCGCGGGGCCGTCACTCGATCCGACTTTCGCAGCGCGGCGGCGGTCATCAACGCGTGAATCCCAGCAGCTATGCGAGTCTGCCGGAGCGCTTCTTTGCTCGGGTATATCCGACGCGCGTTTCAGCGCCCAAGATCGTCAAGCTGAATCACGCTCTCGCGACTGACTTGAACTTCGATTTAACTGGCCTTGACGCATTGGCCTTGGCGAACCTGTTTTCCGGCAATGCAGTGCCGCAGGGGGCCTCGCCCATAGCCATGGCTTATGCGGGGCATCAATTTGGGTATTTTGTGCCGCAACTCGGCGATGGCCGAGCGATCTTGATCGGAGAAATGCGCAATCAGGCGGGGATGCGTCGCGATATCCAGCTGAAAGGCTGCGGGCGCACGCCTTATTCGCGCAGCGGCGACGGACGGGCTGCCCTCGGTCCGGTGTTGCGTGAGTATCTGGTCAGCGAAGCCATGCATGCGTTGGGAATTCCTTCCACGCGCGCTCTCGCCTCGGTTACGACGGGTGAAACCGTACGACGCGAGGCGGCGGTGCCGGGAGCGATATTGACGCGAGTCGCCGCAAGTCACGTGCGCGTCGGCACGTTTGAATATTTGGCGGCTCGAGGCGACGTTGACGGCATTAGAATCCTCGCCGACTATGTGATCGATCGGCATTACCCATCGGCGTCCCAGGCGAAGAGCCCCTACTTGGCACTGCTGGGGCTGGTTGTGTCGCGTCAGGCATCGCTTATCGCCCGCTGGATGAATGTGGGATTTATCCATGGCGTCATGAATACAGACAACATGGCTGTATCGGGCGAAACCATCGACTACGGGCCATGCGCCTTTATGGATAGCTTCGATCCAGCCACGGTATTTAGCTCCATCGACGAGCGCGGCCGCTACAGTTTCGCCAATCAGCCGCATGCCGCCGGGTGGAACTTGGCACGCTTCGCAGAGACATTGTTGCCACTCATTGATGCGGATCCACAGCGCGCGGTTGACGCAGCTTCTGAAGTGGTCTCGAACTTTTCGGCTCTTCTCGACGACTGTTGGCTGGCCGGAATGCGCGGCAAGCTCGGCCTGTCCATGCCGGAGCAGGGCGATCGGCAGCTTATCCAAAACCTGCTCGATGCAATGCAGCGCAATCAAGCCGATTTCACCCAGACCTTTCGAAAACTTTGCGATGCGGCCCGGGATCCTGGCGCGGACGCAACGCTGCGCGGGTATTTTAGCAATGCGCTCGACTACGATGAATGGGTGCCGCGTTGGCGGGCTCGCCTGGCAAGAGAGGCGGCAACACCCGTTGCGTGTGCCGAAGCGATGCTCTTGGCGAATCCTGCCTATATTCCACGCAACCACCGCGTAGAGCAAATGATCGTCGCGGCGGTCGAGCGCGGTGATTTTGCGCCTTTCGAGGCGCTATCGCAGGTGCTTTCAGAGCCCTACCTCGAGCGAGCCGGCTTCGCCGACTACGCTACTCCGCCGCAGCCTAGCGAGCGTGTGCTGCAGACTTTTTGCGGAACTTAGGCGTCTATTGCAATGTAATGGTCTGATCGCCGGTCTTATTTGACAGGAGTAAGATTGCACACCATGACCATCGTAATCTTAGTGTTTTTGGGCGGCGTGCTGACCATTTTGAGTCCCTGCATCCTCCCGGTGCTGCCCTTTGTTTTTGCGCGCTCCGAGCAGAAATTCCTCACGAACGGTCTACCCATGTTGGCCGGCATGGCCAGCACTTTTGCAGCCATTGCTACGCTCGCAGCCGTGGGCGGCTCTTGGGCTGTGCGACTAAATCAATACGGACGCGTCTTCGCGCTGGCGCTGTTGACCGCCTTTGCCGCAACCTTGTTGTCGCCGCGTTTGGCAGATTGGCTGGCAACTCCGTTTGTCGCCCTGGGCAATCGGCTCGCGCTACCCCATCCGGGAGAAGTAGGTAGATTCACTCTGCTCAACTCATTGCTGCTTGGTGTCGCCACCGGTCTTCTGTGGGCGCCCTGCGCGGGGCCAATTCTTGGACTCATTCTCACCGGCGCAGCAATCTCCGGTCCAAATGCCCGCACGACATTGCTGCTGTTTGCCTACGCGGCGGGCGCGGCAACCTCGTTGGCCGTTGCACTACTTGCCGGCGGACGGGTGTTTGCCCTCTTGAAAAAATCGCTTGGGACCGGCGAATGGATTCGGCGAGGTCTCGGTGTCGCCGTGCTCATCGCCGTGGCGGCCATTGTGTTCGGCTGGGATTCAACCGTACTCACCCGCTTGTCGCTCAACGGCACGAACAGTCTGGAGCAATCACTGATAGACAGAATCAAACCTCAAAGTACCGGTGCGCTCGGCGGCAGCATGATGGCTATGAGCAACTCCACCATGGCCATGAGCGATACCAAGACTGACGGTCATGCCATGATGATGACTGCTGCTAAGCCTGCAGGGACTCTGCCGGTAGAGGGCGAAATTCCATCGTTCGCCGGTGCCACGCTATGGCTCAATTCGCCGCCGCTGACGCCTGATGGCCTGCGCGGCAAAGTTGTGGTCGTCGATTTCTGGACCTACTCCTGCATCAACTGTCTGCGTGCGCTGCCCTATGTGGAATCCTGGTATCGGAAATATAAGGATCACGGATTGGTGGTGATCGGTGTACACGCACCTGAATTCGCATTTGAAAAGGATTCGAGCAACGTACGGCGTGCGGTGACGGATTTGAAGATCACCTATCCGGTCGCGCTGGATAATGACTACGCCATATGGCAGGCGTTCAACAACCAGTATTGGCCCGCGCACTATTTCATCGACGCCACCGGCCGGATCCGTGCTCATCACTTCGGCGAGGGCAATTACGATGAATCCGAAAAGATCATCCGGACATTGCTGACTGAGGCAGGACAAGGTGAGCTGCCGCCCTCGGGCATGGGCGGGGCTACGGCGGTGGGGGTTCAGGCGCCGCCCGATGAAGCACATGATCAATCGCCGGAGACCTACGTTGGCTATCGTCGCGCCGAGAATTTCGCGTCGCCGGGCGGTTTTGCGCAGGATCAAGCACATACTTATGCGGCCCCTGCCGCACTAAAATTGAATCAATGGGCACTGGCCGGGTCATGGAATGTAGACCCTGAAAAGGCTGTCCTCGGCGCAGGCGGCGGTAAGATTGAATTTCGCTTCTATGCGCGTGATTTGCACCTAGTTTTGGGTCCTGGCAGCAACGGTAAGCCGGTGCGCTTTCGCGTGACACTGGATGGTGCTGCGTCGGCTGCGAGTCACGGTGCCGACACGGATTCAAACGGCGGCGGAAGCATCGATCGGCAGCGCTTGTATCAATTGATTCGGCAGTCCGGCGATGTGGGCGAACACGTGTTTTCCATCGAATTCTTGGACTCAGGCGTACAAGCATATTCATTTACATTCGGGTGAGGAGTCAGTCATGAGGGCAATGTTAAGTCGTCGTTACTTCGTCGTTGGGTTGAGCGCCTTGTCGGCGATCCCTTTTGTGCGCATCGTTGCGGCAGCAACTCAATCGGGGCCAATGCTGAGTAACGAAGTATCGGTCGAGAATTTTTCTCCGGGCGGCAAAAGCACAGGTATCGCGCGGGTTGCGAAAATCGTGAAGACCGATGCCGAGTGGCAAGCGCAACTCTCGCCGCTCAGCTTTCGGGTTGCGCGCCAAGCCGGTACCGAGGTGGCGTTCACCGGTGAATACGATCGGAATCATGCAGACGGCATTTATCACTGCATTTGCTGCGACACCGCACTCTATGACTCGAAAACCAAATTTGACTCGGGCACCGGTTGGCCCAGTTTTTGGCAGCCGATTTCCGCGGCAAATGTCGTCAAGAGCAGGGACGCAAGCTTTGGAACGGTGCGCGACGCGATCTCATGCCGGCGATGCGACGCGCATCTGGGCCACGTATTTGATGACGGCCCGAGACCGACCGGGCTGCGCTATTGCATGAATTCAGTCGCGATGCACTTCACGGCTCGCGCATAAGGGAGAAATAAAATGGCTTTCTGGAAGTCTTTATCGCCAAAGTGGTCTGCCGGACTCATCAGCATCATGGCATTGGGGGGCGCGCTCCTGTGGCACGCGCCGCTGTTCGGCGCGGAAGCACCCGTTATTATCGCGCCTCCGACCCTAGACAATCCAAAGTCGGACGCTCCTGCACAGACCGTGGTGTTGTCGGGCGGGTGCTTCTGGGGAGTGCAAGGCGTATTCGAGCATGTCAGAGGTGTAAAGAATGTAATTGCCGGATATGCGGGCGGTGAGAGAAACACCGCGCGATACGAAACGGTGAGTTCTGGAACCACGGGCCATGCGGAATCGGTCAAGATAACCTTTGATCCGGCGGCCATTACATACGGACAAATACTGCAAATCGCGTTTTCGGTGGTTCATGATCCCACGCAGTTGAATCGACAAGGACCGGATATTGGCAGCCAATATCGTTCCGCCATCTTCTATGCCGATGAGAGTCAGAAGCGGATTGCTCAGGCCTACATTAGCCAGTTGGATCAGTCGCACGTGTTTGCGCGGCCAATCGTTACTCGCGTGGATCCGCTCAAGGGATTCTATCCCGCCGAAGGCTACCACCAAGATTACTTGATCCATAATCCGACGCAGCCATATATCGCCTTCTACGATATACCGAAAATAGAGAATTTCCGGCGCACGTTTCCTGAACTATATAGTGGGCAACCCGTGCTGGCTCACAACTAGAGAATCATGAAGCCAGTGTTGCGCGCATGGCTGATAGTGGCGGCGAGCCTTGTCGGGCTGCAGTGCCTCGCTGCGAACTCGGAAAAGGCGATGACGGTGTTTGCTGCGGCGTCGCTGACCAATGTGCTGCAAGATTTAGGCGATACTTTCACCAAGGACACGTCGATCCGTGTGCGCTTCTCCTTCGCCGCGAGTTCGGCACTGGCGCGCCAAATAGAGAATGGTGCGCGCGCCGACGTGTTTTTCTCCGCTGATCTCGAATGGATGGACTATCTGCAAGCCCGAAACCTGATTCAGGCGGCGAGTCGGCATAATGTGCTGGGAAACCGCTTGGTTTTGATCGCGCCCTTGGATAGCAAAATCAGCTTGGAAATCGCACCGCATTTTGCGCTGGCGGACGCCGTGGGAAAGAGCCGGTTGGCGACCGGCGATCCGGATTCGGTGCCGGTAGGCCGGTATGCACACGAAGCATTGGCCAATCTTGGCGTTTGGGACCAAATCGCAGCGCGCCTGGTGCGCGCCGACAGCGTGCGCTCTGCGTTAGCGTTCGTCGATCGGGGCGAGGCCGCGCTCGGCATTGTTTATGCTACCGATGCGCTCGTCGACAAAAGTGTGCGAGTGGTCGATACGTTTCCGGCCGACAGTCATATGCCCATCATCTATCCGGTGGCGCTAGCGATGGGCGCGAGCGCCGACGCGCCAAGATTCCTGGCCTATATTCGTGGGCCTGCGGGGGATCTGGCATTCAATCACTACGGCTTCACGCCGTTGCACTAGCCTGGGCCCGGCGGCAGGTCAGCAGAATCAATCGCAGGAATGCCCTTGCGGATGTCGTCAGAGAATGTCTCGCTGCGGTCTGATTGTTTGGCGCGATCGGTGATGCGTCCCAAGGCACGCAGCTCCTCGAGCGTAAAACGCTGATCGAGACCACCTACCCGATAGACATATGCGGGCAGATAACCCGTGAACAACAGCCGATAGCTCCACGGCAAATAGCCCACGATCCGCGTCATCATGTGATACACCAGCATGGTGCAATTGACGGTAATGGTGTTGTAGAAGCGGGGGTTGTCGAGTAGCTGGTCAGCCTGTTCGACATAGCCGATAAACAGCGACCGCATCGCGGATAGCGGCATGCGGATACGGTACAAATAGTCATCTTCGCCGCGAACATTTGTGCGCACGCGAATCACATCCCGCTCGTCGGCCGCGATGATGCTGAGGCCGTCCCTCTTGAAGAAGCCGCCGATCTCCGAATAGGTCTCGTTCTTCCGGCGCCGCACCTCCACGGAGAATGCGACGTGTTGCGCATCGTCGAAGCCAAAGGATATCAGCATGTGCGCGATCGCCCAGCCATCCCAATACGACATGATCATATCGACGGAAGTTAGCTTGTCCAGATCGTAGACTCGCGTTTCCCAGCGCTGCGTGTAGTCGTCGTTGCGGCGCCAAACGAAGTTGCGGACATTTCGCAGCGTCACCCGCTTGCCGTCGATCGTGCCGTTGGTTATTTTTGCGACATCATCCGCCCATTGGTGATCGTTGCCGGGTGAAATCTGCTGCCACCAGATGAGCAAAATTCCAAAGGCGATGGCGAAGCTTAAGAATGCGAGTCCCGCGCGGCCGTGCCAGAGCGCAATCAGGACGCCAAGGCTGAGCGTGCTCCACAAGGCGATCAGGGCGTACTTCAGTTGACCGCCCGGCGCCTGATACCACAAGGCCAGCGCGCCCCATACTGCCGGCAATCCGAGCAGCAAAGTTGCTAGCAGCACGGCGGCGAATCGCAGAATGTTTGCGGCACTGGCGGTCATAAGCTTACGCATTGTGCCAGCAACTTTCGATCTGTGGCTCGTCAGATACGCGGTTCATCGTTTCATTGACATGCACCTGCAACGCGGAGTACGGTTTCGTGTGACACAATCGACTGCATTCCGACTTAATGTCTCATTTATCGAGAAACTCGGAGTCGAATTCATCAGCGCCGCCGATGGTCGCGCGGTAGTAGCACTAAACCTCGAGCCTTGGCATCTCAACAGCTGGTCGGTAGCGCACGGCGGCGTACTGATGTCGTTGCTCGACGTCGCGATGGCGGTGGCGGGACGATCGCTCAATGCCGGCGCGAGCAGCGGTGTGACCGTCGAGATGAAAACGAGCTTCCTGCAGCCGGCACAGGCAGGCTCGCGCTTGATCGTCTCAGGATATGCGTATCACCGCTCGGCGAGCATGGCGTTCTGCGAGGGTGAGGTGCGGGATACAGATGACCGGATGATTGCGAAAGCGATGGGAACATTCAAATACTTAAAAGCAGGAGCCGTAGCCGATGGCTGATTCCTACCGACGCATCGTCTTGGCGGCGCGACGATGGGCGAGGCTTAGTCAGAACTTCGGCAAACAATTGGTTCGACTATACTGAAACGTATGCAAAAGCTCATCTTGCACCACTACCCCATGTCGCCTTTCGCTGAGAAGATCCGGTTGATCTTAGGCTTCAAGGGCCTGCATTGGTCCTCAGTCCTGATCCCCAACATCATGCCGAAGCCGGACCTGACTGCGCTGACCGGCGGTTATCGCAAGACCCCGGTGTTGCAAATCGGCGCGGATATTTATTGTGACACCGCGCTGATCGCGGATGCGATCGAGGATCACGCGCCGCGGCCCACCCTCTATCCGAGTGGAATTGCAGGCGCATCGCGGATCCTCGCGCAATGGGCGGACTCGACACTGTTTTGGACAGCAATCCCTTTCACCATGCAGCCGGCGGGGCTTGCCCACTTGTTCGAGGGAGTGCCGCCTGAAGTCGTCAAGGCTTTCGGTGATGACCGAAGCGTATTTCGCGCCAATATGCCGCGCATACGTACTGCCGACGCGACCGCTGCGTTTGCGCTTTATCTGGAGCGGCTGGAGGAGACGCTCGGTAAGCAAAGTTTCTTTTTCGGATCTGCACCGAGCATCGCGGATTTCTCGATTTACCACTGTCTCTGGTTTGTGATGCGGGGCGGACCTGTGGCCAAGATTCTCGAATCGTTTCCCGCGCTTCAGGGCTGGCGGGAACGTCTCGCCGCCTTTGGCCATGGCACTTACGAAAAGCTTGATAGCGGTGCCGCCATCGCGATTGCGCGCGATGCGACGGCGGAAAGACCCTCAGGAAATATCGATACCCATGGTCTCGCAATCGGTGAGCGGGTGGTCGTGGCGGCAACCGATACCGGAGTCGAGCCAATCGAGGGCACCCTGTACAGCGCAACGAAGTCCCAGATCTCCATCACGCGCGCGGATCGGCGCGCCGGTAACGTGGTGGTGCATTTCCCGCGATTGGGATTCGAACTGCGTCGGGCGAAATAGGCAGACGGGGCTTGGAAAGTTGACTTGCTGCGCCGCGCTTCAGATGCGCAGCGCGGATGTGCGCCACGCTCGAAAGCCGCCCAAAAAAGCAAACTCATTGTTGCCAAGCCGCGCGTTCCCGGGCATCTTCTTGAGCTTGCGAGCATTGCCGCCACCGAGTACGACATAGTCCGCTTCTAGGGCTTTGCTGAGCTGCTTAACCACATTGGCGACCGCGCGGCGCCATTTTTTGGCGCCGAGACGGCGGCGGCCGCGATCGCCTACGTAGTCTTCGTAGCTGCGGCCGCGCTTATAAGGCAGATGCGCGAGTTCCATCGGCGCAACGGTGCCATCGACAATGAGTGCCGAGCCAAGACCCGTTCCCAAGCCCAGAAAGAGCATGCGTCCACCTTCGTAGCTGCCGATCGCCTGCATTGCAGCATCATTCATCAGCAAAGTTGGGCGACCAAATGCTTTGCGAAAATCAAAGCCAACCCAGCCGGGGCCGAGATTGAAGGGCTCCGTGACGATCTTTCCGTGCACGACGACCCCGGGGTATCCAATGGAAACGACATCAAACTGCAAATCGCCGGCAAGCTGCCGTACCTGCGCAACCATCCGGCGGGGCGTCATGGTTGGCCCGGATTCAAACTCACGTGTTTCACGACTGCCCGATACCCTGATCTTGACATGTGAGCCGCCGACATCAATGGCGAGCACCCGGCGTTGGGATTTTCTTGTCATGATCCGCGCACAATAGCGCATTTGCAGATCACTCGTCAGGCGCTTCTCCTGACATAATATGCGCGATGAAAGCCCAATCATTGCTTGCTCTGTGCGGCAAGGCGCTGGCAGGGCAGCAGCTTCGAGCCGCATACACGACGGAGCATTTATTCTATGGCGCGAGACATTGACCCCGATGCAAGATGACCCGCTGGAACGGGTGCAATCAAAAATAGCCCATCTTGAGCGGGCCGTGACCGAGCTCAGCGACGTGGTGTTTCGCCAGCACTTGGATATTCAGGCGCTGCAGGTACAGCTGAAGGCGATCGCAGAGAGGCTGGCAAGTACGCCAGCCGGTGAGCTGCGCGTGACAGAACAGGAATGTCCGCCGCACTATTGATTTCGTTGCGCCGAGAGGTATTGCGGCATGCTTGTCGTTGCGATCGTGATTGCGAGCCTGCTCGCGGGTCTTGGGATATGGCGAAGCTACCGTGCGCGCAAAATGCAAGGGACGCGCGCTTCGGTCCCACTTCCGGCGAAAACTCGACCGCAGGGCGGCGTCGCATCCCCATCGGTCCCAGATGCCGTGCGCGTCGAACAGGCCAATCACCTCGTGACCGAGCGTCTTTGGAAGCTCGCATTTGCGGTGCCGCGCGAACCGCAGATCTTGGTGTCCGCGCATGCTCGCGTCCGGGACTCAGTCTCTGCTTTTATCGGGCTCGATACGCTCGATCCTAGATTTTTCCCGCGACGCCCGACCTTGATGCCGCAGTTGCTGCGCGCCATGGATGATCCGTATACAGCCACCGACAAGCTGTCGCGCATCGTCGCGCACGATCCAGTGCTGACATCGGATGTATTGCGTCTCGCAAACTCGCCTCTATACAGAGCCTCTCCCACGCCCATCGAAACCATCCAGCGCGCGATCGTGGTTCTCGGCGTGGATGCACTGCGCGGGTTGGTGGCGACCGCCATGCTGCAGCCGGTGTTTCGGGCGACACGCAGCAATTTCCCGCGTTTTCCTCGCATGCTGTGGGAACGCACGGAGCGCGCCGCGCGCGCCGCCGAACTGTACGCGCTGAAGTCGCAACCGCAAGATCGCTTCGAGGCGCAGTTGCTGATCCTGCTCAGCGCCTTGGGCCCCTTAGTCATTTATGGCGTGACTCTCGATGTGTACTCGCGACACCCGCAATTAACGCCGAATCCGACTCTCTGTGTAGTCCTGATCGCGGCACTGGGTAAGCAGGTTTCACTGCGCGTAGCACGGGATTGGGAAATCTCTCCACGTCTTGTGGCCGCGATCGAGAGATCACCCGGCGAGGCGCTGACGATGGCCTTATGTGTGGGTGAGTTGCTCGGAACACTGTCCTTGCTGCACACACAGAATGTCATCAACGACGATGAAGGACTTGCCACCGCCAAAGAGGCTGGCCTAACGGCTGCGGTCATTGCGCCCATTTGGGAGCGTCTGACAACGGCTGAATAGACGGTATGGCATCATGCCGGGATGCCATTCGCAACAGATCCGATCGACTGGTTCGAAGCGGCCACCGACCGCTCGCATCGCTCATTTCTGCGCACGCCGGAGGGCGGCGAATTCAGCTACGCGGCTCTTCTTGAGCGCTCTGGACGAATTGCCGCCGCGCTCGCCGCGCGCGGCGTACAGCCTGGCGACCGGGTTGCAGTTCAGGTCGACAAATCCAGCGAGGCGGTATTTTTGTACGTGGCTTGCCTGCGCATGGGTGCGGTATTTGTGCCCGTCAATGTAGCGAATACTGCCAGTGAAGTAGAGTACTTTCTGCGCGACTCGCAGCCGCGGATCGCTGTCATTCGGCCGCAAGAACAAGCATTGATTGAGCCCCTGGCGCGGCAAGCTGGGGTTGAGTTCGTCGAGACGTTGGGTGCGGACGGCGATGGATCCTTGCCGCGGCTGGCCAGCGAATCTGCTGCGCATTTTTCAGCGCCGCGCACGCTGGAGCCCGACTCGATAGCGGCCATTGTCTACACTTCCGGCACTACCGGCCGCTCAAAGGGCGCGATGTTGACGCGCGCCAATCTCGCATCGAACGCAGCCGTGTTGGCAGAAGCTTGGCGCTTCTGCGTCGAGGATGTGTTGCTGCACACATTGCCTTTGTTTCACATTCACGGCTTGTTCGTTGCCATTAATACCGTTCTCGCCTCAGCGTCGAGCTTATTGCTATTGTCGAAATTCGATGCTGCGCAGACTCTCGAGCATTTGCCGCAGGCCAGCGTCTACATGGGCGTGCCGACGCATTACACGCGCCTGCTGCAGCAAAGCAATCTGAATCGAGCGACCACCGCGACCATACGCCTG
This sequence comes from Gammaproteobacteria bacterium, assembly GCA_041690895.1. GTDB lineage: Bacteria > Pseudomonadota > Gammaproteobacteria > Steroidobacterales > Steroidobacteraceae > Bog-1198. The sequence goes on from JBEPVT010000003.1 coordinate 161,124, forward strand.
TTTGTTTCCGGTTCGGCGCCGTTGCTGGCTGAGACTCACAACGAATTCCTGCGGCGCACGGGACATGTGATTTTGGAGCGATATGGCATGTCGGAAACCATGATGAACACATCGAATCCGTACGATGGTGTGCGATTGCCGGGGTCGGTGGGTCCACCGCTGAAAGGCATCTCGGTGCGCGTGACGAACGCCGAGACCGGCGCGATCGAATTCCCACCGGATGTCGTGGGTACCCTTCAGGTCAAAGGCCCAAACGTGTTCGCGGGTTACTGGCGCGACGAGGAGAAAACCCGCGGTGAGTGCACCGCCGATGGATGGTTCAAAACGGGCGACCTCGGGCGCATCGATTGCGACGGCTACGTGCATATCGTCGGTCGAGCCAAGGATCTGGTGATCAGTGGCGGCTACAACGTCTATCCTAAAGAAGTGGAAGCCGAATTGGACGCCGTGGACGGCGTTCTGGAGAGCGCGGTATTCGGTGTGCCGCATCCGGATTTTGGCGAGGGCGTTACAGCCGTTGTGGTCGCAATACCGGGCGCGGCTCTTACGGAAGATGCCATCGTCGAATCAGTCAAGGCGCGATTGGCTCGCTACAAGGTTCCGAAACGGATCCTAATTATCGATGAGCTGCCGCGAAACAGCATGGGCAAGGTGCAGAAAAATATGCTGCGCAAAACGTTTGCTGCCATCTACGCCACTTAGGCCTGCAGACCGTCGATTATTCCTTCGGCAACAGCGACACCATGGTTAGTGTGCGAGCGCCCATCGTCGCACCGCCTTCTGATTGGTCTATGACTACAAAGAAACTCTTCGACTGGTTACGTGGAGCATTTCTCAAGGGAATGCTGAGGGATACATTGGATTTTCCATCTCCGATGTATGCTCGCTGCGGCACTACGGCCGAGAAATCAGCGCCCGGTTTTGCGGTGCCGGACTCGGTCCACCAGGTGAATTTCGTCTCGCCGCGCAAGTTACCCCTGCGGTGTACCGTGACCTGAGCCGATGGTTCGCCGGCTGGAACTTCGACGGTGTCCGCAGCCAATTCAACCTTCGATGCGCCGGCGAGAGCTTCGGCTGCAGGCGCACCTACAGGCGATGCGCCAGGAGCTGCGAGATGCGTGAGCGTCAATGGAACTGCGGCGAGAGGTGCTTTGCGCGAAGTCGGCACCGAAATGGGTGTCGAACTCGGCGTCGCCGAGGGCATTGTCGGCGATGCACCGACTGACGGTTGATTTCCTCGATCTATTGGCGGGGATGGAATTGTCGTCGGGGCCGCGCTGACGGCCGGCCCAGCAATACTCGTGCGCGGAGCCGCCGGTGTAGCGGGCGTGAGAACCTGGACAGGCGAGTCGAGCAGCATATCGCGATGACTGACGATCCAATACGCGCCCGCCAGCAGTACTCCCGCCGCCACGCCCGTCGCAAGTATGGACTTAGACTTTTTGCGCGGAGGCGGCTCGAGCAGATCTGCCAGCGGCGCCAAGCGCCGCGCCGCGCCTCCCAGTTCCAGTTGGGTCAGCCACTGCTGGGCATCGGCCGGACGGTCTTCGCGCTCCCATCGAAGCCCTGCGCGAAGTGCTTGCCATTGCCGCCCGCTGAGATTGGCAGGCCGCCGCAGCTTCAGTCTAGCGCCGCGAGCTTCGACAGCCGTTCTGTTCGCGAAAGGATGATCGCCGGACAATAGCAAATAGGCGATGCATGCAAGCGCGAATACATCATCTCGAGCATCCGCGCGATCGCCTTCCAATACCTGGCAACTGGCATAGCCCGATGCCGCAATCGGTAGCATCATGTCATGATCCGGCATCGTCGCGGCCTGCCGTGCTTTGTGCGAACCACCGAAGCCCAAGACTCGCAATTCGCCGGGCCCGGTAATGAATACATTTTTCGGATTGAGATCCCCGTGCACCACGCCGCGCGAATGCGCATAAGCGAGGGCGGCGCCAATGTCGCGGATCAGCGCCATCGCCTGCGCGCGCTCCAATGGAAGCAATTTTGCTCTCTGTAGCACGCTACTCAGCGGCGCGCCCGTGAGCAGCTCCATAGTGAAGAAAACCAATGCCGCGTCGCGGTCAAATTCAAATACGCGCACGATGTTCGGATGCGACAGCAACTGCAGAGATTGAAATTCTCGGGGTAGCTCGGCGAGCAATTCGGCTCGCTTGGCAATAGCCGGATGCAGCACTTTGAGAGCCAACCGCTGACTTCCGGCAGTTTCCAAACGAAATTCATCGACGACTTGAAACACAGTGCCAGTGCTGCCCTGAGCGACGACGGCTTCAATTCGATAGCGGCCCCGCAGCAGGCTTCCCGGCTTAGGTTCGGCGACTGACTCTATTGATCGCGTATCCGCGCGGCGCTCACGCGCCTCGCTTTGCTCTATAGGCGCTTCACGTGCCATCGGAACGGCACGCGGCGCCGGTACTTGCCGTGCCGCCGGTACT